>JAKQPS010000004.1 GCA_029564595.1 bacterium | reverse complement strand
CTGAGTCCCCCTGAAACTCAGATATTTATCGCGGCGAGCGGGACTTTGGAGTGCGGCGATTCATCGCCGCTTTTCCCAGCGATGTGAGCCATCCCGGAGCCGGGAATTAATTCCCGGCTCTTGTCAGCGTTGATCGCGATTAAAGCGGCGATGAATCGCCGCGCTCCAAAATTAATGCGACTCGAGAAGATATTTGTTAAGTGAAACGGGGCTTTTTTAGGTTTTACCACTATATGAGTTTCAGGGGGAATCAGGAACGAAAAAGCCGATTTAAAAATGGTTTCCCCGCAAATATAAATATTTTTTTGAGCGCGAGTATAATACCTTTTATACTCGTATGCTCGAATCTGCGCGGGAGGATTGTTCTGAAAGAGCCGCAATTCAAACTTATAGAAACCATGCTTTGCATGAGCGGGGATGACTTCCCGCTGATGGAGTCACACATGAGCCGGTTGCGCGCGTCCGCGTCCGCTCTCGGATTCGCGCTGGACGAGCGAGCGGCCCGCGCTGGCGTGGCCGCCGCCGCTGGATATTCCAGCCCCGGCGCGCCCCTAAAAGTCCGCTTATTGCTTTCCAGCGACGGAGCCTTGGACATAACCGCGGAGCCTGTCGAGCTTGAGCCTCCCGCGTCTCCGCGCCACGTTTCGTTCAGCGCGGACGCCGCCGACAGCGCCGACCCTCTTTTGCGCCACAAGACCACCCGCAGGGAATTCTATGACTCCCGCCTCGCCGAAGCCCGCGCGCGCGGGCTGTACGACATCCTTTTCCTCAACGAGCGCGGAGAAGCTACGGAAGGCGCGTGGAACAACATCGTCGCAGAGATTGACGGAGCGCTCTTCACCCCTCCTGTCTCCTGCGGGCTGCTTCCCGGCGTGTTCAGGCAAAACCTCCTCGAACGCGGCTTGGCGGAGGAAAGAATCCTTTCTGCGCGCGACATCAAAAACGCCTCCGCCCTCTATTGCTGCAACGCCGTCCGCGGCTTGGTGGAAGTGAAAACGCTTTAAGATATCAACCGCGAACAGAGTGTTGATCTTCAATTTGCGGCACAAGAAGCGTCTAATGTTAACGCGGTATTCGCCTGTGGTTTTTTTAGCCTGAATGCTGTAAAATACGCCGAAAGAGGCTTGCATGAAAAAAAAGATTGTGAAAAAAAGCAAAACCAGAAAAAAGACTTACACTACATATTGCTCTTCATATGGAAAGGTTGCTGAGGAGCATTCTGGATTTGGAAACAGAGAAGCCGTTTATTTGAATTATGGAGAGTTATTCTGTGGTCCCGGCGGGCTGGCATACGGAGCTTTACGAGCATGCGCGCATAACGAAGAGGAGACATACCGCTTAAGACACGTTTGGGCAAGCGACTTTGACGAAGACGCGTGTGAAACATATAGACACAACATTTGTCCTGACTCTCCTAAATCAGTGATTACTAAGGATGTGCGCTTCTTAAACATTTCGAAACTCGAAGAGATAGAGGCTTTTGCTTTCGGTTTTCCATGCAACGATTTCAGCTTGGTTGGAGATAAGAAAGGAATTAATGGAAAATATGGCCCGCTGTATAATTATGGGATCAAAGTTATTGACTGCTTAAAACCG
This sequence comes from bacterium, assembly GCA_029564595.1. Lineage (GTDB taxonomy): Bacteria > UBP15 > UBA6099 > UBA6099 > UBA6099 > UBA6099. The sequence goes on along the minus strand of JAKQPS010000004.1, from coordinate 29,870 downwards.
AAGTTTTTCATTGCTGAAAATGTAAGCGGTATTGTGAGCGCCAATAATGGAAGCGCATTTAAAACTATAGTTAGGGATTTGAAATCTTCGGGAGGCGGATACAAATTGACCGCGCATTTATATAAAGCTGAAGAATACGGCATTCCGCAAACCCGGCATCGTATTATTATTGTCGGTATTCATGAATCGCTTGGGTTGTCTTTTCAGGTTCCTGCTCCTACGACATTAGGAAAGCATATTACCGCTAGAGAAGCATTGGAAATACCGCCTATACCCAGCACGGCGATGAATCAAGACAGAACAACACAGTCGAAAACTGTTGTGGAAAGATTAAAGCATATTCAACCCGGGGATAATGTTTGGAACTCAAACATGCCAGAGCATTTAAGACTCAACGTAAAGGGTGCAAGAATAAGTCAAATATATAGGAGACTGCATCCAGATAAACCTTCATATACTATTACTGGAAGCGGCGGTGGCGGAACACATTGTTATCACTGGTTAGAACCACGGGCTTTGACAAATCGAGAACGCGCAAGATTACAAACTTTTCCAGATGGTTATGAATTCAAAGGATCGAAAGAAAGCGTCAGAAAGCAAATAGGAATGGCTGTTCCCCCAAAGCTGTCGGAAATTATCACAACCGCTGTTTTAAAAACCTTCGCCGGAGTCAAGTATAATTCAATAAGCGCAAACATGAGTTTTGAGGAAACGAATTTGGAGCTCTCATTTGGCGGACTTTAAGCATGATTAAAGACGATCTTTTTAATAATGTATTGGTCAAGCCAGCAGAACACGGCTGTGAAAAACTTCTGATTGTATCGGGATATGCTTCGGCGGCGATGGCGTCAAAGCACTTTGAGGCGATTCCGGCATCAACGAAAATATGCTTGATTGTCGGAATGTGCCCGAAAGACGGTATTGGATTTGGAAATCATCTTTCTTTTAAAAAAATGGTAGAACGGGATTTAAAAGATCGATTTTATTGCAGATATATTATGGACGGTCCTCCTGTTCACGCGAAAACATACACATGGGTAGCTGGTGAAAAGCCTAGTATATCTTTTGTCGGTTCGGCCAACTACACACACAATGGTTTTTTCGGAGGATATACAGAGGTTGTTTCTGAATCGGATCCCAAAGAAACACACAGCATGTTTAAACAGCTTTTTGATAGAAGTGTTTCTTGTGACAATGCAGATGTTGAAAGCATGGTGATTTTTTATGACGAAAGGTGCCGCAGAACAAAGGATGTTGAAAATGTTGTATCGAAAAAGAAAAAAGAAATACCTTATAAAGGTCCTGATTCGATTAGATTATCATTTCTTGACAGGCAAGGCAGGGTTCCGGTTCAGTCAGGTCTAAATTGGGGTCAAAGGCTGGGAAGAGATAAAAATCAAGCATATTTGAGAATTCCTGCCGAGATTGCCAGAACTGGTTTTTTCCCGCCAAGACGGCATCATTTTAATGTTGTCACTGACGATGGAGAAAGCATTCTTTGTGTTATTGCTCAGGACAATGACAAAGCCATAGAATCAAAACCAAGCAACGCCATACTAGGTTCTTATTTCAGAAGAAGACTGGGTTTGCCTTCCGGCGCTTTAGTTCTTGCCGATCATTTGGATATCTATGGGAGAACAGACATCGCCATTTACAAAATAGACGATGAAAACTACTATCTGGATTTCAGCGTTTAATATTGAGCCTTTTTGATTTGGATAATCTCACTCCTGAGCAACGAAAAAAAAACATGAGCAATATCCGCTCTTTCGGCACCGCTCCCGAAATAAAAATGATTCGCGAGCTAAATAGAAGAAAGATTTACTTTTCTAAAAACGTGGCTTCAATACTCGGCAAGCCAGACATTGTATTCAAAAGAAAAAAGATAGCCGTATTTATTGATTCCGATTTTTGGCATGGACATAAATCAAGAGGAACCATACCTAAAACAAACTATGGTTACTGGAAGGAAAAAATTGAAAACAACCGCAAACGCGACAGGAGAGTGACTAATTCCTTGAAAAAGGACGGATGGATAGTTTTGCGTTTCTGGGAATATGACATTAACAATAATTTTGAAAAGTGCGTTGAAAAGTTGATTAAAGAGATTGATAAAAAACAATAAAGAAATGTTTTTTTTTGCTGAGAGCAGACATCAGATTGTGCGTAAAAAAAGAGAAAAAAACGCATTAGTCAGATTTTAAACCTTACATGACTTGGCAAGGCGCTTGAAAACGGCCCGGTTTTTATGTATTTTTATAATGCGCTGAATCTTGCGCGAACATGCCGAGGTAGCTTAGCTGGTCTAAAGCGCTTGACTGTGGATCAAGAGAGCATGGGTTCGAATCCCCTCCTCGGTACTTCAAAGACCCGGCCCGGCGGACGCCCATTCGGGCTGACGGCCGGGCGTTTTCACAGGATGGCGTTATGAATATCGAAACAGGCCCGATCCCGCGCCTCCCGCGCGGCTTCAGAGACATCCCCCCGGAGGATGTTCTCCTGCGCGAACGCATGATCGCCTCCGTCTGCTCCGTATATCGAAGATACGGCTTTGAACCGCTCGAAACTCCCCACATCGAGTATCTGGACGCCCTAGGCAAGCACCTGCCCGACGTAGACGCGCCGGATGGCGGCGTTTTCGCCTTCCGCGACGACAGCGCCGAATGGGTCGCCCTCAGATACGACCTCACCGCGCCTCTGGCCCGCTATGTGGCCGAACACGAAAAAGAAATCGTCTTCCCCTACCGCCGCTATCAGGTCGGCCCGGTGTTCAGGCTGGAAAAACCCGGTCCCGGCAGGTTCAGGGAATTCTACCAGTGCGACTTCGACACGGTTGGCGCAGGCTCCCCGGCGGCAGACGCCGAAGCCTGTTGCGCTCTGGCCGACGCGCTGGAAGCCGCAGGCGTCGAACGCGGCGGCTATATCGTGAAAATCAACAACCGCAAGGCTCTCAACGGCGCGCTGGAAGCCGCAGGCGTCGCCCCGGCATCAGTCGCCGAATCTTCTTCGGACAACTCCCTTGTCGTCCTGCGCGCCATCGACAAGCTCGAACGCGTCGGCATGGACGGCGTTATCCGTCTGCTCGGAGAGGGCAGAAAAGACGAGTCCGGCGATTTTACCAAAGGAGCCGGCCTGACCAACTCTCAGATTGATTCCATCGTCCGATACCTGCGGGCATCGGGAGACGGGCGCTCGGACGTTTGCGACGCGCTCTTCGAAGCCGTCAAAGACTCAGAGACGGGCCGCGAAGGAGTTTCCGAACTCCGCGCCATACACGACATGTTGTCCGCCGCCGGGTTCGGCGAAGACCGCGCCGTGTTCGACCCGCTCATCGTCAGAGGCCTCGCCTATTACACCGGCCCGGTGTTCGAAGCCGCCCTCACTTTTGAGACTGTCGACGAGCGCGGCGAAAAGAAACAGTTCGGCTCAGTCGCCGGCGGCGGCAGATACGACACTCTGGTAGAACGGTTCCTCGGACGCAAAGTCCCCGCCACCGGGGCCTCCATCGGCGTAGACAGGCTGATGTCCGCCCTCAAACAACTCCTTCCGCCGGACGCTTCGGCATATTCCGCCCCCGTCCTCGTCACCACAATGGACCCCTCCCTTATGCCCGAATATCAGAAGCTGGTGTTCGAAATCAGGGGCGCGGGCATTCCCGCCGAACTTTTCACCGGAAGCGGCGGATTCAGAAAACAACTGAAATACGCCGACCGCAGAAACCTCCCTCTGGCGGTGATTTGCGGCGAAGACGAACTCAACTCCAGAACCGTTTCCATTAAAGACCTTCTACTCGGGCGCGAGCTGTCCAAAGACATCAAAGACCGCGCATCATGGGTGGACGACCGCCCTGCGCAGGTCACAGCCCCCCGCTCCGAATTGGTAGCCACAATTAAAAAAATGCTTTCCGGCAGCGATATCTAGTAATTTATATGCATTTTTCAAATACAAATCTCTTACTTGCCAGATTCCGATTTACTGTCGCCACGCCCTGATGTTAAAAACATTTAACAAACAACTGCTTGAAAAGCCTGAAAACAAGGCCCTAAAACCCGTGTAAAGAAAACTTAACGTGCCGGGTTAAGACAATGTATAAAGCCTTTGTCATAATGCGCAACCCCGGCTTTTCTCAAAGCAAGCGAAAAATATAAAACCCAGTTGTAAAAAGAATATTTCGTATTATGAAAGGTTGGCACGGGTTTTGATTTATATAAGTAGAAGATCATCGAGGGAAGGCCCGAATGGACGAAAGAAAGAAAAGCGTGTTGGTAATCGACGACGACAGATTCGTTCGGGAAGGCTTGAGCGAACTGCTGAACGTCAAAGGATTTGAAGCCGACACGGCGGAGGATGGGTTCGACGCCCTGCAAAAAGTCACTTCCCGAAGGTATGACGTGATTCTGCTGGACTTGGTGATGCCGGGGATGGACGGGGTGGAAACACTCAGCAGAATAATGGGGCAGAAACCGGGAGCGAACGTGCTGGCAATGACGGCCCACAGCGAGTACGACATGATAGCGAGGGCGATAAAGGCGGGGGCGAAGAGTTTTTTCAAGAAGCCGATAGACTCCTCCGTCCTCGAAAACATGATAAGAGAAATGGATTTTGCGGCAGAGACAAGGCGATAAAGGAGTCGGGCTGATGAGAGAGATAGGTTCTGCGCTCATAGCGGGGACGATGGATTTCAGGCGAATGGCGCTGACGGACGAGTTGCGCGAAGCTGGATGGCGCGCGCAGTCCACGTCTAAACTTTCAATCGCCCTGAAACTACTCAATGAGCGCGGGTTCGATTGCGTGTTGGCTCTCTCTGATGGTCGGCCCGAAAAACAGGCGAACTTCATCCGCAGAGTGAACGAGCTTCATCCGGATGTTTTTGTTATAACCGTCGGCTGCGACAGCGAAGCCGATGCCGAAAATGATAATTTACAGATTTTTGAATGTCTCGAAGCTCCATCAGCATCACAGGCGATGGAGGCCATGAACCGGGGAATGTTGTTAAAGTCAGCGAGGGAACGTTTGCGGGGCATCAGGTTCTCCGGGGTCTCCGCGGCATCATAGTCGGAGCGGCGGGACACGGTCCGGGACGCCCCCTGTCTAACCGGCCTGACAGGGGGCGTCAATCCGGCGGTTTGACCTCTAGGTCAAAAATTAAAAAAAGTCTGGATTTTTAAAAATAAACAGGTATAATTGGGGTGTTGAATCCCTACATCGTATGACAGCCGGATGGCTGAGGGATAGGTTTTAAGGGCGGCGAGGCTGTTAAAAAGACACAATAACGCCTGAAAAGGCGTTTTGAAAGGCGGATAAATCTTAAATTTCGATCTGGGCGCGCGCGGGGAGTGTTGCGCGCGTTGACGAGGCCTCTTAAATCCTCAATTTCCTCTTAGTGTCTATTACGACACCTTAGGCGGTTCCTGTGCGAACCGCTTCTTTTTTTCTGACAATGCAATTATCGCAAAGCGAATAACCCTTGTATAGGCGGGAATTAAAAAACTTTACACAACCCCAAGGCTTGTGAAATCATTCACAATGTCCGTTTTGTTGCCTTTTATCAACAATATTCTCCAGCCGTTCAGGGGGCAATCCCTCGCGCCGCCATTGTTTCGGATTCGTCCGCTGAAGCGGTCGTTTTCGAAGCGCAAAGAGCGTTTTTCAGTGAATATTGCATATGAATAGCGAACAACAAGATGGGCGCCGCTGACAAATTCGTTTCTGTATATGGTTTCTTTTTTAGCATGCGGCGGAATAATTGCGTCAGGGTTTATTCAGGGCGGATTCGCCGAGGACTTTTCTAATTTTGCGAAGGAGTGATTCGGCGGTGAAGGGTTTGAGGGCGTAGTCGTGGGCGCCGTGCTGGACGGCTTGGAATATTTTGCTTTTCTGCCGGAGGACGGAGAGCATGATTACGGGGATATTGGCGGTTTCTGGGAAGTCTTTGAGGAGCATTAGGGTGGAAAAGCCGTCGAGGTCTGGCATGACGATGTCGAGGAGGATGATGTCCGGGCGCCATTCGCGGGCTTTTTCGATGCCTGCGTAGCCGTCGCGGGCGGTGATGACGTTGAAGCTGTCCTTGAAGATTTCCTCGATGAGTTTGAGCACGACGCGGTCGTCGTCGACTACGAGCATGGAGAGCCGCCTGTTGAGAGGGGGTTTTTCGTCCCTGATTTCGCGGTTGACCTGAGAGCGGAGGCGGTTGACGACGAATCCAGTGATGGCTTTTCTGCGTTTTTCGGATATTTCGATAAATTCGACGCCGACGCGGTGTGTGAAGCGGCCCTCGGATTCCTCCATGGTTTCGCTCCACCTGACTTCGCCGCGAGCCACGCACGGCTCGGAGTCGCCGGGAAGCGCGAATTCCATTTCAATGGTGGAGCCGGCTTCGACGTGTTTTTCGGACATGAAGGCTAAGCCGCCGCCGCTTATGTTTTTCAGGCTGGCTATGCTTATCTCCAGTTGTTCGGGCACTTTGTACTTGACCGGACAATCGAGGTCGAGTCTGGGATGTTTGCGTTTGTCCTGCCCCATTATTGCGCTCCTGTCGCGCGGCAACCCGCGCGGTTTCTCCGTCTTTTCAGCGTGACAAGATAATGATAAATCAAAAACGCATTAAAGCAATCGCGCGGCCGGAAATTTATGGGAATTTATTATGGGAAAAATTAAGGGAAAACTTTTGAAAAAGTTTTCCCTTAAAATCCCTTTCAAAACATTTCACGCTAGCGCCGAACGCGGAGCTTCGCTTCCGCTTTCGGCGCGTATCATGTGAAAAGATATTGGGAAAGGGTTTTCAAGGAAATACACTTCAAAAACATTTAACAAGGGCATCGGGAGGGAAGCGCGATAGGTATTCTTCCGCGACTACCATTGAAACGTTTTGAAGAGGTTCAACCCGGATTAGCCGATGGAGCCGGCGAAGCGGGGCGATTTTCACAGCGGCGAACCGAATTGTTGCCGGCGCTTTTTTGTTAGCAGGAGCGCGGTTTCCGCGCCCGACAACTGCGACAATTTGGGGCGGGGCAATCCCGCCCCTGCCGCAAAAAAGAGCGTTGCGTTCCGTGTTTCATCCGCTCTGAACAATGGCTTGCGAACCCTAACGGCGGATTCGGATTTAATGGCTGCTAATTGGCGTTTGTTTCTTTTTCTTCGGCCTTCTTTTTGTCATTGCTTAAGCGCCGTTATCATCTGTCCAGAGTGGCGGAAGAGAGGATTTCGAGGACTAGGGTGTCGTAGGAGCCGCCTTCGGCGGCGATTTCTTCGGGCAAGTCGCTGGTGGGGGTCATGCCGGGGATGGAGTTCAGTTCGAGGGCGAACATGCCGCCGTCGGGAGCCACTATGAAGTCGACGCGGGAGACCCCGTGGCAGCCGAGAGCGCGGTGCGCCGCCACAGCCAGCCCCATCGCCCGCTCCGTAGTCGCAGAGTCCAGTCTTGCGGGACATATCAACTGAGTCATTCCCTTGGTATATTTTGCCTCGAAGTCGTAGAATTCGTTTTTCGGGACCAGTTCGAGAATGGGAAGGGCGCGAAGAGATTCGCCGCATCCGAGGACGCCGACAGTAATCTCGCGGCCTGAGACGAACCGCTCCACCATAGCCCGGCCGAACTTATCGACGAGTCTGCCGACGGAGTCTCTGAGGGCGCGTTCGTCGCGCGCGATTTCCACGCCGAGGCTTGAGCCTTCGGACAGAGGTTTAACGATCGCAGGCAGCCCGGTCGCCGCTATGGCTGCGGCGCAACATTCGCTCAGTTTTTTCGACCTGTCAGGATAGGAGTCTTCGAGGACGGGAACGCCTCTGTGCCTGAAGAGCAGTTTAGTCAGTTCTTTGTCCATCGCAATCGCGCTGGCGGCCACGCCGGAGCCGGTGTAGGGAAGCCGCATTGTTTCGAGCAGTCCCTGTATAGCGCCGTCCTCTCCGCCTTTGCCGTGCAGGGCGATATACGCGACTTCCACCTTCTCTGCTCTCAGATTTTCGGCGACATCCGATCCGACATCTATTCCCACGGCGTCGTAGCCCTGCCTCGTCAGAGAGTCGAGGACTCCTTTTCCGGAGCGCAACGACACTTCGCGCTCTCCCGACGTCCCGCCCATCAACACGCCGACGCGATTTCCCTCGAATGGTTTTTTCATGCTCTGATCCCCTGCGGTTCCGCGCTGCGTCGCGGGCCTCTCGCCCGCTCGCGCTGTATAGAATAGTGTCTCTTTAAGAGTGAAAAAGTTGCGCGTTTTTTCGAGCGCTCGCGGGCGTGTTTTTTTTCGGACCGTCGGGACGACTCTTTCTTTTGGGGTATAATCACATTGGAAACACGGATTCATCCAACCTGTCGACGGCGGAGACACGCTATGAGAGTCAACGAGTTTGAATACAGGGCGCGCGATGTCGACCCCGATAACGGCACGGTGGTGGTCGACCTGATTGGCGGCGTCTTTATGTCGAACATGGAAGATTTCCGCCGCGCTGTGAAACCGCAACTGGACAGGCCGGTGAAGAATCTTGTGCTCAACTTCAAAGAGATGGACTTCATAAGCAGCAGCGGAATCGGGCTGCTTGTCGAAAGCAGCCAGTCGTTCAAAAAAGCCGGAAAGCAAATATGGGTGGTCGGCCTCGAAGGCGAGCTTGCAAGGGTGTTCGACCAGTTTTCTCTTCACCAGATACTGATGATTCTGCCCGACGAAAAAGACGCGCTTGATAGAATCGCCTCTTCCCGCGGCTGAACGTCGCTGTTGCGTTGTTTTGCGCTATTTTAAGAAACGCAATGCTTTCAACCCGGATTCGCCGATAGAGCCGACGAACCGGGGCGATTTTCATAGCGGCGAACTGCTTCGTTGCCGCCGCGTTTTTTTGTTCATGAACCGTATGTTCTATTCGCTGCAAAAACGCGCCTTGCGTCTCGCATTTCATCCGCTCTGAACAATCGCGTCCGAATCCTAATGGCGGATTCAGGTTCAATGACGAATCCGGGATAAAACAAAGAGAATAAGGGGCTTGTCAGCAGGCGACGCGGTTTCTGCCGGATTCTTTTGCGCGGTAGAGGGCTTCGTCTGCGGCTTTGACAATGGATTCGGCGTCTTCGGCAGGCGGGAAGGCGCCGAGTCCGAGGCTGACGGTGATATTCAGGGGTTCGCCGTCTACGGATGTGAACGGCTGTTTTTCGACGGCGCTGCGGACGCGTTCAGCCACCACCATCGCTCCCGAAACGTCGGTTTCCGGCATGACGACGCCGAACTCCTCGCCGCCGTAGCGGCAGAGGATGTCGGAGTTGCGCAGTTGCTTTTTGACAATGTCGCACATGCCGCGAAGGACGATGTCGCCCGTCTGGTGGCCGTGGCAGTCGTTGAGCTTTTTGAAGTGGTCTATGTCGATCATCAGGAGCGTCAGGGGGCGTTTGTATCTTCTGTAGCGGATGATTTCCCGCTCCAACGCGCTCTGGAAATACCTGTGGTTGAAGACGGCGGTGAGGCCGTCGGTGTCCGCCATGTCCTGAAGTTTTGTTCTGAGGGACATGTTTTCGATTGCGACGGCGAGGTGGTTGCAGAGGATGCGAAGCTCGTCGAGGATGTCGGGGTCGAAAACGTAGTCGTCGTAGCTTGAGGCGATGAAGAGGCCGGTGAATTTTTCGCCTGCGCCCGAAAGTGTTTGGACGTGCATGGCGGAAGGCTGGGTGGGGGCGACGAGGATGGAGCAGGGGATGTCCGCGGCCTCGGCGCTGTTCCAAGTCGCCTCGAAGAATCCGGCGGAGTCGGCCTCTCGCTCGGCCTTCAGTATCAGCGGATGGTCGATGGGGATTTCGGTCGGACGGTCTTCAGAGTCGTCCGGGTGGAGGGCGGCGGTTTTCGCCGAGAAGTTCACTATCACGATGTCCGCCCTGTCGGTTTCGAGCAGTCCTTTGGCGTACCTGTTGAAGAGCATCGCGGTTTTGGCGACGTCGTTCTGGGCGTTCAGTTCTTTTGCGAAAGAGATGTGGGCGCGGCGCCGGGCTGTCAGGAGATTCTGGGAGTTGAGCAGACGTTCTTTCTCCTCTACTAGGCGGGAGAGGTTTTCCTTGTCCTCGACGATGTCCATGAAACGCTCTTCGAGACGGGCGTTGAGCGCGTCGATGGTGTTTTTCTGCCGTTCTATATCCGCGCGCGCTCTCCGGGCATTCTCTTCCAAGAAGGCGAGGACGAAGAACACCATGAACATGAAACCGAGGCGGAGGGCGAAGTCGGCGGCGAAAAGCTGTTGAGGATTGGCAAGATAAATCAGGAGGTAGGCGGCGGAGGAAAGAGCGGCGACGACGCCCCCTCCGCCTACGCCGAAATAGAACACAGCCAGCGCGATGAACGGGTAGTAGGCGAGATAGAAATTGCTCTGGCACGAGCCTGTGGCGCGGATGAGCAGCGTGATGAAGGCGACGTCCACGACGGTGGATATGAAATAGACGCCTTTTGCGCGCGAGGGGTAGAGCCGGGCTAGAAGATGGAACATGCCGGTGTAGACGGCGAACATCACAAGCAGGGGGACCACGCCGGAGATGAGTCGGGAGCTTTCGCCTTCGAGGAAGACCATCTGTTGGGATGTTGTGAAGAGCCAGACGGCTGTTCCGGCGAAGAGGACGAGCCGGGGCGCGAGGAAGAAGCGGTCGCGTCCGTCCGGCGCCGATGGGGGCGCGAACTGCCTGCTGCCTTTATCCCTTTTCATCCGTCGAGAAGGCCGATCTAGAGGAATTCAAAATATCTCCGGTCGAAAAACATCCTCTGGTCGCGCGCAAGCGTGTTGTCGAAGTTGTCGATCGGAATCTCCGTAGAGTCGCTGAACATCGGGCGGTTGCCGTCTTCCCTGAAACTAAAAATCAGAGGAAGCAGGTCTTCCCGCTCTTTGGCTTCGTTGTCCGTCAGGTAGGCGTTTCCGGATTCAAAGTTGAAGTAGAACTGGGAGAGGCCGAGGCCGGTGAAGGCGGGCCTGAACTCCTTGATGAAGTCGGAAACGATGTTGAACATGGCGCGGCGGTTCGCCGCAGATTTTTCCGGTTTGGGGGCGATCAACCCCACCGGGTTCATGTTCCAAGAGCCTTTCGGCTCCTTTTCCACTATGGGGTCTGTGCGGAACAGCGGCTTGCACTGAAGATTGAACCAGTGTTCCGGCGAGAAGAAAACAGTGCGGATGAAGTGGCATTCGGGTCTTTTCTCGTAGGAGATGGTTATGCCGGTCGGCAGATGAGTGTCGGCAATCTGATATGGGTTTTTCCAGCGGCCCACGTATCCCATGTCCACCTTGTCGCATTTGTATTTGTTCACGCGGAGGATGGTTTCCTTGATAACGTCGTAGTGGTTAGGCTGGGTGACTTCGTCTTTGATTTCCTTGAACTTATCTGTGTCCCAAGCCTGTTGGTTGTAGATGACGCGGCCGTACTTGCTGATCTGGTCTGTGTGCGCGACGGCTTCGCGCACGTCGCCCAGATATATGTGAAGGTGGCTGGAGGTCCGGTCGATGAAGGTCGGGAAGTCCTCCGTATTGACGGCGTAAATGTCCCAGTACAGTCTGTCCATAAGTCACCTCTGCGCGCAAGTTTGAGATATTATACAATTTCAGGCCGAATTTTTCATCAATGCGGGGAGAAACTCGAAAAGCATGGATTCCGGGCATGTTTGTCCCGGCTTAGGTTTTTGCCCGCGCTGTCAAAAAAAGCGAATCGGCGCGCTCCGCAGGGAGGCGGGACGGTAAGCGTTTCCGACCGCCGCCGCGCGCGGAGCGTCAGGCGTTGAAATCGACGCTTCGTATCAGGTCGAGCGTGCGTTGCTTATCCCTGAGCGAGCGTATTAGGGCCTCGTTGACGGTGTCTCCGGCTGCGGCGATTGTCGAGCCGTCCGCGTCTACGATATCCGACTTTATTTTTTTCCCGATGAGGTAGGCGAATCGGCGCAGGGAGGCGTCGGAAGCGCTCTGCGGCTGCGAGCCGGCGTACGGCGAGGTCTTCCCAGTTATCTTCTGCGGCGCGGGTTTCTGTCCGAACAGGCTGCTGATAAGGCCGCCGCCGGAGAACATGCCCTCGAAATCTGGTTTAAGCCCCCTGCTGACGAGTTTTTCCAAGTTTGCGAGTATGGAGCTTACGCCTTCCTCGTAGTATCTGTCTCGTTGGTCGAGTCTGTTTTCGATTTTGCCGACCATGTCGTCCACGACGTCGCCGATGCGGCCTTCGAGCCGGTCCCGGAGGCTTTCGAGGTCTTTCATTTCCGCCAGTTCCTGCCTGCCCGCCTCGATTCCCAACAAGAGGCTCTCTCTGATTTTCGAGACGGCGTTTTCGAGAGATTCGTTGAGCCTTAGAGAGAGGGCGTCGCGTTCTTCCGCGCGGTCGCGTGCGGCGGCGTCGAGCCGTTCCCGAACGGCGTCCGTGGACGCCTGAACGCGCTCTGCGATTTCCGACTTGAACTGCTCCAGCGCCTCGCGGCCCAGACCGTTTTCCGGCAATGACGACATCTTTTCGTCGAACTGTTTTCCGAGTTCGTTCACGAGCTGGTCTGCGAGGCCGCTGAGGTTTTCGCCGGCCAGCCCTATTGAGTCCGTGAGCGCGTCGAACTGGCCGCGCGTGTTTTCGGCCACTCGTTTTATTTCTTCGGCGGCGGAGCGTATCCCTTCGTCCACTTTCAGGGCGACGGCGTCGCTGAGTTTCGGAGCTATCTCGCCGAGCCACTCGCGGACGATCATGAGGTCTTCCGGTTTGAGCGTGGTGTCGGTGTAGGATCGCACCTCGTCGAGGATGGCGGAGCGGGCGGAATCAAAGGCGGCCTCAAGGCTGACGTTGCGTTCGCGCAACTCAAGGACGCGCTCTTCGAGCCTTCTGGCCGCGCCGAGGGAATCGTCCTGATATTTCTTCCAGACGTCCGCGCGCTCTGCCAACCGGCTGTCGACGGATTCTTTAATGTTTTCCGCCGCCGCCTTCAACCCGTCGAGCGCGCGCTCTGCTCCCGCCTTTGTTTCCTGTGTTCCCGCCGTCACCGCGGCTGATATCCTGTCCAGCCGTTCTGCGAGCCTCGCTTCGAGCGCGTCAGCGTCGAAACCGGCGGATTCGTCGCGGGGTCTTCCGGCTATCTCGTCGAGTTTCGCTCTCACCGCGTCGAGCGCTGAGTTCAGCCTGTCCGGCAGAGCCGCCTGCGCTTCCGCAAGTTTGGCTACGGCGTCCTTCGCGGATTTCGCCTGAAGGGCCAAGTTGTCCGCCTGAGAGCGGGCCACCTCTGCGGCCTCCCTCATTCCGGCGGCGATAGAACGCTCAAGCTTCTGCGCGAAGTTTTCCTCAAGTTCGACGGACAACTGGGCGGCGAACCTGTCCCGGAAGTCTTCCATCGCGTTCGATATCCGGTCGTCGAGTTTCGAGACGATTTCGGACGCGTCCGGACCGGAGCGTTTCCGCTCGACGGAGGCGATGGCTTCGCGCGCCGCGCCCATCTGTTTGTCCAGTTCGGCCAGAAACGCGCTGTTAAGGGCGTTCGCCCGCTCCTCGAACCTGACGCTGTAGTCGCTTATTTGTTTTCTTATGTCTTCTTTCGCCGGGACGCGCTCTTTGATGTCTTCAAGGGCGCTCGTGATTTTTGTGAGCGAGCCGACGGCGGCCTCGATGTCTTTCGGTTCGCTGCGCGGGATAGAATCGAACGCCGCGTCTATTTTTTCTGACAAGGAGGCTTCTGCGGAGGCGAGCGCTTTTGAGATGGGGGAGAGGTCGGGAGGGGCGGGCGGCTCAGCCTGCGGGGCCGCGCTCATTGAGGACGCTATTTCCAGAAGCTTGTTTATGTCGGCCTTCAACTCTTTAATGTGAGGCGATAGGGCGCGCTTGATTTTTTCCTCGATAATCAACTCGTCTGCGGGGTCGGCCTCCGCGCGCGCGCCTCCTATGGATTTCAGCATTTCCGGCAGTCTCTCGCCGAGGCTTTTTATGGATTCCGACGCGTCGAGCGCGTTGACTCTCTCGACTATCATGCCTGTCATTTCGAAGAAAGCTTGTTTGATGAACTCCTTCAAGTCCGTCGAGTCGAATATGGAGTCGGCGGGTTCCGGCTCGGATGGAGTTTGGGCGGGTTCTTCTGCGGCGGGCTGCGGGGTCTCGAAAGCCTGCTCCTGCGCGGGCGGCTGAGCCGCCGCCGGGCGTTCAGGTTCGGGCGGGGGAGGCGGGGGCGCGCATTCTACCTTCTTGGCGGCGTCTCCCGGCGCTCCCGGTTTTTCGGGAGCCGGAGGCACATCGTCCAGCGCCTCGGCTTTTATCATTATTCTGGACTGCGTGATTTTCAGGATGTATTTTGCGGAGACGCGTTTTGCGGCGGGCATCTCCGGCAGGAGGGCAAGCTGGGCGAGGTCGCCCGTCTTTTCGTCGAACGCGAAGTCGTGCACCGCGCCCGCCAGCATTCCGGAGTCCGTGATAACCTGAGAGCCGATTAGCGCGACGTCTTTTAGGAATACGTTGAGCAGGTCGGGCCTGTCCGAGATTGGGATGGGGGCAGGGATGCCCTCGCAGATGACGGCGTTGTCGTAAATCCGTTTCACCGCGTCGAAAGGAACCACATCAAGCGAGCCTTTTTCGGCGTCGGGAGCGAGAATGAAGGCGAGGACCTTGCGGGCGTCAGGGTCGATAACATAGCCTTTGACCCTGCCCATTTTCTCGTTCCTGTCGGAATTGATGGCCGGTTTGTTGAGAACGACTAGACTGTATATCATAACGACCTCACGAAATGCGCCGCAAGCGCAAACGCTCCGCCGCCGTCCGGGCCGCCTGCCAATAAGGCGGGCCTGAACGCTCCGACGGATTCGCGTTTATAATACAATATCCTTCCGCATGGCACAATGTTGCCCGTTGCGCTCAATCTTCGTTCAGCGGGGGCGGGTCGATATAGTTGCGGGTTCCGTTAAGTTCCAAGTAGAAGCCGCCGGCTTCGTCGCGTTCGAGGAATTTCGCCATTTGCGAGAGCGCGGCGCGGGAGAAGCGGGCTTCGAGGCCGTTGCGGCCCGGCAGCGAGCAGTACAGCGCGCCGCCTTCAGCCGCCCTGAGCGTTCCGGGGTCAAGCTCGGCGCAGAGGCCGCCGTTGAGAGTCAGCCGCGCCACATCCGTGCCGTCCTCCGTGTTCTCCACGAAGAACTGCCGCGCCACGAACGGCGCGTCCTCGACAGCCACCGGGTTGGTTTCGTTGCCGATGCGCAATATATGCCGCCCGTCCTCGATCGCCAGCGACTCTTGGAACAGTCTAAGTATCTTCTCGTGCGCCACGGGGTTTCCGTCCGCGAACCAGTTCCCGTCGCGGTCAATGCTGATTTTCGGGGGTGAAGGCCTTCCGTCTCCGTGAGCGCCGTTGTCTTCCATCATTTTGCCGCTTCCTCCGCTCCGGAATCCGGCCCTTTAGTTTTTAGCTTCTTGAGAACCTCTATCAGAACGTCCGGGTGGTCGGTGATTATGCCGTTCGCGCCGTCCCGCGCAAGCCTGTTCATCGTAATGGGGTCGTTGACGGTGTATATGTTCACGCTCAGCCCGCGCTCCTGCGCGCGCCGGATTACTTTTTTGTTCGCCATGATGTAGCGAGGATTGAGCGCGTCGGGCGCGCACGCCTCGATTATCTTGTCGATGTCTCCGAGGTCGATAATGTCCCGCGTAAGCGCCCCGGTTGTTATGTCGGGGTCCAGCTCTTTAATCTTTTTAAGAAACGAATGCTCGAAAGAAGTCACTATCACTTTGTCTTTCATGCCGAACTCGTTGACCATGGCCACTACGCCTTCTTCGCATCCGGCGGACTTTATCTCGATGTTCACCTGAATCTTGTCTTTCGCCCAATCGAGGACTTGCCGCAACGTGGGGATAGGCTCCCCTGCGAAATCTTTCGAGAACCACGAGCCGGCGTCGAGTGCGGCTATCTGCGCCGATGTCATCTCGGCCACCTTGCCGGGAACGCCGGTGGTTCTTTCGGTGTCGTCGTCGTGAATCACGACGAGAACGCCGTCCGCGGCCCGGTGAATGTCCAACTCGAACATGTCGGCGCCCAGTTCGTGAGCGCGTTTGAACGACGCCATAGTGTTTTCCGGCGCGGAACCTGACGCGCCCCTGTGGCCTATTACTCGCGCTCCGTAAAGGGTGGGGGGCAGAGACGCGGCTTCCGCCGCTCCGCACGCTAGAATTGTTCCCGCTATCATCGCGGCGGCGAAAACCCGCCCCGCCTTGGCCGATATCTTTTTCATTTTCATATTAGTCTCCATTCCGCAACCCGCGCGACGCCATCTCGCGCGCCGCCCGATTGCTAATGATTATTATATGTCCCCAGAGTGGAAAAATGTAGCGGTTGTTATTTGTCTGGAAAGGAATCTGGAAACGCCGCTCGCTCGCTTGCGCAAAATGGCGCGCTGCTTGCCATATCGGTCACGCGCGGAAATCGAGCCTGAAGGCGCGTATGCCGTCGAAGAACTGGAGGATGCGCCGGAGCCGCTCAAGGAGCGCGCCTTTTTCGGTTTTGTCTTCGGCGAGCGCGGCGATGGCGTCTGATATCTTTTCTAGCGCGGCGGCGAAGTCTTCCTCGGTTTCGAGAGGAAGGTTCCTCAAGCCGAGCGCGTCCGGGCGATAGTCAGGGAACTGAACGAGGAAGGAGTCAGCCGGGGCGGGGCCGATGTGAACGATTCGCTCGCTCGTCTCCGTCACGTGCGCTCCGCGAGACAGCAGGGCTTCGGCGATTCTTTCGGCGAGCGCGGCGAAGTTGTCCGCGAACGACGCTTTGTTTATGCTCAGGTATTCCCCGCCTGAGCCTTCCACCAGCCTGTTGAGAGCGGAGAACGGCCTGTTGGAAAAGAAGTCTTTTCCGGCTATGGCAAACACGACCGCGCCCGCGTTAGAGACGGCTTCAAGCGCTTCTTCGCCCGCCGAAGCGTAGTCGTCGTCCGCGTCCCGGTCGGACACCACGACGATTGCTTTCAGCGAGTTTTCTCTAAAAGACTGGTCTTCGAGGGTTTGGCGCACGGCGGCCAGCGCATTGGCGGTCTCGCCGTTGAAGAATATGGAGCGGAGGTCGTCCGAGATATCAAAGATGGAGGAGCGCAGCGGGCCGGCGGGTTGAGAGGAGCGCTCGAAAGGCTGGGCGCCGAACATGGCGGAGATTCCCCGGTTCGCCAAGTCTGAGCTGAAGGCGTTCATGCCTCGCAGCATTGCCTCGGCGTCGGTTTTCATAGAGGTCGAGCGGCTTACGACGAACACGATATCCGCCAGAACCGCCGGGGCTGATTCGGGAGGCGAAGCGACGCGCGAGACAGGTTTCAGAAGGGGGATATTGCGCCTTTTAGCGGACTCGGCGGCGCGTTCCAGCCCTTCGGCCAGCGCGTTCATCCCGGCCCGGATATCCGCCCGCCTGTCGCGCCCGCTCACCACATCGTCCAGCCTGTCCTTCATCCGCATGAGCAGAAACGCGATGTCGTCCAGCGCCGACGCGCGCGCGTCGAACATCTCGATATCTTCATAGACGTTCAGCAACACGTCTTCGGCGGACGCTATCTCGTCCCGGATGGAATCGAGATGTTTGCGTCCCAGTTGCACATGCAGCGGGGGAATGAGGCGGGCGCGGATTGCGGGCGCGGGAGCGGAGACGCGTTTGCGCGCCACCTTCTCTATCGCCGCCGGGTTCGCCAGCGCCGCCGGGAGCGGTCCCGCCGTTTTAAGGTTTCCAATTTCCATACGGCAATTCTAAACTCAAGCGGCCTGTTTTGTGAAGCGTCTCGCGGATTATCGTCCGCGCTCAGGCCGGCCGAGGGTCAGTATTTTACTTCGACAACGACACCGTCCGCCGCGCCGGGATTGACGTATATCCTTTTGAAAACAGGCGAGAAAGCCCATCTTTCGGGGCGGTCGCCGATTCCGGCAAGTGAGTCGTCCCGCGCCGCAGCCGTCCCGTTAACTACGACCGAGACGGGGGCCTCCGCGCTCGCCGCGGTTATCATGTACTGCCGCCCCGCGCCCCCGCCCGCTCTGACCGTGAAATCCTTTTCCGAATCCATCTCAAGCGTTATGTCTGCGCGCTCGAAACCTTCCTCGTACAGGAGGAAGCGCGCGGGCGCGCCCGGAGATATGTCGAGCGTGACTTTTCCAGCGAACGACTCGTCCCCGCGCCCAAGCTCCCCGTCGCTAACCCGCAACGGAACTATAGAGCCGACACGGACGAACAGCGGATATCTGTCCAGCGGGACGTCGTAGGTTGTTTTCTGCCCCGGCTCGTAAACCGTCCCCAAGTCCCAGAAGTCCCTCCACCTCGCGCCCATGAATTCCACTTCTTTTTCCATCTTCGGCTCGTGGATGACTGACACCAGAAGGCTGTCGCCCAGAACATATTGCCATTGTCCTTTTGCGGGGTGAATTATCGGGCCTTTGATGTTGTGGCTTTTCATCATCATCGAATAGAAATATGGTTTCAATTCGAGGTGCAGTTTCACGAACTTGCGGTATATGGAGACCGTTTCCTCGTCGTGAAGCCACGGGAAATGAGCGCCATGGCCGCCGTTTTCCATCAGCGGGTTCAGCGCGCCGAACTGCGCCCATCTCAGCAGCAGTTCCTTTGTGATTTTTTCGTCGCCGTGGTAGCCTCCTATGTCCGTGCCGATAACGGTGTAACCGAGCCGCGCGGCGTCAAACACGTTTCTCAGAGCCTTCATGAAACCGAAGTCTCCCCAGTTGTGTTTCTCGTCTCCCATCCAGTTCACCGGGGAGTGGCTGATTGGAGCGAAACCTTTCGGGTTTGCGACCAGCATGTCCACCGCGCGAGACCATGCCACCGCGCGGGGATTGCGCGACGTTATGTAATCCTGCATCTCCATGTAATACATATCTTTGTATTCCTTCGGGCTGACCGGGCCGGATGCGCACCAGCCGTCCGCCGGAAACATAGGGTCCGTGCCGTCCACTTTCCAGCCGTCGATTCCCATATCAACCACGCGCGCCTTCAGCCCGCGCCACCACGCCCGCGCCTCCGGGTTCGTGAAGTCGACGAATCCCCCGGAGCCTTTCCACCACTTTATCGTTCTTCCGCCGTTGCAAAGGTATCCCTTGTCGCGCGCTTCCGTGAACACCTCGTTGGTCTTAGGCTCGAACCTTCCGGAATCGCTGTTTTCGTTCATCATGGACGTCGCCCATAGGATGACTTTTATGCCGCGCGCGTGGAGTCGATCTATCATCCCCTGCGGGTCAGGATACGCTTCCGTGTTCCATATAAAATTGTTGTATTCAGTGGACCACGGGCTGTCTATCACCACAGCGCCGACGGGGATGCCCCGGCTCTCGTATCCGTCAACCATCTCCCACACCGCCGCCTCGGTGTTGACGTCGTCTTCCCAGACCCAGTGGTCGAACACCCATGCGGGAGACACCGGCGGCTGGTCGCTTTTTTCCACCGCGAACGGAGGAGGATTTTGCGCGAGCGCAGCGCTTCCGAACGCCGCCGCGACACACATAAGCGCGACATTGATTATTCCTGATTTTTTCATGTTTGCTCC
The DNA here is from genome assembly GCA_029564595.1 of bacterium. Taxonomy (GTDB): domain Bacteria; phylum UBP15; class UBA6099; order UBA6099; family UBA6099; genus UBA6099. The sequence continues at coordinate 10,406 of JAKQPS010000004.1, read as the reverse complement.
TTGCTCTCGCCAACGCGGTTCATCGATTCCGGCATTTCGGTTTCTGAAAATTTTTCCGCGAAATGCTCCGAGGATAGAGCGAAGCTCCGCCTTCGGCGCGGCGATAAAACGCTATGTTGATAGATGTAGTAAGGAAAACCTTTTCAGAAGTTTCCCCTTATAAACTCACACGGATAATCCGTTGTCAGAGTTTATTCGTATTCCGGCTCGATGAGGGCGAAGTCGCCGTCGTTGCGGGCGTAGAGCACGTTTATCTGATCCGTATCCGAGTTCAGGAAGACGTAGAAGCTGTGATTCAGCATCTCCATCTGAAGGCTGGCCTCGGAAGGGGTCATGGGTTTGACGGCGAACTTTTTGGTTCTAACGATTTCCGGTTCGCGTTTGCCGGGCGTGTCTTCGTAAGGCGGGGCGATGGGGTCTAGTTCCGCGCTGTGTTTCACTCCGCGCCCGCGTCCGACTTGTTTCTGTTTGAAGCGTTTGAGCTGGCGTTCGAGTTTTTCGGCGGCGATGTCGATCGAGGCGTACATGCTGATGGAGGCCTCTTCGCAGCGGAATATGGAGCCGTTGGCGGTCAGTGTGACCTCCACCCGCTGGGTTTCCTCCGCGCTCTTGTTGTCTTGATATTGCAACTCGACTTCCGCGCGGGACACTTTGTCGTAGTATTTCGAGAGCCGGCCGATCTTGTCGTTTACGTAATCGCGAAGCGACTGAGTCACTTTGACGTTGTTGCCTTTGATGACGATTTTCATGGTTTTCATTGGAATCCCTCCCGTGTGCGGCGGAAAGTTGAACGCCCCGCCGGGCGCGTATTTATCTTGATGCCCTGTAACAAAGCGCCGCTCCGGCTATCATCAGGGCGATATTCGGCAGCCACGCGGCGAGCGCCGGGTTCAGAAACGCCTGTCCCAACCCTCGCAGTATCATCTGCGATATATAATATATTAAAATTATAATTATGCTCAACCCGAATCCCACAGACGAGCCGGACCTCTGCGGCTTCAGCCCCAACGGCGCGGCTATCAGGACGAAAGTGAAACTGGCGAACGGGATGGCCAGTTTGCTGTGAAAATCCACTTTCAGCTTGTTTAGCGCCGTTTTTTCGATTTGCTGCTTCTCCAGCAGTTCTATCCTGTCCTTCAATTCCCTGAATGTGTAGTCGCCCGCGCGAGTCTTCTGCCGGGCCATGTCTTCCAGCTTCTGTTTAAATATTATATCCAGCCTTTCGAACGTTACAAGGTTTTTAAGCTCTCCGGCGGAGTTGAAAAGCAGTTGCGAGCCGTTCCTGAAGCGCCAGACGTTGTCCACCCATACCGCTTCCCGCGCGATGGTTATTTTCGAGACCCGCCCGTTTTCCATCTGCGTGTAGCACACGTCCACCAGCCGCCTGCCCTCCATCGAGTCCGCGTAAAGCACGCTTTTCAGACCCTCGTCTCCGAATTCGGGTATCAGCGCGTTTTCTTTCCGTATATTCTCTCCCGCCTCAACTTTTATCTGGTCCACCAGCGCGTTGAATTCGGTGTTGGCCATAGGGGCCAGAGTGTCGTTCATCAGAAGGGTCAGCACGCTTACTGTCAGGCCGAAGACGAGAGTGGGGGCAAGAAGCCGGGAGAAGCTGACCCCGCCGGAGCGCCACGCCGTCATCTCTAGGTCCGTCGAGAACCGGCTGAACGCCAGAAGCACGCTGAACAGCGCCGACATCGGAAGCGTGAGCGCCACTATCCACGGCATCTTCAGCAGAAACACTTTGACGACGGTGGGCGCGCTCACAGAGTAGTCGGCGGCGAGCCGGATTATTTCGTATATCCCGCCGACCCCCAGAAGCAGCGCGGTGAACGCGAGAACGCCGAAAGCGAACGTCGGGACTATCTCTCCGAGGACGGCTCTGTCGGTAAGCTTCATAGCGCCGTTCGGCGCCTCCGGACTCCGGACCGCGACGTCAAAAAACGCGGGCTAGCTCTCCTTCGGCTCCCCCTCCTCTTCGTCGATGTCCATCCTGAACCTGTCTCCGAGGTAGTGTTTCCGCGACATCTCGTCCTGTATGATTTCCTTCGACGTGCCGGATATAAGGATTTTTCCGTCGTACATGATGTACGCCCGGTCGGTGATTTCGAGCGTTTCGCGCACGTTGTGGTCGGTGATAAGCACGCCCATGCCGAGGCCCTTGAGTTTGCGCATCAGCTCCTGAAGCTCCTGAACGGAGATGGGGTCGATGCCGGTGAAAGGCTCGTCCAGCAGCAGGAACGCCGGGTCGGTGGCCAGCGCGCGAGCAATTTCCACCCTGCGCCGCTCGCCGCCGCTAAGCACGCTCCCCTTCAGCTTCCTTATGTGGCCTATGCCGAACTCCTCTATCAGCGAGTCGATTTTTTCGTTCCTTTGTTTCTCCGTAATCTTCTGGTGTTCGAGAATGAGGCGGAGGTTGTCCTCGACGCTGAGCTTGCGGAAAATGGACGCCTCCTGAGGGAGGTAGCCCATGCCGTTGCGGGCGCGCATGTACATCGGCAGCCGGGTGACATCCTCGCCGTTGAGGAAGATTTTGCCTTTGTTGGGAGACACTATGCCGGTGAGCATGTAGAAGGTGGTTGTTTTGCCAGCTCCGTTGGGGCCGAGCAGGCCCACTATCTGGCCGGGAGAGACGTCGAGAGTGACGTCGCTGACCACTTTCCGCTGTTTGTAGGATTTAACCAGCCCCTCGCCTCTGAGACACTGTTCCATCAGGGTTTCCCCCCGGCGGGCGCGAGCGCCTCGCTCTCCATGTTGTATTGTATCCGCACGTTTTCCATCCGTATCTTTTTCACCGACGCCAGATCGTCGCCGAACTCGATCCTGCCGCCGGACGCCGAGAACTTGTTGCCGTCGGAAGTTTCCAAGGTTGCGCCGCCGGAAATATCCGCGAAGCGGCCGGGCAGGTCGATGTCCGCGCGGCCTGCCGTCAGCGTCGCCGAGCGCGCCCGTCGCTCTTGGCTCCCGCCTTCTTTTCCGTCCGCGCCTTCCGTCTCTAAATCTTTCTTCTTCTTCGCAGCCGCCGCTTTTTCGCGTTTCTCTCTCGACTCCGCGTCCTCCAGCGCGACGGATATCTCCCCGGCGAAGACGCTCAGCGCGCCTATCCTGCCGGAGACCGTCCCTCGCATAGCCACTTTCCCGCCGCCGCGCGCAGAGCCTTCGCCCCCCGGCAGATTGCCTATCAGCGATTCCGCCGCCAGTTCCCCGTCCTCGAACTCGATCCTCGCCGTGCCGGACGCCTCGAACAGCGCCGCGACGGCGTCATACCGGAACCTCCCGGCGGATATCACGAACTCCTCCCGGCTGCCGTCCGTTGCCGCCGGGGCCGCGTAGAACACTTTCGCGTTCTCCCGGCTCTCCGCCCACAGCAGCCTTGACCCGCTCCCGGCGTCTCCGCCTTCGGTGGACACCTTGGCGGTCGCGCGGCCCGTCTGCGCGAACATCACCGCTCCGCCTTCCGCGCTGAGAGCCGAGCATCCGCCCTCGGCGGTTATCAGCCCCCGGTCGATGTCCGCGGATATCGACGCTGCGGCTATCACCGACGAGGCTCCCGCCGCGCCCGGCGTCCGCTCCGCCGCCTTCGCGAACTCGGCTATCTTCGTTCCCGGAAACCCGCCGCTGTCCATTTTCCAAACCGCTGTTTTCAGATCGGCGGCTCCCGCGCCTGAGTCTTTTCCGCGCGCCGCCGCGTAAGCTCTTGCGGGCGTCCCGGACAGCCGCGCCATGTTCGTTTTCCTGTTAAGCTCCAGCTTGTCGCCCGTTATCTTCAGCCCGTCCGTCTCGATGACCGTTCCGCCGGACACCGAAAGTATCTCCGCGTCGAGGTCGCCCTCGAAGCGGTCCGCCTTGATGGTAACGGTTTGTTTTGCGGGGGCGGCGGACGGCGCGGCAATGGCGGGCGCGAAAGCGCTCACAATCGCAAGCGAGACGGCGGCTAGGAGCGCCGCGCGGGCCGCAATACGGAATCTCATAGTCAAAGTCATATAAAAGCCTTCAATCCACTGCGGCGGGCAGAAAAGGAACCCCGCGAGGCGCGGGCGGAAGACCGAGGAACGCGGCGACAGAAGCGCCCAAGTCCGCGAACGACTCGCGAGTCCCCAGCGGACGGGGTTTTCCCGCGCCGCCTCCGGCCACGAGCAACGGGACATACTCCCGCGTGTGGTCGGTGTGCCTCTTGAGGGTGGGGTCGCAGCCGTGGTCGGCGGTCGCCGCCGCCATATCGTCCGGCCCAAGCCCTGCCAGCAGGCCCGGAAGCGCCGCGTCGAACTCCTCGAGCGCCTTTGCGAAACCCTCCTCGTCCCTCCTATGCCCATACTCCTGATCGAAATCGATCAGGTTGGCGAAGATTAACATTCTATTATCTTTCGGCCTTTTTTCCAACAGCGCCGCCCGCAGCCGCTCGATTCCGTCCGCGTTCGAGCTTGTGTGGACGCAGTCGTCGAACCCGCGTCCGCCGAACAGGTCGTCCACCTTTCCAATGCCGAAGACGAAAACGCCCGCCTTCCGCGCCATGTCCAAAAGAGTCGGATACGGAGGCGGGATGGAGAAATCGCGGCGCAGCCGCGTCCGCCTGAACGCCCCCGGCTTCCCCTCGAACGGTCTGGCTATCACCCTGTCCACAGAGCGCGGGCGGCCGTTCATTATCTCTTCCCGAACGACCCGGCAGACGCGGTAAAGCTCCTCGACCGGCATGACGTCCTTGTGCGCCGCGACCTGAAACACGCTGTCCGCGGAAGTGTAGACGATGGGGCGGCCCGTCCGCAGATGCTCGGCCCCAAGCTCGTCTATTATCGCCGTGCCGCTCGCCGCCTTGTTGCCGATCAGTTTCCGGCCAGTCTTTTCGGCGAACATCGACACGACATCCGGCGGAAACCCGTCCGGGTAGACGGCGGGAGGCGCTTCGCGCGCCTGACACGCTATCTCCCAGTGCCCGGAGGTAGAATCCTTCGCGGGAGACATCTCGGCCATGCGTCCGAAAGAAGCCTCCGGGCGCGCGGCGGGCGAAACCCCCGCGATGTCCGCAATATTCCCCAGTCCCAGCCGTTGCAGGTTCGGCAGACGAAGCCCGCCGCGCGCGCGCGACAGGTTGCCGAGCGTGTCCGCTCCGGCGTCGCCGTAGTCCGGAGCGTCCGGCAGCGCCCCGATCCCCACCCCGTCCAGAATTATCAGAACCGCTTTCATTAACGAGCCTCGCGACCGCGCATCGAGCGGGGGGACTTTGTTTTTCCCCCGACCTCACGATGAATCTTAACAAATTTCCGCTCGCGCGGCGACAAGCGAGGGTTTCCCGGTTGCGGACTTTTGCGCGGGCATGCGCTATGATATCCCGCAGGTGGCGACTATGAGACCGGTTTACAGAAGCGTTTCCCGCTCGGTGGACAAGCTGATTGTTTTGTACGAAGGGGCCTCGAAGGGCCGCAAGCGGCACGCGCCGGAAAACATCGATTTGTCCGACTACAACAGGCCGGAGTATTTCGAGTCGCCGGAGAAGTTCTACAATCTCGGATGCGATATGCCGGAACTGACGATTACGCCGGAACACGTGAAAGCGGACGTGCGCGTCTCGCGGTATTCGTTCAAGAGCGAGACGGTCTCCGGGCACGAGGAAAACGACACGGTTGTGGGAAGGATATTCCGGGCGAGGGATGATGTGCACGGAAAAGACGCGCCGTGCGCGATAGTGATACACGGGTGGAGGGAGAGCGGAGCGTTCGCCTCTTATTACTACCTGATGTGCTGGCTGCTGGCCAGATACGGGATAAACTGCGTGATGTACAACCAGCCGTATCACGGGCCGCGAGCGCCGCGAGGCTCTCACGACGGAGACCTGATGATGTCCGCCGACATGGAGCAGACGGTGAAGGCGTTCAGGCAGTCGGTGTGCGACGTGCGGTCGCTGCTGACGTGGACGAGCGGGACCTTTCCCGGCCCGGTCGGGCTGGTGGGGCTGAGCCTCGGCGGGTTCATATCGCTTCTGACGGCCTGCGCGGACGACCGCCCGAAGTTCGTCATCCCGGTGATCGCCGCAGGAGACCTGCTGGAAAACATAGACAAAAGCATCGTCGGCGACACCATCGCAAGAGACCTCAAGGCCGCGGGGATTTCGCTCGAAACCGTTGAAAAAAACTGGCGCGTTATAACGCCTTGCAGCTTCAAGCCGAAAGTGTCCCCTGATAATATTTACCCCATCGCTGGCGAGTTCGACATGATGATACCGATAGAGAACGTGGTGTCGTTGCAAAGGAAATGGGGAATAGAGCGGGCGCGCGTGATGCCCTGCGGGCACATCGCAATCGGGATGTTCGGCAGGACTCTGGTGAACGAGATAGCGGATTTCATCAGAGACAGATGCGGGCTTGAAAATCCGGCTGCGACTGACGCTAAATGAATTATGCGACTTATTTTTTAAATCACTTATGAATGTTACTGTTTTCGATCATGCATAAAAGAAAAAGTTTCCTGATTCCCCCTGAAACTCATATATTGGAAAACCTAAAAAAGCCCCGTTTCACTTAACAAATATCTTCTCGAGTCGCATTAATTTTGGAGTGCGGCGATTCGCCGCACTCCAAAGTCCCGCTCGCCGCGATAAATATCTGAGTTTCAGGGGGAATCAGGAAAGGTTTTACCCAATCGCCTAAAGTCGTCCTGAAAGCATTTTGCTTTTTTCTTTCATTTCTCTTTCCGCTTCCCGCATTCATTCCTGTTTGCGGGCATCGGCGGAGACGAGGCGGAAGCCGGCGGCGGAGACCCCGGCGTCGGCAAGCGCGCGGAGACGTTTCGAGGCTATATCCATAGCCGCCGCAGAGATGTCGCAGCCGACCCATCGTCTGCCGAGTCTGGCAGCTACCGCGCATGTCGTGCCGCTGCCGCAGAAGAAATCCGCCACAACGTCGCCTTCGCGGCTTGCGGACTCTATCACGCGGGCGACGAGCGCTTCAGGTTTCTGCGTCGGGTATCCGAGGCGTTCGGGGTCCTTCTGGTGAAGATGCGGTATGTCAACCCATACGTCGGACGCCGGTACCGGGGCGTCGTCGGCGTATGAATATACCTTTCCCGCCGAGCGGATGCTTCTTACGACGCGGCCGTCCGCGCCGACGCTTTTCTTCATGTGATTGCGGTTCACGTCGGGAGCGCCGCACATGCGGCACGCGTTCCGCGGCGCGGCGGACGCTTCGGGGTTAAATTTCCATTTCGACGTTTTCGTGTGCCAGAGTATAACATCGTGTTTCCGCGCGAAAAACTTTGTCGCCCGTCCCCCGCTCTCATAACTCCAGACTATCTCGTTTCTGAAATTGTCCGCGCCGAAGATTCCGTCCATCTCGCGTTTGACATAGTGCGAGGCATGCCAGTCTAGGTGGACGAATATTGAGCCTGTGACAGACAGCAACCGTCGGGCGAGCGCAAGCCTCGGTCGCAGCATGTCGAGGTATTCATCCATGCCGAGCGGCCATGAGTCGCCGAACGACGCCGCTCCCGCGCCGCGTCCGCCTCCGGCAGCGCGTGTTTTGCCCGTGAAAAACGGCGGATCGATATATATCAGGTCCAGACATTCCGGCGGCAGTTCCGCCAGCGCGTCCAAACAATCGCCCTCGACCAAAAGGTTTTCCCCCCGCTCGAACGCGGCGGCGGCAGCGCTAACGGCCCGCCCTCGATTTTCTCTGTCGTTTTCTCTATCCATAAAAACCTGTTAATCGGGAGCGTTGCCTCAGCCCATTTTCTCAAGCTTGCCGACCGCCGCGTCGTGCTCGGCGACGAGCCGGGACACAAGTTCGGCGACAGTCGGGATGTCCCTGACAAGGCCCGATGACTGGCCCGCCTGAAACGCGCCCTCCGCAATGTCGCCTTCCCAAGACGCCGCGCGATTGCGGTTGAACTCGCTTCCGATAATTTTGAAAAGCTCCTCTTCCGACGCGCCCTTCTTTTCGGCCTCTTCCATCCGCTTCGCAAATTCGTTCCTTATCACTCGCAACATGTTCAGCTTCCTGCCTATGATGCACGTGTCGAAGTCGAGCGAGTCGACAATCAGCTTCTTATAGTTGTCGTGCGCGGGGCATTCGGCGGTTGCGATGAACCGCGTTCCGAGTTGAGCGCCGTCCGCGCCGAGCGCCATAACAGCGGCGATGCCCCTGCCGTCCGCGATTCCGCCCGCCGCGACCACAGGGATTTTCACCGCGTCCGCCACTTGGGGAACGAGCGGCAGCGTGGCCGTCTCGAACGGGCTGTTGTGTCCGCCCGCCTCGTAGCCCTCGCATATCACCGCGTCCACCCCCTCCGCCTCCGCCTTTATCGCCCCTTTGACCGACGGCACGACATGTATCAGCAGGTTGTCCGGCCTCTTTATCAGCGGGACTATCTTGGCTGGGTTTCCGGCGGAAGTGATGAATATTTTCGCTCCCGCCTCCATAGCCGCCGCTCCCATCTCTGCGGCGTCGGGGCGCAGCATCGGGATGTTCACCGCGAACGGCTTGGCGGTGGCTTCCAGAGCTTTGCGGATGTTGTCCGCCGCCTGCTCGACCGTCATCGAGCCTGTCCCGATTGTGCCGAGAGCTCCCGCTTCCGACGCCGCGGACGCCAGCCGCCAGTCGCTCACCCAAACCATCCCCGCCTGTATTATCGGATGCTCTATTCCAAGCAGGCCGCACAACCTGTTGTTTTTCATATCGCCCCCCATGTTCGGCGGCTGATATTTTTTCGCGCCTGCCGCCTTATACTGCCTAACAACAACCGTCAACTTCATTTTGTTCGCGGCCGGCTCCCCGGCGCTTTCGCTTTTGAACCTTTCGAGGCTGAAACCGCCCCAGCTTTTCCCGCCTCTGCGGCCCCCTCTTCCAGCGCCTTCTCTATCCTGCGCGCGGTTTTCTGACTCTCTATCTCGTGTTCCCACACCCGCAACGTCTTCCACCCCATCTCCTTCAATCGCCTGTTCACCAGCCGGTCGCGTTTCCTGTTCTTTTCTATTTTCCCCGCCCAGTATTCCCGGTTCGACGCCGGGATTCGGCATCGGGACGGATGGCCGTGCCAGAAACAACCGTCCACAAACACGGCGATTCTCTGTTTGGGGAAAACAAAGTCGGGCCGCCCTTCCAGCGGGTAGTTCCTGCGCCAGCCCGAAAACCCGTTCTTCTTGAACACGGAAATCATTTTAATCTCTGTGGACTTGTTCCCGGAGGACTTCACGCGGGACATTATCCAAGAGCGTTTCTGCTTCGAAACAGAGTCCATGAATATCACTCCGCGCCGGACGCGTCCGGGGAGCCGCCCCGGCCCCAGCCAAGCGCGTCGAACAATCCCCCAGCCACCGCTTCCGCCACGTTCACCGGAAGACTGTTGCCCGCCTGCCTCCGCGTCTGCGAGTCGCTGCACGCTATCTTGAAATCGTCCGGAAAACCCTGAAGTCGCAGCATCTCCCTAGGCGTGAGCCGCCGTTCGCCGTCCACCAGCAGATAGTTGTGGGAAGCTCCCGCGCGGAGCGCGCACGAGTAAGGATGCGCGCTGACATTTCCGGATTTGTTCTCATGCCAGATCGTCGGTCCTCCCGGCTTTCTCGCTGCGGACGACAGCCTCTTTTCTCTGATTCGCTCGGAAGCAAAAAACTTTTCCGGCGGGTTCTTTTCAAGCAACTCGGAAAGAGGCGTCATGCGCGCCGACCCGCTCGGCCATTTCATTTCCCCGCCGTCCCTCATGCCCACAATCCATATCCTCTCCCTCTTCTGCGGAAGCCCGAAATCCAGCGCGTTTAGCGTGCGCCAATCGGTCGCGTACCCCAACTCCGAAAGCGCGCCCAGTATTCGCTTCAGCGTCTTTCCGCCGTTGTGCCCCTTGAGCGTCTTCACGTTTTCAAGTATCAACGCCTCCGGCCTCTTCTTTTCGACTATCCTCGCTATGTCGAAAAACAACGTTCCCCTCGCGTCCTCGAAGCCTTCCATCCTGCCGATAATGCTGAAAGGCTGACAGGGAAAACCCGCCACCAGCAGTTCGTGATCCGGCGCCCGCGCCGCTTCTACCTCCGTAATATCCCCGACCGGAATCTCGCCGAAATTCGCCTCATACGCCCGCGCGCAATGCCTGTCGATGTCGCACGAAAACACGCAACGCGCATCAAGCCCCCGCCGCGCCGCCGCCGACTCCACCGCCAGCCGGAACCCTCCGATTCCGCAAAATAAATCTATATACCTGATTCTCTTCTTCATACGCGTCACAGTCGCATATTATAACGCACTCTCGCCTCGCGCCGGAAAGTCATTGAAGAAAGGACTTCAAAGAGTTGTGTAAAGTAGTTTCTGCGAAATCAGTATCTCCAAGGTAAAGCGTATGATGATGGCGATGCCCCCTCCCCTCCGGAGGGGAGGGGGCAGATTTCCACAAAGCCTTACGCTGCCCTCTTATGAATTTTCTTCGTTCCT
>JAKQPS010000177.1 GCA_029564595.1 bacterium | reverse complement strand
AGGATTGCGACGATCACAACCAGCTTGCCGCGCCCCTCGGCCTGCACGCGCTCGACCTCGCGCATCCGGCGGAACAGCTCGACCACGTCTTCGCGCGTGCGCTCGTGCTTCTCGGCCTTCGCGCATCCGGATGTCTGCATGCTGTCGAGTTTGCCCTCGATGCGCTCAAGCCGCTGCAAAATCAGGTCGGTGATTCGTTCGTCGCTCATTTTTAAAACTTTCCTGTTTAAACAGTCCTCATCGCCGCGCATCATTTCCACGCGGCCGGCATTGTCTCGTAATCGTCCAGCCCGGTCGCGCCGTAAAAGCAGTCGTCACAGTCGGTTCCGCTGGCTGTCGAAAACTGATCATATAAGTGAGTCGTCCCGTCTGGCATCAGCGCGGATTCGCCAGTCAGATTTGAGCAATTTTGGAAAGTCTGGCTAAACATGTAGGTCGCTGGTGTGCCGGAGATATTTCCGAACAACCCGACAGGAATAGAACCTGTCAGATTTGAACATCCGTAGAAAGTCTGGCGGAACATGTAGGTCACTGGCGTGCCGGAGATATTGCCGAACAAATTAGCCGGAATAGAACCTGACAAATTTGAACAGTTGTAGAAAGTTGTTGCGAACATATAGCCCGCTGGCGCACCTGAAATCGCACCGAACAAACCTGTCGGAATAGAACCCGTCAAATTTGAGCACTGGCGGAAAGTGGAATTGAACATGCTGGTCACTGGCGGACCCTCATAATCAAACCCACCGGACATTGTAACGTTGTGCCCGCCGCCGAACGTCCCATTGAACAACTCGCGAAGATTACCGCTTGCGTTTCGCCAGTCCCCCCTGAATCTGATCCGCTTTCCCTTGATCGTTATCGTGTTGCTTGTCCACGGCACGAATACGCCGTCGCCGGCATCTACCAGAGCTTTAGACGGATCAGCCGGTGAGCCATAATCTCTCCCACCGAGCTTTATAGTTTCTGGGTAGGTGGAGACGTATTCAAATGTCAGCGTGACAGGCCCGGCTTTCTTAGCGAAATCCTCGTCGAAATCAAGCGCCCAATGCCCGAACGCCAACAGCGGCAAGAGACACAGAACTGTTAATGCTCTCGGCATCATAGTCCGACCCCCTTCCATTTTCCGTTGCTGACACGCCTGAACAGTATCGTTCCCCAGCCGTTCGTCGGGATGTCCGGCGCGGTCGCGT
>JAKQPS010000162.1 GCA_029564595.1 bacterium | reverse complement strand
TACAACAGGGCTGGCAAGACGCGGATCACATACTCTGGGGTGAATTATGTTTGATTCCCTCCGCACAACGATTGACCGCGTAAAAGCCGTATGGGCCGACACAGAGTCAACGTCTCACGCTGCCGGGTACGATGTTGTCACAACTCGCGGGAACGGAAAGCGCAGGGTTGCGCGTATCGAATCTGCCGAGGAAGACCAGATGCTTAACGCATCGCAGCGGCTCAAGGTGCTCAACCTCACGCGGGACGGCATGCGGAACGCGCCAGCCGTGCGGGCAATCGTGCAGCAGTTGCGCGTGCTGATGGTCGGCCTTGAAGGCGGCAAGCTCACATGCACGACTGAAAATGAGGACTGGAACAAGGCCGCTCAAACCTTTTTCGGAAAATGGGCGCGGGCCTGTGATTTCGTGGACAACACATGTCTGAACGAGTGCCTGAAATTGATGATTACCTGCCTGCACGCGGAGGGCGGCGATTTCTGCATGATTTTTGATGACGGGATACTGACAGGCGGGCGCGGCACCGGCAAGATTAGGTTTTTTGAGTCGGACAATATCGCGAACCTGAACAAGGACGCATTCGCAAAGCGGTTCGGCGACGGGTACACGCAGAGCAACGGGTTGGTTTACAACTCGGCTGGCCGTTTCTGCGGCGTGGTCGTCAGCGGAAAAAAGCGCGGCCTGACGGAGTTCAAGGCTGATCAGGCATTCATTTTGATGCGAGATCCGGACGCAGACGCGACGGATGCGCCGTGGTTTTTCGGAAAGAAAAAATGGAGGCTTCTGCAGGGGCGCGGGATATCGCCGCAGACTGTGGCCATTGCCGCGCTGCTTGACATGTACGAGATCGTTGCGAGCGAGGTACAGACGGGCAAACTCAACAGCAAGCTGTTTTCTCAGGTCATAGACACGCTTGGCGCTTCGGACGGATCTGACGGAAGCGAGGTAGTTGACACCGGGGCGACCGACGCCGGCGACATAGATGAGAGAGAGAGCACGATATCCGAGCAGAGCGTTGAGGTCGACGTGCGCGATTGGGAGGCGACGGCGGGCGCCAAAACAGTCAACGTACCGTTCGGCACAAAACTTGAGGTCTTCGACTCCAAACGTCCATCCACGAATCTGTACCAATTTGCTGAAATGCTGCAAGGCGGAGCAGCAGCGGTTCACGGACTCGCCCGCGTGTACAGCGGTCTAAAAGCCGAGACATCGTACACGGCGTTTCGAGGCGAGCAAACAATCTCATGGGCGTCAATCGAAGAGGCTCATAAAGACCTCGAGCGCGGCCCGTGCGATTGGATCGGTGTCAAGGTTTTGCGATGGGCAATCGCGACGGGACAGCTCGACGAGGGCCCGGACGGTTGGGAGACCAGTCTATCATGGTCGTGGCCGCGCATGAAAGAGGTTAACGAGCTCGACTCACAAAACGCCACAACCGCAAAACTGAAAAACTGCCTCGGTACATACAGGGCACTGCTCGGGCCGAGTTGGAAAGAAATCCTAAAGCAGGTGTCGCAGGAGGTCGCGTGGTTCTCGGCTAACGGCCTGATACATCCGTCTCAGCAGACGGTTTCCGGGCAGGTCGTGACAAGCGGCGGTAATGACGCGAAAAGAAAGGACAACGATAATGAAACGGATTGAGCTGCGGGGCGTGATCGTCTCGGGAAATTATGACGGCG
>JAKQPS010000161.1 GCA_029564595.1 bacterium | reverse complement strand
CGCCGTCATAATTTCCCGAGACGATCACGCCCCGCAGCTCAATCCGTTTCATTATCGTTGTCCTTTCTTTTCGCGTCATTACCGCCGCTTGTCACGACCTGCCCGGAAACCGTCTGCTGAGACGGATGTATCAGGCCGTTATCAGCGAACCATTTGACCTCTCGCGATACCTGAGTGAGAATCTCTTTCCAGTTCGGACCGAGAAGCGAACGGTATGTTCCGATGCAGTTTTTGAGCTTTGCCGTGATGGCGTTCTGCGAGTCGAGTTCATTAACTTCCTTCATCTTCGGCCATGACCAGCTCAGCGCAGTTTCCCATCCTTCCGGCCCTTCCGCCAGTTGCCCGGTAGCCATTGCCCATCGCAGTACTTTTACGCCGATCCAGTCGCAAGGGCCGCGCTCCAGGTCTTTATGCGCCTCTTCGATTGACGCCCATGAGATTGTTTGCTCGCCTCGAAACGCCGTGTACGATGTCTCGGCCTTTAACCCGCTGTACACGCGGGCGAGTCCGTGAACCGCTGCGGCGCCGCCTTGCAGCATTTCGGCGAATTGGTACAGATTCGTGGATGGCCGTTTGGAGTCGAATACCTCAAGTTTTGTCCCGAACGGTACATTGACGGTCTTGGCGCCAGCCGTCGCCTCCCAATCGCGCACGTCGACCTCCACGCTCTGCTCGGATGTCGTGATCTCTCTCTCGTCTATGTCGCCGGCGTCGGTCGCCCCGGTGTCAACCTCCTCGCTGCCGTCTGATCCGTCCGAAGCGCCAAGCGTGTCTATGACCTGCGAAAATAGCTTGCTGTTGAGTTTGCCAGTCTGAACCTCGCTCGCGACGATTTCGTACATGTCAAGCAGCGCAGCAATGGCCACGGTCTGCGGCGATATCCCGCGCCCCTGCAAGAGCCGCCATTTCTTCTTGCCGAAAAACCACGCGGCATCAGTTGCTTCTTTGTCCGGGTCGCGTGTCAGCACAAATGCCTGATCCTCGTTGTACTCTGTCAATCCTCGTTTTTTGCCTGACACGACAATGCCGCAGAACCTGCCGGCAGAGTTATAGACCAACCCGTTGCTCTGCGTGTATCCGTCGCCGAACCTCTTTGCGAATGCGTCCTTGTTTAGGTTCGCGATATTGTCGGATTCAAAAAACCTGATCTTGCCGGTTCCTCTCCCTCCTGTCAGTATCCCGTCATCAAAAATCATGCAGAAATCGCCGCCCTCCGCGTGAAGGCAGGTAATCATCAATTTCAAACACTCATTGAAGCAGGTGTTGTCGATGAAGTCTGCGGCCCGCGCCCATTTTCCGAAAACGGTTTGAGCGGCCTTGTTCCATTCCTCATTGTCAGTCGTGACTGTGAGCTTGCCGCCTTCAAGGCCGACCATCAGCACGCGCAACTGCTGCACGATTGCCCGCACGGCTGGAGCGTTCCGCATGCCGTCCCGCGTGAGGTTGAGCACCTTGAGCCGCTGCGATGCGTTCAGCATCTGGTCTTCCTCGGCCGATTCGATACGCGCAACCCTGCGCTTTCCGTCCCCGCGAGTTGTGACCACATCGTAACCGGCAGCGTGAGACGTTGATCCTGTGTCGGCCCATACGGCTTTTACGCGGTCAATCGTTGTGCGGACGGCATCAAACATAATGCACCCCAGAATATGTTATCCGCGTCTTGCCCGCCTTGGCGTATCCGGCAAGCTCGACTCTTAATTCCGAACGCATGGCGCGGAGCGTTCCGAGGTCGGCGCGGGTGTATGAC
>JAKQPS010000020.1 GCA_029564595.1 bacterium | reverse complement strand
GCGTATCTTGTCCCTCATTCAGTTGAATATTTTCTCGCGCCACCCCCTCTCATATCTGCTTCACGAAAAATGGAAAGAACCTTTTCCTCCGCCCGCTTTTACACAACTATCTCTGGAGGTCGCTTGATTGAACAGCATTGATTTAGGGAGGTTCTATAATCATAAAGAAGATGTCGTTTTACGAATGCTCCGGCAAATGCTTCATCGCCCACCTCGCTACTTGCCATTCAGCTATTACAAAATTAATAATATACGATTTTGGCAAAGGGGTTTGGGATAACGACCTTTATTTTGCAAAGGCGACAGCCTCGCTCTGTTTGGCCGGGTCGATCTATTCCACAATACTCCGGGAGTCGAAGAAGACGATCTGGACGCGCGAGATAATCTGTTATATCACGCATCGCTTTGTGGTTAATGCGCTGTTCAGACAAAACCCACAACCCTTTGTTATTCAACTTTGCCGAGTTTGGACAATCCGCGGTCGCCCAAGAACATGATATTTGCGATTCTGGTTGTAGTTCTCTTTGAGTTCATTGAATTTGTTCGCCTTGACCTCGATGTCTTTTGCGTTGCTGTCGAAAACTTATTCACTAGATGCCATTGTGTGTAGGCGGTTTGACGCAAGGATTGTTTTAAGGTATGTTCAATGTGTGTGCTATATTGGCTTTTGAGCGCCTTGTTTATATAAGCCGAGGGAGATCCATGAAGTGTCGCGGTCTTGTGTTGATGCGTCGCACAAGATAAGCCTTCTCAGCATAAAGTTGTGACAGCGCGTGTTTGTTGCGAATATAATAGTTTCATGAATGGCTCCGGCAAACATGAGAGAAGATGGAAAATTACATATAGTCAATGCTGGATCATATGCGTCATCACCAATAGTCAAGCTCGTTCCCTATTTTGGCACAGCTATCATTCTTTTCCTAGCGCTTAGAAGCACACAAGTTGCAAATGTGCGAGAAGTAATTTCGAAAATGGATTTGAGATGCTTTTTTCTCGCGCTTGCCATTACAGCGACTTTTGTGGTTCTAATGGATGTGGAGAAGTGGCGCAGATGCCTTGCGGTCGTTGGCTGTAATATTACCCTGAAACAGACCGTTTTCATAAGGTTGGGATCATTGCCGATAAAGTTTATCGCGCCTTTTAACTCGGGAGAGCTTACTAGAGTATTGTACCTGAGCCGGAGACACAACCTTGCGCCAGAAATCGGCCTTGCTTCTATACTTTACGATAAACTTCTAAACTTTGCCGCAATTCTGTTTATCATCGGAATCATGAACAATTATCTTGTTGTGCCATATATTAGATGGTGGATATGTATCATACCGCTCATGATTTTGTTTACGCCTGCAAGAAACGCTATGTCGGCCATGCTAAAATTTGCGCCAGAGAGATTTAGGCGTCCGGTAAAAAGCGCTTTGTCATTTTTTGACAGGATTTCATTTCTCAACACGATATTTTTCTTTTTGATCTCCGTGATTTTCGAACTATCGATAATAATGATAACTTGGCTGATACTTATTGGGCTGGATATCAAAACTGTTCCTTTGTCCGTGGTCTGCGCAAACGTTCCGCTGATAGAACTCATTTCATCAATGCCAATAAGTTTATCGGGCTTCGGAACTCGGGAAGCTTCTTTTCTGGTTATTTTCTCCTCGTTCGCATCATCCTCCGAATTGTTCGGAGCAGCGCTTCTTGTGACATTTGTAAAACAATTCTTCCCTGTTATGCTTGGACTACCTCTAGTGCGGCCATTTTTAAGGGATTTGATTGCTTCTCCATGAGACATGATTGTAAATCGGCGCGCCCGGCCGGAATTGCCGGATTTGAAGGAAATCGGATTGCAATTGTTCTGATATACAACGATAAAAAACGGTTCAGCGCCTTGGAATGGCGCGCGATTGTTAATGATGCTCTATCAATATGATAGAATTTTTGAAAGGAATCCGCAACTAAAGGATACTACTGCCAAATGCGAGTTGCTCTGATATTCAATCCATTCAGCTATAAACTTCATGAAGAAAATATCCGAATCGTACAGAAATACTTCGGACTATTTCCTCCTCTCAGCTTGGCGTGGGTGGCTGCGATCGCAAAACAGGCTGGGCATGAAGTCATACTTGTGGATGCTAGAACTATTGGGCTTTCAAAGGAACAAACGCTCGAAATACTCAAGGACTTTCAGCCTGACATCCTCGGCTTTATGATGACGACATATATGTTCAGGGAAACGCTGGACTGGGCCCGTGTATTAAAAAACAACCTAAAAATCCCTGTGTTAGCGGGGGGATACAATCTGCGGGTATATCCACGCGAGTCGTTAATGAACGATGTGGTTGATTATGGATGTTATTATCAAGCAATTAGAATGATCCCTGATTTCCTTGCGCAACTGGAAGGGAATCGCGATTTTGATATTGTGCCGGGACTGATTTACAAAAAAGGTCATGATATAGTTGTCAATCCACCACATCCCAATGAAGAGGATTTCGATGCTTATCCCAACCCTGCTAGGGAACTTCTTCCTAACGAATTGTATGCCGAATTTCCGACAGAGCGGAAGAATTTTACCGTGATGGTAACGAGTTTGGGCTGCCCTAAGCAATGCTCATTCTGCGAGGCTCGCGGCACGAAGTATGCCGCTAGAAAACCTGAAACGGTAGTTAATGAAATTGAAGAGTGCTATTACAAGTATTCGATAAGAGAGATAGACATTTTCGATTACGAGTTCTGTATTTCGAATGAAAGAGTGAAAAATATATGTGAAGGAATAATAAACAGAAATTTGGATATTACATGGGCATGCCGGGCTAGAATAGATTCAGTCAATGAGGATCTGCTTGAAATAATGCACCGGGCCGGTTGCCGCAGAATCTATTACGGAATCGAATCTGGAGATCAGCAAACCCTGTCAATTATGAACAAAGATATTTCAATTGGACAGATAAAAGACACAATAGGCAAAACTAATGAAATCGGCATCAAAACGCTCGGATTTTTCCTTGTCGGCGTGCCGGGAGAAACAATACAATCGTTCAGAGACACCGTGAATTTCGCGATGCTTTTGAACCTGAGCTACGCTCAATTCTCAAAACTTACAGCAAAACCTTGGACACTCATGTGGAACGACCTCATTCAAAGCACAGGAGAGGATTACTGGAAAGAATATATTCTAGGAAGACAGCAGGAAAAACAGCTTCCTCGCCCATGGACGGAAATATCAAATATAGAGATCGACAGGTTGACAAAATGGGCATATTTAAAATTCTATATGCGCCCGAAATACCTTTGGAAGGCAATAAAATCTGTGGCATCATTCACCGAATTCAAGAGAAAGTTCATGGCGCTGCTAGATATGTTATTCGGTCAAGAAAAAGCTTCTGAAGACTGGATAGGAAAAAGCAAGCAATTCACAGTCTTCAACGAAAACTCTTATCGTATTCGCAAAAAACATATTACAGAGCGCAATCAGGACGCCGGATATTACAAATGAGTCGAACGTTAGCGTCAAAAGATTCGATGAATAGTTCTGGGCAGAGCATCAATAAACTCATTCATCAGTTTCCAACATAATCGTTGTTTGGAGGTATTGTTCAAGCCATGATAATTCGGAATATTCAGTAAGGCGCTCTAAACAATCGCTCCCGAATCCCAAATAAAGGATTCAGGTTCGATATTTATACCGAACACGAAGGGGAAAACCATTCCAAATTCTTTTGTCTTGATAAATGGCAAAAGAGAAAAACTCAGTATTCATAATCGCTCAAAATGTGGCCGATATGGCGTTATGCGGCGATTCATTGTGCCATTATGAAGTTGCATGACATTATCGACTAATTACGAATAGTCTTAGCAAATTGCTGAAGAGCATATCTAGCGATCAACATATTGCCTTCGAGCAATGCTAAACTTCCGAATTGCCAAATATATCTTGGCCTAAGATAAATGCTTCTATAAATCCGTCGCAATAGATGTTCCACATCGCATTTGTCCTTCATCCACTGGAGTTTGACCCACGGAATTGCTTCCGAGCGAGATGTCCAGTCGTTGACCAGCATGCCCTTCTCCTTTGCCTGCATATATACCTCGGTAAATGGATATGGTTTAAGAAATTCAATATTGACCGTTGTGGGCGCGATAGAGCGAATAAAACCAACGGTTTGCCATATGCGCTCAGGGGTGTCTCCGGGGAATCCAACAATCCATGATGTGTGGCATGCCATTCCAGCCGCTTTGGTCATGGCGCATGCTTTTGCGTTCTGTTCCACCGTAGTCCCTTTTCTCATGGCGTCCAGCAATTCCTGCACGCCTGACTCCATTCCGTAGGAGACTTGATAAACTCCGGCGTCGCGAGCGCGGAGTAGGAACTCCTCGTCCACGCTGTCCACTCGGCACTTTATTCTGAAACGCATGCGGAGTTTTTCCTTTTTTAGCAAGCCGAATAACTCAAGAGACCTGCTCCTATCAACTGAAAAATTGTCGTCGACAATCTCTACTGTATCTATTCCCCTCTCATGAATGCCAACCAGCTCATTGAAAACATCATCAGCGGCGCGAAATCGATAGGTTCTTTTAGTGTTGTAACAAAATGAGCATCTAAATGGGCAGCCGCGGCTTGTCAACATCGTTTCCACGGGTCGCGTTCTTATCATCAAACTGTAGTATCTGCCCTCGCGATAAGCTTGATCTAGAAGGTCTCTTGCCGGAAAAGGTATTCTTGAGATATCGGGTGGCTGAGGGGTTGGACAATGACGCGTCTCTACTCCTTCTCTGTACGAAACGCCATGCAAGGAACTATAGTCGCCCCCTTCAGCACAGACGCGCGCAAAGGCCGGAAAAACATCCTCGCATTCTCCTCGCAGTATGAAATCCACATCTGGGTATTCGTTCAATGTATCGTCAGGCAAAGCGGTGGCATGAGGACCGCCCAGCACAATAGTCGCTTTAGGCAGCGCTGAACGCGCAATCTCCGTCAACGCCCTTACTTCACTCATCATCTCCGAATGAAGAGGGAATCCCACGATGGACACGTCACCGACTTCGTTTATTCTACTCCTGATCTCCGAGTCGCTCAGACGCATGGCATTGGCGTCGATCACGATTGCGTTCATGCCGGCTTGTCTTAGACTGGCGGCTAAATATAGGAGGTTCAGTGGAGGATAACACTTCTGAGCTATTTCACGGTAGTATGTTGCCCGAGGATTAATTAGGAGTATTGTGGGATATACTTTCATTTTATCTTACTATTTTTCACTTTCTAAGATATTAAGCCCAGTATTCAATAAAAAGATATTCTTTACAAAAACAATGCTGTTCAAGCTTGATTCTGATAAAAAATCGTCCACAAAAGAAGCTTTTCTTAATTCTTGAACACTAGCAACATTTTCGCTTTTAGAATGTTAATTTTCTCCAATTCATTTTGAAGCAACAATAAACAGCGCACTCCATGCAAAAGAATTTTCAAATGTGGGCGCTCGCTGCGATTGAGTTGTTATATTGCTTTCTGGATATGAAGGCATTGCGGCTTCTTCCTTCAAGTTTGATTGTCATCGGTCTGCGACAGGATAAAACCAGCATTTCTTCAAGCCTTTCTCTTACGGGTGATTAATTGAGCAATGTGGCGTAAATAAAGCTTGAGATATAACCTCATTCTTAAATCTTTTATGCCGATGAGATAAAGCATCTCTGCTAAGCGTATTAAAAACTTGGGCGCTAAGCTCGTCAGACGCAGGAGGCGCGGTGAAAGGAACACTGGAGCCCATCCACGCGGCAAAATCGGCGTAAGACTGATAAGGCGACTGTAGGCGGCTATTTTCCAGTCCGGCAAAGATTCGAAAAAAGATGGCGAGTGAAAATAATCCCCTGATTCCCCATTGTATATTTTTTCTCGCAAACCTTTGTCTATCCAGCCATTTTCTATTGCAGACTCAAGCATTCTTGTGCCCGGGAATAAAGTTAATGTGAAAACCTTTATCCTGTGGATCAATACAAATCTGCTGTAAAATCGCACAGCTTGCCTGTAATCGTCTTCCGTTTCACCGGGAATATGAACGATATGCCCGATATCGTACGGGAGCCCCTCTTTTTCAAAAGCGCTGAAAGCATTCGATACATCCACGTTGGTGTCGTTCCGGTTGAAGACTTTTCTCCTCAAGTCTTCATTTACGGTCTGGAGCCCGAATTCCACCTTGAAACAGCCCGCATCCACTAAAAGCCTAGCAATTTCTGCATCGGCGTGTTTGATATGCGCGTAACACCAGAAAGGAACTCCGATTTCTTTGGGATATTTCCGGGAGAATTCCTCTATCCATTCTTTTTGATATGGAAATATTGGACTGCAAAAGTACACTTCGGAATATTTATAGCGCGATTTCATAATTTTAAGTTCTTCAAGAAGGTTGTCCACGCTTCTCAAGCGGCAATACTTTTCTCCACCATACGTTTCCCTGATCGGCTGTTCGCAACAATATGTGCAAGAATAAGGACATCCGCGAGCGGGCAGCGTCATATAATCGTCTGCAATGTTCAGGGAATGCTCGAATAAAGATTTGTCTGGAAACGGAAGAGCGTCTAAATCCTTTACAGGAGGAGCATATCCGTTAACCTTTATCTCTCCTTTATTTCTGTATATGATTCCGGCTAGATGCTCAGGAGAGCGATTATTCTCAATACTCTTAGCCAGTTCAGCAATAACCGTTTCACCTTCGCCCCGGACGCCGAAGTCCACCGCATTCGATAGGAGGACTGATTCAGGCGCAAGTGTCACATGAACCCCTCCCATTATTACTGGAACATCCTTAATCAGTTTTAATCTCTCAGCCATCCGTAAAGCCCATTTTATTGTCCCGGTATAAACGGAAAAGCAGACCATGTCTGGTTTAATGCGTTTGTATTTTTCAACAATAGAACTGGACATAGAAAAAATCGACTCAATAGTGGGAACATAAAATATATTGTCATTTTTGCCGAAAAGACCTATGTCTACTGCGAGATGCACGTCGTGCCCTTCTTCCTTTAGGATAGATGACAAATATTCGATTCCAAGATTTTCGCGCCCGAGATGTACAAACAATATCTTCATAAGCAACTTGCACCTTGTGATAATATGACTAATTGCTGCGATCTAAGTTTCTCAAAAGACCAACGCGCAAGATGTGACAACGCAACTCATGCGACTATCAGTTTGACATTTTATGACAATCAATTGAAGGCCGTCGCAATTAAGATATCATAATCTATTTAGGATGCCGTTTCAACGTTTTATTCCCTTATGTTTGCCGTTCGAATATATAAACAGACCTTTAATATGAAGATATCATACTCTGCGAGATATCTGTTCTTTCAACAAAAACAATCAACAGGGATTAATTAGGAAAAGTGATTGTGTCCATTGGGCGCGGAAACCGCGCCTCTACTGAATAAAAAGGGTGACGCCCCCAAACTCGGTTAAGGCGAGAAGCAGTTCGCCGCTGTGAAAACCGCCCCGGTTCGTCAGTTCTATCGGCGAATCCGGATGCTAAATCTTTAGTGAAAACTATTATGCGCAAAGGAAAAAGTTTTGGCTCCATGGCAGCAGGTAGAATCATCTAATAACATGTGTATTCCGCCAATTGAAAAAACCGGAGTTGGCGTCCGCAAGTGACGCATTTCCAGTTTCTCTAGTCTGTATGGTTTATAGAAATAGATAAATAATATTCAAGCCGAAACAGCAGGTCTATTTCCAGAGTTTGACGATTTTCGAGCCGGGATAGTATTGGGCTAGAATTTTGTCGTAAACGACGCCGTCGCGAGCCATTTTCATAGCTCCAATCTGACAGAGACCGAGGCCGTGCCCCCAACCAGCTCCTTTTATGTCGTACCTGCGGGAGTTTCCCTTGCCTTCTGAGTCTATGATGAACATGGTGCTTTTGAGGCTTCCGAGAACCCATCTTATGGTGTCTTTATCGAAGATGAAATCGCCGACGTCCGTGGAAATTTTAAGTTGTTGCGCCCTGCCCGATTTTGAGTATGAGAGGACGGAAACGCTTCGCAGTTCATTAATCTTCAATTCCGGGTTGTTCGTGAATTCGGGGATCGTCAATTTGAGAAGGCTAAGCAACTGCTCGTGAGTATAGGACTTGTCCCAACGGAAATATTTGGAGCTGTGACAATTAGCCGAATTTAGATCAAGGAATTTCATAACTTTGTCGCGAGAGCTCAAATCTTTATCCTTCATGCTCGTCCCGTCGTCGACCGAGATCAGATAAGGCAGGTCGTCGCCATGCCAGACATCGGTGTAGGCGGCAGTTCTGCCGCCGCAGGTGGAATGAAACAATGCGTTCACAATCTGTCCGGCGTTCGACAGGGCCATGCCTCGCGTCTGTCTGACCGCGTCGATGGCGGTGGGAGCCTCGTCGCCGATTCCGCCGTATACTTGGCAGTCGGTCGTTGAGCATAGATTAAACCCGTCAATTTTGTGTCTGTGAAGATTTTTCAAAAGATAAGACCGGGCGATGATCGCCTGCGCTTTGAGGGCTTCGGGGTGAGAGAGAGCGGGCATCTCGCGGGGCAGAACGCTGAAGAGATAATCCTCGACCTTGACGCGGTTTATTACTGAGAAAGAGCCATAAGCGTCAAGAGCGACTTCGACGTTGCCTCTGTATTCGCGGCCGTTCACGATGAATTTTCCGTCGGACGGATAGAAGGAGACAGGCTCAGAGCCGAGGTGAATCAGGGAGCCGTCGGGCGCGTAAAGAGTAAGCACGGGTATATCGGAGCTTTCAGGCTCTATGCGCGCGTTCATGTAGCCCTTAGCCTGAAGCTGTTCGAGTTTCTGTTGCGCGTCGGCAAGAGTATTATAGGGGCCGTGCCAGATGCTCCACTGTTTGGGTTGGGCGATAACCGCTTCGCCGGGTTTGGCTCCGATGCTTTTCAAAGTGAATTCCGCCTGCTCGAAGCTCCTGAACTGCCCTAGAGAAACCCTGAACCTCGTGGGCATCTGCTTGAGTCTCACGGTGTACAGTTCAGCCTGAATCGTCTCGCCGGAGCCGGTTCTTATCGGTTCGGCGACCCCTGACTTATGAATGCGGCACGAACCTGCGAACTTGAGTCTGGCGCTGGAGGCTTTCTGGATAATGCCTATCCGAACTTCAGGCTCAGTCTTGAATTCGTCGATTGAAGTCGGAAGCGAAATCGCGCAAATAGATATGACAAAAGCAACGGAAGCGATAGCGCAAACAAGGCGCGCCGAGATTCTATTTTTCACAGGTTTTTCTCCCACCATTCCAGAGCAAGCTCAATCATCTCTTTCAACGGAGGGATGTGCCCGGTCGGGTCTCCCGGAACGCCGTCAAGCCAGACGACTTTCTTCGGCTCTCGCGCCTTTTGATGAAGCAGTTTGTTAGTGGAAGTCGGCACGATGGTGTCATGTTTCGTGTTTATCATCAGAACAGGGCGAGGAGAGATGGAGCCGATAAAATTGAGCGGTTCAAGATAAGAAAGTTCGGCGGCTATCTCGTCGATATCTCCCATCTGCCCTTTTTCGATTCTGGTTCTTATAGTTTTCGCGGGCCCGATGCGGCTCTCGGCAAGCAGGGTTTTCCAATCTCCGCCGCCGACGACCAGCGCCGGGGCCTGAATGCGAGGTTCGACGCCGGAGACGATGCTGCCGAGAATGGCCCCCATGCTGACGCCCAGATAGGTTATCCTTTGCGGGTCCACGCCCTCGCGGGACTGAAGCAGATCGACGGCCCGCCTCAAGTCGATTACGGTCTGAACCATCGCGGCGGCGTCCGCTTCGATGTCGGGAGAAAACATGTCCTTGCCCGGTTTTCTGCGTTCGCCGTGATACTGCGCGTCGATAGCAAAAACGGCGTAGCCCGCTTTTGCCATGTCAAAGCCGCCCATCGTTTTAGCGTTGTCCTTGCTGCCGCCGTATCCGTGCTGGAGAATTACGCACGGGAACGGGCGCTTGGCAGCCTTCGGCTCCATGTACAGCGCGGGGACTTTTTCACCGTTCCCGCTATCGTAAATGACCTTGTAAAGATTGTAATAAGGATTGCCCTGCAAGCCCGCCCATCTTGCATTGAGAGGTTTTGAATCGTCATATTTGAAACGCGCGGCTAAAGCGGCCTCCGCCGCATGAGCGGAAATCGACGCGAACAAAACCGCTAGCGCGGTTAATGCCGCGAAACCGCAGATTGACACATGTTTTCTGTTCTTAGTCTTTTTCATGCGCTTATTCTCCTCGGCCGCATTATCATAACACATCGAGCGTCGCGCGCATTAAATATTATGGCCGCGCTATGAGATATCCCTGCCGCGTCTTGTCCACCTTTGCAAGCACCTCTTCGGCGATATCTAGGAGGTATGCCAAGCTGTTCCCCCAATTCGAAGGGACGTGGACCGCGGCGACGAGCAACTCGCATAGATAGTAGTCTCCCGCGCTGTTGCCGCCTTCCACGGTGAGATAGCCTTTCATCCATTCGAATGAAGAGTAATGCTTGCGGAAGAACCTTTCCGATTTCGTTTTAATAGTGCGGCAGACGGACTCGACTTTTCTGGATTCGGCGACTATGCAGAATCTGGGGCCGAAAAGGCGACCGACGAAATCCGTTTCGCTTCCGTATTCAGCCGCTATTTCCGTCAACATTTCGCCAAGCCCTTTCAGCAACTCGTCTCCCAAGTCGTAGCCCTTCTGAAGATTGTAGGGTTTGATTCCGAGGAGCTTCACTTCAATGAAGTACCACTCCTTGCGGGCTTCCATGCAGAGAGAGTCGAGACGCCTCGCGAGAGCGGGACCTGAGATCAAACCAGTGACGTGATCGGTCATCGAAGCGCCTTCGGCTCCTATTAGCGTCTCGATTATGTTGGCGATTTCATCCGGGTCGGTGTATTCGCAAAGAGATTCGGAAATGCCGCGCGCGCGCATTGACACTCTCAACTCAGACGTCGGTTCGTCCGGACAGAGAGCTATAATCGGGCATCCTAGATCAGGGCCGTCGGCGCGAAGCTGCTCGGCGATTTCAACAGCGGTCGAACTTCCGAAAGGCTCTCGAATGAGAACCGCGCGATAATTCATGATTTCAATGTGAGACATTTCCGAGGAGGTTTCCGACACGACGGCAACGTCAAAACCCCTTTGGGCAAAGACTTCGAGAATTGGAGCGAGCGTCCCTTCGTCGGAGTGAATCGCCAGCAACCGCCCATGTGATTCGTTTGATTGAGTCATTTAGCTCCTGTTTTGATGAAGTCTTTCAATCTGCTGAATTTTACTTCGCCGATGCCTTGGACAAGCATAATTTCCTCTGCCGAGCGGAAAGGGCCTCTCCTGTTTCTGAGTTCCACGATTCTTGCGGCGTACGTCGGGCCTATTCCCGGGAGGCGTTGCAACTCGACCTCCGGCGCGGCGTTGATGTCGATTTTTTCGCCGGGTTGAAGCTTGTCGTTAACGGCAGAGCCGACGGAAGCGCGGGCGCGGCCTCCTATGATGATTTCGTCTCCGTCATTGACGCGCGCGGCAAGGTTGGTTGAAGCTGCGGCGGATTCGTCCGAAAAACCGCCTGCGGCCTCCACAGCGTCTGCCACCCTTGAACCGGCTTCGAGCGTGGCAAGTCCGGGTCGCTTAACCGCGCCTTTAACATGAACCACGATATGTGGAAGAACCTCGTCCGTCCTCTCGGCTTCAAGCCTGACCCTTGTGGCCTCGCGGCTTGAAAGATATACGCGGAGCAAGGCGGCGGACACAAGCGCGGCGATGATAGCGCATATCATTGCCTTCTGCTTTGATGTCAGACCGCGAGTCATTGCGACCTTCCGAATTCTGTGAATTCAAACTCATATAAAGGATATTCGAAACCGGCGCTTATTACAATAACTACGTCGGCGGCGGAATGCCTTCCCTCGAATGCTTGAACGATGAATGCTTTTAGTGCAAAATCACATCTATGAGAGAATACCGATTTCTTGCGATAACGGGAGTTTTAATAACGGCGCTCGCTGCGACCGTTGCGGCGAAAGCGGACGGCTCCGGGTGGATTGAAATAACGACGCGCGAGACAGTGTTGCACAAAAGCGCCGGGTCGGGCTGGTCCGACAACAGGCTTACGCGCGGAGCTCTTGTGGAATGGCTGGGCGTCGAAAAAGACTCATGGTATCAGGTGAGGATGAGGAACGGAGAGGAAGGGTGGGTTCCGACATGGCTGACGGCAAAGGCAGCCTCCGGAGCGAGAGGGCCTATAGCGTTCGCGCCTGACGAAAGGCCGGGCGTAGGCGCGCCTTTCTACGGAAGAGTCGTCGCGGACTTCGTATCTTGCAGGTCGGTTCCTTACGGCGGTCTTAACGCCAAGCGAGACTCGACGCGCGGAGGCGATTTGCCGAAAGGTTCCACCGTCAAGCTGGTGGACAGGATCGGACATTGGTTTCAGGCGCAGCTCGCGCCGGCGGAGTTCTGCTGGGTTTACGACGAGGCTCTGTCCCCCGCCGGACGGCCCCCGCGCGCAAACTCCTATTTCGGAGTCCCTGTCGCAAAACTTTCCGCCGCCGGGAGCGTGTCAGACAAAAAAGGAACCGGACTCGAATTCACTCTTTCATCTCAGGTCTCGTTTGAGGCCGTCGGCGCTATTATCCCCGAGATGGTCGCTTTCAAGCTGATGGGAGTCGATTGCGGCTCATCGGCGAAAAAAGTTTCTTCGGCCTGCGCTGAGGCTGGGGGATGGTGTCACTGCGAACCGGAATCCGCTTCTATTCAGGGAGCAATTCACGCCCCCGCTTTGCTTGCCGGATACGACGCGGAATGGCGCGGCAACGTGTTTCGCCTGTATATACACGATTCGAGATTCCGCCCGATAAAAAGAATCGTCATTGACCCCGGACACGGCGCGCCTCAGCCTTTCCCAAAAGGTTACGCTGAAGGAACTAGAAACAAGGACGGCCTGCTCGAAAAGGACGCGGTGATGGCGATATCGCTGCAACTGGCGGATCGCCTGTCAGCCGAGGGTTTTGAGGTTCTGCTTACCAGAGACGGCGATTCGGAACGGATGATGGATTTGTACGAACGGCTGGAATACGCGGAGCGAGCCAAAGCCGACCTGTTCGTTTCTGTTCACGCGAATGGAGATGTGGACGCGTCCCTCGAAGGAGTCGAGGTTTACTGGTTCGAGCAACAGAGCCGTCCGGCGGCGGAGTACATCGCCGTGGAGACGGCGGCGGCGACGGCTCGCCCCGGCGGGGCCGCTTTCTTCGGCTCTTTCGCTGTCATACGGACGACCTCCTTCCCGGCTGTGCTGGTCGAAACGGGCTACATGACCAACCTTGCGGAGGGAAAGCGATACAACGACCCGGAATTTCTGAGACAAAACGCGGATGGGATCGCAAAAGGAATAATCAGATTCGCCGATTCCCTCAAAGCCGCTTCCAATTGATATATCAGACGCCCGGCGCTAGCATTGAAGCAAAACGCCGAACGACGCGAAAAGAGTCGCCGCCAGATGAAAAGCCACATCAAACTCGGAACGAGGAATCTGACCCGAAGACGGGGCCGCTCTATGCTCACAATCATGGGCGTCGCTCTCGCCATCGGATTCACCGTCGGGCTGCTGTCGATAAGCGAGGGCTTCATGAGCGCGCTGGACGGCATGTTGACCGGAAGCGGCCCCGACCTTTTCGTTCGGCCCAAAGGCGGCTCCAAGATGCCGTTCGGGATGCAGGGAAACGCGATGCTCGACGCCGACCTTCTGCCCATAGTCAGGGGCATTCCCGGAGTCGAATTCGTCGAGCCTATCTATCAGGCGTTCTCCGTTGACGGCGGCTCAACCGGCTTCGGCCCGATGATGACTATGGTGTCGGGCATGCCGGCAGACGATTTTTTCAAGATCAGGCCGACCGCATCCATCGCGCGCGGCAGGTTCTTTTCCAACGACGACGGCGCGGTGGTCGTCCTCGGCGGCGTGGTCGCGGAAAACACGGGCAAAGACGTTGGAGACAAGCTCGAACTGATATCAGGCCGCAAACTCGAAGTCATCGGAATAATGGAAAAGACCGACGAGCCGTTCGACTATTTCGCGTATTCCCCCATAGCGTCGCTTCAAAAGATATTCCGCGATTCCGGCAGGGTCAGCTACTTCCTAGTCAAAGCGTCTGCGGAGGCCGGCCCGGAGTCGGTTTCCGAAAAGCTTTCAAAAGCTTTTCCGCATCTCGATGTCCAGACGGTAAGAGAGTTGATTGCGGAAGCGAAGAAGATGTTGAGCATGGCGCGGGCGGTGCATTTCGGAGTGTCCTGTTTCGCGCTGGTTATCGGCGTGTTGTTCGTCGCATGCACTATGGTGATGAGCGTTTCAGAGAGGATACGCGAGTTCGCGACGCTCAGAGTTATCGGGGCGTCCAAAGGTTTCGTGATAAGAATGATACTGGCCGAATCTATAATATTGAGCGTGGTCGGCGGGGCGCTCGGCTGCTGCATCGGCGTCGCCTTGTCTAAACTTATTGATTTGCTGATAGGCTATTTTGTGGGCGAGACTTTCATGAGCGCGCTGGTTTCGCCCCGAATTTTTGCGGTCGGGATTCTTATATCCGTGCTGATAGGCGCGTTCGCCGGGCTTCTTCCCGCCGCGATGATAATGCGCCGCAACATTGCCGACAGCCTCAGATACGAATGATTCCTCAGTTCCGCGTTTGATTTTCCGTCCCCCTCATATATATTTATTGTCATGGAAGAACGAGAGCGGATAGGGATTGTTGGCGCGCCGCCATGGGATATGATGCAAGAGCGTATCGAGAACGGCGCGCTCATTTTCGACCTAGACGAGCCTCTTGCGGATCGCCCCGTAAAAGACATCTATCTGCCCAACGCGTACTGCTCGATTCTAAAAAGGGTCGTCTCAAACATATTTTCTCTGCGCGAAGACGGCGGCTTAGACCTCGTCATCGCCACCGTCGGCAAATGCAAATGCGACGGGATGCGCAACATCGCGTCTTGGCTCGAAAGGACGACGGATATCCCGATTCTGAAAGTGGAAAACGACAACGCGAAGGGAGCCGGGTTTCCCATCTCGCGCAGCGGACTGCCGCTGTTGAAAAAGATGGAGCTTATCGTCAACTCTGTCTTCGCTCCGCTGCCTGATGGGCTGACGCTTGAAGAATGCGCGCCTAAGTGCGGCTTCTGGGGCGTCCCCCCGTACGACTTCGGCATCCTCGAACTGTTTCCTGACGAAACCCATATATTCGGCTGGACCCGCTGCATGGAAAACAAAACTCCCGCCGACATCGAAATGGAATGCGAGGTCGCTTCGGGCGTCCCGACTGTTTTCTTCACGCAGTCTTTCTGCCAGAAATCCGCGTTTGCGTACAATCTGGCGCGCGAACACGGCGGGCTGTACGTCGAGGTGGACAAGGCGATGTCTCATTCGACCCGCGCGAAGATAGAGGCGTTTCTTGAATTCAACCTCGGATGGAGGGGAAAAAGATGAGCGCGCCTTCCCCTATCCTTCTCGACTGCGGCACGGGTTACGCTAAGATTTTCAATCTTGAAGATTCCACCCGCGCGATTGTTCCCTCGCGGCGTTTCATCAAAAGCGTGTCGGAATACAGAATAGCCGCTTCGACCGGGCATAATATAGCCTCCGGTTCCGGCGAGCGAGTGAACGAGCTTGTGGCGCTCGCCGAAGGCGCTCTGGCAATGGTAGAAGAGCCGGACTTCACGGTGCTTGACTGCGGAGCGCGGGACGTCAAATACGTCCAGATACGGAACCGTCGCGTCGCGGGAATGGATTGGAACACTGAGTGCGGAGCCTTCGCGGGGCAGGTCGTAGAGTTGCTGACACGCTACTTCGACATAGAGCCTGAGAACTTGCCCTCGGACGCGCCCCGCATCCCGGTCGTCTGCGGAGTGCTTGGCATGACTTCCATGTTTGACATGATTTCACAGGGAAAAAGCCACGAGGAAGCGCTAGCGGGTTTCCTTCGCGGCGTGGCCTTCAACTGCGAGACGCTTGTAGGCAGGCCAGACAGGCTGTACCTTTCCGGCGGCCTGTGCGACAACAAGGCTTTCGTCTCCGCGTTCACGCGCGAAACTATCCCCCTCGGAAGATTCGTCCTCATCGAGGGTCTTCGCAAAATTTATTCAGAGAATAATATCTGACTACTTGATTCCAAGCGCGTCTTTGACGATACCTTCGTCGATGGTGAGTTCGTATTGGTTATCGCCCAGTTTTCTGACGCATTCATGCTCGAACGGATCGAACTCGAACTGTTTAATGATGCGTCCGTAGGTGTCCTTAAGCGCGCGGGCGCCGACGCGTGTGTTCTTTGCCGCCTCCGACGCCACCAGCCTGCGCGCCTTTTTCGTTATGTTCAGCTCGATGTTGAACCTCTTGAAGAACCTCCGCGAAATATTGAACACGGACTCTTCCGGCTCCGTGAATATCGTTTCGAGGTCGTCGGCGGTAAGGTCTTCGAGGACGATTGAGTTGTCGAAACGGGAAAGAAACTGAGGCATCATTCCGTATTTGAAGATGTCTTCCTGCATCAGGTTCTCTTTCAGGGTGAAAATCTGTTTGAATTCGACTTTGCCGTCTTCTCCCATCACCATTTTGGTCAGTTTGTCCTGTTTTCCCTCTTCGAAGACTCTAGCGTAAACCTGATTGTAAAGCTCCTCGAACGCGCCGCCGCAGATAAAAAGGATGTTGCTCGTGTCGATGTTCATCTGGTAGGGCTTGAACTCGCCGTCCTGCAGGAAGTGCGTGTCGAAAACCACGCTTTCGCCTTCCATCAGAGTGAGAAGCGACTGCTGAATGTTAATGCCGACGACGTTGGGTTTGCCGCCGACATAGGCGGTTATCTTGTCGATTTCGTCCATGCAGACGGTGCTGTGCTCGATGTATTCCTGAACCTTTTCAGGGGTGGATTCCTTGCCGAGAATATGCAAAGCGCGCTCCTGAAGGGTGCGGAAAAGCTGGTGTCCGGTTATTACGGTTCCTTCTTCGTTCGCCATCGAGTTCGCGTTCATCCTCACTACTACTCTGTGCTTGGCGAAGAACGGATTCTTCATATACAGCTTTTCCATCGCCTTCATGACCGAGGTTTTTCCGGTTCCGCTGTTTCCGATCATTATGATGTTGCCGTACTTCTCGCCGCATACATGTTTGAATATGGCGACAGACACATATTTGAGGACAAGGTCCTGTCCGATAATGTCTTTCTTCATTTCGTTATAAATTTCGCGGGGTCTCATCGACGCCGAATTGCCGTTCGCGGCCATTTTTTAGCGTCCTCCTTGAGGAATCAACAGTCAGCGTCTGATTTTAACATTGGAAAAAAATTAAATCAACGCGGCGCAATCCGCCACGCGCGACACAGGAAAATATTTATGCGATGATTCCTTTGAATATGACATCCATCAGGAAATCTTCGAACTTATCGACGGAGCCGCAATATTCACGCATTTCGGGGGAATTCCCCCAGAGAACGCAGAAATTGCATACGAGCACGTTAAGCAGCATGGAATCAACCTGCCTGAACACGCCAGCCGCGACGCCTTCTTCATAAATCGTGGAAAATTTCTCTATGTACTTCTCGTTCATCTGCACGAGCCTGCTGTTTTCATGTTCGCTCATGCCGAGAATCTGAGGAAGAACGGCGGTCGCAGTTTCCTTGTATCTGTCCATAAGGCGGAGTTGAACGCTTATGGCCCCCCGCCACTTTTCCAGAGGAGATAAATCCTGTTTGGCAATCTCGTCGATTTCAGCGAGTATCATCGCGTGGCCTTCCTCGGCCACTAGGAAAAGCATTTCTTTTTTGCTTCTGATGTACTCGTACAGAGTGCCCTTGCCGAGGCCGGCCTCGCGCGCGATCTCGCTGACGGTCGCCGCGTGGTATCCTTTCCGGGCGAAGACTTTTATCGCCGCCTCGAAAATTTGTTTTCTCCGCTCCGCCACCAGAGCGCTCTGCCTGTCTTCCAGCGACATCTCCCCTGCCTTCCGTTTATTCGCGGTCAGCCCGCGTCACAGTCTCTTTTCCTCTAACGCGCCTGATGCCAACAATGTCTTCAACTCTTCCTTTGTTCCCCACACCGGCTGTTTTTCGGTTCTGCGGACGAGTCTTCTGATCCTATCCATGATCGCGTCGATCAGCATATACATAATAGGAATGATAATCAGAGTGAGGATGGTTGCGACGATCATGCCGCCGACGCCGACAATCGCCATCGGCCTTCGGAATCCTGCTCCCTCGCCGGACAACACGGCTGACGGGATCATTGCGCAGATAGTAGTAAGAGAAGTTATTAGAATCGGTCTCAGCCTTGTTATGCCCGCCTGAATTATCGCGTTGTTCCTCGGAACGCCTTTCGCCCTCAACTGGTTTACGAAATCAACCAGCACGATGCTGTTGTTAACCACAATTCCTATCAACATGACCATTCCTATCATCGACATCATGTTGAACGTGCTGCCTGTAAGGAACAATGACCAAACGACGCCTATGAAAGTGAGCGGAAGCGTGAACATAACGACGAAAGGATAAATAAGAGACTCGAACTGTGCGGCCATAACCATATAAACAAACAGAATGGCCAGAATCATCGCGACTATCAACTGCGTCATCATGTCCTGCATATCTTCGGCGTTGTGACCAAACCCGATTTCATATCCTTCAGGCAATTCGAGCTTTTCCTCGACCGCTTTGGCTATATCCCTCTGAACCTCGCCTGAAGAGCGCTCCGCCAAATTGCCGCTGATTGTGATCTGGGGAACTCCATTTTTTCTCGAATACTCGTTAGGCCCGAGTTCCTGTTTGATCGAAGCGATATTTCCAAGCTTGATTGCGCCCATCTGGGTCATAAGAGGAATGTTCTGGACATCCTGAACCGTCATCCTGTCCTTGTCTGAGAACCTGACGAGGATGTCATACTCGTCGCCTTTTTCTTTGAACTTGACGCTGTCGTCGCCTTCGAGGGAAACGCGCATAGTGTATCCGACCGTCGCCACATCCAGCCCCATGAGAACCATTTTCTGCTTGTCGAGGGTCACCTGTATTTCGGATTTGCCCGTCCTCCAACTCGAATTCAGATCGATGACTCCGGGAATCTTTTCAGTTATATGATAAATTTTTTCC
The DNA here is from genome assembly GCA_029564595.1 of bacterium. Classification (GTDB taxonomy): domain Bacteria; phylum UBP15; class UBA6099; order UBA6099; family UBA6099; genus UBA6099. The sequence goes on along the minus strand of JAKQPS010000020.1, from coordinate 23,692 downwards.
GTGAGAGGAATAAGCACATCATAGTCCGCCCCTTTAACCTCGACTTGCAGAGGTAATTGTCCCGGAGCGCCGACCATGCTGCGGGCCGTCACCTGAAATGTCGCGTCCGGAATGTCAGCGACATCCTTCCTTATCTGCTGCATTATCTTCTTCGTGCTTCTCTTTCTATCTTTCATGTCAACCAATTTGACGCTAAGAAAACCGTAGTCCGGCGTTGGCTGCGACACTCCCGTGTCTCCGATTTTTTGTCCCGACACCGCGGTGTATGCTTCCACTTCTTTTATCCCTTTAACCATTTCTTCGACCTGACGGACCACTTTGTCGGTGTCGTCGAGAGAAGCGTAAGCGGGCATCTGCACCATAACGTTGAATTCGCCCTGATCAGAGTCCGGCACGAATTCCGAGCCGATAAGCCCCATCCCGACGATGGCTATGGAAGAGAAAAATAGAACCGCCGTGACTATCGCTGGCACGGGCCACGCTTTCAAAGAAAAATAAATGGCTTTGGGATAAACCTTCCTGAGCAGACCGTATCCGAAATCGAAAGCCGGATAAATGACATATTTGAAAGGAATAACGATCCAGAAGAAAACCACAGTCATAACTGAGATCGCGAATTTCTTTCCCGGAGTCATTTCTTTCGGGGCGGCGTCATTGAGTTTGAGTATCCGCGAGGCGACGGCCGGAGTTAGCGTGAAGGCGATAAATATCGCGAACGCGGTGGCGAAAGCGACGGAGAAACCGAACTCCTTGAAGAACTGACCGACAGTTCCGCTCATGAAAGCGACGGGAGTGTACACGCAGACGTTCGTGGTTCCCGAAGCGAGCACGGCCAGCCCCACTTCGCTTACGCCGTCCTTGGCCGCCTCTTTCGCGCTCTTGCCCATTTCCAAGTGACGGAATATGTTTTCAAGCACGACCACCGAGTTGTCAACGAGCGTGCCTACCGCAATCGCCAGCCCCATGAGAGACATGAAGTTGAGGGTGAAACCCGCCATATACACCGGCATAAAAGTGCTCAGGATGGCCGTCGGGATGGCAAGGAATATGATAAACGTGCTGCGCGGGTCGCGCAAAAACAGCATTATCATCAATGTCGCGAATATCGCACCGTACAACAGGTTCGTCTTCACGTCCGACAGAGAATTCGTGATGAAGGTCGAGAGGTCCATGACGACGGAAACATCGTAATCGGCGGGAATGCTCCTGCCGGGCATCTTGTCCAGAGTTTCCTTCACCTGTTTGCTCACCTGAACAGTGTTTGCGCCGCTCTGTTTGACAATCTGGATGAGAATCGAATTGTTGCCGCCCAGTCTCGAATATGCTTCTACGTCCTTAAAACCGTCATTAACGGTCGCTATGTCCCTGATTTTGATTGGACCCATCTGAGTCATTATGTCAACATTGCCGATTTCGGAAACTTTAGAGTGTTCGCCAATCACTCGGACGACATTTTCCTCTGTCCCTTTTTTAATCTTCCCGACGGGAAAATTCATATTGTCTTTCGTCAAAGACTGAACGAGTTGAAGGATTGAAAGGTTGTAGCCGAACATTTTGTCGCGGTCGACGTCGATGTTGATCTGGCGCTCTTTTCCGCCGGACACCGCGACGGTGGCTACGCCGGGAATCTTCTCCAGAATTTTTTTAACGTCGTCCTCAACGGTTTTTCGAACCTCGACTTCCGCTCTGGGAGAAGAAATAGCGGCCATAATAATCGGAAACGAGTTGAGGTCGAACTTCTGGATGATGGGGTCTTCCGCGTCGTCCGGCAGTTCGCTTTTCAACGCGTCGATTTTTTCTCTGACATCAGCGACTTTCGCGTCCGGGTCAGCCTCGGCCTTGAATTCGATGGCGACCATAGACACGCTCTCCATCGACTTGCTGGTCATGTTCTTCATGTCGCTCAGAGCGCTCAGGCCGTCTTCGATCTTGTCAGTGACGAGAGATTCCATCTCGGTGGGCGACGCCCCCGGATAGACCGTGACGACGGTGACGAATGGGAACTCGATGTTCGGAAACAAATCCACGGGAAGCTTGTAAAGAGCGTTTACGCCCAGAACAACCACCGCAAGGATGACCATCATTATAAATATCGGTCTTTTAATGGATACTTCCGCCACGTTAGGATACCTCTTTTCGAGTTGTTCGGCCCGTCAAAGGGCTTATCTAAATATGCGCCGATAGTTTCAGCGGCGTTTTAATATTCGACCGTTTCCAGTATTTTCACTTTCTGTCCGTCTTTTACTATCCCCTGCCCCTCGATGAGAATCATTTCGCCGGGCTTCACGCATTCGTCGGTAATTTGAACATAGTCCAGAATTCTTTTTGCGCCGGAACACTTCCTGATGACGGCTTTGTCTCCCTCGACGACCGTCACCCTGCTGTTCTCCACCAAGGATTTAAACGGGATTACGAACAATTCCTGTTCGGGAAGAATTATGCTGCCCTCGACGAACATTCCGTGGGAGAGTGGCTTCGGCTCGTCGACGATAATCGCCTCGCCTTCGGCCTCGCGCGTCATTCTGCGCACGAACCCGCTGATGTAGCTGACCCTCGCGCTATACTCGACGCCGGGAATTCCAGCAGCGCGAAACGATACTTCGTCGCCTTCGTTGATTTTCTTCAAATCCGCTTCGTTTATCGTAAAGCTGATTTTCTTCTCGCCTTTTTTGAGAATCTGGAACACGGCCTCCTGAGGCCCCGTGCTCTCGCCTACCTTGCACATCCTGTAGGATATGACGCCATCCACAGGGGATTTCACTGTGGCTCGTTCGAGGGCGAGTTTCACGTTGTCCACCGCGACCGCCGCCTGCCGCAACTGAGCCTCGAGCATTTTAACCTGTTCCGTCCTCGCGCCCGTCTGCGCCATTTCAAGCTGCTTCTTCGCGTTGTCGTACTGTTTGTCTGCGGAAATATACTGCGCTTCTACGCCGTCAAGCTCCTGTTTGGAGATAACGCCTTTGTCGTAAAGCTCTTTCATGCGCGTGTATGTTTTCGACGCGACGTTGAAACCGGCCTCCGCCTGAGCGAGCATGTTTTGCGCCTGCACCAGTTCTTCGGGTCTTGCGCCGGCGCGAGCCATAGCCAAGTTCTGTTTGGCCATCTCGTGCGCCGCTTCAGCCTGCCTCAACCCCAGTATGTAGTCCTGAGTGTCGATCTGCAGCAGCGCCTCGCCTTTGCGGACGTAGTCGCCTTTGTCTTTGTAGATGGCGACAACTTCTCCGCCTACTCTTGGCGTAAGGTTGATTTCGTCCGGCGACTCCACGGTCCCGGTCAGCGGAATCGAGGATGAAAGCATAAGAGAGCGCGCTTTGGCGATTTTTATAGGCGTTCCTTCGGCTTCCCTGACTTCCGCAGTCGAGACAGTCACGTCTTTTTTCTTTAGCAGCGCGCAACCCGAAAGCGCCGTAGCCGCGCACATAATGCATACCATCACCGCTATAATGCGTCTCATCACTGTGTCTCCTCTGTCGGCTCTGCCGCCGTGTTTATCCAACCGGAAACCGTGAGTTCCGGCTTAATGTCCATGTTATTATTCAATATCCGTCAATCCGCAGGCTGAGGCAAGTTTCGCTTTCGCCGCTTCGTAGTCGTATTTGGATTTCGCGCGGTTCAAACGCGCCTGAGTGAGCGCGTGCTCGGCGTCTATAAGGTCTATCGCAGCCGTGACGCCTTCTTTGAACCCGATGTCCGCCATCCTGTACGCCTCTTCCGCCGCTTCCAGCATGGCGGCGGAGGTCTCCAGCCTCAGCTCCGCCTCAACCAAAGAAAGATACGCTTGGCTTATCTGCAGCGATATGCCTTCTTTCAGGTCGATCTCCGACAACGACACCTTGTCGTATGTCCTCTTGGACTGAGCTTTCCTCGTCCGCGACACCCCGGCGTCGAACAACGGAATATCTCCTGCAAGCACCGCGCGCCACGAGTTCTCCGAGCCAAAGCCTGAGCCGCGAGAGGAAAGATTGTACACTCCCGCGAACGCTATCGACGGCTTCATCTCCTGCAATCTTCCGGCTAGCAGGACTTGTTCTTTTGCCAGCCTTATCTGATCCAGTTCGCGCCTGTTCTCAGTCCCGAGTTGGTGATAAACGCCTATTTCTTTAAGCTCAACCAATTTATAGATGCCACTGTCGCAGATTTCGGTTTTGTTCTCAACCGGAAGGCCAAGAGTGTTGTTGAGGGCCATTCGGGCCAACTCGAACCCCTTTTCCGCGCCCGAAAGGGATTCCTTTGCGCTCTCCACCTCAACCTTGGCTCTTATAACGCTGAATTTCGGGGCCATCCCCACGTCGTGCCTGCTCTCGGCCACTTTATAATGAGCTTCCGCCTGCGCGAGCGACTGTTTCTGCGTTTTCACTACTTCCTTCATGAGCAGCAGATTGAAGAAGCTTTCCTTTACTTTCTCCGTGAGCAGCACTTTTTCCACTTCGACGCCCAGAAGAGCCTGCTCGCGCTGCTTTTTCAGCGAGTTGACCGCGTCCTCTCTCTTGCCGAAAACAATGAGGGGTTTGGTAATGTTCAAATCGACCCCGTGCTGCCAATCCTTATTAAGGGAATACTCGATAAGCGTCGGTTCGGGCGAGGCGACATACAGGCCGCCGTATCCGCCGATAACAGCCGTGCCGGTCGCGCTTATCACTCCCGGATTAAAATAGTCCTGTATGTCCATCGGCATGTAAACAGGCGATGAAAGACTCGAAGGATCGTTGACTCTCTGGTATGTGGCCTCAATGCCTATCTGCGTGCCGAACTGCGCGCGCGCTTCGGACACTTGGTTTCGGGACTTTTCCAATTCCACAACCGTTGCCTTCAGGCTCCGGCTGTTGGTCATGGCTATGCTTATCGCCCTATCTAAAGTAATCGGGGCGTCGGCAAGCGAGATTTCCTTTTCTAAATCGGCTCCATGAGCGTGACAGGCATTCACAATAATCATACCTGCCAACAAAAACATCTTTATAAACTTGCTTTTTTGAGATTTCATTTAACGCGCCTCCGAGTGACGAGCCGCCGACCGACCGGTCGGTCGCTTTGTGAAAAGTATAACTATGCCTTTTTTCCTGTCAAGGCTCATTTTAAATATTTCTTTGTTTGATATTGTTTTTTATTTGTTGTCGGTTTTGTCGTTATTGCCTTGCTTTTATCTGCCTTGAACTTTTGACGATTTATTTTTGTTATAATTTCAGGTGAATTTATATGGATAATGAAATTTATCATAATCAACTGAAGAACTCGCGGCAACTGATTCTGCCTGTATCCGGGATGTCGTGCGCGTCATGCGCAGCAAATATTGAAAAAAGGCTGTCCACCCTGCCCGGCGTAAAGAGCGCGGCTGTAAACTTCGCGGCGGAGAACGCTTCCGTATCATACGATGAAAAAGAAATATCCCCTGAAACGCTTATATCCCGCGTTGAATCAATGGGGTACAAGGTTCCCCTAGAAAGAGCGTCGTTTTTAATTAAAGGAATATCTTGCGCATCATGCGCGTCGAGAGTTGAAACCGCGCTCCGGGCGCTGCCCGGCGTGATTCGCGCAAACGTCAACTTCGCGACTCAGGAAGCGATGGTGGATTTCTCGCCGGGCGCTTTATCTCATTCAAGGATAATCGCTGCGATAGAAAAAGCGGGCGATTACAAGGCCGAGGCTCTTAAAAGCGGAGATACGGGCTTCGACGACGGCGCTTCTAAACGGGCAGAGTTCGTATCTCTGCGAAACAAGTTCATCTTCAGCGCGGTATTGACTCTCCCCGTGGCATGGCTGAGCATGAGAGGAATGTTCGGCGGCGGGGCGGCTCATCATTCACAGACTCCCAACCTCCTGTTGTTTTTACTCTCGACTCCGGTCATGTTCTGGGCCGGAAGCGGTTTTTTCAAAGGATTCTATAAATCAGCTTTAAACCGCGCCGCGGATATGAACACGCTGGTGGCGGTGGGGACATCCGCAGCGTACATATACAGCGCCGCAGCGACTTTCGCGCCCGGTCTTTTTTCGGAAGCGGGAAAACATCCGGATGTATATTACGAGACCGCCTGCGTGATAATCACCTTGATACTTTTCGGAAGGATGCTTGAAGCGCGAGCGAAGGACAGAACGACGGAGGCGATACGGCGTCTAATGGGGCTTCGCCCTGCGACTGCGCGGGTCGAACGAGACGGAAGCATAATCGAAGTCCCTATTGAAGACGTGGCGGTGGGAGATATCGTAGTTGTGAAACCCGGCGAGAGCGTCCCGGTCGATGGCGTGGTTGTTGGAGGCTCGTCAGCCGTCGACGAATCCATGCTTACGGGGGAAAGCGCGCCGGTGGAAAAATCCGTCGGGGACGAGGCGACGGGCGCGACCGTCAATTCCACCGGAAGCCTTAGAATCAAGGCCGCGCGGATAGGAGACGACACCGCGCTGTCTCAGATAATACGTCTGGTGAGGGAGGCGCAAGGCTCGAAAGCTCCCATCCAAAGGATTGCCGACAGGGTTGCGGCGGTGTTCGTACCGGCTGTCATCGCAATCGCGGTTCTCTCTTTCGCCGTTTGGTATTTTGCCGCTCAGCAATCTTTTCAATTCTCGATGCTCATATTCATATCCGTGCTGATAATAGCGTGCCCCTGCGCGCTGGGGCTTGCCACGCCGACGGCGATAATGGTCGGCTCCGGTCGCGGCGCATCGATGGGGATTCTTATACGAAAGAGCGAAACGCTCGAAATAGCGGGCAGACTCACCACCGTCGTGTTCGACAAAACCGGCACTCTCACTAGAGGAAAACCATCCGTCGCCGACATCGTCCCCGCCCCCGGCATTGACGAGCGCGAGGTTGTTTCTGTCGCCGCGTCCGTCGAGAGCGATTCGGAGCACCCGATAGCGTCCGCGATAATTTTAAGAGCGTCCGAGATGGGCGTTCCGACTGTAAAAGCAGCGTCTTTCAAAGCCGAACCGGGATTGGGAGCGGAGGCGGATATTTCCGGTGTTATATCAGCGGTGGGAAACGAAAAATTCATGAAGATGAAAAACATATCGTTCGATTCCATGTCCGGCGCGCTCGAAAAACTTTATTCTGAAGGAAAAACCCTTGTCTATGTGTCAAAAGGAGAAACCCCGCTGGGAGTTATCGCGGTGGCGGACACTCTGAAGGAGAACGCTGCAGAGGCGACCGCCGAGTTGAAACGCAGCGGACTCGACGTCGTGATGCTTACGGGAGACAACGCGCGCGCGGCGCAGGCAATCGCAGCGAAAGCCGGGATAACGAGGGTGGTCGCGGAAGTCGCTCCCGGAGGCAAGGCGGATGTGATAAACCGGCTGCGAGCGGACGGGGAAATCGTGGCGATGGTCGGGGACGGAATCAACGACGCCCCTGCGCTCGCCGCCGCCGACATCGGAATCGCGCTCGGCTCCGGAACTGACATAGCGATGCAAGCGGCCGGCGCGACTCTCATCCGAGATGATTTGATGGTGGTTCCGGCTGCGATAAAGCTGAGCCGCGCAACCCTCAAGACCATCAGAATGAACCTCTTCTGGGCTTTTGCGTACAACGTGGCTGGCATCCCTATAGCCGCAGGGATACTTTATCCATTCTTCGGATTCACCCTTAATCCCATGGTGGCGTCAGCGGCGATGGCTCTTTCATCCGTGTCTGTGGTGACGAACTCTCTGCTGCTGGCAAAGAAACGGATTTGAGGATGACGATACCGCGCACGCGGTCTTCCGGCTCGTCATCGGCGGACAAACCGTCTGCGGGCGGTTGAAAAACAAATTATTCCAGCGTTTGACAAAAAAAAACGGCGGGGCTACACTATTTTGTTGCTTTGAGAGGGACGTTCAGTTCCGAGCGTCCGGGGTAGGGTATGCTTGACAGCTTTACAGAGAAGCTAGGCGGGATATTCCGCAAGCTGGGCGGCAAAGGCCGCATCACCGAAAGCAATGTGCAGGAGGCGCTGCGCGAGCTTCGCTTCACCCTGCTCGACGCCGACGTGAATTTTGAGGTTGTCAAGAAGTTCATTGCCAACGTGAAAGAAGCCGCGATGGGCGAGGAAGTTCTCAAGAGCCTCACCCCGCACCAGCAGTTCTTCAAGATAGTTAAAGACAATCTGATAGACATGCTGGGAGGCGAACACGCCGCGCTGGCTACAGGCCCGAAGAAACCCACAGTGTATTTGCTCTGCGGGCTTCAAGGCTCAGGCAAAACGACCACTTGCGGCAAGCTCGCGGGCCAGCAGTCGAAAAAAGGCAAACGCGTCCTCGCCACGCCTCTGGACATTTACCGTCCGGCGGCAATTGAGCAGTTGAGAATCGTCGCTGGAAAAACGGGCGTCTCCTTCTTCTTCCCGGAAGGCGACAACGATCCCGTTTCCATCGCGCGCAAGGCCGTCTCTCACGCTGAAGACAACAACTATGATTTGTTGCTGCTTGACACTGCGGGCCGCCTGCACGTGGATGAGAAGATGATGGAGGAAGTGCGCGCCATCATATCCGCCGTGAATCCCACTGAAGTTCTTCTGGTGGTGGACGGAATGACCGGGCAGGACGCGGTGAACATCGCCACTTCCTTCGACCCGGTGGGAGTGACGGGGATCGTGCTGACCAAGATGGACGGCGACACCCGAGGCGGAGCCGCCCTTTCGGTAAAGTACGCCACCGGCAAGCCTATCAAGCTTATCGGAACCGGGGAAAAGTTCGACGCTCTCGAATCTTTCCATCCCGACAGGTTCGTCTCAAGAATCCTCGACATGGGAGACATGCTTTCCCTGATAGAAAAGGTCGAGGCCAACTTGGACGAGGAGGACGCCAGAAAACTCGAAAAGAAACTGATGTCCAACAAGTTCGACCTTGAGGATTTCAGGAATCAGATAAAACAGGTCAGGAAACTCGGCCCGATAGCCAATCTGCTGGGGATGATACCCGGTTTCAGCGGCCTGAAGAAGCATGTGTCTGACGACATGGCCGAGCAGCAGGTGGGAAGAATCGAGGCGATAATCTGCTCGATGACTCCGGACGAGCGAAAGAATCCCGGAGTGATAAACGCGAGCAGAAAGAGACGGATATCGAAAGGAAGCGGGACGACGGTGCAGGAAGTCAACCAGCTTCTGAAGCAGTTTGACATGATGAAGAAGATGATAACCCAGATGCAAAAAGGCGCGATGAGGCAGCCGGGGTTTGGAAAATTTAGATAAATAGTATATAATTATAAGATTGACCGGAGGTGAAATGTGGCGGTAAGGTTGAGACTGGCAAGAACCGGAAGGAAGCATGTCCCGCACTACAGAGTCGTTGCGGCCGAGCAATCGAAGGCCAGAGACGGAAGATTCGTGGAGATACTGGGACACTTTGATCCGGCGAACTACCCCGAATCCATAACCCTGAACGAAGACCGGGTTCTGGATTGGTTGAACAAAGGCGCGCAGCCGAGCGACGCGGTTAAAAAACTGCTATCGGCCAAAGGCTTGCTGAGCAAGTAAGCGCCGGTTGACGGAATGTCCGGGAGGAGGTGTTCGTATGAACGAATTACTGCAACTGCTGGTGAAGTCGATAGTCGACACTCCTGAAGAAGTGACCATATCCGAAGTCGTGGGCGAAAAAGCGGTCGTGTACGAGATCAAAGTCGCTGAATCGGACATCGGAAAAGTGATCGGAAAACAGGGGCGGATAATCAACGCCATCCGCACGATTGTAAGAGCCGCGGCTGTGAAAGACGGCAAAAAGGTATCCATAGAGCTTCTCGGATGAGCCGGCTTGTCAACATCGGAATCGTCAGAGGTTCCCATGGCATAAGGGGATGGGTGAAGGTTTCGCTTCTCACCGACGACCCCGACAGGTTCGCTCTCCTGAAGAAAGTTGTTGTGGAGAAGGCCGAAGGCAAACCCGGAGGCCCCGGCGAACTCAGGCTGGAAGGCTCGAAGAAGCATTCGGGCAACGTGTTGCTGAAATTCGAGGGGATCGACACCCCGGAAGACGCGGCCAAGCTCAAGGGCTGTCTGGTCAGGATTCCGGAGGAGGAAACCCTTCCGATAACTGAGAAGGACACATACTACGTCTACCAACTAGAAGGCCTCAAGGTGTTCGACGCCGGAGGGGAAGAGTTGGGGATTCTGGAGGCTGTGATGTCCGCGAGCGGCAACGAGTTTTATGTGATTCGTTCCGCGGACGGAAAAACTGAATATCTGGCGCCGGCGATAAAAGCGTGCGTCAAAGAGATCGACCTAGAGCGCGGCGCGATGACAATCGACAAGGCTTGGACGACATGAAAGTCCACGTGATAACGCTCTTTCCGGAACTGGTGGAATTCTACGCCGGGTTGAGCTTGGTTGGGAAAGCCCGAGAGAAAGGTCTTATAGAGGTCTCGGCGACGCAACTGAGAGACTGGGCCTGCGACAAGCACAGAACCGTCGACGACACACCGTACGGCGGAGGGGCCGGGATGATTCTTAAACCGGATGTGCTTGCGGCGGCGATAGACGACGTGGCCGGGGCTCCGGGAACTCCCGGAAGGATGCCGGTGGTGTTCACGACGCCGCGAGGCCGCAAGTTCGACTCTGCCCTCGCCCGCAAATATGGCGAGACTCCGGAATGGACGGTCGTCTGCGGACACTACGGCGGAATAGACGCGCGGGTTGTCGAAAGCAGGGCCACGGATGAAATTTCCATCGGGGATTTCGTGCTTATGGGCGGCGAGCTTGCGGCGCTGGCGATGATCGAGGCGGCGGCCCGGTTTGTTCCGGGAGCGCTCGGCAACGCCGAATCGGCGGAGACTGACACCTTCGAGGACTCCCTCTTAGGCCCGCCGCTTTACACCCGCCCCCCGGAGTTCGAGGGGATGGCGGTTCCGGAGGAACTTATATCCGGGCATCACGCAAAAATCGCCGAATGGCGAAGGCTTAAAAGTTTGGAGACGACTTTCAGGCGAAGGCCGGACCTGCTGGAAGGCGCGGAATTGAGCGACAAAGATGTAAAGTTCATCGAGTCGCTGAAATGTTCTGGAAACGAATAAAGGCCGCGAGATCGCGGAACCTTAACGAATAAGATTAAAGACAGGAGCAGCGGTATGAGAATCAAGGCGATTGAGCAGTTTGAAAAAGACTACATGAAAAAGGCCGAAGACATCCCGAAGTTCGAAGTCGGGGATTTGGTGAAAGTGGACCATAAGATTGTCGAAGGCGGCAAAGAACGCACGCAGGTGTTTCAGGGCGTGGTGATAAGGAAGAGAGGCGGGGGGCTGGGCGCGACGTTCACCGTGCGCAAGACATCCTTCTCCATAGGCGTTGAAAAAACGTTCCCGCTGCACTCGCCGAGGGTGGAAAAAGTCACCATCGTCCGCCACAGCAAGGTCAGGCGCGCCCGCTTGTACTATCTGCGCGACCTTTCAGGCAAATCCGCGAGACTAAAAGAGCGCATCGTCGTCAGGAAGAAACAGAAATCCTCCGAAAGCGCGACGTGACGCCGGCGTTGCTTCGGTTTTGAAGATGCCCGACGGTAAGGACAACAGCCCATCAATGCGGGTGGAGGTCAAGCCGGATTCAGTGGTGTCCGACGGACTTTCCGAAGTTGTCGTAAAATGTTCTTTCAAAGACTCAAAAGGCAAGGCGGTCAAAGAAGACATTCCGGTGACCGCCGAGTGCCGCAAGCTTAAATACAAAGAAGAAAAAACAGCCCGGGGCGGCTCCGTCACATTCAAGATAAAGCCCCTTAAACCCACAGGAAAAACTAAAGTGGCAGTCTCTTCTCCACACGGAGAGCAGACCGCCGTTTTCTTTGTCAAACCGACTCCTAAGCAATATGTCAGAGACCTTCTTCAGGCGATAGTTCTGGCGTTTATCGTCGCGTTCGGGATAATCCGCCCCTTCATCCTTCAAACCTATGTCATCCCGTCAAGCTCCATGGAACCGACTATCTACATAGGCGACAGGGTCGTCGGGTTCATGTTCACGTATCGATTCAGGGAGCCGCAACGCGGCGAGATTATCGTGTTCAATCAGGACGGAGAACGCACTCCCCGCCCTATCCCCATACCGTTCCTGAAAGACCCGAAAACCAATTTCATTAAGCGTGTCGTCGCGGTCGGCGGAGACACCATTGAAGTAAGAGACCTCACAGTCTATGTAAATCACATGCCAATCAACGAGCCTTATATCAAGGCCCCTCCCCTCTACAATATGGCGGCCGTGAAAGTGCCCGAAGGACATGTCTTCCTTATGGGAGACAACAGGAACAACAGCAACGACAGTCATGTCTGGGGTCCGCTGCCTCTGAAAAACGTGCGCAGCAAAGGATGGGCTAGATTCTGGCCTCTGGATAGAATTAAAATCCTCAAGTAATTTCTTCAATGACGGATTCGGGTTGAACCGGGTTTAACGCAATTAAAACCGCCCCGGCTCGCCTATGGGAGGCGAGCCGGGATAATCTTCGCTCATGCCCAGAGAATAAGTCCCATCTTGAACGGGTCCTGAAGGCTCTTGTTGGTCGGAATGACGCGCAGGGTGTGGCCGTGCCTTCCGCTGTTAACCGCCGTTATGTCGCCTTTGAAGACGGTTGCGCCGTCGCCTGTGGTTCCCGCCGGTTGAAGCGTCACAATGGAAGGCTTGTCTATCAAGCCGTCGGCGTTGAGAGGGCCGTGCACGCTCTGAACGAGAACATCTTCGGGCGTTAGACCGGCCAACTCCACCTGCGCCTCGATCTCCATCTTGTCTCCGACTTTGACCATGTCGCCGCCGTTGCATTTCACAGAGCGGATTTTTAGGTTTTTCCAAACGCTCCGGACTTTGATTTTCCACTGAGTGAAAGCTCGCGTTTCGGCGCAATCGTTCTCAGTGAGCATATCGTGTCTGCGGGCGCAGGGGTCGTAAGTCTCGACAGCGTATTGCTGAACCATCCGGTTCGTGTTGAAGACCGGACAGTTGTTTTTCATCGAGTTCTTCATCATCTGAATCCATCTGCGGGGCAGACCGTCCGAGCCGCGTTCGTAATAAAGGGGAACGACTTCTTTCTCCAATATTTCATATAACTGATTGGCTTCAATCTCATCCTGATACTGATAGTTGTCATACACCTCGCCGTGGCCGATAGCCCATCCGAGGTCGGCGTTATAACCCTCGCACCACCAGCCGTCCAGCACGCTGATGTTAAGAGCGCCGTTGACGGTGGCTTTCATTCCGCTAGTGCCGCTGGCCTCCATCGGACGCCTCGGCGTGTTCAGCCAGATGTCCACTCCCTGAGTCATGTAGCGGGCAAGGAAGATGTCGTAGTTTTCCAGAAAGACGATGTGGGAGCGCAGTTCGGGACGTCTGGCCTGATGGATGATGTGTTTGATAACCTCTTTGCCCTCGACGTCTCGCGGGTGCGCTTTCCCGGCGTAAATAATCTGAACCGGTCTGTCTTTGTCGTTTAGGAGCTTTATGAGCCTTTCAGGGTCTCTCATCAGCAGGTCGCCGCGTTTGTAAGTGGCGAATCTGCGGGCGAAGCCTATGGTGAGAGCCTCTGGGTTGAGGACTTCGGCGGCCTTGCGGACTTCCGACGAAAGAGCGCCCTGCGACTCAAGCTGCTGGGCAAGTTTCCTTCTGGCAAACGCCACCAGCCTCTCCCGCCGCCGCTCGTGCGTCCTCCACAACTCCTCGGGCGGAATCACATCCGTTCTTTTCCACAGCTCTTTGTCCGTCGGGTCCGTTTTCCATTTCGGGCCGAGATATCTGTCGAGCAGGTCGGTCATTTCCTTCGACACCCATGAAAGAGTGTGGACGCCGTTCGTCACGTGAGTAATCGGCACTTCGTCCACCGGAACGTCCGGCCAAATTCCGGCGAACATCTTTCTTGACACGTCTCCGTGAAGCTCGCTGACGCCGTTTATCAGCGCCGCGTTCTTTATCGCAAACACCGCCATGCTGAAACTCTCGGCCTTGTCCGACGGATTCTGTCTTCCCAGACCGAGAAATGCGTCTTCGCTGATTCCCAGAGCGTCGATGTATCTTTTCAAATACTTGACCACGATGTCCGGAGAGAAAATGTCGATGCCGGCTGGAACGGGCGTGTGAGTAGTAAAAACGTTGCTCGCTCTCACAACCGATCTGGACTCCCAGAAGTCAAGGTTCTTGATCCTCATGTATCTGGCAATTCGCTCCATGCTCAGGAACGCCGAATGGCCCTCGTTCATGTGATAGACGTTCGGCTCAATCCCGGCGGCGACCAGCGTCCTCACGCCGCCTATCCCCAGCAATATCTCCTGTTTCATCCTCTGGTGGATGTCGCCGCCGTACAGCGCGCCGGTAATCTTGCAGTCTTCGGGGCTGTTCGCTTCCGGCAGGTTCGTGTCGAGCAGCAGAAGCATGTTTCTGCCGACCTGAATGTTCCACACCTGCGCAGTCACCGTTCCGGTCGGGTACTCCACCTGTATCCTTACAGGCTTGCCGTCTTTGTCCGTCAACTGCCTAATCGGCATTGTGAAGAAATCGTTGTCGAGATACTTCTCGTTCTGCCATCCGTCCGCGTTGAGATACTGAGCGAAATAACCTTCCTGATACAACAGGCCGATCCCCGTGAAAGGAATGCCGAGGTCGCTGGCCGCCTTGATATGGTCTCCGGAGAGCAGTCCCAGACCGCCCGAATAGTTGGTGATGCATTCGGTGAGTCCGAACTCCATCGAGAAGTAAGCCACTTCGAGCGGATATTTCGGCTTCTGATAAGTCTGATACCATGTTTTCGGTTCGCCGAGATATTCAACTAGGCTCTCATACGCGCGTTCGAGGTGGGCCATTATCGCGTCGTCGTTCTCGACTTCCTTCAGCCTGTTCTGTTTGATATGCCCCAGCATCTTCACCGGGTTGCCGTACATGTTGTCCCACAAGTCTCTGTCGAGTCTGCGGAACAGGTCCACCGTATCGTGATCCCAACTCCATCTGATGTTATACGCAAGCTCCATCAAAGTATTCAGTTTTTCCGGAAGCGACGGAGCCACATGGAAAACGTGACATGGTTTCATATTTTCTCTCCGTTTTGATTTAAAAGGCGTTTTTCATATAGTTGACTAATATACCATAAAACGAAATATCGCACAACGCGTTTTTAGCTTGCGCTCGCGTCTTTTCCGCATCGCGGCTGCCCGGTCGACAAAAAATGGCGCAACCTTCGACTGAATGATAATCAGAATGGGATTATTGTCATGCTGAGCCGGGGATGCGCAGTTCTCGAAGGTGATCGGTCTCGTTAAACGATACGACTATCCATTTGCCGTTTGATTTGTTCAGCCTGAAAATCGAACCGAGTTCCACCGGAGAATTTGCGTAATCCACAGGATCGGTTCCGGCAAGCCCGGCAAGAACGCCTTTGATGACTCCCTTATGCAGAACCGCCAGCGCAGGGGTTTCCAGCCTAGGAAAAATTTCAGCCGCAGCCACGGCGACTCTTCGGAAGAATCCTTTTTTAGACTCGCCGCCGGGAAAAGTGAAGTCCGTTCCGGTCGTTTTCCAGAGGTTGAATGCGACCGGGTCTCTCGCTTCGGCTTCCGCAAGGCTCCATCCCTCCCAGAGACCGAATCCAATTTCTCTCAATCCGTCAAAAGCGACAGGTTCCACGCTGGAGTTGGCGGAAACAATAGCGGCGCCTTCGCGCGAGCGCTTCAGCGGGCTTGACGCTACGCTGCGGAATTCCATCCCCGAAAGCGCCTCCCCCGCCCTTTTCATCTGCTCGCGTCCGGTTTCGCTCAACTCTATGTCCGTGCTTCCGTACAACCGGATAGAAGATTCGCCTTGCGTCTCTCCATGCCTTACCAGTATTAAATCAGCCATCTTTATCCCTTTGCCGCCGCGCGAGAGGTTGCCTTCGCGTCACATGTCTTCGCTGATGAATCCGAAATATCTTCCCATCCAGTAAGCAAGCAGATAGTCCTGCGGAGGCTGAACAATGCGGGGGTCGGCTTCGCAGTCGCCTAAACCGTAAGGGTCGCCCCACCACACGAAATGGCGGACGCATCTTTCCGCTATGGGCCGCGCGTAATTCCCAGTCTGACGCCCCGCCCTGTCCTCGCAGTAAGGCTTGCATTTGTCCGGCGGACATTTTATTTCCTGAAGCCTCTTTCGGGCGGGAAACTGTTTGAGCATCCGTATGCCGTTGTCCACCGCGCCGTAAGCGTGCCCGTCGGAGCCGGGGCCGACGCGCTTCATCGCCGCCCACATAAAGTCGAACCAAGCGTTGTTCTGGTTTATCACCGCGCGCGGCTGCCCCTCCGCCCTCATTACATCCGCGTCCAGAGTCTGCTGATAGATTTCCTTCAGTTCGGGATCCCGCTCAAGCCAGATTAAATCAAACAGGCTCAGCATGTGCATCGACACTCCGTTGTAGTTGCTGTAACAGCCTTCGAAACCTCTGAAGAACCCGTTGGTCGGAAGGTATTTCGTGTAATCGCGCGCAGGCTCGTTCTTGCCTTTGATGCAAACGACCTTCCCGCTCTTCTGCAACAGGCAGTCCCTATACCACTTATCGAGTTTCTCATTGCCGGAAGCCGCATGCGCGACTTTTATGAAAGACAGCGCCATAGCCGCGTTGAACCCGACGAAGTCGTCCATCACCCCCGCCCTGATTTTTCCGTGTTCGGTTACGCGCCCGTCCCAGTCAGTGAAATCCATTCCGTTCCTGACCATGTGAGCGCCGACCTGACCCGCCATATCCGCCACTGTCGCCCTGACCTCTTCATCTTCCACAAGCTGAGAGAGCGCGGCCAGCATGAACATGTGTCCGGAGTATTCGTCCTTGCTGACGTTGTCCAGCCACTTCCATCCCGCGTACTCTTCGAGGCCGCAGTGGTCGGACTTTTGCCATTGCATCGTCGCCGGGTCCACCGACCAGACGCACCCCTCATCTCCTATCCGCACCCACTTGTTGTTAAGCTTGTCCGCGTCGACGGTATAATGAGACAAGTCTTCGGGAGCCGAAAGGCCGGGGATGCCCGGCATCACATACTGCCGCGTGAGCAGGCCGGGGACGCCCGTTATCTTCATCCGGGTGACTTCGCCTTCGAGAAGCAGTTTTATATTTTTGAGAGTTTGCTCGTCGCGAGTCACGGCGTATTTGAAAGCCTGAGCCGCCGTGTACAGCGCGTTCCACAGCCCGTCATTCTCTCCCGAAAGCCAGCTTTCCACGTCCCGCCACGCCGCCATCTCCTCTTGAGGTTCGGCCTTGGAGCAGTCGAGACACGGCGGATTCTGTCCGGGAGCGCAATCCGCCTTCGCGCACGGCAGAACAACGGGATTTATCCATTTCAATTTCGGATGCAAGTGAAGCCTGACAGCCTGTTCCTCAAAATACGCGGCCTTCTCCGCAAGAGACTCCTTCGTCGAGCGAGGCTCGTCCTCGGCCTTCGGCCACGCTGGGCTGCCGTAGCGCCACGGCTCCACGCACTCGCCGGAATCGCACAACATGCCGAAGTCGCGCATGCATTCAACGCGTTTCCATTCCCCCGACTCGCACGCCGTCGCCGCGTAAGCGTCATCGGAGCATTTCTTAGCCCCGTCGACGCAAGGCTCCTCGCATCGCGCGGGCTGAGTTGCGAGCGCCGCCCACAGCAAAACCGCAAATATCGCATTAATCTTCGTTCGTTTCATATCATCCCCCGCGCGTTCAAGACCGCAGTCCTTTTTAGTCTGCTATTATAGCGCCGTTTCATCGAGTCATCTTGAATCCGAACCCGGCTTCTTCAATTTTAACCCATGAAGATATATAATCTAACAATCAAAATTTGGGAGGAAGCAATGAACAGGCAGATCGCATCCAGACTCTTCACAGCCGCTCTCATTGTCGCGGTTGTCTGCGCCGCCGGTTGTTCCAAGCGCGGCGTGGATATTTCCGTCAAAGGGGAAAACGGAGAGCAGGTTCAGATAAAGACTGACGGGAGAGGAACCAACATTTCTGTCGAAGGCAAAGATGTGAACGCGGAGTTCAAAGCGGGAAAAGACGGCGGCAAGCTCGAAGTGCGCGACGAAAAGGGCAATGTGACGGTCGTCGAAACAAACGAAGCCGACTTGAAGGCCCTCGGCGCTCTCGCGTATCCGGGCGCTAAGGTCGTCACAGGCGGCAGCGTTTCATCGCACGGCGAAAACAAAGGCACATACAAAGGCGCCACTCTTTCCACTTCGGATTCGATTGATAAAGTCGGCAAATACTACAGGGGCGTTCTGAAGAACGCCAACGTGGTCGATATGACCGCGACGCAGAAGACCATCATTTTCACAAGCGAAGAAAACAACGCGATGAAATCGGTCTCCGTCACGCAGGACTCGAACGACGCGTCGAAGACTCTCATTACAGTGGGAATAATGGAAAAATAGGCGACGCGCCGGCTCGCGCCGCATAGGATGAGGTCTTATGGGTTATCGTCAGAAATGGCTCGAAAAAATACGCGCTTCGCTCGCCGAAGCGAACGAAAAAGCCGCCACTCGCGCGGCGGACATCGCCGTGTCTCTCTCCGAAAAAGCTGACGAAGAGGACGCTTTCGAATTGACGAAGGGCTTTATGGAAATCGTTGAATTCATTCCCGGAATAGTCCTTCTCGCAGGGAATCTCGCCGTCGACGAGAGGGTTCCGATAGCCGAAAAAATCAAGATCGGCGTTCTTGCAGCATACCTTATTTTGCCGACCGACCTAGTTCTCATGCAGCTTGTCGGGCCTCTGGCCTTCATGGACGACGTGGTGGTTATCGCCTATCTCCTTTTCAGCATCTGCTCCCTGATCGCGCGGCTGGACGACGATGTGTTGCGCGACAACTGGGTCGGCAAACCCGGTCAGGTCGATAAACTCGCCGAAGCCGCGCGCGCTGTTTCAGGAATGAGCGGAACTCAGAGGTTCATCCAGTCGACTCAACAACAATTCTGATATCTATTTGCTTGTTCTTTGCAAAGAGAAAAAACGCAGCAATCTTTCGAGCAGAGAAATATTAGCGCCGGGTTCCGCGACTTTTCGTATAAAAACTTCAGTCAGTTTCGGGTCCAACTTGGAGCCTTCAAGTTTTCGCAGCGCCGCCGCCGCTTTTCTCGGCGCTAGAGCTTTCCTTTGCGGCCTTTCTGCGGATATCGCGTCATACACGTCGCAGACCGCAAGCATCCGGGCCGTCGGCGGTATATCCGTTCCCGCCAACCCGTCCGGATAGCCGCTTCCGTCCCACTTCTCATGGTGATGCCTTATCGCCAGCTTCACGGTGGCCGGCAGGTCGATGTGGGCTATCCTCGCGGCGTCCACATGCCGTTTCATATCTTCCTTCTGCGCATCGTTTTCAAATGGTTCGCCTTGCGATATCTTTTCGAGCAATTCATCCGGCGTGTCCAGCTTGCCTGTGTCGTGGAGCAACCCGGCTATCGTCATTTCTTTTGCCTGCGGCAACGGCAGGGACATTGCCGCGGCGAACCTGCCCATCAACATGCCCACCCTTTCGCTATGAAGTCGGGTATACGGGTCCTTCGCGTCCAGCGCGGCAAGCATCTCGGCCGTCTGTCTCTCGATTGCGCTCGGCATAGTGTTATTATACTCATGCTTAAATGGATTTTTCTATGAGTTCGCCGGGAAAGCATTTTTTCGCAAATAAATGTTTTCCCGCTCCGCTTCCTTAAAACTCTGAATGCGACGCGCTAGAATCTGAATGCCCTCACGTCGTCTATCGCCTCAAACATCGCCTTAAGGTTCTCTATCGGGGTGTCGTTCTGCAGACCGTTGGTGTGCGCGAGTATGAACCGTCCGCCCTCCGCCGCGACCTTCGCCGCGCCGACTATGTCTTTATAAGCGTCCTCCGGGGATAGTTGTCCGATTCTCTGCACGCACATGCCCGTCGCGAAACACAATCGGTTTCCGTATTCCTTTTTCGCCGCCGCCAAATCGTTCCCCGGCAG
Organism: bacterium; assembly: GCA_029564595.1. Taxonomy (GTDB): domain Bacteria; phylum UBP15; class UBA6099; order UBA6099; family UBA6099; genus UBA6099. Next base: position 3,854 of record JAKQPS010000020.1, on the reverse strand, counting down.
AGGCTGGAACGGATGCAGCACATCAAGGCCGGCGTCCGCGAGCTTGTCCAGCAGCGGAGCCACCACTCCGCACGAGTGCAGCATCGCGATCCCGCCGCAGGCGTGTATCTCCTCTATCTGCCTCTTTATCATCGGATACGTGAACTCCGTCCACATCTTTTTGCTTATCAGCATGCTCTGCTGCGTGCCGTAATCGTCCTGCACGCAAATGGCGTCGCACCCGGCTTCGAGCATCCCCCGTATTATGACGAGCGAATGGTCGCACAGTTTCTCGAAGAAGCCCTTTATGATTTCAGGGTACTCTATCATCCCCGTGTATATCGACTGCATCGGGTGAAACCGCTGCCCCCAGTCCTGAACTCCGGGAGCGCAGCCGAGCATGAACGCGTCCGGGTTCGCGCGCCGCGCGATTCTCACATGGGAGAAATTTACGGGATGGGACACATCGGGAAACTGGTACGCCGCGAGTGTGTCTTTATCCGGGCATGGCAATTCTCCCATTTCGAGATATTGCCCGCCGATAAAGTGCTTCTCGCCGTACATATCCTTTATGAAGAGCTTATCTTCTTTGAATCCTGCTCCCCGGAACCAAAGCGGAATCGGAGTCCACAGATAATCGGAGAAATCTCCGCCGAGTTCGCTGAAATAATCCTTTGCGTAATTCAGAGACAGCAGGGTCATATATTGACCTATATCCTTATTCGGGAAGTTCGCTGAAAAATCCGCAAGCGCCTTCCATGCCGCGGCTTTTACGGGGTTCTTCGGAGGCCGAACTTTGGTGGCGAGCGTTAGAATCGTGTGCGGCTCGATCTGCAACATTAGAGGAATCATATCGACATCGTGCCCGCGAACAGCCCTTCTGACTCTTTCCCTTGAAGTAAGTTTTTTCATTTTTCGCTCCCCCCGCGCGTTTTTTACAAATACTATTTCGGTTCAGCGAACAGAACCCAATGCCAGCCTGTCAACGCGTATGCCTTTTCCTTCGTCGCGTTGTTCCCCAGCCACAAATCCGCCCTGTGCCTGACGTATCCCTCTTCAACGCATTTGCCGCATCTGTCTTCCGCCTTCGTCCAGCCTTCGCCGGGAATGTATATCATCGTGCCGTAAGGTATCTTTCTTGAACCTGTGTCCGGATTAACCGCAAGCGTGGTCGGGTTCGCGAAAGAGCCGTCTCCCACGCTCGCTTTGCCCGGTTTAACCGCTATCGCGTCCGGCGGCCCGATATGCCCTGTGAGGAACATAAGCCTCGGAACCACAGTGAACCCGTCCGGCGCCTCGCTCTGTATCTTTTGGCGTTCCGGTATGGACGGCATCGCGTTTTTCGTCTCCAACGGCAGCAACGGCTTGGGGTCCGCGCCTTTTGAAGCCGCCCATTCCAACACTCCGAGAACGGCATCTAAAATAGCCGGGTTGTCTGTCTGAATCACATGCATTCCGGCCTGCGTCTTTTCCACCATTGTGGGAACGTCGTTTATCGGCATTGTGACAACGCGCAATCTCGCGCCGTGCGCGTCGGCAATGACTTCCGGCGTCGCCGCCTCCGCAAGCATTCCGACCCATGAGGCTCCCAGCTTCTTTATCTGTTTCAGGCTTGGAATCGGCGCAGGCCACGGCAGGTTGCACGCGATATCAGGATGATTCTTGCTCATCCACCTTAATCCGCCCTCCGTCCACAGCCCCATTACCACTTTGTCCGACATCCCCATCTCTCGCACAGATCCCATCACTTTTGCGAGATACTCTTCATTGTGAATCTTAGTGTCTATGAAAACCTTCACTCCGTTTTTCGACGCGAAATCCAGAACCTCGGCAAAAGTCGGAATCTCATATCCGTTTTTTGTTCTTATGCTTTTTATTTCGGCAAGAGTTTTTTCGGCTGCGGCTCCCGTCGAGGATGTCGTCCTGTCCACCGCCGCGTCGTGCATTATCACAAGCTCGCCGTCAGACGTTAATCTCGGATCGCACTCAATGAAGTCCATGCCGTGCCTGACGGACAGCGAATAAGCCTCCATCGTGTTTTCGTCCGCCGCCTTGTTAGCTCCGCGATGGGACAGAGTTATGGGTCTTTTGAATTCCGCCCCCTCGCTTTTCGACGGCCACACTCCCCACAAAAAAACAGTCGCAATAAACGCGACAACCGCTATTCCCGTTTTTTTCATCGCCTTCCCCTTTCGCGCCTGATGCCGTCGTCAATGATGAACATCAAAATTGCTATTCTGATTCTTTTGTCTTCATTATTTCTGAAGTCAGACCTGCTTATCTTTTTCATCGGAAGAGATGTCACGAAGCTCGCATTGCTCAGTCTCCGACTCCAGATTCCCCGGAAAAACCCCGTAATCCTTCGATTCATCTCCGCAGGATTCGTGATATTTCATTATTTTTTTTGATATTTCTAGTTGTTCGAGGGTTCTGCCCACTTCTTTCACGACAACTTCCGGATCAGCCTCGGTGACGATTCTTCTCGCGCCCGCCCTGAATGCGCTCAGTTTCTCTGCGGCATTCATTTTTGACGAGAGAATCACAATCGGAGTCTTAGCCACGCCTGCGGCTTCAGCTATCGCCTCGCACAGCGCGACTATTCCGATGTCTGCCATTGCGCCTGCAATCAAAACAAGGTCCGGCTTCTTATCCTTGACTAGCTCTGGTATAACGCCGCCTTCCGGCACGCTTAATATTTCATAACCTGATTCAACGAGAGAGTCGCATATCCTTCCGGACATCCTTTCCTCTCCCGCAGCCACAAGTATCATAGTGAAGCTCCTTTCCAGTTTCGACAGCCTATATTACGGGCGAGCCGAGCCATCCTCCTCGCAAACGCAAAAATCCTTTCCAACATATTATACATACAAAACCTGCGAATGCTGATATAGATTTGCCGCATGAGCTTTCTTTTCTAAGCGCCTACCGCGCCGATGCCGCGTTTTGTTTTATAATATGATACAAATATCGAGCGGAGACACTGAATGTCAGACGATTTCAGCAGAACGATAAAAGAGGTCGGCCCGGATTTCGAGACGCGCGTTGCCAAGTACCCTGTGAGTCCGGCTTCCGGCGCGGTTGGAAAAAAAATCGACAGAAACAGAGACGCCACTGACGAACAGGGCAAAGAGAAACCGCGCCCATATTCCGATATGGACCTTCCCGATCCTGTACTTTGGGCCGAACTCATTGAAGCTCTCGATCAGTTCAACAGAAGAAGAGAGATTCAAAATTCGCCTTTCGCGATTCGACTGTGGGCGCAGAACAACGGTTTCAGAGTGCAGCTCATCAACGAGGATACCGGCGAATTGATTCAGCAGACTAAGCCGATTCAGTTCGGCGGCGTCACCAGAAGAGACATCGACGACATAATCAACGACCTTGTTAGAGAGAGAGGGATTGTAATAGACTTCACAAGATGACGAATTCTTACTAGACAAGCGCAGCAGGCGGCGGCCCCGCCCCGACATGCGTTATGGCCGAATTTAAGCCGTGTTTATCGTCCGATAACATTCGAATCAGCTTTATGAAAAAATCGCTAACATACTTGCGGGCTTATGGGTTCTCGACCACAAGACTCTAAGAATATGGAAAGATTTCCTCAGAGAAAAAACATGCGTAGAGTTTGAAGGGTCAGTCGTCAGGATTGTGGACCATCCGCTTGAATCCCGAATGTGCAAAGACATCCAATGAACGATTCTAAAACCTAATCGCGCTGTTTTATTCCGAATCCATCACTAGGATTCGGGAGCGATTGTTCAGAGCGGATGAAATGCGAGGCGCAAGACGCATTTTTGCAGTGAATAGAACTTATGGTTCATGAACAAAAAAATGCGTCGGCAACGAAGCAGTTTGCCGCTATGAAAATCGCCCCG
>JAKQPS010000106.1 GCA_029564595.1 bacterium | reverse complement strand
CGGCACCTCGAAGACGTCGTCCGCGGCGACGAGCACCGCGTCCGGGTCGATCTCCGCCTTGATCAGGCGGATCAGGCTTTCAACGACTGTGCGAACGGTTTCCAATTCCGGTTCCTCCGGCTCAAGCGAACGTTTCCGCTGAATACCTACCGGAGCCGGACGGGAAGTGTCGGAGCCCCTTTTCCGTATAAAAATACCACTTGACAAAATTTTGATGAGTGGTATAGTTTAGAAAAACACAGAAAGGAGGCGACCATGAATTTGCAGATACTCGCCCAAAATGTGAGGCGGTTGAGGACTGCGAAGCGCTTGAGCCAAAGCGCCCTGGCGGACGACGCGGGTCTCTCCTTGCCGGCGATAAAGAGTCTCGAACTCGCAAAGAGCGAGCCGCGGATGAGGACCATGCAGGCAATTGCCAAGGCCCTCGATGTGAAGCTTCAGGAACTTTTCCAGCCGGTTCGGGAATTGCGCACCGTCCGGTTCCGTTCGGCGAAGCGGATGCAGAATCGCGAGAATGTCCTGGCCGAGGTGGCCAGGTGGCTCGACGATTTCAATTTCCTCGAGGAGAGTCTGAAAAAAAAGATGCCGTTCAGCCTTGGCGCTGTCCGGAGACAATGCTCCAGAGACCGCCTCGCCGAGGCGGCCGGACTCTGCAGGAAAAAGCTGGGGCTGAAGGTCACCGAACCCATCCACGACATCTGCGGCCTGCTCGAACACGCGGGCGTGAAGGTTTTCCCCGTCCCCATGGCTTCCGATAGTTTCTTCGGCCTCTCTGTGGGCGAGGAGGACGGCGGGCCGGCGGTGGTGGTGAACGTATGGGAGCGGATTTCGGTGGAAAGGCGCATTTTCAGCGCCGCCCATGAACTCGGTCACCTCATGTTGCATCCCGACGCCTACGACGTCACCAAGGTCGATGAGAGCAAGGAGGAAGAACAGGAGGCCGACCGTTTTGCCGGGCATTTTTTAATGCCGAATGAGGGGTTCCGCAAGGAATGGAATGAAGCTGCCGGATTGCACTTCGTCGACAGGGTCTTCAAGGTCAAGCGCATTTTCCGGGTCAGTTATAAAACCGTTCTCTCGCGTCTACTGGAAGAAGGGGCCGTGGACAAGTCCATCTGGATGAAATTCAACATGGCCTATCAGCAACACTTCAACCGGAAGCTTTCCTTCAAAGAAGAACCAATGGGCATCGATCCGGCGGAGCCGTTCGGGATGCAAAGGTTCGATTTCTACGAAGACCGATTCAAACGCCTGACCAGGGAAGCG
>JAKQPS010000089.1 GCA_029564595.1 bacterium | reverse complement strand
CCGCTCGACTATTACATGATTCAGCTACAGCACTACCTGGGCGTCAGTAGCACGGATTTTGGGTCGTTTGGCATATTCAGCGCGGAACTTTGGGAGCTTTGCACCTTTGACGTCGACAAGGACGATGAATTTTTCGGGATTATCCTCGACGCCTGTCAGACCTTTTGGAGACATGTCGAGAACGGAACGCCGCCCGAAATTGCCGCATCTCAACAAAAAGAGATCAAACTGCCGCCTGTCGACGTCAACACAGAGATAGTCAAAATCACCAGCGAAGGCTGGGCCGACGCTGTACACACTTACCGAGTTGCAAGGGAGTTGCGCGAAGAGGCGGAAGAAATCGAGAGGAGTGCTCAGGCTCGCCTCATCAACCTTATGGAAGCCAACAATGCCGAGGTAGCCGAGGGCGCCGGGTTGCGCGTTTATTACAGAGAACAGGCAGGGCGGAAGACCTTTGACCACAAGGCGTTCGCCGCGGCGCACCCGGAAATAAATCTCGACCCGTGGTACAAGGTCGGCGCGGCAATCAGGGCGTTTAGACCATATTTTATTGATTAGAAAGAGAGGGGTACGCGATGAATCAGAGCATTGAGCAATACACACCGAACACACCGGCCGTACAGTCCCACATTGACCCGGCGGCCGTCGCCGCGGCAGAATCCGTCAAGGCACGTATACAGGCCCAGTACCTCGTAGCGCTTAGCCACCCGAGGTCATACGACCAGTCAAGGTTTCGCATTATGGAGGCCTGTAGGCGCCCGTCCTTTGCGGATAAGGTGGAATACAAGAAGCCGGTCGGAAAAACAACAATCACCGGGCCGTCCATACGTTTCGCCGAGTTGGCTTTGCGCGAATGGGGCAACATCGACTACTCGAACACCGTCGTTTATGACGATGAGATGAACAGGCGCATTTCGGTCGTCATTACAGACCTCGAGACCAACACGACATTTTCATCGTCCATACAGATTACCAAGACCGTCGAACGCAAGGACAACAAGGGGCGCGACGTCATATCAGAGCGCATCAACAGTTACGGCGAAAAAATCTACATCGTCAAGGCTACCGAGGATGAGATCCTGACAAAGCAGGCGGCCATGATTTCCAAGGCACTCAGGAACGAGGGCTTACGCCTTATCCCGCAGGAGATTATCGAAGAGGCTATCAACATAGCCCGACTCACACAACAGAAGGACGCCTCGTCGAACATGGACGAGGCACGGAAAAAAATATCCGACGCTTTTGGCGGCTTGGGCATTCAGCCGAAGCACTTGGAGGAATATCTCGGCCATCCGATGTCCATGTGCGTCCCGGCCGAAATTACGGATTTGCGGGCAATCTATAACGCAATTAAGAACGGCGAGGCCAAGTGGAACGACTTTGTTTCAGAGGACGAGGACGTAAGGGGAGGCGCTTTACAGAGCGCAAAAGCGAACCTCGATGCCCTTAAAAACAAGCTCGCCTCTGCTGGCCCCGCTGTTCAGCCCGCGCATGAGCCCGAGGCTGTGGCCGAAACACCAACAGCACCCGCGGCCGAACCGAAAGAGGCCGAAGCCATCAAAGACCTCAGACGCATACTCGCCGATACTTTGGGAGAGCTCGGCCTCGGCCTTAGTCAGAAAGAAGCAGAAGCGAGGATA
>JAKQPS010000087.1 GCA_029564595.1 bacterium | reverse complement strand
GACCACGGAGTGGTCGCAATGGCGAGTGTAAAAACGGGGGCGGGAAGGGCGAGGGCGCGCGTTTGGAATGCGATAGGGAACTCGCGCGGGGAGAGCCCGTGGATGTGCCCGGAGGACCACGGAGTGGTCGCAATGGCGAGTGTAAAAACGGGGGCGGGAAGGGCGAGGGCGCGCGGGGTATCTTATGACTGTTTTGATTACAGGCGCGTTCGGTTTTGTCGGGAGGAACCTGTCGGCGTATTTGGCCGAGAGGGGGCATGAGCTGTGGGCGCTGGATGTGGACGTGACGAGTTCTAAAGTGCGAGCGTTCTGAACTGCGGGAGTCGGTAACCGCGAATGGAACGAATCAGGCGAATAAGGACAACTTTCAGACCCGTATTGACAAAATAGAAATCAATTTCTAAAATGAAAACATGGTGTTAAGGCAAAACAGCGAACGCGTTTCTCTGAAACTGAAAAGATCTCCGGCCGTTGTGCTGGTCGGACCGCGGCAGTGCGGCAAGACGACGCTTGCAAGGGCGTTGCCCGGAATCGCGTATTTTGATCTTGAGCGGGATGCTGATCGGTTGCGCTTGGACGTGGAGTGGGCCACGCTCGTTGCGGGCAGAGCGTGTGTCGTTCTGGATGAGGTCCAGACGATGCCGGAGCTTTTCCCTCGGATACGGAGCGAAATCGACGAGCAACGGAAACGCAATGGCCGATTTTTGCTTCTGGGGTCTGTTGCCCCTTCGCTCATGAGGCATGTGGCGGAGAGCTTGGCCGGTCGAATGGCCATCCTTGAAATGACGCCTTTTATGGCCTCCGAATTGCCTGAGGAGCAATGGAATTCGTTATGGTGTTATGGCGGGTATCCCGATGGCGGCATATTGGATGAAGCGCAGTTCCCAGAGTGGCAGCATGACTATCTGACGCTGCTGGCTCAGCGCGATTTCCCTGTTTGGGGGTTGCCGGCCCTTCCGCCTGTTACGCTTCGTTTGCTTAAGATGTTGGCGGCCGTTCAAGGGCAGGCTTGGAATGCCTCTCAGATCGCGCAGGGACTCGGCCTGACGTATCACACGGTGAATAGCTATGTGGACTTCCTTGAACAGGTTTTTCTGATTCGCCGGATACCGGCGTGGTCGGGTAACGTTTTGAAAAGAATTGTGAAGTCGCCTCGCCTG
>JAKQPS010000016.1 GCA_029564595.1 bacterium | reverse complement strand
TAACAGGGAGTGTGCTTTATGATGGACGTGATTACTAAACTACTAAAATACTTCAAATCCCCCGTCCGGGCCTTCAATGATTCGGGAGAGCGTATCGAGTCGATGCGCTTTTCCGTGCCTGCCCTGCGCGTCGGCGTTCTTGAATACGGCGCGGGGCAATTGCAAACCGGCAACGCCGCGCTTGAGGGAAAAGCTGTCCGGCTGTACTATCCGCCCGAAGCGGTGAGCGATGAAAAATTTTTAAAGTCTCTTGAAACGGCTCCCGTTGTTGTCGGCGGGCACGATTCAACCACGAACGAGCAAAACAAGAAAATCGACGGATGGGCGCATAGCGTATTTTTCGACGCGGCGGCAAAAGCGGCCATGATCGCGGGCGTCGTCAAGGGCGCGAAAGAAGTGGCGTACATAAAGGGAAATCTCGGGTCCGCCGGATTTGGCGCGTCGGCTTTTGTTGATATTTACAATTTGACGGTTGAAAGCGGGATCACGCCGGACGGTCAGGCTTACGACGCCGTGGCGAATGACCTTCGCGCCACTCACGTCGCACTCGCGCCGCATGTGCGCGATCCTGAAAATAAAATTAAAGTGATAAACGCAGTGTGTATCAATACCGACGGCGTGGTGGAAGTGGAAAACGCGATTGATTATAATAAATTATTGACGGGTGAACTCGACCGAAAACTGCAAGCGGCAATTACGGCGGCGGACGCCGATGGGGAAAAAACTGTTCGTCTGGTGTTTGACACTGACATGGAAAGACTGGTTGACCGTTTTGAAAGTTCTTTATCACCCGAAGATTACAAGTTGTATAGCAGCGATAAAGCGGATAAAGTTATTGAAGGCAGGATGAAAGAACTTGCTTCCCGTCGAGGGATGCGGGTTGAAAATGTAAAAAACTCGCGCGGCGAGATATTAAATAATAGTGAGGTAAGCATGGACCCTAAAGAACTGGCCGCGCTTGTCAAAAACGCGGTTGATGAGGCCATAGCAGAGAAAAACGGTGAAGACCGTATGAGCGCTATGGAAGAAACGCTTAAGGCGCACGGCGACGCGTTGAACGAGATCAACGAAAAGCTCTCGCCGAAAGCGGAAAGTGAAAACGGCGAAGCCTTTAAGGGCAAGGAAACGCCGGAAGAAGAAAAAAAAGAAGCGGCGACGCTCGAAAACGCTAAACCGTCGCAGGAAATGGTCAAGGCGTTTTCAACGGCGCTTAACGTGGATTTTGGCGCGAAAACGCCGTCGTTTGCCACGCTCGCAGCCTTGGCCGGTATCAGCGAGTCGGACCCGGCCGCCAGGATTGCCGCAGTAAACGCAAAATTCGGCGAGATCGTACAAAACGCGCCGAAAGAAAAAGAAGTGGCCGCTGCGCATAACACGGTCAGGGAGGTGTTCTAATGCCCGGAGTAAGACTTGGAATAGGGGAAACTAACCCCAAACGCGGAGCGGTCCAGTGGGACGCCCGCAGAATTGACGGCGTGGAGTTTGTTATTCCTACTGCCGCCGGAGTTACCACCGCACCGATTGGCAGCGTGGTAACGCTTCAGGAAAACAGCGCCGGTAAACAGGTTATCGTACTCGGCGCGGCCGCTTACGAGGGGCCGGGGTCCGACACGTTCGCCATTGTGGCAATCGGTTTTCTGGAAGCCGCGACTCAGGTTGAATCCGCAATCAATCAGGTTGTGGGCGAATACGCCGACGGTGATTATGTCGCCATGATAAGCGACCTTGCCGCCGTGGCAATGGTGCCGCTTGACACATCAGCCCCGGACGCGGGCGGTACGTCGTATGTGACCGCTGCCGGTACACTTTCGTCAAGCAACGTTGACGCGGTGGCGTTCCCCGGCACCGTCTGGTACGGCACGCCCGGCGTACAAAACACGGGTCAGCTTAAAACCGGGTACATTTTCGCGCGGCTTGCGTCCGTGAAGGTAGGGTAACAACTATGATAAAAGGTAAAAAAATCACTTCTGCCCAGGTTGCGGAACAGCAATTTCAAAACTGGTATGTGGTCCGCAACGCATATGCCGACGCGCACCGTAAAGACGGTTGCGTGGCAATAAACGAAGTGGCGGCCAGGGACGAATACAAAGCCCTGACCGAACGGCTTCTTGCCGTGGCGAACAGCCAGCACAAGGAACACGGCGCGGCGATTTCCGATCTGCGCAAGCGTTTCAACGGGGCCAGCATCGACCACGTTGTCGATATGGCGCAC
>JAKQPS010000083.1 GCA_029564595.1 bacterium | reverse complement strand
GGGCCAGACCACGATGCGGTTCGACCAGTTAGGCGTGGCGGTGGAAGGCTTTGACGAGCGTCTGCAGGCGTTGAAAGCGACCGGCATGGATACCAACGCCGCGTTCAAAGAGGCGTTCCTCCAGCAGGCTGAAGCTCAGATTGGCAAGGTTGGGATGGCGTCCGATTCAGCGGTGGGCGGGTTTATGCGCCTTGAAGCCGCCGTCAAGAATTTAGGCGACCAGTTGAAAATGGGCATCGCGAAAGATGTCGCGGATTTGATGGATGCGTATGACCGCCTGAATGAAGCCGTCGCAAAATACAACGAGGAAAGCGAAAACTCGATTGCGTCCGCGCCGCCACTTGTAAAGTCTATTTCAGATACCAACAAGCAGATTGAGTACTTAAAAGACAATTACACGAACGTTAATCAATCCGTTGACATGACCGCTGAAAGCACCATCGCGCTGGAAATTGAACTCGCGAAGGAAAGGATTTTGCTTGGGCAGATACCTGAAGCGGCTGGCGGAGCAGGTGAAGCGGTAGAAAACTTTGCGGTCAGTTCTGAATCCGCCGCTCTTGCAGTAGATAACTTCCTCGAAAAGGCGCAGATATTCAAAGACGACTTCGGCGAAGCGTTTGATGTTGCCAGCTTGCTGGAAGGGCAGACGGGCGGCGTGAAAATGCTGATAAACGAACTCGGCATTTTGGGCAGTAAATACACAGAGCTAAAAGCGAACTTGGATGAAGGGCTTGCCGATGCAACGATGCGCCTGAATGTTGCTATCCAAACTGTGTATCAATCCGTCGCCGGGCAGTTATCAACAGCGTTGGATAATGCGAATTTATCGCTCGAACAGCTACGCGCGGGTAAGTCGGCTATTGATACTGTGTTCGGCACAAATACAAGGTTGGAACTTGAACTTGGCTTGAAGGTTGACGAATGGGCAAAATTGCTTATCGAAGACCCGGAGGGTTTTGTCGCACAAATGTCTGAAATACAGGCAACGACTTTGAAGTTTGATGCGGATACGCAAAAGGCGATGCAAGATATCGCAGACCTGCAAGCGGCAAAAGATGCGCTTGAGGCTGATACGAAAATGAGAATCGAAGCGTTGATTAATGATACCGAAATTGTGAACTGGCAGCCGCCTGACAAATACGGCACGGTTTATTACAGCGTCGGGGGCGTGCGGGGATTCATCCGCGCCGCTGGCGGTGAAGTCAAGAACGCCGCGTCTGGCGTTGCCGCGACCCTTCCCCACTACTGGGTAGGCGAGCTTGGACCCGAACCCTTCTTCCCGGAAACCAACGGGCGCATCGTCTCCAACACGCAAGCAATGTCCGCTCTGCGCTCTGGCGCGGAAGGCGGGGGCAGCAGCCAGCCGATTGTCGTGAATATCACAACGCCGGTGAACCTGGCTGACCGCGTGTGGGTGGAACGCGAACTCGCGCCTTACATCCGCGACGCTTTGCGCAAGGCGGGAAAATGAGTACCGAAGTTCTGCTGATAACCGAGGGCGGGGATTATCTCACCACCGAAGCCGGCGATTATATCGAGCTTTACGGCTATTCCGAATATTCGCTGTACGTGGACTGGAACGGCGACGGCGCGTTGGACTTGAGCTTCAACGAAGCAGACCGGCTCTTACGCTTCACGATTGACCGGGGGCGGGACAGCGTTATCGGCGGGCCGGGCAGCGGGTTCACCTCGCTTGAGCCGGGCGTGCTGAACATCGAACTCGATAACCACGACAGACGCTACGACCCCTGGTACACGGCCGGTTCGCTTTACGGCAACCTGAAGCCGGGCAGGAAAATCCAGTTCACGTATCTTTATCCATTACCTACACCAGGGATTCAAGAAGGGACTGTAGTGCAAAGCTATACGCTTTTCACCGGATTTATAACCGATATCCGGTTGAGCGGGTTTGCGGATACTGTCACGATAACAGCGGAGGATGGGGCGGGCTGGCTTCGTGCGCGCAAGCCGGACATCGCGCTCATCTCCTCAACGGGAGTGGACACCGCGATTACCGCTATTCTGGCGGATGTGGATTATCCGTTTGATACCAATATCGAG
>JAKQPS010000062.1 GCA_029564595.1 bacterium | reverse complement strand
ATCTCACCAAATAATCGGAGGTATAGGCTTTGCAGAACACTACGAAAAAGCGCAAGTGGAAGATAGCGGATGCACCGAGTTCCAGCGGGATTCAGCCCGCGCAAACTGGGCAGAGCGCATACACGCAATCTTCAAGGGGCGCATCCAAAACGCAGACGCAGCCCTCGACGTTTGCGTCCGTACAGGCGAATCCGGTTGTGCAGAAGCCTAGAGGGGAAGTTACCGGGGCGATACGCAAGATCAACAACTACGCCAAGAGGGGCGCGACAGAGGAACAGATTTCGCAGATGTGGTCTGCCCTCGAAACGGAGATCAGCACGCCCGGTACGTCGTACTACAATGCGTACTGGAAGCCTACCTCGAAAGCAGCGCAGGAATTGACATCGCTCGGCATCCAGCTTCCCGACAAGATCGACGACGACTGGTTGTCGAGCGCGGGGGCGTTTATCGCTACCTATCAGCGCAACACCGCGACGGGCGTTACCGCAGCCGCGCCGACGAAATCTTCCACGGCGGAGCAGAACACGGCGTATTGGCTTTCGAGGTTCCTCGAAGATTACGACACCACGCAGGCCGCGAAAAATGAATCGCTGGCATTGGAGCGCGAACTGTCGTACTGGATCGGGCGCGGGTATTCCGACGACGCGGCGATTGCGAAGATCGACTACGCGGATTACCCGACGCTTGCGAAGATGCGCGAGGCGCAGACCGTAGGCGAACCGATTCAGCTTACGGAAGCGCTTCCATTCTCGGACGATTGGCTCTACACGAAGGCGTGGGCGGCGCGCAACCCCGATTCTGCGACGGGCGACTACATGACCGACCTCATGCAGATGGGCATGGGGCGCGGCGTATCGTACAAGCCCGACCCGCAGAGCGATGCGGCGCGCGACCCCTCGAATGCGGAAACGTACAATCCGTACATGTTCGGGGCGACGAATGACGGCCTCCGCATGAAGTACGGCGTGGATTCGTGGGACATGGACTGGCTTGAACAGAACCGCTCCATGCTCAACGACGAGGCGACGGCGGACGACTGGCGCACCATGTACGACGCGGCGCAGAACACCGCAACCGCGCGCGCCGAACTTGAAAAACTGCAAGAGAGTATCACAAACAAGATCGAGGACGGCAAGTCTTTCGAGGAAGTATTCAGCGATCTATTCATGCGCAATTTTGCCGAGGAATATCCGACGCTTGCGAAGATGGAGGACTATCGCTTTCGAGGCACGTCCATCGAACTTTCGGATTCCGTTGACTTCGCCCTCCCCTACTTCCAGCAATGGGTGCGCGACAAGATCGAAGAACGCGACGCGGGGGTCCGCGCGACGAATGCGGCCATCGCCACGGACGAGGAAGCGGCGGCGGCGTCTGCGGCTTCGAACGCACCGAAGGTG
>JAKQPS010000008.1 GCA_029564595.1 bacterium | reverse complement strand
TTGACGCCAAAGAGGCCGGATTTGGCGATGTAGCTTCCTGCACGCTCAATATCTTGCAATGCTACAATCTCATTCATCTTTGCCTCCTTCCATCAATAATTTTATGATTGCTGCTAGCGTCGCAACGCTAATAACCGACAGCACAAATACGACTAGCGCCTGCAAAACAATCTCAAATAATTTGCCAGCCTCTATGACGCCACTGGCTTTTATTACGAACCACATCATTGCCAACGGAATTGGCGCCATCGCCGCGCCGATTACCTTATCCTCGTTTTTCCGCCACCATAGGCGACGTTTCTCACGCCGCCACTCGCGCCTTGTCATAGCTTCCATTCTTCCTCCTCGCGCCTACGCGCTATGGCGCTCTTGGGTCGGCCGCCCTTTTTCCCGTTTTCGCGGACGGCGGCAGCCTTCTTTTCGCTTTTAACTGAGCCGCCCTTGCGGCCCAGCACCTTAGCCGCCTCATGGATTTCCATGTGCTCGGCCAAGGCTTTGCGGTCGAGCTCTACATCCTCGAGGCCATAGCTTATTTTTTCCATTTTCAACCTCCTTACACCTCAAACATACACCCTAAGCGCTTAGAGCGCAAGAGGGGAAAACAGTTTTTTTGATATTTTTTGCAGAAAACTACTATACAAATTTAGACAAACCACTAAACAAATTCTCTATTGTTTAAACATAGGCATAAAAAAAAGCCCCGCCGAAGCGGGGCCTGTGTCATTTGTCTTTTTTGTGATGGCCGCCCTTTTTCCCATTCTCACGGGCCGCGGCGGCCTTCTTTGGGCTCTTTACAGAGCCTCCCTTGCGGCCTAGGGTAGCGGCAGGGCTGTCTATAGGCGGCATATTGCGCTGCCACTGCTCCAATAATGGCCTCTCCGCTTCGCTGATCTTTTCCACTCGATAATCGAGCAGGATTGCTGACGTGTAATCGAGCACCCCGCCGTCCTCTAAGACTATTACCGGCATACCGTAGCTCGATGCCGGATGATCCGTCGTGATTGTCGCCTTGATCGTTGACCTCTCAGTGTCCATGAGCCCTAGATAACTTAACTTCATTTCGCGGCCTCCTTAGCGTTGATTTCATCCCGTCGCTTGCGCCACTCTACTTGTGCCGCGTATACGTCGGCTGGAATCTCTACCTCTTTGTTATCTAAATAAACGCGGCTCGGCTTATTATATTTTGCATTTCCTTCGTAAACCTTACCGTTCCAATATGGATTGCCATACTTTTCTTCAATCCATGTGCGGAGCGGCGACTTGCCAATAAGCGCTTGTTTTTCGGCTTTCTTTGCGGCCTTGATCTTCTCGGCTTCGGCGGCGGCTTTATTGGTAGCATCAACCGCGACGAGCTTGTCCCTCATAGCGGC
>JAKQPS010000033.1 GCA_029564595.1 bacterium | reverse complement strand
GTAGTTAAATCCGGGTTGCTCCGATGCGTGGATTCGTTTCCATTCTTGGCAAGGTTCATCCCACGCGCCGGTTCCGGCCAACTCCCACCGCTGTTCTCGAAGCCAAGCGGCAAGGGTTTTGATGTAGGTTGTGTTCTGCGTCTCCACCCGGCTGGTGACGTAGGCGGAACGCATGTACTCTTCCGCGCCAGCGCGGATCGCCGCGACGTTGGATTCCTTGCGGACGGATTTGTACGCCTTGAGAACGTCGCTCTTGGTTCCGCGTCTCGCTGGCGTCCAGAGTTGCCAGATGCCGTTTGGGTTTTCGTCCGTGCCGAAGAGTTCCTGCTCGACGAGTTGGTTCTTTTCTTCGGCTTTGGGCGACTTGGACTTTTTCTTCTTCATCCCATCTCCCCCCGCTGGGGGGGTAGGGGGGGTATTTATCTCTTCTGTTATGCTATGTTCTGTTCTGTTCTGTTCTGTATAGCTCCGGAGCGACTCCGGAGCGACTCCGGAGTTTTTGGATTTCTTTCTTGTCCACTCGTCTTTGAATTTACTTAAGTTAGGTATTTCTATCTCAACTAAGTTCTCGCCTAGATTTCGTAGAGATATAAGAGAGATTGAGGCGAGATACTCTAGTACTTTGAGGGTAGATTGATGGTGCATCTTCCTGAAATGTCGGCTCAAAGTACCTAGTGAAGTCAACAGAATCGGAGGCTTATCTTCATTCATTTGTGTGGCTATCAACTCCAATAAAAGCCACCAATATCCGTATCCTTCAAAACCCATCTTGTCGATTAATAGACATAGTTTTTCGTCATCGTGAGAGTTGGACATGTGGCGAAACCATTTCATACATTTGCCCTCTTAGAACGGTGCGGGGCGCGCCCGCACGATGGCAAGCGCGCCCCTATATTGCCTATTCCAGATTCAGTTGAACCATCACGTTGACAGCCGCTTCCTTGTGCGAACGGATCGCGGACAGTTTTTTCAGCGTGATGCCGGGCGTCTTCGCTTCGACGCAGTGCTTGCGGAAGGCTTTGGCGAAGTCCTCAAACACCACGAAGCCTTTTTTGTTGGCAACGCGCCGTGCCTTGTTGACGTCGCTAAACAACTCAACCGCGAGTTTATTGAGTTCCCTTTCAACGTCGTTGTCCGGCGCGGCAGCCTGGTTGCCACCGTTGTTTTTACTGGGTTGTTGTGATTGCGGTTGCGGTGGCTTTGGTTTATCGTTGCCATCGTTCTCTGGATCGTCGCCCGTCTCCAAGGCCAGGGTTTTGAGGAGGGCGTACTTGTAGGCGTAGGAAACCGCCTTGCCGGGTCCGAGATCGTTTTTGTCGATGCCCTGTCCGATGGAATGGACAACGATCCGGTCGTCCGGGTTGTCGATATTGATGAATGACACCTGGGCGGTTACTGAAGTCATGTACGCACGGTCCGGCCTGTCCGATTTGCCCGTGGCGATCTCCTTGACGTCGTGATGGACGATGTCACAGGTAACCACCACTCCGTGAGTGACCAGGAACGGGCGCAAGGCCGACGTAACCGCGTCATGGGAGACGTACTTGAAGTTCATGAAGGAGTTCTTTTTATCCTTCTGGACGTAGCCGATCTCCTGCATGATCGCGTTTATCCGCTGGTAGATATTGGGTTTGCCGTTGGTTTCGCTCATGGCCGCCTCCTAGACGGTCTGCATTTCGAGCGTGACGTGACCGCGCTTGATCTTGCATTCGACACGCTCTTCCGGGTCGTGCTCCTTGATCCGGTCCGCCATATCGCGCAGCATGTCCGCCACACGGGCGGTATCGTCCTCGTACACGTCGTAGATGGTGATTTTGTAAATTGGGATACCATTCATGACCGTTCCTCCTTACTTGATCCGCAGGTGCTTGCGCCACTCGAAATGGACGCCAGGCACTTCCTCGCCGTTGTCGATCGCCTCCTTGATGGCCGTCTTGCACGGCTCGATCGTGGCGAGAGCGCGCAACGATTCGGGGATACGTTCGAGAGAGGTTTTGACCGTGGCGGTCTTGAAGAAGTCGGGCAACGCCGCCAGGTCATCGACTACCACGGCAGGCGGGGAGTTCTGCGCCCATACGGATACGAGAGTGGTTTTGACCTTGCGCCCGGAAAATTCCAGGCTGCTGAGGAGATACTTGGAGAGTGATTCAGCCTTCTTTTTGGCCGTAATCATGCGGGCGTTGAGGCGGGAGATTTCGTCCTTGATCTTTTTCTGCTCACCCTCCAGGTCGAGGATGAACAGCGCGATGTTTTGGATTTTCTGGTCATACTCGCCGTCCAGGGCTTCGACGCGGGATGCGATTTCCGGCGTCCATTCGCCCTCTGACTCCTCCAGCAGGGCGAATATCTCCCGATACTCTTCGGTGATTTCGTACAACGTAGGCATAGCGTTTCTCCTTGTTTTTTTCGCCCTGCGGAGTAGCCTGTAATTGGTGTCTTGCAGCACTACTCGCGGGCGGTTGTTTGGTTATGCCGGGCGGCCGCCCGTGAGGAGACCGCCCGGATTCCTGTTCCCGGTTATTCGATGCCGACGGGTCCGAACCGCCGGATCATGCCCCACACGCGGCGCTTCGATTCCCGCGCCCGTTCCCGCTTTTGCCAATCGCGCTCGTCGATTTGCGCCTTGATTTCCGCGACGGTCTCGCCCTGGGCGGTCCGGCGAATCGCCTGCACCGCCGCAAACACGTTGCTAACCTGACGCTCGGGAATCGTGCTGATTGCCTCCAACACCTTGCGGATCGCGTCGGCGGTCAATAACTCTTCGCTCTTGTTTTCCTTGTGGACCGACGGCCCGTTCAGCAGTACCTCGATCCCGCGTGCCCGTTCGTTTCCGTTTTGCCCGTTCATTTCACGCTACCTCCTTGAGAAGGTCTTTGAGTTTCAGGACCGGCTGGTCCTGGTGTTGCCGTTGTTTTCTCGCCGCCCTTGGCTGTGCCGCATCCACCGTGCGGCTCTCGATGTACGCTTGGAGGTCTGATTCCCGGATTCGCCAGGTGGCGGGGTCGTCGCCGACACGCAGGTGACGTATTTGATTCGCCCGGAGCAGGCGATTGACGCGCCGGATTGTCACCTGAAGCACAAGCGCGACCTCGTTTGGAGTTAAAAATTTCATTTTTTATGCGTTTTTCACAAAATACTTGCAAATTTCTCCCTAACGACGGATAATTCGTCAGAGAGAGTACTGAGCCAGTTGGCGATGCGCCGCCGCGTGAAGAAGTGGGTGTATTGCCCATGTTCAACCTTGTATATGGTCGCAACAGACAGATTCAATTCGTTCCCGAGTTTCGCGGCGGAGACTTTCCGGCTCTTGCGGGTTTGCCGGACCAGCCGCCCGAACTCTTGCAATAGATTTTGGTCGTTCATTGCACTGAATTTTCTCCTTTTTGCGATTTCTTTTGCGTAATGTATGCACTTTCTTGCGCATTGTCAATAGGCTACGTCCGAGAAAAGATTGCATTGTAGTAAATCGGCGTTTTCCCGCACGATGCGCACGGGCGTGATGCCACGCGCCTCCATGCGCGCCAGTTGCTCGGGTGTCTCGTTGCCACGAGTCAGGTATTGCACTTCGCTGGGCCGGAACGCCGCGAAGATGCCCGGCTTGAACGTGACTTCACCCGTCGCCGGATCGGTCTCGCGCACGGCGCGCCGGTGGGCGAGCAGAACGGGCGTGTGTCCGGGAATGAACTTCTCGGGCAGGCGGTAGACGCGCCGTGAAACACCCTGGCGCTCGACTTCCCGGCAGAAGCCTTGGGGAGTCGGATAGAACGACTCCCCTACCCACAGCAGGCCGCACTTGCCCACGGGCCACGCCAGCAAGCATCGGCAACTATCGTTGCCCTTCTCGTCGTATGGACAAGGAACGTGGGCGAACAGTTTGTCGCCGTCAACCCACGTCCATCCCCGCGCCGGTTTGATTCCCGCGCCACAGCACGGGCAGACGGCGAGCGGGAGCGGGAGTTTGCCGCACGTGTTCAGGAGCGTCTCGGCGACGAGATAAAGACCGCCTTTCTTGCGCCATCCGCAGCCGCGCTTCTTGTCGTGGATCACCCTCATTCTTCCAATCGTCCTTGGATTTCATTGATCTTGCAAAGCATGGCTTCCGCCGCGTTGATTGCCTCATTCGCCGAATCCTTGATTTCTTCCAGTTCGGCGTAGAGGCTGTCCTTCTTCTCTTCGCCGTCATTGTGCTTTTCCACGGCCTGCACAACGCACGGCTGGCAAAGAGTCGGGCTAGGGTAATCCGGCGTGTCGAATAAGAGCGTCCGCGAACAGATACCACAGCGAGTTACGTATTGGCTCATGATTCGTCCTCCTCCGGCGGCCTGATCGGCTGGACTAGCGCTTTGCGGTCCGGCTCCTCGTCACACGTGATGATGATCGGCTTGCGCTTACAGACGCCGAATTTGAGTATGTCGCCCTTAAACGTCGTCAAGTGATCAAGCATGTAATGGACGTTGAAGAGCATCTCGGGAAGCGTCTCGTCTGAGAGTGGACGATATTCCAACTGCTCTTCGCCCTCCGCGCCCTTGTCGCTGTACTCGCCGTCGAGCGTTATGGTGTCGCCGTTGAATTTCATCCTGACTTTGCAGAGTTCCGTGTCCGTCACCTTGGCGACGCGGCGCAGCGCCTCGATCATCGGCTTGCGCTCGACCGTGAACTCGGGAAACTGCTCATCCGGGATGATGCGGTGGTACTGCGGGAAATTCGGCGTGAGCAAATTCGCTTGGATAACCTGGCCGGGCATGTCAAATTCGATCCGGCGCGGCGCGAAGCGCACGATCACTACGCCAGACTTCGGCAGCGTCTTGAGGAGCGTCTCGCACGTGTGCGTGGAGACCAGCGCCTCATGCTTGTCCGTGAACGAGTCCTCGGGATACCCGTTCCAGACGATACCGAGACGCCGCCCGTCGGTGGATACCAACTCCATGCGGTGTTTCTCCAGCACCCAGAAAATGCCATCCAACTCGAAACGGGACTTGTCCGTGGATGTGAACGGCAGGAGGAACCGGATTGCGCTGGCGAGTTGATCTGCCTCCATGGTGATCTGGTCGTATGTCTCCAGGCGCTCGATTACCGGGTAGAGTTCAGCCGATAGGCCGGTTAGTTTGGATTTGAACCGGCCAACACTGACAGCGATCTTCTCCGCGTTGCACCGGATCGACACGTCGCCGTCCGGCAGGTCGGGGAATACCTCCACGCATAGCGGCGGGAAGAGGATCTCGCCGCCCGCCTGCACGTCAGCCTCAACTTTGCAGATCGCCGTGAGGTTGAGATTCGTCGCCATGAACGCGACGCGCTCCGCGTCGGCCTTGGCGTGGATGTACTCGATGGCGGGATGCGAGATCGGCGATCCCGTCACCCCGCGCACCTTGGTGATTGCCTGCTTAAGTTCTTTCGAGTTGATCGTAAATTCCATGCCTTATCCCTTTCTTTTGTTCCAGTTTTCGCCATAGATGGCGCACATCAAACCGTCACCGATCTGACGGTGGTATTTCTTCAGGATTGACTTGGCGAGTTCGGCTTGTTTCTCGGTGTAGATTCCGCTCATCGCCAAGGATTTCCCAATGTAGGCATCACACTTGTTAAATCCGAAACCGTCCCGGCTCACCGCCCCATCACAAAGCCCCGCCAAGGTCGCCAGGGCCGCTTCCAAGGCGTCAATCTGCTGGTCCGTGAATACTTCCCGCGCCTTCCGTTTCGGTTCCGCCTTCGGCCTGTCAGTGGGTTTTTCCGCCTTCGGTTCCCGGTTATCCGGATGTTCCGCGTTATAGGCCGCCGCCGCCGCCTGTTCCGCCGCCGCCCGGATCGCTTCCAGATTGTCCGTTTCCAGGTCCGCCGGGTTATATTCAGCGTTCAACGCCCCGTCAATCACTTCCTGCTTCCGGACAATGGTCCGGGCCATCGTCGCGTCCAGGGAACCTTCCAGGACCAGGTGCTGAATCAAAACGCTATTGGTTTGTCCGATCCGGTGGGCGCGATCCTCGGCCTGGGTCACGTTTCCCGGAACCCAATCCAATTCCGCGAAAATCACGTGACTCGACGCGGTCAACGTGATTCCAACTCCCGCCGCCGTGATCGAGCCGACGAAAACCTTGACGTTCGGATCGTTTTGGAAGCGGTCAACGGCTTCCTGACGTTCCTTCTGCGGCGTACTACCCTGAAGGCAAACCGCTTCAGCGCCGAACGCTTCCGTCAAGGCGTTCAATACGTCGATATGGTGCGCGAACACGATCACCTTGCCCGTGCTCTCTACGGACTCTTTGACGTGCTCGATAACGTAGGGGATCTTGGCGACGGCGGTTTCGTGACGCAGGCGGGACATCTCGGTGAACGCGGAGCGAGTGCCGTGCCGCAATTCCTCGACGGCTTCCCGGTATCCTTCCTCGTCGTCCGCCGCGTCGGCGAGAGCAACGCGGGCGCGCAGTTCCGCCAGCATGTCCTCGAAATGGGCGGCAGCGTCAACTTCGGCGCGGATCAC
>JAKQPS010000203.1 GCA_029564595.1 bacterium | reverse complement strand
GGAAGCGTCCCGGACGAAGCGATATCCGCCGACTCCGGGATATACAGCCCCATGCCGCTCTTTTCCCTGCGCTGTCTCTCACCGGCATCGAACGCGGCTTGCAGCTTTCGCTCCGCTTCAGCCTTCGCCTTCAGCTCCTCCTCGCGGCGCGCAGCCTCGGCGCGCAGCGCCGACTCCATTTCCCAGACGGGATCGGTGAGGGAGGGGGCCAGCGCTGGCGCTTCCTTCCGCTTCTCATCGGTCGAAACAACGGAGGGCGCTTCGCGTGCGAAGAACTTCTGGAACCACGATTTTTCCGGCTCGGGAGCTGGAGCGGGGGACTCGTCTTTATACAAACTCACCACATAGGGATTACGCTTCTTCACATCCTCGAATGTGTCGAATGCGGAGGGATTCCAATCTCCTTTATTCAAAAAAACATCTTCAGTTATCAAGTCCGTCAAACTCTTCACACGCACGCCCTCCGTCCTTTATTGACAGTTAATATCCAATTCCATACACGAGATTTCCATCCTTCTTATAATCGTCTATCACCTTTTTCAGAATGTATCTTCCAACGTCTTCTTTATTCTGTAAAAGATTCTGAACCTCTGAAGATCCACCGGTTCTCTTCGCAATATCCAACTGCCTTTCATACTCCTTTTGCGCAGTCCACAAAACCGCCTTCGGTCCTACGACCGGGATATTCACTTGCGAAAGCAACCTTCCCACTTCTTGCTCATCCACTCCGACTTGCCCCAACTTCCCGGCCCAACTGTCCAGATACGCAGCCACATGCGTCTTGAGTCTTATATCCGGGACGAACTCCTCTTTTGCGGGGGCCTTCCCGCTCACTTCCAACCGCCTTCGTCTTTCAGCCTCGATCGCATCTTCTTCTTTCCCCTTCGGCGAAGTAAGCCAGGGGGTAACGATATTAAAGAATCCTTCATTGAATTTTGCAACGACTAAATCCTTTGCTCCTTGAGCAGGCGAAATTTGACCAGCCTCAACAGCTTTGGACACCTTGCTGAATAGTTCCGGGTCTCCCCAATGGACATTGAGCCCCAAGCCAAGCCCGACTTTGACTGCCTCCGCAGCCGTTTTTTCTCTTACCAGCGCCACGTCCTGCGAATGCCCTTGAGCCGAAAGAGCGGAAGCCCTTCTGTTCGCGTTCGCATTGAGAGTATCCGCTCTGCGGAACTCGGCGTCCTTCGCGCCCTTCAACCCTTCTGCGAGCGCCGCAAAGAATCCGCCGGTATTGTTGAAGATCGAACCGTCGCTCGCCATCCCTCTTCCATCCGGCGTCATACCTGACATCGCTAACAACCCATTCGCGCTCCCGAGCTGCGCCATCAGCGCCGGATTCAGCGCCATATTCCTGTGCCCCTCCCGGTTCGCGTCGGATATCAGGAAGTCCGCGATAGCCTTGTAGTCTCCAGACGCCATCGGCGAAAACTGCTCCTGCGAGTAAAACGGCGCGGCGGCCTGCAAGAACGGAATCACCTTCTGCAACCGCACCTGTTCAATCGCCTTTCCAAACTCTTTCGGGTCCAGATTAAGACGGGAATACACTTCTTCCCCCATCATCGCCCCCATCGGAATCCCCATCTCCAGCATCTTCGGCGCGATGCTCCCGAGGAACGCCATCTGCGCCTGCTCCTGCCGTATGCGCGCCTCCTGCGCCGCGCGCTCCTCCTCGATGCTTCTCGCGAGGAGCATGGAAAGCAGCCCCGGACGCGAACCCCTCTTTGGAGCGCGCGCCCCGGACAACGCCCCGACAAGCGCCCCCACGCCGAGAAGACCGGCGATATCGTCGCTGCCTCTAGGCATCAAACTCATGAATCGTCACCTCCCCGCGAGCGTCGTCGCCGCCTAAAACGGCGAAAAACCTTCCGGAGTGGGAGCGGGCGCACCCTGCGGAGGCGGACCCTGCCTGCCCGGCTCCCGTCCGCGCATCTGCCCCTGCCCCTGATTCTTCATCATCGCCTGCTCCGCATACGCCACAAGCGCCTGCGGATCGCGGCTCAACGCGAAGAACAGCCCGGTGCGCTTGAAGTGCTCCACCGCGCCGCCCTCGTCCAGAGGACGCCCCTGCTCGTCCACGGCGGGAACGAGAAAGAAAACTCCCTCCAGTTCGATAATCATCACCGCGCCCGGCACCATCCGCTCCGGCCCCATCGGCCCCGGCTCCAAACCTCCCGGCGCTGGCGCTGGTGCGGGTGCTGGTCCTCCCTGCGGGGGCATTCCTCCCTGCGGCGCGCTGCGCATCATTTCCTCTATGAATCCAGGTCCTTGTCTATTAGGCATTCGTTGGTCTCCTCTCTACTTCCCGAACAACATCTGGAGGAAGCCCTTCACCCTCGGCGAAGAGCCTCCACCTCCGAAAAGGCTATCCCCCTGCGGCGCGCCCTTCCCCGGCGTCCACCCCTGCGCCTGCTGCGGCGTATTCCATAGAAATGAAAAAGGGCCCGCCGGTTTCAGCAAGCCCCCCGTATCGAACAGGTTGAACTGATTCCCCTGCACTTTGGGAGGAGTGAATCCCCCCCACGCGCTCTGCGGCGAAGGAGGTTTCTTCAGCCAGTCCATGTTAGCCGCCCAGGATTCCCTTGAGGAATCCCTGCGCCGGGTTGTACATGCTCGTCTCGGACGTGTCGCCGAAAATCTCCGCCCACGGATTCTTCTTCTGGTAATCGCTCTTCAGCCACGGCATAGGCGTCTCGTCGATGCCGCCCGGCACCATCTGCGAAAGCGTCGGATCGAGCATCGTGAATCCGGTGATTCCCTTCCCGAAATCCGAAACCTTCTGCGGTGCGGAATAGGAATAATCCCGTATCGCTTCCGGCGACCCCGAAAGAATCGAATACAACTTGTTCGGATCGTACGTGCTCCCGTAGTTGTCGGCAAGCGCCCTCTGCTGCTGCCGGAGCGCGCCCTCCACCGCCCGAAGCCACGAAGCGTCGCCCATGCCGGAAGCCGCAGCCTTCTGCTGAATGTCGGAAATCCCCTTCGCGTACTGCTGCTGCAAGTCCTGAGAAAGCGGAATCAGATTGTTGTTTGCCCACTCGTTCAGATTGTCGCGCCGCGAGAACACCCCGGTATCGAGGTAACTGTCGATGTCGGCCTGATTCTTCCCGTACATCTGCTCCACGACGTTCCACAATCCAGACTGCTCCAACGCGCCCTTCCTGTCCGTCATCCTAGCCTGCTTCGCCTCGGCGGCGGCCTTCGCGGCGGCGGCTGCCTCCGCTTCCCGCTTCGCCTGCTCCGCCTGCATCTGCCGGATAGCCTCCTCCTGCTGCCGCCGCATCTCTTCGAGATACTGCTGCATGGGGTCGGGCTGCGGAGGAG
>JAKQPS010000202.1 GCA_029564595.1 bacterium | reverse complement strand
AGCTTCCCCGCGTTTATCAGCTGCCATACCCTGCCCCGGCTCACGACGAGCATCTCGCCGGCTTCGGACATGGAGACGAACTCTTTCTCTGCGTGGATCATATTCTTTCCTCCTCTACTGGATGAATCACAACAGGGCCGTCGCCCGCTGTGTCTACGTTAATCGGAATGGGCGGAAGCCATTTCAGTGCGAACATCCGCTTGCCGTCGCGCGGCCCCGTCCAGTACCCATGCCAGTGTGCGCGTCGAACATGAGGACGCTTGGGTATCCCGCTTCCGATTCTATTCTCCGAGCGCTCCGCTTCTTCTTCCCCGGAGCGGCCAGCGCGAATCGCCGCTCCGATGCGGTATCCTACTTCCCATGTTGCAGGGGAGAGCGGCATCTTCGGCGGGCGTTTTCTTCCCGGCTTCGGCGTCGGTTCAACCCGTTCCACCTGCCTTATCTCCGCATTCGCGGAACAGATGTAGAGAATGAGCGGGACGATGTTGCCCGCTTTCGCCATGATCGCGGCGGCATCGAGCGCCATGCGCTCCGATGTGTACGGGAGACCTGCATTATCCATGTGTAGCTTCGATGTTTGGATAGAACGGCGCACGCCTTCGGACAACGGGTAATTTCCAAGGTGGATCACGGAAGGAATAAGCCTCCCGTCAGCCTCGTGGAAAAGGAATCGAAGCTCCTTCTCCCCATTGTTCGCATCTTCCTCCAAGTGAACGAACACTCCGGGGAATCCGAGCGGGTCCGTCTCAAGATAGACGCACCACTCCGGGAGACGGAACAGGACGTCGCACGGGATATTTCCCTCCGTCGGCGTGGAAATCAATTCGCCGAACAGCGTCTCGTCGAAGCGATACACTCCGCGACCAACGCGCCATGCACCTACGGCGGCGAAGAGCGCGGCGGCCTGCGTGTGATCCGGATTCACCTCGGACACGTCGCAACCGCGCGAAGCTATGGCGATCCATCCGGCGAGCGGGAGGTAACACCACTTGCTCCAGGATGGAAGGGACTTACCCTTCTTCGCACGCATTCCCTCCGCCTCTTCCCAAGCTATCGGCAACGCCGAAGTAAGAGCGGATTCGATTTCTCTCAAACTGACCATTGACAACACCCTCCCGACGTGATAACCTTCTCTCATCCTCTGACACCCGCAAGGGAGTACCAAAAGAAAATATCCTCTGACCTCCGCCTCTCCCGTCAAAAGGAGAGGCGGAGTTTTTTTCGCCTGCGTTATCTACTACACTTCCTCCACAACAGCGACGGCATACTCATCGTCCGGGCGCTGCTCCGATACGTAGATGATGGAGTCGTCCGCCAGCGTCTCCATGGCGAACGTCTCCGCTTCCTCGAACGGCGTTTCCCTTACCACCAGCTCCGGCGAAAGATCGTCGAGAGAATCATAAGCGTCACCGCTCTCCATGAGTACCCAACCTACGCCCTCGCACCAGCTCTGTCCGCATGAGTTTCTAATTCTGAACATCGTCAACCGATCCTCCAAATATGGGAATAGCCCCGGCGCTCTCTGGCCGGGGCTTGGCTAAACTTCACTCCGTCACCACGACGCCATCACCGCACGCCGCGTCCTTGATCGCTTCGGCCTTGCTGTTGAAACATGTATGTCCCCATGCCTCACCCTTGGAGTTGAACGTGCTCACACGCCAGGGAGAATCGTCGTGCGGGAACCCCGGCGTCACGATCCGCAGAATTCCGTTGTTAAACCGGAACCCGATGCAGGAAGGGGCGGCGTGAACCCATGCCGCAACCTCCGCATCATACCTATCCAGTCCCGCGAAATAATCCTCCAGCGCCATGCCTTTCACGTATGGATACTTTGGGTAGGGAGTCATGCGCCGACGATCCTCGGAACCCGCGTCTCAAGGCCGGTTACACGTCGGAACAGATCATGCAGGCCGTCGAAGTAGATTCCCTCGTGCTCTTCCCGGCGGGCTTCGCCGCGCACGGATACCTTGCGAAAGGATACATCGTATGTATCGCTCGCATTCAAAGAGATCGTACAGGAATTGAACTTCTTGCTTCCTTTGAACCGGAAGGACAGTGCGCCAGTCGTATCGTAGCTGAAATTCCCCGCGCCTACCATGAAGAAAAAACCGCGTCCCAACTGTTCCCGTATCGCCTCCGCTATTGCTTTCGCAT
>JAKQPS010000164.1 GCA_029564595.1 bacterium | reverse complement strand
TCAGTCTGTATTTTTAGTTTTACATTTTTCAAGTTGAACTTGATTTTTGTAAAGCGACATATATATACTATGATTATGATTCCACGACTGATGTCCGCACGTTTGCTTGAAGCGCTCGAAAAATATCCGGTTGTGACGGTTCTGGGACCCCGCCAGGCGGGCAAGACGACGCTGGTTAAAGAAACGCTCCCTGATTTCTCGTATGCAAATCTGGAAAATCCGGAGATTCGCGAATTTGCACAGTCCGATCCCAAGGGCTTTCTCGCTGCCTATCCATCTCCGGTCATTCTGGATGAAATCCAGCGCGTCCCGGAGTTACTGTCCTGGATTCAGGTGATCTCGGACGAGTCTGGACTCAACGGCCGTTATGTGCTGACTGGCAACAACCAGCCGGAGCTGTCTCAATCAGTGTCACAGTCTCTTGCGGGCAGAACTGCGTTATTGACGCTTCTTCCTCTATCATGGGAAGAACTCGGCAACGCCGGTTTCAAATTCGACCGCGACGACGCAATCGTTTCCGGTTTTTTACCACGGGTCTGGCAGAATACACTGCCGCCCATGCGCGCATATCTTGATTACTTTGCGACATACGTCGAGCGCGATGTGAGGCAGCTTCTCAGGGTTAAGGATCTGTCCAAGTTCGAAACCTTTATAAAACTGTTGGCCGGCCGTATCGGACAGGTCGCGAATCTTCATGCGCTCGGCGGAGATGTCGGAGTAAGTTCTACAACGCTGGCGAAATGGATTTCAGTTTTGGAAGCATCATTTGTGATTTTCAGGCTGCCGAGCTACCACCGCAATCTCGGCAAACGCCTGATCAAATCGCCGAAGTTTTTCTTCTACGAACCCGGCCTCGCGGCGGCGCTTCTGCAGATTGAAACCCCGGAACAGGCAGGGCGAGATCCCTTGATGGGAAATCTCTTCGAAAACGTTGTAGTGGTTGAATTGCTCAAAGGCCAGCTCAATCGGGGACTGAACGGTACCTGGTCCTACTTCCGGGACAATTCCGGTAACGAAGTTGATTTGATTTGGGAGAGGCAGCGCATTCCGCAGCCGATCGAAATCAAGGCGGGACGCACCTGGACTCCGGAATGGACTAAAAGACTTGAATGGTTTTCCGCGCTTGCAGGAGAAGCACGCCCCTCCTGGGTTGTACACCCGGGAGATGTCCGGCGAAGCGGCGCGACCGACCCGGCTCATTGCGCACGCGATATTCTGGACGACCTGTAATCACAGGCCGCGTCCGTCAGGACGCGGTGTCTGATCGAGGATCGCCCCTGTAGAAAATCCCGGACGCGGGGCTCCGCGCGTTTCGCTTTCGCCCCGGTTCGCGCGTTCTGCCTCAGTCTTCTTTGAACAGAGTTTCGATTTCCTTAGCGTACAAGTCGGTGATTACGTGGCGCTTGATTTCCTGTTTTGCAGACAGCTCCTTGCCGAGCTCGAAGCTGTTATCGAGTATGGCAAAGCGGCCGATGCGCTCGAAGGGGCGGAAGCCGGTTTTGCTGTTGATGCGCGAGGTGATTTCCTCGTTGATCAGTTCGCGCACTTCGGGCATGGCGGCCAGGGTGTCGCGCGCAATGTACGGGATGCCGTTTGCCTTGAGGTACTGCTCCACTGCTTTGCGTTCGATCTGTACGAGGGCGCCCAGGTATTTCCGGTCCTGGCCGACGACCATCGCGTGTTCGATGAACTCGCTTTCGCGGAGCTTGGATTCGATGGGCACCGGTTCGACGTTTTCGCCGCCCATCAGGACGATGGTGTCCTTGGCGCGGCCGCGGATGGCGAAGTTGCCGTCATGGGTCCAGACGCCGAGGTCGCCGGTGTTGAACCAGCCGTCGGCCGAGAGTACGCGCGCAGTCGCTTCCGGATTATTGTAGTAGCCGGACATGACCTGCTTGCCGCGCGCGAGGATGACGCCGCGCACTCCCGGCGGGCAGTCCTTGCCGTTTTCGTCCACGATGCGCAGCTCGGTTTCGGGCAGCGGCGCCATGGTAAGGCGCACGGGATGGAAGAAGTTACGGATCGCGATGACCGGCGCGGTTTCGGTCAGTCCGTACCCGTTTATCAGCGTGATGCCGGCGGCTGCGAAGAACTCGTCGATGTCCGCAGGGAGGCTGCCGCCGCCGGAAATGCCGGCGCGGAAGCGTCCGCCGAGCTTGGCGCGCACCTTCGAGAAGACGAGTGCGTCGCCGAGCGCCTTGAGCGGCCACAGGATGATGAGCGGAACGATCGCAAGGAGCTTGTCCAGCGCCTTCGACCGCTTCTTGAACTGGGGCGCAAGGCCGCGGAACTGTGCGATCAGATTGGCGTACAGCGAGCCGTGCCAGGAAAAGAATTTGAAGAGTGCGGCTTTGGCGCCGCCGTTCGCAGTTGCGTTCTTGTGGACGCCCTGCTTGATTGCTTCCCAGATGCGCGGGACGGAGGCCATCCACATGGGGCG
>JAKQPS010000155.1 GCA_029564595.1 bacterium | reverse complement strand
CACGACACGGCTGGACAACCCAGCCGTGTCGGCCGCTGAAATTTTAACGTACTTAGAGATGGCAAAGCGCGACGTTGACTCCGGCCTCTACGACGACAATGCCTACAATTCGCAGGTGCTTGACACGGCCTGCCATCTTCTTTCGCTCGATAATAAATTCCCGGAGATTTCGTCCATTAGTCAAAACGGCACATCGACGAGTTTTGCGGGAAACGATCCAGAGCGATGGCGGCGGCGTATAACCGAACGCCGTCAAGCCATTTTAATAGGGCTGGAATTATGATGCTTCGCGGCCTTCAAAGCATGGCGGCGCGGCGATACGCGGACACGACCGTGGACGTGATATACTTAGCCGTATCGCTGAACGACGACGGATCGGCGGACACTACCGAGTCGGCCCTATCTCTCAAAGCGTCAATTAAACCGTTGCAGCCAAAAGACGTTGAACGGCTTCAAGTTGGCGGTATTGAGGTGCGCGAGGGCGTGTCGATTCTTATATCCGAGGCCCTGGACGAACGGCCCGAACGGATCGAGGCGGACGGGAAAAAATGGCGCGTGTTGTCGTGGTCGTTCATTCCGGCGTATGATGACGAGGCTGGAAATCCGGTCGGCACCGCGGTCGCACTGTGCGACGAGATACGGGTCACGGCGGCCACGGTATGACAATCATTGAAAAATATTACGCGATGAACGCGGCGCTTAACAAGGCGCTTGTTGCCCAGGGTCTCACGGCGCGGGTGTATAAATACGGCGCAGTGCCGAAAGGCGCGTCATATCCTTATTTTCAATCGACGTACCGGGTAACGCGGCGGCAGCCGTGGGCCTCGTCAATCAGCGGCGCGTTGACCGATTTTGAATACACGCTGAATTTTTTCACCGCCGCGCCGAATGATGAAATAAATGACGCGGCACTTTTTGAGCCGTACGAGATCGCGCGGGAGCTTGTCACATCGCCGGAAAGTTTTATCTGGTCGGGTATTGCAACCGTGCTTTCTCATGACGAAACGCCGGACTTTAAATTTCGCGGCGGTTTGGAGGTTTTACAGCGCGGCCTTGTTTTCGCCTGTCAGACCGTAACGTCGTTCGCGTCACGTATCCACGGCGGCGAAGAGGTTACGGTTGAAAACGTTGTGGATACGATAGAAAAATCTTTAGATTATGAGGAGTAAAACTATGACTGATCTCGAAACTGCAATCATGATTAAAAATATGGCGCGGGAGATGGTCAAAAGAGCGACGGTGAAAAATGCTATAACGGGCATGTTTTATCGAAAAAAAAACGGGAACGCTCAAATTTTTCACGATAGCGGGGAAGCAGCTACCAGAATAGACGCAAATGTATATCCCATTGGTTCGTCTTTGTCTGCGAGATACGAGCACCCGGAAGGGATTGTCTTGTCTATTTCTGACGCAAAAAAATTAGGCATTCCTGAAGAATAAAATCAGTTAAAAACGCTGAAACAAAAGCGAGGTAATTAAAAATGTCAAACGCAAAATTTATCACTATAGCAAGCAGCGCCACGACCGGGCTACTGTCCGGCCTGCCCCGCCGGATTGTATTTGCTACACGGGAAATCATAACCGGCTATACACCCGATACGCAATCCGGTCTTATTGCCGTCACCGCCGATATGGTAACGGCGTTCATTGCCGATAATCCGACGGCCCTCGGTACGGCGCAATTTTTAAATACCGTTTTCGGCGGCTCGATCGTGCCGGATATGGTTTATATTCTGCCGACCGGCGGCGGGGCGCTTACCAGTGCGATGCTCAATAAGGCAAACTACTACCCGCGCAACTGGTCGATCTTGAACGTCGGATCACAGACGAACGGTCTTGACGATGAGGCGACGTATCTTGCGGATTGCGTGGTAGCCTCGCTATGGTGTACGGATTCAACCGAGAAAATATTTATTATGTCCTTTTCGATGGCGGACGAGGGGACGCTTCCCGATGAACTGTTACTCGCGGGCGGGTCGGGTGAACCGGGCGCCCTGATGACGCAAAATCGCACTATGACGCTCGTTACGAACGCAAACACTGAGGTATCGACAGGTGTATATGTGTATCACAATCCGTTACTTGCGGCACTTGTCCACGCGCTCTATGGCGGCAGTATCGCCCGGTCGATTGGTTCGCTGTCAGACGCGCACGATTTTGAAAACGTGGACGGTGATACGTACAGCGCGGCCACGCGGGCGTATATCGCGCTTAATTCCCTCGCTCAATACAATAGCGCAAAAGATCAGGGCGGGGCCTGTTTCGTGTACGACACATTTTTGAATGATGACGAAAATCCGCCGACGTCGCTCCAGATTGAATCGCAAATCGCCATTGACTATATTAACGACTATTGTGTAATAACGCCGCGTAACGCGCTTATTGCGGCGGGCCGGACGGGTGTGCCGGGTGACTACACCGGTGTTATGGAAGTGGCGGCCCTTACCCGCGCAGCGCTCGACACGCTGTGGAAAGCCGGAGCGATCCTTACCAATGAAGACGGCACGCCCGCGTATACGCTTATCACGAAATCGGCGGCGCAAATCGCGGCGCTCGACCCAGCGTGGCAATCCAAAGGCGTTATTCCGGTCGGCGCGATTGTGGCGACGATAAAACC
>JAKQPS010000132.1 GCA_029564595.1 bacterium | reverse complement strand
CAACTATCCGTTCTTAGTAGGAGACGCTGGAACGAAGACATTTGCCGGAAGCGCGTTCACGTTGAACACGACCGGAAACCAGACGATAACGATAACGGATGCAGTAGCTGTAATCAGCGAGATTACAGGCAACATAGCGGTGGCTCCGGGAGCGTTGTCATACTTTGAGATTACCGGAGTTCCTGCGGCGGCAGCGGCGGGGACGGCGTTTGCGACGCCCGCCAACAACATAGTCGTGACGGCATACGACGCGCAGGACAATGTAAAGACGGATTACACGGGAACGATAGCGTTCACGTCGACAGACGGGGCGGCGACGTTGCCCGGCAACTATCCGTTCTTAGTAGGAGACGCTGGAACGAAGACATTTGCCGGAAGCGCGTTCACGTTGAACACGACCGGAAACCAGACGATAACGATAACGGATGCAGTAGCTGTAATCAGCGAGACGACGGCCAACATAGCGGTGACTCCGGGAGCGTTGTCATACTTCGAGATAACCGGAGTTCCTGCGGCGGCTGTGGCAGGGACGGCGTTTGCGACGCCCGCCAATGACTTAGTCGTGACGGCATACGACGCGCAGGACAATGTGAAGACGGACTACACTGGAACGATAGCGTTCACGTCGACAGACGTGGCGGCGACGCTGCCTGCCAACTATCCGTTCTTAGTGGGAGACGCTGGAACGAAGACATTTGCCGGAAGCGCGTTCACATTGAACACGACCGGAAACCAGACGATAACGGTAACTGACGGTGTGGCAGTGATTAGCGAGACGACCGGCAACATAGCGGTGGCCGCCGGAGCGCTATCGTACTTCACAATAACGGGCGCGCCTGCGACGACCTATGCTGGGATAGCATTCACGAATCCGATTACTGTAACTGCTTATGACGCGCAGGATAACATCAAGACGAACTACACAGGCGAAATTGAGTTCACTTCGCCTGAGGATGCGCTAGCGACGCTGCCCGCCAACTACACTTTCGTCGGCGGAGACAACGGAGCGAAGATATTTGCGGGAGCGGAGTTCATTTTGAGAACAACGCCGTCAGCCACCATAGTGGTGACGGATACGGCGACAAGCATCAATGAGGACACGGGCGGAATCATCGTAGTGAATCCGGGGACTCTCGGGGCTATAGAGATAACCGGCGCGCCCGCGACGATTAAGGCAGGAGAGGCATTCAGCGGAGACATCACTGTCACCGCCAAGGACCTTGTCGGCAATGTGAAGACCGACTATGTGGGAACTGTCACATTCACATCGTCCGACGAAGACGCCGAGCTTCCCGCTGATTACACGTTCGTTCTAGGCGACGCGGGCGTTAGGGTGTTTGCCGCCGCTGATTTCAAACTGTTCGCCGCATCTTTGACGGCCACGATTACAGTGACTGACGAATTTGAGGACGAATCCGGTTCGACCGGCAATATCGTGGTCACAGCCGACGCAGATCTGCTCAATCCGACAAATCTGGCGTCTGTTGCCGCGGCGGATTTCCCCGGAACGACAACATACGCAAACGACCTTGCTCAGATAGTGCTTGAGTATCCGACTACTGACCAGATAGATATTCTCCAGATGCTTATCGCAGATGGAGCGACGACATATCCGGTGACTGTCCACATCTTCGACAATTGGGGCAACCCGGTGCCGGGAGTTCAGGTATACCTGATTAGAATCGATGGCGGCGCGGGCAGGGTGGTTGCTAGAGTAGCCGGAGAAGTTTCCGGATTCGATGTTCCCGCTGTTACAGATGAAAACGGCGCGGCAATATTCAACTTGGTGTCCGACGAAGGCGGAGAGTTCGAGTTTGAAGTTAGATACCAGACTGATGACGGCGATATCATCGGGCCGAATTCCTTCAGGATTTCATTCCAGATTGCGGACACTCACGCGCCGACCTTGACGATAACCGAAAAGGGCAACATCTCGGTATCGCTGGCAGACAACGATATCTTTGAAATCGGTCAGGATATCACACTGAACTTCTCAGTGTACGACGATCCCTCCGACACATCGGGGATAGATCTTGCGGCAATCAAGCTGTATGTTGACGGGACGGCAATTGTGAATGGCGCGCAGGAAAGCGCGAGAATAGCTAATAGAAGCGGAAATCAGGTTGTGCCCGGAGCTTCGAGTTGCGAATTTAACCCCGCGACAATGGAAGGCGTGTGCGTATGGGATACAGACGGCGTTCCTGCGGCCGGAACCTATAACCTCACGCTGGAAGTGGCTGACAATCACGGCAATCCAGTGACAAGGACATTCGCGATACGAATGGTGGCGCAGGGCAGCTTCCAGTTTGGCGAAGTGTACGCGATGCCGAACCCGATGACGTTGCCCGGAGCCGGCTCAAGCTTCACTTTCCAGTCGACCAGACCCGGAGTAGTGACCATTGAGGTTTACACCAGCACCGGACGGCTAGTATGGATGACTACAGCGGCATCGAGCGCCGGATTCAACCAGATTCCGTGGGATGGGCGGTCGATAAATGGAGACTATGTGGCTGCCGGCGTGTACTTCTACCGGATCATAGGCTCGTTCGGCGGATCCAGCGTCGAGGGCAAGGGCAAGATAGCGGTGATTAAGTAATGGTTAATATAGAGAGGGGTTTCCGACGGACGATTTCGGAGCCTAAAAGAAGAAAGGAGCAGCACAACGTGAGAGCCAAATCAGCAATTCTAATTGTTGTGGGGTTGTTCCTGTTGGGATCAACCATCGCGGCCAAAGCCTCGGATCAGGTGGACTTCCTGATCAAGGGAGCTTCGGCGAGGCCCGGAGGAATGGGCCAAGCGTTTGTGGCGGTAACCGATGGGCCGGACTCGGTCTATTGGAACCCAGCCGGTTTGGGAATGGTAGACGTGGTCGGCTTCAACACCGTTCATTCATCGCTGAATGAATGGGACATGAACACCGACATGCTCACGCTTTCGTTCCCGCTCGAATGGAAGCAGTCTGGCATGGGGTTGTCGTTCTACAGGTCTTCAATTAGCAGCATTCAAGCCGTTGAGATAAACAACGGCAGACCCGATCCCGGCGGGTTCGTCAACGAGACGGAAACGTCATTCCTTGCCGGCTATGGGATGAAGGCCCTAGATAATCTCTGGATAGGCGCCACCTTAAAGTACATGAGCATGAAACTGTTCACGTACAGCGAGTCAGGCGTGGGATTGGACCTCGGCGCTTTGTACAAGATTGATGACAACTGGACGCTAGGTCTGAATCTTCAGAATGCCGTGCCGGTAGAGTTGGGCGACGATCAGGTTCCGCTGAACGCAAAATTCGGCGTGGCTTACAAGTCTCCCTGCAAAAAGCTTACTCTGGCAGGCGACATAGACACAAACGTGCTTGACGACGAAGTATTCCATCTCGGAGCCGAATACTGGATAGTTCCGCAACTTGCGGTAAGACTCGGCTCGAACGATGGGAATCTCACCGCAGGCGTAGGCCTTGCCAAGCTTTCAGGCGGTTGGTCGTTTGATTACGCTTATGACGACTCAGACTTGGGCGACACGCACAAGGTTTCCGTCGGATACGAATTTGGCCCAAAACAGCCGAAAGCAAAGGCGGAAAAGGCTGAGAAGCCCGCTCCGAAACCGGTAGAAGCCGCGCCAGCGCCCAAACCGCAGCCTGCAGCCGAACCCAAACCGGCTCCGGCTCCGGTAGCCCCGAAAGCCGAGCCTGTGAAAGTTCAGGAAGCCGGACCTGCAATGTTGGATATTTATGTTTTCCACGAAGGCGATGGCGTTCTGTCATTGAGCAGCATCGACTTGAAAGTCGGACAGTCCATAGCAGTTTATAAGAACAAGTCTAAAATTGCCGAAGCGTCTATCACCAATGTGGCGATGCTTTCCAGTTCGGCGAAAGTCACGAAATTGTTCGTAGATAAACTTCAAGACTATATGATCGG
Organism: bacterium; assembly: GCA_029564595.1. Taxonomy (GTDB): domain Bacteria; phylum UBP15; class UBA6099; order UBA6099; family UBA6099; genus UBA6099. The sequence goes on along the minus strand of JAKQPS010000132.1, from coordinate 22,269 downwards.
CGACAAGATAGCTCTCATTGAGAAGAAGCAGGAAGCGGTAAAAGAACAGCCCGCGCCCGCGCCGGCTCCAGCCCCTAAGGTTGAGCCTGCTCCTGCGCCTAAAGCGCCTGAACCCGCTCCGGCCCCGAAACCTGCCCCCGCGCCCGCGCCGGCTCCGGCCCCTAAGGTCGAGCCTGCTCCCGCGCCGAAAGTTGAACCGGCCCCGGCTCCCAAGCCTGTCCCGGTTCCCGAACCGGAAGCCAAGCTTGAAATGATTGACGCTTATTCTTTCCACGAAGGCGACGGAATGCTCTCCTTGAGCTACACCGAGCTGAAAGTCGGACAGAGCATACTTATCTTCAAGAACAAGAAGAAAGTTGCCGAAGCGAAGGTTACGGACGTCGGCATGCTTTCCAGTTCCGCCAAGATATCCACTCTATTTATCGACAAGATAGAGGAATATATGATTGGCAACAGGATAGCGATCAAGTAATTGTGCGACGGCATTTGGCGATCTCACGCTAAATAGAAACCATCCGGGCGGCTGGAAGAAAAAGCCGCCCGGTTTTTATTTTAAACCGAATCCTAATCAAAGATTTTCGGATGAAAGCGATGGGTTTGGGTTGAATGACGGGATGCGGTTTGTTGTTGCTTCAGCTTCATGACATAAAGCGCGAATGGCTGCGAATCCACTCGTGGGTTTTTTCAAAAACGATGTCCCGCTGGGCGTCTACAGGGACGCAATGTCCTGAATTATCCAGCCACAGAATCTGTTTGTCAACGCTCGAAACAGAGTCATAAATATGTTGCGCGGTTTCCGGACGGACAAGCTTGTCTTTCCTGCCTTGAACCGCCAGAAGGGGGCAAATCACTTTCGGAAGACATTCTCTGACCACCGCTGAAAACTCAATAAGGCTCTCAAGGCAGTTCAATGGTATATAATCATAATCAACAATATACTTAGCTTGCTCTTTGTCGATAAAGTCGTCGCCGATTTTAGGAAAGAAACGAATAAAGCGCTTAAAAAGAGGCAGCAATAAAAGCTTCCAATCGTGAATCTCAGATGCAGCGGCCATGCAAATAGCGGCGGGAAGCTCGTGCCTAGAAGCTAGATAAAGAGTGAGAGCTCCGCCCATGGAGAGTCCGGCGACAAATACCTCGTCGCAGATTTCTCTCAGTTCGGCCAAACCTCGTTCCGCGGATTCCGCCCAGTCCCTCCACCCAGTCAAAGCCATTTCATCGGCTGTGGTTCCGTGTCCGGCCAGTTGTATTCCGCTCACTGTAATATCTCGTTCCGCCAAATAGTCGGACAAGAAAACCATTTCAGCGGGAGAACTGGTAAACCCATGAATGAGCAGGCATCCGATTCTCCCGCGCCTCATGAGAAACGGTTCTGTGGCCAGCGGCGGGCATTTGTGCGGAAGAATTCCCATCATGATATCTCTCGCGCAATTAACTCCATTTATTCCTATTTATTCACAGAATTTTGGGAGCGGAAAGCTTGTTCACAAGCGCGCTCATTGTCGCGCTGGAATGAGTGACTCGCGCGACGAAACCCAACTTGTCCCAGAAAGCGTGAGCTTCAGGGTTGTTGACCACATATCCGATGGTGATTTGTTCGATGCCACGCCGCGAGAAAAAGTTGAGAGCCATTTTAACCAGCGAGCGGCCGAGGCTCTCGCGCCTGCGTTCTTCTTCGACATAGACCCAGTGGATGTGTCCGAATCGTTCGGGGTCGCGGTATTCATCCTGCGCCGCTTCCGCCATTATCATTCCGAGGATGCGGCCGTTTTCGTCTTCAGCGACCCCCATAAATGAATTCTTGCTCCGGAGTCTGGCTTTAACCTCAAGCGGAGCTATCTCGAATCCTCGCCGCGAAAACTTCCATATATTCGGGTCCCTAGCTTCAAGATGTTTTTGAAGCGATACGCGCATCCTCACTAGCGTGTCGAGATCGTTTTCCGTGGCTTCGCGCAATCTCAAACTCATATCAATCCCATCCGTGCCGTCCTGCATTTCTCGCTGATCTATTTAAATTCCAATACTGTTCCGTAAATATTGCTTCCTACTATCTGGCCCCATATCCAACTCCAGTCGAAACCGTCGACGTCGGAACTGTAATTTAATAGATAGTATTTATTGTCGTCGATTTTCACTATGCCCGCGAACGCCGTGTCGCCTCTTGACGGGAAGTCCAATACCGGGACAAGCTCGAGTTTTTCCTTGTCAAGGCGGTACAGCGCGGTGCGCTTGCGGGACAGGGAATATCTGACAAGGTAATACTTAGAGCGTAGAGATTCGGGCACGATGGTTGATTCCCGGTTGTATTTGCCGTCGACATTTCTTCTCGCCACCACATAAAAATCTTTCCCATGTCTGAACATAAGAGAGGAATCATATTTAAAAGGAGTGAATTTGCAGTTCCACGCGGTCAGGTTGTCTCTTGGGGCGGAGCAAACCTGCCCCCCCTTCATCTCCATTCGGACTGTCGCGTACAAAGTTCCATCCTCGTCGAACTCGAACTCGCCTTCTTCGGCGCTAGCCTCGGCGGTCACTTTTTTGCCGTCAACCGGCGCGTAATTCAAGCCGTCGTCCGATACAAGCAATTGCAAAGAGCCTTCCCGATGCTCGTCTGAATAAAGTCCGACTCCGTAATAAACGCTCATGTAAGCTTTGCCGCCGCGTTCTTTAACACGCCAAACGACATATCCCGGCTCGTAAAACGGTTTCGGCTGAGACCATTCGCCTTCCGCCGAGCGCTCGGATACATACATGCTCTGAGGAGCGAATGACAAAGGATTCCCTCCGCCTTGAAAAAAGTAGAAAAACAACTTGTCCTTGAAAGCCAAGAACCTCGGCTCCCTCAAGTCGCTTCCCATCTTGAACTCGGTTTCATACTGCCAAGATGAGAGGTCGGAAGAGCTTAATAGATAGATTGTGGTTTTGGGAGACGCGAAGTGGGTAGGGGCGGAGCGGAAAGCGAAATAGTATCTCCCCTTGAATTTTGTGATATCGAGATTGTTGTTCGATTTGGAAAGAGCCAAGTTTGAAGGAAGCTTATCTGACGGAACCACTTTCTCCAAAGGGGAAAAAGAAACGCGCGCTGCGGCGGATTCATCGAACTCGACCGGAGCTTTTGCTATTTGAAGATAAGCTGCGCAGGCCGCAAGCGCGAACAACGCCATGAAGATCAAGCTAAAAACCAATCTAAAAAGAGAAGCAAGACAACAACAAGAGCCTTTTTTTCCAAACATTGCAGAGTCCTTCCTATGCGCAAGTGAACCTCGCGTTGTGGCAATATGATATTCCAAACGGCGCGCGCGTGTCAAAGCCGAATGTGCTGTTTGAATTGTTTATACTTTGCTTATTTCTTTTTTCTGCGTTTATCGCTCATTCAGCCGCTTTTCTTCGGGCTTTAGATTTGGCCAAGAAGTTCTCCACCAGAGAATACAGCGCGGGAATAAAGAAAAGAGTCAACATCGAACCGACAAGAAGTCCGCCGATAACCACTCTGCCCAGAGGCGCTTGCATCTCCGAGCCGGCGCCTAATCCTAGAGACATTGGTATCAGAGCGAGAGCAGTTGTAAGAGTCGTCATCAGGATAGGCCGGAGTCGCAATTTGCCTGTTTGAACAATAGCCTCGTCCAGCGTCATGCCTTCGCGCCTCAGTCTATTAATGAAATCAATGTAGACAATAGCGTTGTTCACAATAATTCCCGCCAGCATTATTATTCCGAGGTATGCCATTAGGCTGAGATTTGTTCCCGTTATGAATAATGCAAGCATCACGCCGAGAGCGCCCAGAGGCACTGTGAACATAATCAGAAGAGGATGCAACAAGGATTCGAATTGAGTCGCCATCACCATATAGACCAGAGCAATCGCCAAAATGAAGGCGAGCATCATGCTTTTGAAAGCTTCCCTTCGTTCCGTTTCCTCGCCGACGAAATCGATTGAGAAGCCTGAAGGAATATCCAGTTTCCTGATTTTGGCCATAATCTCATTGTTAACGGAACCCATAGGAACGTCGCCTGTGTATGAGCCTGAAACCGAGGTGTATCTTTCCTGATCCACTCGTTGAATCTGAGCCGGGCCGGAATCCATGCTTTGTTTGACTATGCCTCTGAGGGGAACAGGGGCGCTTACGCCGGGCACTGTGACTAGGATGTTTCCGATGTCTTCCACTCCACGTCTGTCCTCGGGGCGAAGCCGGACTCTTACGTCGATTTCGTCTCCTTCGCGTCTTAGTTGAGTCGCCACCGAGCCGTCTAAGCATGTTCTCACAGTATCGCCCACGGCGGCGGGGCTTAGTCCCAGCGCGCCCGCTTTCTCTCTGTCCACAACAATGTTCATCTCAGGGCTGCCGGGAGTTCGGGACACTCTCGAATTGGCCGCGCCCGGAGTCTCGTCGACAATTTTTGCCACCATTTGCGCGAGCCTGTCCCCGGCGTCAAGATCGTGTCCTCGTATGTTCAACTCGAGTCTGCTTTCCTGCCCGCCGCCCATTATGCGCTGCATTATCGATCCGGACTCCTGCACCCAAACTCTGCCCGAAGCCACAGCCGTCAGCTTTTCCCTCAGGTCATTAGCGATCTCGGTTGTCGTTCGCTGTCTTTCATTTTTTGGAACAAGCATAATTCGAAACGAGCCGGAGTTAGAGCCTGAGCCTCCGGGAGCTCCCGGCATTCCGCCTCCGCCGGATCCCACCTGAGCGTACATGTTCGCCAATTCGGGAGTTTCAGCAATGATTTTTTCCAGCTTAGCCATTTCTCGAGAAGAGATCTCAAGCTTTGTGCCGACAGGCAGTTCGAAACTGGCGCTTATCTGTCCTTCATCAACTTGGGGGATATATTCGCTCCCTATCCGGCTTTTCAGAATGAACGCTCCGCCTGCGAAAACGGCGACGATTATAAATATCACGGCAATCCGATATTTAAAAACTCCTTTCAGAGCTTTTCCATATAATCCGTAAATCCCCTTGTCAGCGGCGCTTTTCTCAGAGCTTTCCAACCGGACTTTTAGGAATCTGGAGGCAAGCATAGGCACAAGAGTGAGAGAAACCACAAGCGACGCAAGAAGCGAAACAACGACAGTCACGCCCAATTCCTTGAAAAAGATTCCGCTCATTCCCCCTACGAAAATAAGAGGAGCGAACACGCATACAGTCGTGAACGTTGACGCCGTCACCGCCGACGCCACTTCGGCGGAACCTTTTATAGCCGCTTCGAATCTTCCCATTCCTTCGGCTCTGTGCCTGTAGATGTTTTCAAGAACGACTACTGAGTTGTCCACCATCATGCCTACGCCCAGAGCAAGCCCGCCGAGAGACATGATGTTGATGGTCATGCCGCTGAAATAAAGCAAAATGAACGCGCTTATAAGCGAGAAGGGGATGGCGGTGAAGATTATCAGCGTTGAACGAACGTTTCTCAAAAAAAACAGAAGTATGAACAGCGCGATCACGCCGCCGACAAGGCCTGAAACTCTCAACTGGGAAATCGAATCCTTGACTGTCTGAGATGTGTCGAACATCACCCGGATGTCCGCTCCCTTCGGCAGCATCGGCTTGACTCGCTCTATCCTTGCGCGCACATTGTCCGCCACCTTCACTGTGTTCTCGCCCGACTGTTTTCTTATGGTCATTAACACGCCTTGGCGTCCCATGAGCCGGGTGTCCGAGCGCTTTTCCACCACGCTTTCATAAACGTTCGCGACATCTCTTACATAGACCGGAGCCGCTCCTTTGTTAGACACAATCACATTGCCGATGTCGTGGACATCCAAGAACTCGCCTTTGCCCCGAACAAGAAACTCGTTGTCTCCTTCCTCCACATATCCGCCGGGAACATCCCGGTTCTCTCTTTTTATTGCGGCGACCACAGTGTCAATAGGCAATCCGAGAGAAGCCAGTCTTGCAGCGTTGACGTCTACCTTAATCTCCCTAGTCTCCCCTCCGGACACATCGACCGCGGCAACGCCGGGTATCTGCTCGAACCGATATCTCAGTTCGTTTTCCACGTACTCTTTGAGGTCGACTGCCGACATGTCGCCGGTCACCGTGAGCGTCATTACCGGAATCATTGATGTGTCGAACTTGAACACCGTCGGCTCGTCCGCGTCATCAGGCAATAGTCTTTTCGCCTGTCCGACCTTGTCTCTGACGTCGTTCATCGCCGCGTCCATGTTCGTTCCCCAAGCGAACTCTATCCTCACGCTCGAAGAGCCTTCTCTAGATGTCGACGACACCTTGGTGACATTATTGATGGTGGACATCGCCCGTTCCATCGGCTCGGTTATGAGACGTTCAATTTCCTGCGGGCCGGCTCCGCTGTAAGTCGTGTTCACCGATATCATGTTTCGTTCGATGTTGGGCAAAAAGTCTATCGGCAGCCGGGGAAGGCTGACCATTCCCAGCGCCATCACAGCCATAATGCACATCAGGGTGGCGACGGGGCGGCGGACGCATTTTTCATATATGCTCATCTATTCCCTCTCCCTCCGGCGGAGGTTCCCGCCACCACAACCACATCTCCCTCAGTCAGCCCGGACAGGATTTCAACCGATTCCGAGGTTTTTATCCCCGTCTGAACTTCGCGTCTTTCTGGTTCCCCTGCGGTTTTCAACATTACATAAGTCGCGCCGGCGTCCGATTTCAGAGCGCCCGCAGGAAGCGTGAGAGCTTGTTCCTTATGAGCCACCGTCAGCCTGACTCTTGCCGTCATCCCCGTTCTCAAGTCGCCGGATTTGTTTGGCAGAATAATTTCAACCGCGCCCGTTCTGCTGTTTCTGTCTATGGATGGAGAAACTCTTTTCACTTTAGCGGAGAAGGAGCGGCCCGGCCATGCGTCCACTGTGACTTCCGCGTCCGCGCCTATCTTAATCCACGGCACATCCTCTTCGACAGCGTTAATAACGACTTTCGCCTCTGAATCGTCTATGAGCCGAAGGATCGCGCTGGAAGGCGACACGTAAGCCCCATTGTCCAGATATCTTTCCGCGACAACCCCTGAGAACGGAGCGCGAATCGCGGTGTCGTTCAGACGCGACTGAGCTGTTTTCAACTGCGCCGTCGCTTGATCCAATTGAGCGCGCGCCGCGTCCACAGACGCCTTGTGCTGTTTGCGCGTGGACTGCGCGCTTTCAAGCTCGCGCTGCGAAATATATCCTTTCGAGTAGAGAGATTCCGCCCGCGCCGCCTCGTTGCCGACTTGTTCGAGCGCGGCTTCGGCTCTGGCGAGAGCGAACTCCGCCGCCGCGATTCCGGCTCGCGCCTGTTCCGCTTGCGCCTTAAGCTCCTCATTGTCTATTCTGCAAAGCTCTTGTCCGGCGGCGACTCTGCTGCCTATGTCCACTTTCAAATTTGCCAGCCACCCCGACGCCGTTCCGCGCGCTTCCACTGAATACGCCGGAGCGACTTCGCCGATGTATTCTCTTTTGAGACTTATCTGTCGGGTCTCGACAGTCGCGGTTTTCAGTTGCCCCGCGCCGCCGGGCCCTCCCGGCTTATTTTGCGCCGCGGCGGCGGATGGCGCTCCCGCAGACTCGTTAGCCGGCGCGCTTTTCTTGGAACACCCCGTCGCGCACATCGTTCCCGCCGCAACCAGCATCGCCGCAATCTTGATTTTCATCGTCATTCTCATTTTATTGTCCTCTGCTTTTCTATGGTTCGGCGCGCATCGCCGGATTACTCGATATCCACTCCTCTGCTTTCCGCCAGAGAGCCGAGCGTGTGCAGATATGCCGCGGCTGCCTCCCTGAAATCAATTAAAGCTCTCAGTTCATTCAATTTCGCCGAGAAAAGATCGTTCTGATATTCCAATACGTCCTGAGTCACGGCCATGCCCAGCGTATGTTTATCCTCTTCCTCGGCAAGTTTTTTTTCAGAGAAGCGCGTTGAGGCGCGGGCGGCGTCTATCTTCTTGGCGGCGGTTACGAGCGCGATCTCGGCCCTTGCAATTTCGACAGCCGCGCGTTGCGCCGTCTTTTCATATTCGAGCCGGGCGGCCGCTTCGTTGTTCTCGCTCTGAGCCAGACGCGCTTTGGCGTAACGCATGCCTACAGGGAAATCCACAGTGAATCCCGCCTGCGCGGACGGATGTCTTGCGTCTATAATGTCTCTTGCCGCTCCTCCTGCTCCGTTGTCCATCCCGTCTAGGCTTGTCTGAAACTCGAAACTGAAACCGCGTTTGGCGTTGTTTTTCGCTGCGGACGTCTCAATTGTTCGAGCGTCCACGTTTTTTGCCGCTGCAAGAACGTCAGGTCTGGACGCGAGCGCTTTCTCATAAGCGGAGTCGAACGGATACGGCGAAAAAGACACCTCGGCCGTCAGAGCGTCCGACGCAGTGATTTTTGATCCCCATAATTCGTCTCCGGGAGAGATATTCATGATTGTTTTCAATTCAAGTGCGGCGTTTTCCAACGCGCCTTCCGCCGCAATTTTTTCCAACTCTCTAGCGGCGGTCTGAGCTTCGACCAGAACAATGTGAGATGCGGGCAAAGCCCCCGCGTCGGCCATGTCGCGCGTTCGTTTCAGCGTCTTTTCAGCAAGCGCCAGCGCCTCTTTTCTTGTGTCAAAACTCCGCTCCGCGTACGCAAGCTCCCAGTAGGCTTTCTCAACGCCGTAAATAACTTCCAGCAGCTTCGATTTAAGTTGATGTCCGGAGATTTCGCTGTTCAGAAGCGACACTCGAAGACGCGATTCATTGAACTCGCGCCCGGAGCCTCTGCCTAGAGGGCGGGAGTATTTGAAAGTCAAGTTGGATGAATCGGCGGGATTTATTCCGGAGCCTCCCTCTCTCGTGTCGGTCCGGGAATGAGAAGCGGTCAGCGAATAGGAATCTCCTCTGCGCGTCTTGGCCCCGTATGCTGATTGAGCGGTGAAAGTCGACCGCTTCACTCCGTCAAGAAAACTGGCCGTGGGCCGATTGGCGTCGCCGAGCGTGAAACCGGATGAAAACGCCGCGTCAAATTCACTGTCTTCAATCGTGACATTCAGTAGCGCGTTGTCCGCGCTGATCCTTCTGGCCGATATGTCCGGGTTTCTCTCGAGGGATGTCAGTATGCATTCGGCGAGAGATACGGCGCGCGGGCCGTTCTGCGACGCATTTGCAGTATAGGGGCCCGCTATTATCAAACAAACAAGACATGCCGTCACAGATAATTTCGATAATATCGAGATAATTTTTCCAATCATTTTGTTAATCCTTCGATTTATTGTCGACCAGAAACAAAGGCGACTCATAAAAGCCATAAATAATGCCTTTTGTATTAGACATGATAATCATCACATTGTTAATCAACAGGTGAAATTTATATTTGTTCCACATATAGGCGATATCCGACATTTTGGATTTGCATTTCACATAAATAACGGCGGGTTGTTGTTAGATTTGAAACACACCTAGTGTCACACCTGATCCCCTGCATGGTGTCAACATAAGTTCATCTAGAAGGGCAGGGCCGCCGAGCGCCGCGACCTTTTTTTGATAATGGTTTTTGAAGGTTGATTGGTATAAAATTCGGGGATGTCAAACTTGTGACTGGCGGAATCGTAATGGAAAAAATAAAATCTAAGTACGCTGGCTACAGGATTCGCAGCTTTTCCATTCTGTGGATAGTGTACGCCGGGTTTTATCTGACTCGTAAAAACCTTTCGGTGTGCAAAACATCTCTGATAGACGACTATGGATTGACAGTCGCGGAACTAGGATGGATAGAGGGGGCGTATCTGGCTCTCTACGCGGTCGGACAGTTTCTCAACGGGATGCTGGGAGACAGGCTTGGCGCGCGGGTTATGCTGTCTATCGGCATGATAAGTTCGGCTGCAATGAGCCTGTTGTTCGGCTTCGTGCCCGCTTTTGTCATGCTGGTTCTGCTGTGGGGAATAAACGGTTACGTCCAATCAAGCGGATGGTCGAACTGCGTAAAATCCATGACCCAGTGGTTTGCCACCCGCGAGCGCGGCACCATAATGGGTTTCTACAGCACATGCTATCAGATAGGGAGTTTCGGAGCCGGATTCATTGCCACTTACTGCCTTGGCCGGTGGGGACTGAAATCCGCTTTCGCATTCCCCGCATTCCTCCTGCTGGCTATCGCCATAGTTTACATATTGTTCCATAAGGACACACCGGAACAGTTGGGATTGCCTTCCGCCGAACAGCAGTACGGCGACGACAAGGGACGCGAAGCTGAAAAGATAGAATGCGCGGCCGCGGATAAAAGAGCCGAAACCGGAGCGGCGGACAGCAGTGTAATTCGAGAAGTTCTTTCACATCACATGGTATGGCTTATGGGAATATCGTATTTCTGCCTGAAGTTCATACGGTACGCGCTGCTGGGCTGGCTGCCTTTTTACATGACCCGACAACTGGGTTATGACCCGATAAAGTCCGGATACATGGCGAATCTCCCTGAAATCGCAGGTTTTCTAGGAGCGATAAGCGCGGGGTATGTTTCGGACAAGCTGATGCAATCGCGCCGCGCTCCAGTGTGCGCTATTATGTTTATGGGCTTAGTGCTCGCCTGCGTCCTTCAAACAAAGTTAACCTCAATGGGAATAGTTCCGATGATACTCGGAGCGTCAGTGATTTTCTTCATGATATACGGGCCGGACTCTATCATGACGGGAGCGGCCGCGATGGATTTCGGCTCTCGGAAAGGCGCGGCAACCGCTGCGGGTTTCATCAACGGCTGCGGTTCGATCGGGGCAGCAATCCAAGCGCCGCTCCTCGGTTATCTGGCCGGAGTGTACGGAACACAATATTTCTTCCACATTTTCGCTCCGTTGGCCGTCGTTCCATTCTTCCTGATGCTGTCCCAATGGAACGTAAAAGCGAAGGCGTAAGAGAGCAAGAAAGCATAAAGCCTGCAAATTGCCAAAGAGGATGAACCCGAAATCAAAAGCCGCGTTGACACGTAAAATGGAAAACGCTATAAATATAAGGCAGTTTTGCCATCTGGAGAGGTGGCCGAGAGGCTGAAGGCGTCGGTCTCGAAAGGCCATCTTAAGATTTCTAAAAAACCTTTTATCAAACGTTTATTTTAGTATCAATGCGGTTTTTTGTTGATGCTGCGTTTGCTTGCGTTTACTTGTTTTTACGGGGTATTATGCGTCTTACTAACATAGCTGCCGCACATCTTTGCCGGATGTCGTTTGGCAATTTATGACTGTTAGGCGGGGTGCTGTTTATGAGTCCCGGTCGGGAATTGCGGCCCGCGCGAGGGGTTCAATGTCTGTTAAAAAGCCTATTAGCGCGCTCATGGTGTTTAGATGTTTGGTTTGAGCGTGTAAATGAGTCTATTGGCTTCTGAATGACTTAAATTACCATAAAAAGGAAAAAGCATTGCAGGGCACGCTTGAAAGTGGGTAGAAACATCTAATCGCGGATTCAGCTTGATTTCAAGCGAGCGGTAGCCCATGAAAGAGCGTAGATTATGAACACAACGACAAGCAGATCTTGATATCCTAATATCGAAGCCATATAAACGGCCATGCCGCCGATTATTATTCCAAGAAGATTAGAGCCGAAGTGGGCCGCTGGATATCGGGAGGCGCTGAATGATGTTGAAAATATTATTCCGCTGAAAACGATGGGAAGGAAAGTAACAACAGAAGAGAGCGCGAATTTGGCGGCCGCGCCCATGCCAGCGAACATTTGCAGCGGCGCCGCCCAGCTTAATACGATTGTGGCAAGCAACAGGATGTAAGTCAGAGCGATTCTCTGGGGTTTAAGCTTGATCACGAGCAAGTTGGCGAAAAACGCCATGGTGAGTATGCTAAAAAAGACGATTGAGTTGACTATCCATGTTGTGCCGTAAAGCAACGCAAGTCGGGTTATGCTTACAACTTGCAGAAGCATGAATCCGCCGCCGAGGAAAAAAAAGTGAGGACTGAATTTTAGCATCTCGCGCCCCGCTGAAAAACCGATGAACGCGAGCGAGCAAAATAAAATGACAGCAAGCCCACGGTAGTCGTGGGGCGCAAGGCTCTTGTGTCTTTTGTAATAAAACGGCCAGTCGTCAGTCGGCATTATGAAGTCGGGGTCGTTCTCTGTTGCCGTCAGACGGGCAAGCTCGAATGCTTTCTCCGGTTTCTCCTTCAGCAGAAGTTCGGTCTCGAATCCGTTTATTGTCAGGTTCGCGTTCAGCCCGCTGTCGTCAAGCAAATACAACCCGCCTGTTGCTTCGAGTTTCTCCATAATGGGCGAAATGTTTCCGGCGAGAAAAACTGTCAGCCCGTATTGTGATTCCGTTTGCGCGGTCATAGCTCCGCGATAGGGAATTGTGATCAGAGCCACGGGCGCGCCGAAGACTTTTTCCATCATCATGTGCGTCCTGATGACATGCCAACTGTGGAAATTAAAATTGTAGAACGCGAAAACGCCGTTGGGTTTCAGACGCTCCTTGATTTTTGTGAAGCACTCTTCGGTAAAAAGATATGATTCCAAATGCAGACTGGAGTAAGACGAGAACAACGTCAGGGAGTCCAACACGCTGAATGCTATCAGGTCATATTGTTTCGTTGTCTGCTCAAGGAAAGCGCGCCCGTCCACAAGATGAGGCGTAACTCTGGGAGACTGATAGGGTTTCATTGGATTTTCCTGCTTGCCCATGTTGAGGATCACTGGGTCGATTTCTACGGCGTCTATATGTTTTGCCCCGATTTTGAGAGCAAGATTCACATCGTTTCCGGTCCCGGCGCCGATAATCATCACATCTTCAGGCGGAGAGCCGTAACTGTTCTTGTACATGAGAAACGGGACGCTGACTTTAACAATTCGATGATTGTTCTCAGGCCATATCACCTGATGTCCGACCTCGTTGGTGGAGAACACGCGGTAATTCGGCCATTTGTCTTCGTAGCTTATTTTATAATACGGCGACCACAGCGATTTGTAGTTTCCTGTTTTCATGGAGAAAAGCGCGATAAACGAAAAAGCGCAGAGCAAAAGCGCCGTGTTTATGATCGCGGAGCGAGGAGCGGATTTTATCACGAACCAACCCAAACCTATGAATCCCGCAAAAAACCACAACGGCGCGGGAGCCGAAAAAAAAGCAATGCCCGTGATTGCCGCAATTCCAACGACACTGCCGCCTATGTTCACTGAATAAGCTCTTAACGGAGGCATCGTTTCCATCGCCTGACCGAGGACTTGTCCGAGGCCGAGAAAAAGCCCCGCTGTCAAAACGAATATCACGATAAGGGTGAGTTCAATCGGGATGTTGGAAAGCGAGTAGGTCAAATAATTGTTGCCCATAAAGATTTCCGACTTTTTAGCCGCTTCTCCCCATATCACATTTCCGGCGATGTTGCCCATATTTAAAACAAAAAGCAGCAACACGAATCCGACAAGGGTGAAAATGACGGCGGGGGCAAAAGGCAACAGTTTCGTTTTCCGAGGCGCAAGCAAGCAGCCCGCGCCCATTCCTAGAAAACAGGCGAGCAGGACAAAGTTCGAGAAATAACTTAACATCCTTGTGTATGAAGGTATCCATCTTATAAACGCGAGTTCGATGAACAGAATAAGAAACGATATGATAAAAAGTTCTGTCGCGCTCCACTTGGGGGAGGCCTCTGAAATCAGTTCGTTGCGTTGTTTTTTCTTAAGAATGCCGACAACCGAAGCGACAGCGATTATTACTCCAGAAACAATAGCCGCCCACATAAACCTGTTACAAAACACGCTGGCGACAGAGCTTTCATCCGGCGCAATCCAGCTTTTGGAGCCGAGCGCTAACATTGCCGCCCCGACCAGCGCGGAAGCGCAGCCCGCCGAAAGCGCTACATAGTCAACCATTGAATATTTATTTTCGTTTGCCATGAAGATAGCCTTTCGCTTTTTCGCTATGGCAGCGCGTGAGAGGTAAATCTCCCTGATGTTGCCCGACATTCCCCATATCAAGTCTTGAAACTTGATTCATCTGACCCTGTGCCTCCGAAAATCGGACGCTACCACCTGTCAGATTGTATGAATGCCAATTACTGACGATCATTCTACCAGAAAACCTCGCAACAATCGAAATGCAAGCAGAAAACAGACCGTAAGACCGAGTTGTCCATTAAACATCATCGCAGTTGCCACAACAGCTATTTGACATACTGTTCGAACGGTGGGGGCGGGGATTGAGGCCGATTGGAAGGCCGAGGCCGAATCTGCACACGCTCAGGCATACTTTCGCGTCATGGCTCTGCATGGAAGCGCGAGACTTGAGGCTTGTTTCGTCGTTGCTAGGGCATCGAAACCAGAGCACAACGGAGCGGTACGCGCATCTTTCGGACGTCTATCAGGCGACCCGCGCACAGCAAGCAATTGACGCAATATTTGAGAATTGTTGCGCGCCTACTGACATAGCTACGCTCAGTGAGTCAAAATATGGAAAGTCGCGTTGACAGACAAAATGGAAAACGCTATAAATATAAGGCAGTTTTGCCATCTGGAGAGGTGGCCGAGAGGCTGAAGGCGTCGGTCTCGAAAACCGATTTGGCGCTTGCGTCAACGTGGGTTCGAATCCCACCCTCTCCGTGAAAGTCATCGGCATAAAAATGTCGGTGACTTTTTTCGTTTGTGTTTCCGCCTTCTATCAAAATAAGCCCACTGTTTGCGCGGTTTTTTGAGAAAGCGCCGTTTTGCGGATGTAACGCGTCTTCCGCGCCGACTGCGGGTAAAAGCTCGGCTGAAGCGGGTTGTGCGCCCGTTTTTTTATGTACATACCGGCTCTTACATGTCGAAAAATCGTAATTCATAATACCGGCATAATTCGCGTTTTTGCCGTCCCCGTTGCCCCTTTTATTTCCCCCGCCGTTGCCTCCGTCATTCGGACCATTCTCCTTTATAATCCGCTCTATTTCGAAGCCTGTTGGAAGCGAATAATGAATCTCAAAACACGCCGGATCGATCACGATCTTTGCGATAAACGCCTTCATGAATTGCTTCTTCTTTTCTATGGGTAGCAAATCAAAAAGCTCTTTCAGGCGCGAGATATTTACGTCAAGAAGTGTCTCCGCGCCGTTGTCCTGACGCACCTCGCATAAGAGAATCTCGTTCTTCAGGTTAACTATTTCGACATCGATTTCCTCGAGTTTTTCGCGCTGTGCCTTAATGCGCCGTTCAAGGTCGGCGGGATTCAGCGCCCCCTGCTCAAAAGCCTCGTAATATTTCTCCATGCCTTCTTCAATCCGTTTCTTATTCTCAATCAGCTTCCGAACAGCCGCTTTTCTTTCAGACACAGCGCCGTCCATAGATTCATTTATATTTCTGATTTTCTCCTTGATGTTGGTTTCGGACAGAATCTTGGTAAAAAGCCGGTCGACGACAAGTTCGTCAAACCAATCGCGGCGCAGATTCACATTATCCCGCCTCTCGTTATACCGGTTCTGCTTTGAACAGATATACTGAGAAACCGAGTAAACCTTTCCGTCGACGTTTCTTTTCGACGTGCGCCCGAAATAGGCAAGCCCGCAGACGTTGCATTTAATCAATCCGCTGAGAAGATATTGGGAGTTGTCGCTTTGTGCCGCCGCGCGGCTCTTCTCAACCAACCGCTTCTGGACCCGGTCGAAAACGGCGGTTGGAACAATGGGAGGCACTGCGTTTTCTACCCTTATCCATTTATCTTTGTCTTTCTGATTTCGCGGGTTGTCACCTTTGACGCCCTTTCTTTCCTCTTTGTTGTACACGACGTGCCCGATATAAATTTCGTTTCTTAGCATGCGCGAGAACGATGACGCCGTCCACTTCCCACCGCGCACGGTTGATATGTTGTTCTCGTTCAGCCACTGGCAAATCAGTTTAAATCCTTTCCCCTCCGCGTACATCTCAAATACGCGACGCGCGAGCGGTGCGGTCACAGGGTCCGGCTCCCATTTCACTCGCTTGTGGCCGTTGTCACTCACCTCGATGCGCTTAAAGCCAAATGGCGCGGGGCCGCCAGTTGAATAGCCACACTTCGCAAGGTGCGTTTTGCTTCTTTCGACATCCTTCACATATTCGAGGCGTGAGAATTCGGCGACCGCACGGAGAATCTCGATGATCAATTTCCCAAGCGAATCCTCGGTATCAAACGGTTCCTTGAAATAGAAGATGGACACGCCGCGATCCCGCAGTTTCTCGGTTGCGATGTAGGACTCCATTGTATTGCGCCCGAACCGGGACACAGACCACGTGAGAACGAGGTCGAATGGCGGCGGTTTGAGTTGTGAATCCTTCAGCAAGCGTGAGAATTCCGGTCTTTTAAGTGAGCCGCCGGACTTCACATCGGCGTAAATCGCGTAGACCGGCTTGCCGCGGCGCTCCGCTTCTCTTTTCAGGGTGTCGATCTGCGTCTCGATTGAAAGACCGACATCGGCCTGCATCTGCGTGCTTACGCGCACGTAGATAGCGCACGGCCTGATGGTTCCTTTATTCTTCATCCTTTGTCCCCCTTTCTTCTGTTGGGACAGAGGTTACCTCTGAACTGGACATATCTGAAGCCATTTTTGAAATGTCCGTCGCTGGTTGTTTTCCCGATTTGGCTATGACAACAAGTTCGCGCTGTTCATTGCCGAGAAATTCATTAAGTGTGTTCTGGATGTAATCGACTCCGACCATTCCACGCTCCGCAAAACAAGGTTTCGGAACAATGAGTTGAATCCCCAGCACAGCCACATGGGTTTCGACAGCGATATCATGTTCCATAACCTACACCCCGGTTTTGGGGGGGCTACCAGACAAGATTCAAAAATAAATATTCCAGATGAAGTTCAAGATAGATGTTTTTTACATCGCTTTTGGCAAGCTTCAAGAGATTTATGGCAACCACACGTAAAATGCGGGTAGATTTTTTATAAATTCTGGCAAGATTCGGGGTGAGTTTGGCAGAAAAAACGATTTTCTTGGTAAATGCCCCGTTCACAAGTGCGAACGAAACATCCTCCAAAAATATTTTAAGTAAATTTCCCCAGTAATCAAAACGCTTTTTTCACAACGCAAGTCATTCCCACATCGGTCGGCACCGGAATTGAATTTATACAAGGCAAATCTATGAAGGAGGTTTGCCGGATGAAAGTGATGGAACTGAGATGCAGGGAAACGGAATGCCAGTGTACTCCCAAGGGGAAACTGCTTGTGAAGGTCTACAACCTACCCGAGTCGGTGAAAGATAAGGATGTAATCATCGAAGTCCCCTGTCCCAAGAAGAAATCCAAAACTGTCGGTTTGAAAATCCAATAAACAACCCGACCAAAAACTGAAAAGCCCATCGCGGCTCTCGCAGCCCAGGGCGGTCTGAAAAGACTCCCTGGGCTTTTTGATTGGAGCGAGAGCCCTTGTTACGTGCAAACAAAAAGCCGTCCCAGTTTCCAACCGGGTTCGGGTGAAGTCCTCCGCGCATTTTGGCCCCCCAACACCAAAAACCGCGAGGAGGAATCACCCGTGATAGAAGACCTTAAGAAAGAACTTGAAAACGAATTAAAGTCACAAACGCATGAAGATGGTTTCAAGAAACTAAAAGAAAAACATCAGACACTTGAACCATTTCGCACACCGCAGGAGCTGGTTGGGTTTCTCAGTCCCGGCGGCGACCACGACGAGAAAGACGGCGCGCTTTCGATCCTTATAAAGGAATACGGCGGCGAAACACCATCAAGGGTTGCGGGAACGATCCTGATCCTGACGTTTTTTCCAGTTATCAAAAATATCTATTTCAGACGAAGCGCCGGTAGTCAGGACAATGAAGAATTGATCGGCGCGCTTCAATGCTGCTTCCTCGAAGCTGCCCGAAATTATCCGCTCGATAAACGCCCCTGCAAGATCGCGGCAAATCTCAAGTTTCTTACGATCCGCGCATTCCTCGATTCTCAAACACAAATAAGCGAAGCCGATGATGCCCAGAAGCTGATATTGGACGAGGCCGAAAAATACCGGCCCGATGCCGAACAGCTTTCAGAGGCATATCCAGGAATCGCGCCTGCAGCGGTCGCAGACCGTGAAAGCATTGAAATGACCGTTCGAAACTACCGTGTTTTCGTTGATGCCGGGGTTGTTAGCCAGGACGATTTCATGCTGATTGTCGAGACACGACTTTTAGACAGGGATATCCGCGACGTTTCAAACGAAATGGGCATTGGGATCGAGACGGCATGGAAGCGTAGAAAACGCGCCGAACAAGCCATAAAAGAGCACTTCCAAAAATATTTTTGAAATTTTTGTCCGGGCACCCCCCCCAAAACCGGGGTGTAGGTAGTGGGAGAAAAATCGCGGCCCTGAAAAAACCGGCTCGCCGGGACGCGGCCCATCGGAACGAAATCACAGAACGGAGCACACCGATGAAGACAAGAAACGAATACCCGGAAATGCCGGATTTCATCGTAAATCTGGTCAAGAGCGCAGCAGCGGACATGCAGCGCCGCCGCATCTTCTCCCCCCAAGACCGTGAAGACCACGAACAAGAGATCATGCTTCATATCTGGCGGCATACCCAGCGGAATCCCGCAATGAAGGACATCACCGAAGATGCGGTCAAGGACATGATTGCCGCCTATATAAACCTCAAAAAGAAGGAACTCATCCGGCGCAAGGGGGTGCAGTCAGAAAGAGAAACCTTCTATCCCGAAATTTACGACCGGCCCGGCGAATGCATGGAGGACGCGATTGCGCTGAAGGCCGACATCAAGGCCGCGACGGAAAAGCTTCCCAAACAAGAAAAGTCCATTGTATCCATGCTCTACCAAGGTTTCGGGCTGACAGAAATCGCAAGACAGATGGGCATAACCCCCGCCGCCGTCCACTGCCACATCATCCACATCAGAAAAGTCTTCAAACGAGAAGGTCTGGCTTTGTAAATGGAGCCCCAAGAGAAAGGAGGGATACGAAATGTTTGATTCCGGCGCAAAAAGCCACGTCGTTTGCGCACAAAAGATATGCGTGAACCCCTTTTCAAAACGACAACGAACAAATAGAATGAATCATGCAAACTTTCAAAGACAAACAGCAACAGTTTTTCAAGTGGGATCACCTGCCGGAGAAGACCGTTGAGCGGCTTGAGGCGGATTGGCCGGGAGTGTGGCAACGGGAGATCATCCCGATGATCAACGAGCGCCTTTTCAGCGGTCTGTACTGCGCCGACGACGGGCGGCCCGCCAAGGCGACGGCGGACATGATCGGCATAATGATTCTCAAGGATATGGAAGACCTTACGGATGAGGAGACTGCGCGGCGGTTCATGTACGGGCTTGACTGGCAGTACGCGTTGGATATTGCGCCGGCGGACGCTTACGTGGCCGAGCGCACGATCCAGTATTTCCGCGCTGACATGGTGGCCGACGCCTCTCACAGGGCGGCGTTCACGGACATCACGGACAAAATCATAGCGAAGCTGGGAATCCGGGCGGGCAAGCAGCGGAAAGACTCCTCGCACATCCTGAGCAACATGAAGACGCTTCGGCGGCTGGAGTTGTTCGTGACAACCATCGCGGTGTTTCTGAGGGAACTGCGCAAAGAGAAACCCGGTCGGTACGAAGAACTGCCCGAAGAAATCCGCAAGCGATACATCGAGCGGGAGAAAGGAAATTTCGGCGACGCGCGCGGCAGCGAGGCGCGGCGGCGAGTGGAGCAGCGCGCGGCGGACGCCTGGCTGCTGCTGGAGACGTTCCGCGACAACAAAAAAATCCGCGCGCTGGACGGATACCGGCTGCTCACGCGCCTTTTCTCCGAGCAATGCGAAGTGGAAGCCGGGGATAAGATCACCGTGCGCGACGACGTGTCGTGCGACTCGCTTCAGAGCCCGTTCGACGAGGGCGCGGGCTACAGCGCCCACAAAGGCAAAGGCTACCAGGCGCAGATCGTCGAGACGTGCGATGCGGCCAACGACGCGCAGATCATCACCCACGTGGCCGTCGAGAGCGCGGCCGCGAGCGACGCCGACGCGATCATCCCCGCGGTCTCGGCGCTGGCGGAGCGCGGACTGAAACCGGAAGAAATGATAGCCGACACCGCATACTGCGGCGGAGAGAACGACGTGGCGCTGCGGGACATGGGAGTCACCCTCACCGGCCCGGCGGCGGGCAAAGAACCCGCGCGCCCCGACCCCATTGCCGCGTTCGAAACCACGCCCGATCTCAAGAGCGTCGCGCGCTGCCCGCGCGGAGTCGAGCCGGTGCGCGTCAAACACACGAAGAAAAACGACACCGTCGTCGCCGTCTTCGACAAGGAAACCTGCCGCGCCTGCGACATGCGCGGCAAATGCGGAGCGAAGAGACACAAAAAGCGCTGCGCACTGACATACAGCCGTAGCCGAATGGCAACCGCGCTGCGCCGAGAGCGCGAAAAGACGGAAGCGTTCAAAAAAACATACGCAATCCGCGCCGGCATCGAGGGAACGAACAGCGAACTCAAACGCGCGCACGGAATGGGATGGCTCCGCGTGCGCGGACAACCCGCCGTCGAGTTCGCCGTGTTCATGAAAATCATCGCCTGCAACGTGAAGCGGTACATCAAGGCGCGCATCGAACGGCTGCGCAGAACCGCCGGAGACGGAAAACAGGCCCAAACCGCCCTGTTCGGGGTGGAAAACACGCCCTGCTGCGTCCTCGCGCCCGTTTTTCGACTGTTCCATTCGCGGCTGCGTCATTCGGCGTCCCTTGCGGCCTGAAAATCAACCCCGCACATCACGGGGTTTTTGCGCCGGAATCAATGTTTGAACCACAGGATTTGACGCCGGTCACATGCAGCAGCCTTAAAACATTCAAGCTGTGCCGCAAGGACTACAACCTGCGCTTCATCCGAGGGCTGCAGGCTCTTGAGGAAAGCGAAGCGCAGTATCTCGGCTCGGTGATGCACGGCGCGCTGGAGCGGTGGCACGGGCGCGGCGACGCGGACAAGGACACGGTTGTTGCCGCAATCTTCGATTACATCGACGCCGCGTTCACGAACCGCGAACAGGACGAGCGCCAGAAGAAGGACTGGCATCTGGCGCGGGCGATGTTCGCGGCATACATGGAACGGTATCCAACGGAAGACTTCGACGTCGTCGCAGTCGAGAAACAGTTCCAGTGCCCCATCATCAACCCGGACACAGGCTCGGCAAGCCGCAGTTTCTTCATGCGCGGAAAGGTGGACGCCCTCGTCACCCGCAACGGCGAGTATTTTCTCCTGGAACACAAAACCGCGAGTGTCATTGACCGCGGCTATATCGAAAAATTGCCCCTGGACTTTCAGGTCACGCTCTACGCCCACTACCTCGAACAGTTTATGAACATCCGCATCGCGGGCGTGATCTACAACGTCATCGCCAAGTCGCAGATAAAACAGGGCAAAGGCGAGACGGAGGAGGAATTTGAGCTGCGCAGAGCCGAGCTGATCGCAAAATCCAAGTCCGGCAAATCGTCCGCGAAACACAAACTGCCGGAGTCCGATGACGAATACTCCGCGCGTCTTGCCGAAAAATACCGCGAGCAGGACATGTTCCACCGCGAGATGCTGTACATCCCCCGCAGCCAGTACGAAACGCTCACAGCCGAAATCTGGGAACTGTGCCAGCAGCTTCTCATCGCCCGGCGCACGGGACGGTGGTACATGAACACGGACGTCTGCTTCCTCTACAACAGACCCTGCCGATTCTTTCCGATCTGCGTTTCTGGCGAAAACCCGAACGTCGTCGAGAACCGCTACCGCGTCGGGCCGATATCCGTGGAAGGTGAAGTGCTTCTGCGTGGTGGGCAACCATGGCCGGGTCGGAAAAAAGGGAGAGCAGTCGCCCTTGAACAATTTCGATCATCTGGTCTACTGGATACTGGCCGAAAAACTCAAGAACTTTTCCAACGTCGAATTTCACATCTCAAAGTCATGGTGGATGCTCGTGGAGCGGATGAAGCACACGTTCCTTCTCGTTCACGGCGACGATATCCGCGCGTGGATGGGCATCCCCTATTACGGCATCGAGCGCTCCGAGTCCCGGTATCAGAAGATGCTCGGTCGCACGGGCGAGGGATTCCACTATTTCTGCTGCGGGCACCACCATCAGGAAGCGGCGATAAAGAGCCGCATCTTCGCAAACGGAAGCTGGGTCGGCGGAAGCGAGTTCTCGATCAAGACGCTTCAGGTCGCTGGCGCTCCATCGCAGCTTCTCTTTTCCGTGCATCCGATGTTCGGCGTGACGTGGGAGCGGAATCTGCAACTCCAGGACCCGGGAAATCTGACTCCCATAAAAATCTACAGGTAATCATCAGGGCGGTTTTCATGGTCATCGTCATCGACACAAGAGAGAAGCATCCCTATTCGTTTTCCGTTCCAGTCACGAAGCGGAAGCTCGACG
>JAKQPS010000125.1 GCA_029564595.1 bacterium | reverse complement strand
CAGCCCCTCGACCGGCTTAAAACCCTTCTTGGTGTGAACCGTGTAGCCGTTGACCGCTGCCGCCAGCCGGCGTTGCGTGATGTCGCGGCAGACGTTCTTGTCCGGCTCCGCCGCCGTCGCCTCGGTGCAGGAGACCAGGATAAAGCGCCGGTCGCCGCCATCCTCCGCGTTCAGCGCCAGCACCGCGTGGCCCGTCGTGCCGCTGCCCGCAAAGAAATCGACCACCAGATCGTCCGGCCCGGTGGCCTGCGCCAATAACGCCTGCACCAGCGAGAGCGGCTTGGGATACGGAAAATCCTTGTTGTTCAGCATGTCCTGCACCAGCGAGGTGCCGTCAGACGTATAACCGGAACGCAAGGACTCGGCCGTATCATTCAACTGCGCCATCAGTTCGTCTTTCTTGGCCGCGTTGGGAATCACCCAAGAGGAGAGCGGCTTCTCGGAACGCCGAACCTCTGACAGATGACGCTTGTAACGCGGCTTGCCAAAGCCGATGGTCTTGCCGATCCAATACTCCAAGTCCGGAATATCGCGGCGCAGGTTACGCGGCGCAGTGCCTGCATCGATAGCCGCAAACAGCTCTTCCATCGAACCGTACGAAACGGTTGCCGGATCTTTCGGCCAAAGAATTTTCTTGGCCTCGATCAATTGCTCCATCGTCACGGTGCGGATTTTCTGCCCGACTTTTAACTTGGTTTCCGAGGCAAACCGCCATGTATTATCGGGATCACAAGCGTACCAAACGCCAGTGTTTGGATTCTGAACTGGGTAATAAGCATTCGGGCGTTCTACAAGGCTCTTATTTGTTACCAAATTGTCATTGATCCAAGGACCGCGCGGATCATTGTCCGGGTTCCTGTAGGCGGAGGTGTCTTTCAGGTCGCCCTCGAAGGAGAAGCCGGGGCCGGCGTAGCAGAGCACATACTCGTGGTCCTGCGAGAAGAAGTAGTTTTTGGAGTCGTTCGCGCCGCTGCGCGTTTTCCAGACGAAGGTGCCGACCTTCATGCCGGGGAAGAGCTGATCCATGAGGCAGGTGAGATGGGCCATCTCCTCCTCGCCGATGTGGACAAAGATCGCGCCGTCGTCGCGCAGCAGGTCGCGGGCGAGGGCGAGGCGGCGGTACATGAACTCCAGCCATTTCGAGTGACGGAAAGCGTCATCCTTGTCCAGAAAGCGGTCATTGTAGACGAAGTCGCGGTTGCCGGTGTTGTAGGGCGGATCGATGTAGATGCACTTGACGCGGCCCGCGTGGGTCATGCGCAGGTAGCGCAGCGCGTCGAAATTGTCGCCCTCGATCAGCAGGTTGCGGTAGGGCGCGCCGCCGCACGAGAGTGCGCCGTCCTGTTCCAGCGCCACGAAATCCGCATTCAGCGCGGCCTCGCGTTCGAGGTCGTCCTGTTCCCAGACCAGTCCGAAGCGCCGACGCGGTTCTTTCTCGCGCCGCTCCAGCAGCCGGATCAGATCCTCGCGGCTCAGGCCGTCATATTTCTCAGACTTCATTGCCCGCCCAATCCTCAAACTTCAAGGTGTCGATGGCGGCAATCACCGACTTGATGCGCCGCATCCGGTCGCCCGTAACCAAAACAAGGTTGCGTTCAAAAGCCTGAGCCGCAAGCCACACGTCATTCTCCTGAACACCTAACTCATGCCCGGACAGCGGGTCTTTCAGTTGCTCAACCCGGCGTTTCTTAGACCGCATCTCTTGGGGGGCATACTTGTTGAATAACCGGGCTTTGATTTCCGCGTAGGCCTCGCCCGTGTTTTGCGTGACCGTCAACGTCCTGAAGCGAGAGAGCAACCCGCGATCATCATCACGCAACAGGTCTTTCGCGCCAGAGCGCCAACCATACTCGATTTCGCCCCACGAGACGGCTGACATGTAAAGGGGCTCCACACCATCAAGGGATGCAAGTTTCGTTTGCACTTTGAGCCTGCCCGGATCGTCCTTGGCCCGTGTCAGAAGGGAGAGAATATTCGTGTCCAACAGGTATCCGCACTGGATCATAAGCTACTCCTCGTCCGAATACAGTTCCACAGCTCGTCTCAACGCCTCTTTCATTCGTGGAGACAGAGCCTTCGCAAAATCGATCTTTCGGATTTCACCCGCCGTGGAGCGTTGAAACTCAGGGCTCAAATACTCATGCAACGGAATAAACGGCGTGAAGTCGCGCGAAAAATACTCTGTCTGTTCAAAGGGCACACCTAGACGCGGATATCCTGTGAACAGGTCGAGCAACATCCTTTCGTCGCGCGGAGCGAGGTCGTAGAGCTTCAGCACTTCGGCATCCACCTGCAAACGAAGCTGCTTGAGTTCCTCATCGAGAGCTTGCGTTCGAAGTGCCAGTCCTTCCGCCGCCAACGCCTTTTCTACATAACGCTTTACAGCACGCACGACAGCCCCGCTATCGCACAAGTCACGCAAGTGCGGGACAGGGATATTGGCATACGTCTGCGTTTGGTTGTCGCGTCGGTCACTCATTACATGGACAAACGCATTCGCCAGCGGACTGGTGAGTATGGCCCAAAGAAACTCAAGACTACCGGGTTTTTGATCTGTCTTCGGACGCACCGTAATCAATCGTTGTGAGGTCAGTAATCCCTGCCGATCCCTCAGTGCCCAGATCTTCCACGGACCGCGACTCACCCGCGCCGCGTTCACGACGATCTGCGGTATCCCGGTCTGTGCCGCCGCCCCCCAAAACCTGACATCCGTTTCGGAAAAGACGAGTTTCTCCGGGGCGGGTTCTTGATGGTGCAGCAGGCCAGAATCGACATAACGCAGAATTTCGCGCGAGCGTCCACCGCGCTTGACCGGACACCCTTTCTTGAACTCGATGCCCCGACCAACGTCCGCGAGATCGCCGAGTTTCGGGTTATGCGCCAAACAACGCCATAGCTTACTCAGTAATGGCAGATAGAGGCCATAATCAGGCTTTTGGGCGACCTCTGCGATCAAAGCTTCTTGATGGTTTTCAAATTGATAACCTTTCCGAAATGCGTCCATCCCGTTTTTTGTCAGGCTGCCATAACGGGTTGTTAACTTGCTGTGGGGTGCCTTGCGCCGAGCCAAAAGCACACAGGTTTCCGCATCTGAAAACTTGAACACATTATCGGGAAACTGATTGATTTCCTGAATCTCAAACTCGGTTGCAAGCGTCTTTCTGATATCCGTTTCTGTGCTGCGTGTAAGGAACCCGGACGGCGCGATGAAACCGATAATGCCGTTTTCACGAATGTGCGGCAAGGTGCGGGCGATGATCTCCGCATATTTCGTATACTGAGCACACTTCAACTCCAAACGCTCTTGCTCTTTGAACGCCTCGTAAGGCGGATTCGTCAAGACCAATGCCGGAGGAGGCACCTGTTTTGCGAACGGGTCTTCCGCAAACAGATTCATGTTCGAGAGCTTCCACCCGTTCGGATTGGGAATATCCGTCAGCGACAGCGACAGACGTGCGATCTCCAGCGAAAAGGAATCAATATCCGCGCCGTACAGCATTCTGCGCAGATAGCCAGCCGTTTTGTCGTACGGAATCTTTTCCTCGAAGGCGAATTGCTGAAGCATCCGCAGCGCGGCCACCAGAAAAGCGCCGTGCCCGCAGGCGGGTTCGTAGACGATTCGCTCTTCGGCCGGAATTTCTTTGAACCAGTCCTCGACCTGCCACATCATGTAATCGGCCAGCCAAGGCGGCGTGCTGTGCGTGCCGAGTTTCTCCCGAGTCTCTTTAGAAATAAAGGCGCTCTCATAGATAACGCCCAGCGACTCTGTGCTCATGTCGCGAAGGGATGAAAACGCAAAGATCCGCTTGCCGGCCCCCTCCAGAAGGTTAAATGTGCCCCGCCGGAAAGCTCCTTCATCCGACACGCCGCCGCAGTGGGTCGTCACCCGTCGCAGGATGTCGGCAGGCTCGGACACGCTCAACGACTTGAACTTCCTGACCTTCTTGTCGCGCAGGATTTTTCCGGCCAGCAACCTGAACACCGATCTCAGCAGGAGATCGCCATCCTGCAGGGCAGAGCCCTGAACTCGTCCCCACGCGGGCATGAGTTCGGCGACGACACTTGTCAACAGCTTGCCGAGCTTCTCGCCGACATTCCGCTCCAAAAACGGCATAAGCCCCGCATCGACGAACTCCATCTGATAGTGCTCGTTGACCTGTCCGAGGTTTTTGGCGCGATAGACCGCTTGGGGCGAAAGGTCCTGCTTGTGCTTGTCGAAATAGGCAGCCAACTGTCGGACTGGCAACGTCTCTTTACGCTCTGGGTTTTCTGCGCCCTGCCGCCAGATTTCGACATTCTCCCGCACAGAAAGCACAACAATCGGAGAGCCATAATCACGAT
>JAKQPS010000092.1 GCA_029564595.1 bacterium | reverse complement strand
GACACGGACGGCATATTCTTCACGCCCCCATTCGATGCCGCCGCGGACCGCGAGCGTCTGGCGGGCGTGGTCGAGGCTGTGGGTAAATCGCTGCCGCAGTATCTGAACATCGCCGTCGAGGGCGTCTGGCCCGCGATGCTGAGTTTGAAAAAGAAGAATTACGCTCTTCTCAACGCGGATGGCGCGGTCTCGATCACCGGCGGCGTTCTGAAATCAAGCGCGGACGAGATGTTTGTCAGGAAAGCGCTCGCCGCAGCGACGGAAAGCATCCTGAAAAACGATCTTTCAGATCTGCGCTCAAACATCTCCTTGATGCGGAAAGACGTTTCAGAGGGAAGCCTTTTATTCCCCGACATTTGTTTGACGGAAACCATCCGCATGAACAGAGATGAGTACCGGGAACATGTTGCCGGGGGCGGCGGAAGAAAACCCGTCTATGAAGCAATGCTTAAGCACAAAAAGGAACAAGGAGATCGCATTTTTTTGGTCGGAGAGGATGTGCGTCATTACAACCGCGACAATCAAGGGCAATCCGGCTCTTTGCCGACATTCTCGTTTGAGTTTGACTCCGAACATCCTAACTATGATCAGTCGCATTATCTTAATCGTCTCGACCGCGCCCTTCGGCGGCTCCAGACGCTTTTTACGCCTGAGCAGTATGAAGTTCTTTTTGAAAAACCGTTAAACGAAACAGCGAGCCGGGCGGCGAGAAAAATCCCGGTCAACGCGGCTGTCGTCGTCAGAAAAACAACCGGCGGTCTCGACAGACATATCGAGCTGTCCGCGGGATACAAGAAAGGAAAATGGATCAAAAGAAACGTCTTCGTGAAAGCGGACGACGCGGAGGCGGTGCGAGAGTTCCGTGAAAGATATTCGGACACGGACGTTTACCGTTCCACCTACGAATATCTCTGCGACCGGACGCCTGAAAAAGGAGTAACGCGGTTCTGTCCGAAGCGGGGAGACTTTGTCATTGAGCTTGAAAGTGAAACGGGCGAACATCACGAAAATGTCGCCTGCGCGCTTAAAGCAGC
Organism: bacterium; assembly: GCA_029564595.1. Classification (GTDB taxonomy): domain Bacteria; phylum UBP15; class UBA6099; order UBA6099; family UBA6099; genus UBA6099. The sequence continues at coordinate 1,487 of JAKQPS010000092.1, read as the reverse complement.
GCGGCATTGTGCTAAGGTCATTGAGGGGGCACTCGTCGTTCCTCGCGACGCGATTTCCTACCTCTACAATGGCGGCAAGAGTTTTTATCTGATAATACCCCAACGGACTCTAGGTCTCCCCGACTGCGTTGAGCTGAACGTCATCTACGAGCGCGTCGCGCGGCATATCCGCGACAACATGGATGAAAAATATCGTGGCATGGTGGACATGAGTTTATACAACCATGACCGCCCGCTTCGCATTCCCGGCACGACGCACCCGAAACATGGCCTGTACAACACCCGGCTTACAACGGATGAGTTTTTCAATCTCGCCGCGCAGGACATCATCCGTCTTGCCCGCCTGCCGCGCGAGACGGCGAACTGCGAGTTGCATTTTGAAGATTCAGCCGCATCCGCCTCTATTGTCCATGAACTGACAAAAGACATTCCCCGGACGGAGAGTTTCGACTCAACGCGCAAGCCGCTTCGCATCAACATGGCAAAAAAGAACTGGCATGTGAAAACCATAAGCTACTTGCGCGAGCGTGGCTTGCCGGTGCGCATCCCCTGCGCTGAAACTCTGACCGCGCTGATACATTCCGGCGGACACACCGGGTTCGAGGGCCGCGTGAAACTTGTCACCGAGCTTCGGGACGCAGGAGAATCCGAAGAGGACATCATCCGCATTTTCACGGACAGCCCTCATTTCCATGAGAAATATTTCAACGACATTGTCCGGGCGGACACAAGGCCCCACGATGAGCGCAACGGAACCGGCTACATGATACGCCCTGACATCTGGAACGATTATTCAGGAATAAGCTGCGCGAGATGTCAGGAGTGGTGTTCGCCCGGCGAATGTTATCGAAACGCAAAGGTTTCATTCTTCAACGAAGACGATTCTCCCGATCCCGCCGAGTTCCGCGACACTGCCCGCGAGGCGTTGAGGGCGGCTCTGACGGAAATCATGTGCGGCGGCAACGAAGATAATCCATTCGGTTATCCAATCAATCTCGTGGAGGCGCCGATGGCGAGCGGCAAAACCTATCAGGCGGTGGCGCTGGCTCTCGAACTTGCGGCCAAGAAACGGCGATCATTGATTCTCGCGCCGGATCACACCGTCTGCGCAGAGGCGGTGGGCATGGCCGAAGGAATGTTTAAATCCGGCGGCGGCTCTCTCGTTCATCTTGTCGGCAAAAACGAAAACTCGTGCGCGGACATCGCCGCCATGGTCGGCCCGTGTTCGTCATGCAAATTCGGAGTGAAAGCAGCGCTTAAAAAAGCCCCCGAATTCGTGGAGGAGCTTTTGTCGTCGTTAGATGGCATCTACAGCTTGACCCGTATGAAAGAGATGCTCGCGGAAATTGACAAGGAGCCGGGAGCGCCCCGGATGTGCCTGCGGACTCTATCAATGCTGATAGCGCCACGAGCCGACATAGTAGCAGCTCCGTTCGTGTTTCTCATCGACCATAATCTGTCGGTCATTTTGGGCGAACTGCCGGATC
>JAKQPS010000084.1 GCA_029564595.1 bacterium | reverse complement strand
TTGTACCGAAAAGTCGAGGATAAACACCTGACCGCGTTGAATGACCATCGGTCCGCCGAACGTGAGCTGTGCTGTAAAGCTGGACCGCTGCTCGCTCACCACGTTTGTAGTAATCCGGGGCGTTGCGGTTGCCATCGGCATTAAAACGCCTTTCCTTCCGGTCGGCGCACCGTGTACAACCGCGATTATGGCGTTGTACTGCGCCGAGCCGAGGGAATTTGTCCGGGCGTTTAGTAAACCGGAGGTTTTCAGCTCGATGTTTTCAATCGTGCCGCCGATAGCGAGCTTCAGCGCTTCGCCAAGTGTACGGTTATACGTTCCGGTCGAGAGATACTGAACAAGGGCCGAATAAATCGAGGTCGGCACGTACAACACCACCTTGCCAGAGGTCTTCACGTTCGTCTGCGCGATAAGATTCAAAAGTCGAACTACATCAAGGTAGATGTTCGCCGCATCCGCCGCCGATACGGCCGGGAGCGGGGCCGTTCTGTCGGTCGGTTTGTAGTTGTAGTTCGTAATTTTTTGAATAAGCGTCGTCGGATTCGCCGCCCAGTCCGCGGCGGTTGCAAGCAACGGGGAAGCCGCCCCGGCCGAGGCGAGGGAAAGCGCGATACCGCTGGACAAGAGGCCGTATTGACCGGATTCACCGTCGAACGCCGCCGCGCCCCATCCGTCAACGATAATCCGCTCGACCGCCTGCATGACCTGCTGCTCGATTGTGGCGAAAAGCTGGTTTTGCAGAATGAAGCCCGCGAGCGCCGGGGCGATTGACCGAGCGTAACCGAGAAGCGCCGCTTCCTGGTCATTTTCGACGATAAAGCCCTGGGCCTCAGTGTGCGCGTCCTTGAATTCGTTGAACAGGGAGATTTGCGCCATGTTGTTAGCGTAGGTCCGATCGTCGCCGTAAGGGTTCAGATCACCTAAACGCTGTTTAGCCGCGCCTGACGCCTCAACCCTGGGAATACGGAAACGGCTGATCGCGCCCGCACTCGCTGCAAGCTCCGGGGACAGTTGAACAGCGTCACCTTCCGCGATGAAGGATTCAGCGAACGTGAGCTGCTCATAGAGCTGTTCGGCGAGCTGGTTCAGGCCCGCGAATTGGTCATATCCGGGATTGCCGAAATATGCGTTCAGCGCAGTTGCCTGAGCGTTCTCAACGCTCATACCGGCTTTCATCGCGTTTTGGGCGATACCGTTCAGCTTCGAGCGCAGACCGTGCGCCATATCGACAACGTGGTCAATGCTCGCGCCGTCAAAACGTTTACGCAAATCGGAAATCGCCGCGCCGTGTTCCTTGTGCTGGCTGTTCGCCACGGCAAGAAGTCGCTCAGTCAGGGCTTTGTATTCGGCCCGCGCGGCGGTTTCGTTAATGGCGACACAGCCGTCTTTACGGTGCGCGTCCGCGTATGCGTTACGCACCGTGTACCAGTTGCGGAAATTCTGCTCCGCGACCTGGGCGGAAGTGATTTTAATTCCTGTTTTCATGGTTTACACCCCCACCACAGTAGTATCATACAACCGGGCGAACATATAGCCGGTTTTAAGTTGCCCGGTGTTCTGTACGCCGGGTGTGCCGTTCCATACAGCCCCGGGAAAGGCGACGTTGCCGCCCGCCCCGCTGATCGAAAGCTGCCCGGCCGCGTCGACGTAAGCCAGGACGCCCGCGTCGGGCTTTTCGCCGGTTGCATACGGCACCATTGCAACAGCGGCGACGTCGCTGATCATGGCAACATAATCCCCGTCAGCGTATGACCCCACGGTCTGATTGATCGCCGACTCTACCTGCGTTGCGGCTTCGAGAAAGCCGAGGGCGATAATGGCGAACGTATCCGAGCCGGGGCCTTCGTACGCGGCTGCGCCGAGAACAATTATCTGTTTCCCAGCACTGTTTTCCTGTAGCGTTACCACGCTGCCTATCGGCGCGCTGGTCACGCCTGCGGCGGTGGGTATAACAAATTTCACGCCGTCAATCCTACGGGCGTCAAACTGAACCGCGCCGCGTTTGGGGTTAGTTTCCCCTATACCTAATCTTACTCCGGGCATTAGAACACCTCCCCGGCCGCGTTTTGTGCGGCGGCCGCTTGATTTTCTTTCGGTGCGGCGGTTTGCAGTTCGGCGAACTTCGCGTTCACCGCTGCGATACGGGCCGCCGGATCGATTTCCTTAATACCGGACAGGGCGGCCAGGTCGGCAAATGTCGGCGTCTTTGCGCCAAAATCAACATTCATTGCGGTTGAAAAAGCCTTCACCACTTCCTGGGAAGGTTTGGCGTTTTCAAGCGTCGCGCCCTCTTTTTCCTCGTCCTTTTTCTCGTCGTCGGCGTTTTCTGCTGTCTCGTCCTTCTTCGGAGACAGCTTTTCGTTGATTTCATTCAACGCATCGCCGTGTTTTTGAAGCGTTTCTTCCATTGCGGTCATTCGGTCATCCGAATTTTTCTCGGCAATGGCTTCGTCTACCGCGTTTTTTACAAGCGCGGCGATTTCTTTAGGGTCCATGCTTTGCACCTCGTTATTAAATTTCTCGCCGCGTTCGTGCGAGTTTTGTTCTATCTCAACTTTACCATCTGTGTTAATACAAACGGCGTTTATCACTTTAATCTTATTTTCCGGGTCACGGACGTGCGGCGCAAGCGCGACATGAGTGGCGCGCAAATCGTTCGCTATGGCGTTGTATTCCTGACCGTCGGGCGTGATACCGTTTTCGACTTTCAGGTTATAGATGTCCACAAACGCCGACGCGCCAAATCCGGCAGATCCTAAATTTCCTTTAATGTAGGCGACTTCTTTCGCGCCTTTGACGACCCCGGCAATCATCGCCGCTTTTGCCGCCGCGTCAAAAAAGACGTTATGTGCCCATCCATCAATTTTTTTGTTTTGCTCGTTTGTAGTGGAATCGTGCCCGCCGACGACGACGGGGGCGGTTTCCAGGGATTTTAAAAATTTTTCGTCGTTCACCGCTTCCGGCGGATAGTACAATTTGACCGGCTTGCCGTCCAGGGACGCGTTGCCCGTCTGGAGCTGCCCCGGCCCGTATTCAAGCACGCCGACGCGCAGGGCAGGCACGGAAAAGCGCATTGACTCTATGCGCTCGCCCGTGTCATTAGAGGCTCGAACAGGGGAATTAAAGTATTTTAGCAGTCTTTTTAACACGGTATACATAAATCACACTCCTATCAAAAGTCAATCCCAAATTTTATTTTTAAGCACTTTTTACAATAGAACTTTCCGTCCTTCATTTTCATCTTTTTTTTAGGATATACGGCATGACAAGCGACGCATCCACTTGTCGGCCGCCTGCCGCCTACCAAGCGCGGCATGATGGCGGCACAGTCGTCACACACTAATTGCTTTTGCCGGGTTTTCGGATACGGGGGCAGCGGTTCGCCGCATATACAATAGCGCGTCGTGCGATACTCGCCGCATCCGTTGTCAATGTGCCGGGGCAGGGACGCCCGCGCGAGCCTTTGCAGCGTTTCCCCGATCGTTTCGTCTTTCATTCCTTTACCTCGTACCCGCGTAATGGCTTGACCGGCTTCGTCGGTATCTCCGCCCAGCACCGGCAACCCCACGCCGTCCCCGGATTGCCTGTATGCGTTTTTCCGCTTTTTAATATTTCCGTCGGCGGATCGTCAAAAAGAAAACACTTTCCTTGTAATTTGCGGTGGGTTTTTCTGACGCGCTTGTCGCGCTGCGTATGCCATATATAACGGTCAGAAAACTCTTTAATAATACCCTCGTTCAATGTCGTGCCGAGCGCATAGGCGTTATCGTCTCCGATCTGCTCCGCCCGGTCCTTGTAGTGGTCGCCGAACGAAAAAACCTTGTAGACGTTCTCCCCTTCCCGCGCTTCATAAATTTTATTTAACGCTTCCTGGGCCGTGTATGATTTTTCTTTTTGGAGCCGCGCAATTTCTTT
>JAKQPS010000072.1 GCA_029564595.1 bacterium | reverse complement strand
GAAGAACTGAAAAGCATTTTGCAGAATCGGCAGAGCCGCTCGCTTCGGGTGGCAGACTCAAAGACCTATAAAATCGGCATGAACGCCGGGATTTTTCAGGCCAGTCCGAAGCCTGCCCCGGACAACCGCATTCCGGTCCCGTTCATCAGGCGGGCAATCAAGCTCATTATCGGCTACTTCGCGAAGCCGGGGAACATCACGTATCAAGGCGAATGGTTCGCGCAATTCTTGAAAGATATTTACGACGCGAACGACGAAGAGGTGGAGACTGCGGCGATTCTTGAGGACGCGCTCACCTACGGCGCGGCGTATGAATTGCACTGGTATAATCAGGAAACCGGATTCGAGTTCGCGCCTATCCCTGTCGACCAGGCGTATCCTATATTTTCAAACAGCTTGAAGCCGAAACTAACTGGTTTCGTTTGGCATAGAAAAACAGCCGACGCCGAGATAGCGACGTTTTATGACGATAAAGAATACCAGACATTCATCAAGAACGGCGACGATTGGCGACTCGATGAGGAAAACTCCGGGGCTCACCTTTACGGTAAGGTACCGGTGTTGGAAGCGGTAATCGACCGAGATAAACGAAACGTCTTCGACCCAATTCTCCCGATGCTCGATATGTACGACAAGATCATCAGCATGGTCGGTAATGAGCACGAGAAGTTCGCCGAGGCGATTCTCTTACTCAGGGACAAGATCGACAATATCACTGTAGACGAGAACGGCCTCACCGACGCGGACAAAGTAGCACAGTGGCGGATCCTTGACGGCCTCGGGGATAACGTAAACACGGCGGCAGCGTACCTAACAAAGAACCTTAATGATACATTCATAAACAACACGCTAGACCGATACGAAAGGCTCATGTATGAGATGCTTTGCCTATTCAACCCGAACGACGACAGTTTTGCGACAGGCTCTGGTATCGCGCAGGCATACAAGCTATTCGGGTTTGAGCTGTTTATTGCTAACCTTCAGGCGTATTTCTTGCCGTTCCTGTACAATCGGATGCGCATGATCGCCGGACACGCGGTAATCAATCAGGAAGATGAGGCGGATGGCGTGACCGTAAATACAACCAGAAACCTGCCATTCAACATGACCGAAACGGCGCAGGTTGTTGCTCTCCTCGCAGGTGGAAAGCAGATACTTTCTCAAGAAGCATTGCTGAACCTTTTCCCGCGCGATATTGTTGAAGACGTTGCCGCGGAGATAGACAAGGTTAAGGCCGAGAAACCGACGCTCTCGAATCCATTCGCGGGGCTTGAATGACGCTTGCCGATTATATGTACGGACTGGAAACCCGCCTCATGGAAATCGTGGCACGGAATCTGGTTCGAGGCAATAAAACAGACTGGCAGGAAAAGAAGCTTTCTCAGCTCGGGCTTGTTAACGCTGAAGTAGTGGCCGAGATAAAGAAGGCGCGAAAGGAAATCAAGATAGCCGCCGGTGAGGATATGGAGGGAGCCGCGCGGCGAATCATGGAACGCCTGAAAAGCAGGCTGCCGAAAAACTACAAAGACAAGCTTGAATACTCGCCGGAGCTTGCGGAAAAAGTATTCGCGTGGATCAACACCACAGATGAGCGACTAAACGAATCAATGTCAACGCTTGCGCAGTCTGCCGGAAGAACCTACGTCAACGCCGTCAATACGGCGAATATGCGCGTGATTACCGGCGTCAGCACGCTTGATGAGGCTATCAAGGAAGCCGTCAAGGATGTTCCGCGCGACAAGCTTACCGTCTTTTACGACAAAGCCGGAAGGGCATGGAGCCCTGAAGGATACGCGCGAATGGTTGTCAGGACGAATCAGGGGCGAGTAGTATCTGAAACACTTGAGATAATGGGCGAACAGCTCGGGACGGATCTAGTTGAAATATCAAGCCACATGGGAGCGCGGCCGAAATGCGCGCCGTACCAGGGACGCATATATTCAAGATATGGGAAAACGCCAGGCTATCCGCTCTTGAGCGAAACGAGCTACGGAGAGCCGGACGGGATAGAAGGGATAAACTGCGGGCACATGCTGTATCCGTTCGTTCCGGGAGTATCAAAACAGACATTCAAGCCATACCCTGAAAAAGCAAATGATAAGGCCTATGAGCTTTCACAGCAACAGCGCGCGCTTGAGTCGCGGATCAGGAACGCGAAACGGCAAGAGTCTGTCCTGAAGGCCGGTGGCGACACGCAAGGCGCAGCGGTGTGGCGCGAGAAGGTGAAAGAGAATCAGGCGGCGTTGCGCGAGTTCATCGACGAAACCGGACGAAC
>JAKQPS010000070.1 GCA_029564595.1 bacterium | reverse complement strand
AAAGAAGAACAAAATCAAGCCTATATTTTTATTAATATGAAAAAAACGAAAATAATGTCTCTTTTGCCTATAGGCGCGCATACACACAGCCGCTACGCGGTTTTTTGTCCGCTCAGCTTTTCATGGTTGAACAGCATTGATATAATAGAATTTTGTTATTCTATATTATTGGAATAATAATATCTTTTCCGGATGCATTTTTATTTTATTGCCATATAATAGAGATAGTAAACAAAAATAGTTATCATAATATAGTATATTATCCGTATATTTACAGAACATTCCAATACATAGCTTTTATTATATTTTCACTAATAATAGGCAAATTGGTCATTGATGATAGAAGAAAGACACATTGCAATCTGAAAGTAGTAAATAAGGGTGATCTGGGGTCACGGTGATCTGGGGTCAGGCCGAGAGAATAATGACAGAATAAGCCGATGTTGAAAGAGTTTAAGAGGAGGGGCAACAAGAATGACTAGGACAGCGGGAAAGCAAATATGTGTCAATAGTCTCGGCCTGACCCCAATATCTACTTATTTCCCAAAGTGGAAACATTTTATCCCTTAACTCATATCAACACGTATAATAAAAGCAAGTTATCAAGAATAGTACTGAGAAGTATCTTGTGAGAACATGACGAAGAAGAAAAATCTCAAATTCTTGTATGTCTTTATCGGTGTAGCAATCGGTGTTGTTGTGACTTTGACTTTTGGGTTATTTAGCAAATCTTTAATCGAGAAGAAAAATCTCGAAATGATTCAGAAGGAAATGATAAACCTGAAAAAAAAGGCCGAATACTGCGAACGAGTGATTATTGGAAAGGATGTGGCAACTTTCACGATGGACGAGTTTCAAAGAATTTATATTGATGAATGTTTTCTCGGCGCTGCATGCGGAAACAATCAGATGAATGAAGAATTATTTATTGATACAAAAAAAATAAATGAATTTTCTCTAAACAATAATATTGAAAATGTCGATGTTGAACCGTCGCATTTATCAAACGATGTAGCGGTAATCACAGCGATTTACAAAAACAAAGTAGGCCAAATCAGCGCTAAAAACAATTATTTGTGGGTAAAGACAGGAGTAGTCTGGCGATATACAGGAATAAGTTTCAACACGTATGTCGATACAGAACTGCTTATGGCCTTAGCGCTATCAAATCGCAATGAAATGTGTCAGGAAGAGGAAAGCGACATTTCTATCGGCGCAAGCATTTCGAAATATTATTCTCAAATCATCAATTCCCGTTGACAAATGAACGTCTCCAGATTTGACAATTCTTCTTATTGAAGTTGAAATGCCTTTAGGGAAAGAAAGTATTCTATGGAAACGGTATAAGCATTGCCGATTCTAGGGCAAAAGAGGGGATTTCGGGTTGGGCGCGGGAACAAAGCGGGGGGCGCGCGTGTTATGAGGATATCGAAAAGAAAGGCGGTGGTCGGCATGACGGTGGAGAGATATCTGAGGTTGATAGCCGGGGCGGTCGTGATGGTCTCCGTAGCGTTGGCGTGGCTGATAAGCCCGCTGTGGCTGATACTGACCGCGTTCGTGGGGCTTAACCTGTTGCAGTCGGCATTCACGAACTGGTGTCCGATGATGACGATATTGAGGCTTGCGGGCGCGCAGGAATGCGGCGTAAAAATAAAAGTCGAATAGAAGGAGGAAAAGAGGATGGACAGACCGGGAGCGGTAACGATGAGAGGGGCCCCGTTGACGTTGACGGGGAACGAGTTGAAGGCAGGCGACGCGGCGCCTGATTTCACGGCGGTAGACAACGGGCTGGCTGCGGCGTCTCTGGCTGATTTCAAGGGGAAGACGCTGATAATAGCGAGCGTGCCGTCGCTGGACACGCCGGTGTGCGAGATAGAGACGAAGAAGTTCAATCAGGAGGCGGGGGCGCTCGGGGAGGCAGTCCGTGTGTTGACGATAAGCATGGACTTGCCGTTCGCGCAGAAGAGGTGGTGCGCGGCGGAGGGCGTGACGAATCTGACCACGTTGTCCGACCACCGGGACGCGTCTTTCGGGACGGCGTACGGCGTGTTGATAAAGGAGCTAAGGTTGCTGGCGCGGGCGGTGTTCGTGGTCGGCAAGGACGGCATAGTAAAGCACGCGCAGATAGTGAAAGAGATAGGACACGAGCCGGATTACGAGGCGGCGCTGGCTGCGGCAAAGGCCGCGATGTGACACGGAACGGATGAACTGAAAATCTGGAGGAAGAAATCATGTTGAGCGATAGGATGGCGAAAGCTCTAAATGAGCAGGTGAACGCGGAGTTGTATTCGGGGTATATATATCTTGCGATGGCGGCGTATCTGGAGTCGGCGGATCTTCCGGGCGCGGCGCACTGGATGCGCATGCAACAGAAAGAGGAAGATATACACGCGATGAAGATATTCGACTACATCGTGGCGAAGGGGAACCGGGCGGAGATGAAGGCGATAGAGGCTCCGCCGTTCGAGTGGGAATCGCCGCTGGCGGCGTTCGAGGCGGCGTACGCGCATGAATTAAAAGTGACGGGGCTGATAAACGAGTTGGTGAACCTCGCCATCGAGGAGAAGGACCACGCGACGAACGCGTTTCTGCAGTGGTTCGTCACCGAGCAGGTGGAGGAGGAAGAGTCCACGCAGAACGTGGCGAGGCAATTCCGGCTGCTTGGGAACGCGGGAGGCGGAGGGCTGTTGATGCTGGACAAGGAACTTGGGACGAGGCCGGCTCCGGCGCCGCCGGTGGCGGAATAACGCGGGGCCGCCGGCCGCGCTGTTTGTTGGAGGAAATCAAACCCGCTCCTGTTTTCACATAGGGAGCGGGTATAATTTTAATAGATAAAAACCGCACTAGAGGAAGGGGGCGGACCGGCATGAAAAAATTCGAGCATAGAATAACCAAACATCTGGCCGGCGAGTTCGACAGTCTGGTTTATTTCTGCACGGAGAGCGGCGAGTGCAAGCTGAAGGATGTTCCGGCAGACGAGTCGGAAGCGCTTGAGCGCGTGCTGAACGAGTACGGGGCGCAGGGGTGGGAGCTTGTGAACGTGGCGTTCGGCAGGGACGGGCTTGTGGCGTTCTGGAAACGCGAGATCGCCGGGTGATTAACTTCGATTTCAGAGCGCATTGGTAAAAAGCGCGGGCTAAGGCTCGGAAGGTCATGCGGGGAACTGAGAATTGGATTTTTTCGAATCTTTGAAAGCCAACTTTGCGGCGGTCGCGCAGATTGTCGTGCTGGGCGGCTTCGGGTTCTACATAATCAAAAATGGAATACTGGGCCAGTGCTGTTTGAAGACAATCAGCAATCTGGTGACGGATTTCGCGCTGCCGTGTTTCGTGTTCTCGAACATCGCGGCGAATTTTCATCAGGTTCGAGGGAGCGCGTGGCACATGTTCCCGGTGTATTGCCTGATGATGCTTGCGGCGGGGGCGGGGATGGCGGCGGTGGTCGCGGGGCTGGACAAGGGGATCGAGCGAAAGCGGGAGTTCGTGGCGATGGCGACATTCCAGAACTCGGGTTTCCTGCCGATAATCCTCATCGGCGCGCTGGCTCCTCCGGAAATAAAAGACAAACTTTTCATCTACGTTTTTCTATATCTGCTGGCGTACAATCCGGTTTTGTTCACGCTCGGAGAGAAGCTGTTTTCTGCGGGCGGGGCGGCGAAAATAAGTTGGAAGTCGCTGCTGAATCCGACGACGGTGGCGACGGTGGCCGGGCTGGCGGTTGCGCTCGCGGACGCCGGGAGCCTCATCCCCCGGTTCCTTTTCAGGTCGATACAGATGATGGGAGAGACGACGATACCGCTGTCGATGGTGGTGATAGGCGGAATAATTGTGGCGAACTACGGGAGCGGAGCGGTTTTTCCGTGGAGATACGCGGCGAAGGCCGGGGCGCTGAAACTGGTGGCGCTGCCGTTGGCGACGTTCGCCGCGTTGAAGTTCGCGGACATCGCCCCGGACGTGAAATTTTTTCTCGCGCTGGAATCGATGATGCCGTCGGCGGTTCTGCTGCCGTTGCTGGCCGGCAAATACGGGGGGGACGAGGCGCTGGCGGGCCGGACGCTTTTCGGCGTGACCGTCGCCAGCCTGCTGACAGCTCCGTTCCTGCTTGCGGCGTTCGGCGCGGCGTTTAATTAACCCCAGAATAACGGCTCTCGAATAATAACGGCGAACAATCGCAACTGCTATGGCTGAATGATTTTTGAGTCGTCGATTTTTAAAACCACGACGTCATTTTCCTGATCGGAGCCTGACGAGTAGACGACTAGGAATCCGCCGGACGGGTCGGTCGCAATGTCGGCGAAGTAGGGTTCTTTCAAAACGCCGCTCCACAATAGCGAGCCTGCCGGATTCGTCTTTGCAATGACTGTGGCTTCATTTCTATTTTCATCGTAAATGTCAACGTTGAACAAGTAGTTGCCGTCGGAAGTCATTCTGACGACGCCTGATGTCATTGTCCTGTTGGTTCCGAGGTTGAATCTCTTTTTCCACACGAGTTTTCCGTCTTTGAATTTGACCAGTTCGTGAATGAAGCCTTCGCCTTTCACGTCTTCCGCGTCGAACACCATCCCGCTCATAACGTAGTTGCCGTTTTCAACCTCGACGGCGGAGAGGCCGAGGTCAGGGTAGTCATATCCGTGAGTGAATTCCCACTGTTTTGTTCCAGCCGCGCTGATTTTGAAGGCGGCGAAATCCGTATATTTTCCTTGAATGTATAGATAGCCGGCCGCGATGAATCCGCCGTCCGATGTCTTTTCAAGAGATAAAATCTCATCGGTTTCGTCGGTTGTTCCGGCTGAGAGCAGCCATTTGGTTTTTTTGTTTTCGTCGACGCGAGCGACGAAAAGGTCGTTTTTGTGTTTTGTGAAAGAGTCGGCCTTTCCCGCGAATACGAACCCGCCGTCGTCGGTAGTCTGGAGAGAGCTTGCGTAGTTGTTTTTTCCGTCTTCCGTTAATTCGAGAAACCAGTCCGACTCATTGTTCGAGTTGACGCGGGTTAAAAAGATGCTGATGTTGTCGATGGAAGGGTCGTAAACGCTGAACGCCGCGGCGATTCTGCCGTCCTTCAAGGGAGAGACGGCCCGGCATGTAGACCTGAATTTATCGCCCAAAGAAAACATCTCGAATGTTTTCTTATTGCCGCTGTCGTCGATTTCCATCAGGAACGCGTCGTTCACCCATGTTTTTGCGTTCATAGCGCTGCCGCATAAGACATATCCGCCGCCGGGCCGCCGCCGGATCGTGGTTGCCGACTCGTTGCCTTTGCGCTCATAAACTTTTTTCCATACCGTCGCATCCGACAAGTCGATTATTTTCGGCTCAGGCGCCCGCGTTGCGGATTTGATTTTCTCCGCGCAGTCCATAATGCACTTCTTCATTTCTTCTCTGTCGGTCAATCTTCTGCATTCGCTTCGGCAGTCTGTTGATTCCTGCGCGAAGCAAGTCGCGCTCAGGGCCAATGCGGCAAGGACGCTCATCAGTATCGTTTTCATATCCTGACATCTCCCGATGAATTTCATTAATAATTAGTCCCTCGATAAATATATGTCAATCAAGCACGAGCCAGAGAAAACGGCGGGGGGCGGACAAATGCGACGCGCATGGATAAACTATATGTATATTAATATTCAGAATCCGAGATGAAATGCGAATGGAGAAGAATGCAATGGAAGCGAATATAAGGATAGCGGGGGAGGCAGGGCAGGGGGTGCAGTCGGCGGGCGAGTTGCTGACGAGCGCGTTCCACGAGATGGGCCTCCACGTTTTTTCCACGCAGAGCTACATGTCTCGCATCAGGGGCGGGGTGAACAGTTTCGACATCAGGATATCTGACGAGGAACTGCATTCAGGCCGTGAAGAATGCGACATATTGGCGGCGTTGACGGCGGAATCTTTTGCCGCCGAAATAGGGAAAGTGTCGAGGGGGGGCGTCGCGGCGCTAGACGGGGACGCGGGGCCGGACGCGTTGTCGCTGGACATGACAGGGGCGGCAAAGGAGGCGGGCGGCGCGCGGATGGTCGGCAGCGTCGCCGCCGGGATTGTGTTCGCGCTTCTGGGATACGACTCCGCGGCGTTGAAAAAAATGATGGAAAAGGCGTATGAGAAGAAAGGGCCGGAGGCGGTCGCCGGGAACGAGGCGGCGGCGGAAAAAGGCGCGGCGATGGCCGAAGGCCATCGTGGAATCATAAGGACGCCGCAGCCAAGCGCGCGGAGCGGGGAACTCTATTCAGGCAGCGAGGCGGTCGGGCTGGGAGCGGCGACGGCGGGGGTCAAAGTTGTGTGCAGCTATCCAATGACGCCGTCCACGGGGGCGCTGACATATCTGGCGTCGGTAGCGGACAGATACCGGATAGTGGTGGAGCAGGCGGAAGACGAGATATGCGCGGCGAACCTGATATGCGGGGCGGCGTACGCGGGGGCTGCGGCGATGACGACCACGAGCGGGGGCGGGTTTGCGCTGATGGCGGAAGGGCTGTCGCTGGCGGGCATGCTTGAGTTGCCGATTGTCATAATGCTGTCGCAGCGGCCCGGGCCGGCGACGGGGTTGCCGACGCGCACCGGGCAGGAAGACCTCCTGTTCGCGGTCCACGCCGGGCACGGCGAGTTCCCGAAGATAATCTACGCCCCGGGGACGATAGGGCAGGCGTACGAGATGACGCGGCGGGCCTTCGAGTCGGCGCACAAATTCCAGACGCCCGCCATCGTGATGACAGACCAGTTCCTGACGGACGCAAAGAAAAACATCCCGGAGCTTCCCGCCGAACTCGACCTTGTGGACAGGCATATAGAGAAAGCTCCGTCGGCGGACTACGTCAGATACGCCGTGACGGACAGCGGGGTGTCGCCGAGGGCGTTGCCCGGCGGGGAGGCGTTCGTTGTGTGCGCGTCAGATGAGCATACCGAGGACGGGCATCTGACGGAGGATTTGACGGCGCGAAAGGCGATGCAGGACAAGCGGATGAGGAAGGCGGCGCTGGCGGCGGCGGAGGCGATGCCGCCGGAATTTTATCCGGAGCCGGAAGAGACAGTTCTGTTGTGCTGGGGCAGCACATACGGGCCGTGCAGGGAGGCAGTGGACATTCTGAGGGCAAAGGGCCGGAAAGTGTGCATGGCGCATTTTGCGCAGGTGTGGCCTGTGTGGGCGGGAGCGGGCGGGGCGCTGGAAGGCCGCCGCGTAGTCTCGGTGGAAGGCAACTCGACGGCGCAGTTCGCCCTGTTGCTGAGGCAATGCGGCGCGATTTCACAGTTCGACTCGATTCTCCGATACGACGGCTTGCCTTTCACGGGCGCGGAGATAGCGCGGAGGTTCAAATCATGAGCGGAACGGCGAAACTGAAAGAGACGGCGTGGTGTCCCGGATGCGGGAATTTCAACATTCTTAAATCGCTCGACGCGGCGATAGAAAAGACGGGCGTCGACAGGAAGCGGCTCGTGATGGTTTCGGGGATAGGGCAGGCGGCGAAATGCCCGCACTACACAGACGCCAACGTGTTCAACGGGCTGCACGGCCGCGCGCTCCCCGCCGCCACCGGAATCAAAATCGCCAACAGGGAACTGACCGTCATCGTCGCAAGCGGAGACGGCGACATGTACGGCGAGGGCGGCAACCACCTGCTCAACGCCATGCGGAGAAACATCGGAGTGAAGGCGTTCGTTCACAACAATCAGGTGTATGGGCTGACGAAGGGGCAGGCGTCGCCCACTTCGGAGCCGGGCTTCGTCACGAAAATCCAGACGAAGGGCGTCGTTCTGGAGCCGCTCAACCCGCTAGCCCTCGGCGTCGCCGAGAACTGCTCGTTCGTCGCGCGCTCGACATCGGTTATGCCGGAGCATCTTACGGCGATGATGGCCGAGGCGATAAAGGCCGACGGGTTCGCGCTGCTGGACATCCTTCAACCGTGCGTGTCTTTCAACAAAATCAACACGGCAAAATGGTACAAGGAAAGATGCAAGGAACTGCCCCCGGATTATGACCCGACGGACAGACAGGCGGCGTTTGCCGCGGCGCTGAAATGGGGAGACGAAATCCCAGTAGGAATCATATACAGGGGCGCGCGGCGCAGCTTTGAGGACATGACTACCGCGCTCGCCGGGGAACCTCTAAGCTCGTTGGGCGGTTAATACAGTATCGGAGCCGCGCCGAACGGCGCGCGCCGTTTACAAACGGCCCCGCGCGAAGCAGGGCTTAAGGAGGCGATACTCAATGGATTTGAATCAGGTATTTGAACAGAGAAGATCGGTGAACTTTTTCGACACTGGGAAAAAAATCGACGAGGAAACGATAAGGCGCATATACGACATAGCGAAACTGGCTCCCTCGTCGTTCAACTTGCAACCGTGGAAGATAATACTGGTGAGCGACCCTGAGCAGAAAGAGAAACTGAAGAAATGCGCGGGAGGCCAGCCTAAGGTGACGGAGGCGTCCCACGTGGCGATAGTTCTCGGCGACAAGAAGGCGTATGAGAAGATGGACCCGACGCTGGACGATTTCATAGCGAGAGGCTTCTTCGGCGAGCAGATGCGCGACACGCTGAAGGGCATGGCGAAGGGGCTGTACGCGGGAGAGAACGAAAGGGCGTTCGCGAGCCGGAACGCGGGCCTGTTTGCGATGTCGTTCATGCTGGCGGCAAAGTCGCTGGGAGTGGACACGCACCCGATGGACGGCATGGACAACAACGCGGTTCGGGAGGCGTTCAATGTGCCGGACGACTACGATGTGGTGATGCTGATAGCGATAGGGAAACACGACGAGGCGAAGGCGCTGCTGCCGAGGGCGGGCAGGAAGCCGTTCGAGGAAGTGTTCGTAAAGGAAACGTTCTGAAGCGGGCTTGCCGCAAAGCCCCCGCGTCGCGGAGTTAGCGGGCGTCGGAATTCCGGGCGCGGGGCGCTGATTATTTTCTGAAAAATCCGTATAATCATTGACAGGCCCACGATCGCGCGGCGGCGTGGACCGCCTGCCTTTGTGCCGGCGGGCATTTTTCAATCCTAGGAGGATTGCGGGTCATGAAGATGAAAGCGGTTAGACTGCACGCGAAGTGGGCTCCCAAGCCGAATTTCAAACTTGGGGCGAAGGACGTTGACGGTGTTCAGACGTATCTCGGAAGCTTGGTGTGGAAGACGCCGAAGATAGTCATAGAGGAAGTGGAGATACCCGAGCCGGGGCCGAAGGAAGTTCTGATAGAGGTGATGGCGTGCGGGATATGCGGGTCGGATGTGCATATGGCGCAGCCCGACGATAAGGGGTATATATGGTATCCGGGGCTGACCGGGTTCCCGTGCACGCTGGGCCACGAGTTCAGCGGAGTGGTTGTGAAGGGCGGGCCGGGCGCTTTGAACAAGCGCACTAACAAGCCGTTCAAGGGCGGAGAGTCTGTCACCGCAGAAGAGATGCTGTGGTGCGCGTCCTGCCGCCCGTGCGCGGACGGCTGGCCTAACCACTGCGAGCGCTTGGACGAGCTGGGGTTCAACGTGGACGGCGCTTTCGCAAAATACATAGTGGTTCCCGACCGGGTGGTGTGGAGCCTAGAGCCGCTGAAGAAATTGTACAAGGGCAACGACCTTTTCCTCGCCGGAAGCTTGGTGGAGCCGACGAGCGTGGCGTACAACGCGGTGATCGAGCGCGGCAAGGGCATCCGCCCCGGCGACAACGTGGTCATCTGCGGCGGAGGCCCCATCGGGCAGGCCGCGACGGCCATCCTCAAACGCATGGGAGCAGCCAACGTCATCATGTCCGAACCCGAACCGGGCCGCGCGCGCATGGCCAAAAAATTCGGCGCGGACTATGTTGTCAATCCGCTAAAAGAAAACCTCGTCGAGAAAGTCCTCAAATACACGGACGGGCAGGGCGCGGACCTTTACCTCGAAGCCACAGGGCTTCCCACGGTGGTTTATCCGCTTATTGAGCAGTGCGTGTGGGAGGGCCGGACGGTGAACGCGACAATCGTCGTCGTCGCCCGCGCGGACGCCAAGATGCCGGTCACGGGCGAAGTCCTTCAGGTCCGCCGCGCCGAGATTATAGGCGCTCAGGGCCACTCCGGACACGGCACTTTCCCCCGCGTCATCAGCATGATGGCTTCAGGCATGGATATGACCCCCATGATCACCCGCAAGGTGAAAATGGACAACGTGCCCGAACAGATTATCAAGCTTCGCACCAACAGGACGGACTGCAAGATTACTTGCGTTATGTGAGACTTAACCGGGGGCGCGGGCGGAACAGCCCGCGCCCTCTTCTTCCCGCCCTGACCGGACGAGAGCGTTTAAATGAGCCAGAACAATTCCGGCAATAGCGACAACCATGAAAGAACGGCGAAGGACCTAGAGCTTCTCCGCTCTATAGCGTTCGACCTCGTGCATGAAAACGCCGATCTGAAAAACCGGCTGGACGAGCGGGAGCGGGAACTTAACCTGCTGTACACGGTGATAGGCCGCGTCAACGTCGTAATGGAGGCCGAAGAAGTCAAGGACATCATTATCGAGTTGACGATGAGTTTCTTTCCGACGGTCGGGTTCTGCATGATAGCGCTGTTCGACGAAGATGCCGGGCTGGCGGTGAGATATGCCGCGCGGGGCGGCTCCACGATGGCAGAAAAAATCGCCATGCCTTTTCCGATGGACGACTCCACAAAGTGGGACGAAGTCGTAGCCACCGAGGAATGGAACGATTTCTTCGAGCGGCGCGAGGAGATAAAGGGCCTGCAATCGACTTTCATCCCGCTCGAACTGAAGTCGCGCCAGATTGGGTTCATAATGCTGGGCAGGCCGCGCGGCTCCGAATACGACGAAGGCGAATGGCGGCTGCTCCGCACGATGGCCAACTACAGCTCAGTGTCAATCGACAACAGCAAACTCTATCAACTCGCCATCACGGACACGCTCACCGGGCTGTTCAACCGAAGGTATTTCGACAACAGGCTCGAACGCGAGATGGAGAGGGCGCGAGAGCGCGGAACCACGCTGGCCCTGCTCATGCTCGACCTCGACCGTTTCAAGAGAATCAACGACACGCACGGGCATCCCGCCGGGGACCAAGTGCTCAAAGAGCTGGCGGACCGCATGCTCGAAGGCCGCGAAGACGGGCGCGTCGTCTGCCGCGTCGGCGGCGAGGAGTTCGCCGTTCTTCTCCCCGGTATCGACCTCGCCGAAGCCGAATCAAAGGCGGAAACGATCCGCGACGCTTCAGGCTCCCGTCCTTACGTGTTCGACGCGGACTGCCGCCAGATAACTCAAACCATCACCATCAGCATCGGCGTCGCGGTGTTTCCCAAAGACGGGGACAACCCGGAGGCTCTGGTCAGCAAGGCGGATCAAGCGCTATACCTCGCGAAGGCTCTGGGCAGAAACCGCGTGGTGTCCCACAGCGCGGCCCGCATGGAAAAGCTTCACGGCGCGGATTAACCCTTTCAGAAGCTAATCTGTCATATAATATAGACAATCGTCCGGCGCGTCGGCCCGCGACCGGAGAACCGGCGTGTTTGACATACGCGGGTGAAAGTCGTTAACAAGACCTATTCACAGGAGGCCCCTTCGCATGGAAGACACCGCCCGTGTCGTCGTTTATATCACCGCTCCGAATGAAGAAGAAGCGGAGCGCATCGCTCGAATGCTCGTCGACAAACGCCTAGCCGCCTGCGTGGCCCTCGTTTCTCCCATCCGCTCCATCTACAGGTGGAAAGAGGAGGTCTGCGATGAAAAGGAAGTCCTGCTTATCGCCAAGACCGTCTCAGCAATGTTCAGCTCGCTTCGCGACGCCGTGCTTGAAGCCCACTCTTACGAAGTCCCGGAGATAGTGGCCGTTCCCATCGCGGACGGAGAGAGCAGATATCTGCAATGGATAACGGACAACGCGGACGGAGGGCGGGCGTGAGCGCGAGGCCGATAATAACGCTGATGACGGACTTCGGCGACAGCGACGCATACGTCGGCGCGATGAAAGGGGCCATCCTTTCCATCGCCCCGGACGCCGCAGTGGTGGATATCGCACACAACATACCTCCTTTTAACTTGCTGTCCGCCGCTTATCTTCTGACGACGTACTTCGCCGAGTTTCCGCCGGGGACGGCGCACATCGCGGTTGTCGATCCGGGCGTGGGCGGCGCGAGGGACTGTCTGGCGGTGAAGGCGGCGGGGCGGTATTTGCTGCTGCCGGACAACGGCATCGCCGGGATGGCGCTTGATGCGGCGGGCGACGGCTGGGAGGCGCGAAGAATCGCGAACCCGGCCCTTATGGCCCCGAAAGTCAGTCCGACTTTTCACGGGCGGGACGTCTTCGCTCCCGCCGCCGCAAGACTTGTTTCCGGGTTCCCGTTCTCCGAAGTCGGCCCGGCCACATTCAGGATAGAGCGCCTCAAAGCAGCCGCTGTTTCGGTGGGGCCCGGCTCGGTTTCAGGCGCCGTCGTCCATATCGACAGATTCGGCAACTTCATAACAAACGTGATGGACGAGCACATAGACCGCGCGGGCGGCAAGGCGTTCTTTGTCACCATCGGCGAATACACCATCATGGGGCTGTCCGAGACGTATGAATCAAGGCCGCCGGGAGAACTGCTCGCGTACGTCGGCAGCTCAGGCAGGCTGGAGATAGGAGTGTCGCGCGGGCGCGCGTCGGACATCGTCGGCAAGCCGGTCGGCTCCCCGGTGACCGTCAGGTCAAGGCCGTCCGCCCTGTGAGCCTGAAGCCCGCGCTGATATAATAAGAGCATGGCTATGTTCGCAAATATCGCAAACAGCGCTGCGGCAAGAGCTTTCGCGGCCCAGTTAGCCCTCATTCTGGCCGTGGCTTTATCGTCCGCGCCCGCCCGCGCCGGCATGTTCGACATCAGCGACGCCCGCGAGGCCAAACTCGGAAAAGAGGCCGCCGACGCCTTCATCAAACATTACGGGCTTTACGCAAACGAGGCTGAAGCCCGCCGCGTCGAGGCCGTCGGAAAGACGGTCGTAGAATTCTCCGACAGAACCGACATCGAATACCACTTCTATCTTCTCGACACGAAAATGGTGAACGCGTTCGCCATCCCCGGCGGGTTCGTGTTCATGACGCGCGGCATAATGGAAATTATCGACGACGACGACGAACTGGCCTCCGTCATCGGGCACGAGATAGCCCACATAGCAAAAAAACACAGCATGACTCTCTACAAGGCCGACATGAGGAACACGATGATAAATCTGTTGCTCTTCGCGGTGTCGAAAGACCCCAACGTGGTCATGGCCGGACAGATGGTCGAACAGTCTCGGCAGGAGGTGTTCGGGCGCAAAGCGGAGATTGAGGCGGACCGGCTGGGGCTGGAATACATGCACAAGGCCGGATACGAAGCCGACGCCTTCATGCGCTTCATGAGAAAACTCGCCAGAGTGGAGCAGAACAGGCCGGAGTTGCTCGAAGACTACTATTACACGCATCCGCCGATGGACGTGCGGCAGACGTTGGTGGAGGAGAACTACCGGCGGATCGGGCTGGAGCCGCCGGAAGAGAAGCGGGGAACGGCGAAGGGCAGGCTGGTGGCGGGCGAGGTCTGTCCGGAGGGCGGCGGCCCGTGCGCGGGCGTGGTAAAGGGGCCTCGCGGCGAACTGATGCGCATGGCCGATCCCGGCCCCGCGGGCGACCCTTATCTGCGCGCGCTCTCCGCCGCCGCCGCTCTCAACCGTCTCTTCTCCGAACCCACCGCATTCTTCGACTTCGGCAAAAAAATCTCTGGCGACCGAGCCGAACTCCTTGTCCGCAACATCCGCGCCGCCGAGGCTCTCCCCGGCGACCTCGCCGCCAATTCCGCAGCTTCCGTCGACGAACTGGTTGACACGTGGACACAAAATCTGAAATTATTTATATGGAGCGATATCGTGGGAAGAGAGATGTGACATGGCGACCATACTGCTGGTGGACGACGAGAAACGAATAAGGGAAGGCG
This sequence comes from bacterium, assembly GCA_029564595.1. GTDB lineage: Bacteria > UBP15 > UBA6099 > UBA6099 > UBA6099 > UBA6099. Next base: position 1,518 of record JAKQPS010000070.1, on the reverse strand, counting down.
TGTCGCGCGCCCTCAAGGCGATGGGGCACGACGTGGCGACAGCCGCCGACGGCGCCGAGGCGCTGGACTCTATGGCCGAACGCGAGCCGGACGTGGTCATCACCGACCTGTTTATGCCCGGCATGGACGGCATACAACTGCTGGCCGCCGCCAAGGAGCGCCATCCTCGCTCCGTCGTAATCATCTTCACCGGCAGAGGAACCATTGAGAGCGCCGTCTCCGCCATCAAGGACGGGGCGTTCGACTATATAACGAAGCCTTTCAACCTCGACGCGGTGGAAGTCGTCGTCAATCGCGCCGTCGCCCACAGGAAACTGCTCGTCGAGAACGCATCCCTCAAGGACCAGATCGGGCGCGCCAACTCCTATGAAAACATCATCGGCGGCTCCGAGACCATGCGCGACGTGTACCGCGTCATCGACAGGATTAAGGACACGTGGACCAACGTGCTGGTCACCGGCGAAAGCGGCTCCGGCAAGGAGCTTGTCGCCCGCGCAGTCCACTTCAGCGGGGCTTTCAAGCACAAGCCTTTCGTCACCGTCGATTGCGCCTCGCTATCCGAAAATTTGCTGGAAAGCGAACTCTTCGGCCACGCTAAAGGGGCCTTCACAAGCGCCCACAGGGACAAAACGGGCTACTTCGAGACGGCAGACGGCGGAACGGTGTTTCTCGACGAGATAGCAGAGTTCAGCTCGCATCTCCAGACCCGCCTGTTGCGCGTCATTCAGGAAGGCGAGTTCTCCCGCGTCGGCGAAACCGCCTCGCGCCGCGTCAAAGTCAGAATCATCGCCGCCACCAATCGCAACCTCGAACAGGCGGTCAGGGCCGGAGCCTTCCGCGAAGACCTTTTCTACAGGCTCAACGTCATCTCCATAAACGTCCCCCCTCTAAGAAAACGAATCGAGGACATCCCCGACTTGGTGGAGTTCTTCCTCTCCAAGTTCAACAAGAAATTCGGCAGAAATATATCTTCGGTCTCCAGCGACGCGCTCGCCGTTTTCGCCGAATACGACTGGCCGGGCAACGTCCGCGAACTTGAAAACCTTATGGAGCGCACCTTCATCTTCTGCGACGACGACGTCATGCGCGTCCACCACCTTCAGGAACCGCTGAAAACCATCGCCGGACTTGCGAAAACAGAAGCGGTCCCCGACCTGACCGACCTCAACTATAAGGACGCCAAAGAAGCGGTCGTCCGAAGGTTCGGACGCGAATACTTCGAGGAACTTCTCGAAAAGTGCGAAGGCAACATCAGCGAAGCCGCCCGGCGCAGCGGGATAGACCGCGGCTGTTTCTACCGGCTGATAAAAAAATTCAACGTGGACCGCCCCGAATTCTTCGAAGAATAACCCGGATAGCAATAATACAAACGAAAACCTGAGTCCCCCTGAAACTCAGATATTTATCGCGGCGAGCGGGACTTTGGAGTGCGGCGATTCATCGCCGCTTTTCCCAGCGATGTGAGCCATCCCGGAGCCGGGAATTAATTCCCGGCTCTTGTCAGCGTTGATCGCGATT
>JAKQPS010000069.1 GCA_029564595.1 bacterium | reverse complement strand
TCATAGCGGCGAACTGCTTCGTTGCCGCCGCATTTTTTTGTTCATGAACCCTATGTTCTATTCACTGCAAAAACGCGTCTTGCGCCTCGCATTTCATCCGCTCTGAACAATCGCTCCCGAATCCTAATGACGGATTCGGGTTAAAAAAAGGTTGCCCGGCAAGCTTGCTAATACATATCTTCAAGAATGAGCGCAAATGATAAAAACCGGCACTAGACGCGCGCCGGTTTTTATCATTGAGCTTCCGTTATTTTGTTTTAGAGCAATCCGTTTAGCTTGCTGTCCAGCATCTCGTACGGCACCAGCCCGACAACTCTGTCTTTCTCCGCTCCGCCCTTGAAGAATATGACTGTCGGCACGCCCCGGATTCCGAATTTCGTCGCGATATCGCGCGAATTGTCCACGTCCATCTTGAAAACCTTCGCCTTGCCTTCGTACGCCTGAGCCAGCTTGTCTATCGTCGGAGCAAGCATCTTGCAAGGCCCGCACCACACCGCGCTGAAATCCACTACCACCGGGGTCGAGGACTTGATAACCTCTTGGTCGAAGTTTGAAGATTGAAGTTCCGCCGCCATTTTAATTCCTCCCGAAACGCTTTCGCGCGTTATTTTGTCAGCCCGTCGAAATGTTTAACTTCCCGCAGCCGCGATAAGTTCCAACAAAAACAAAATTTACGGCGCGCGGCTTAATAATCCTATTATATTCCAAACTCAACAAGAAGAATCATCGTCGTAAAAATCTTCCTTGCCAAGAGCGGCGGCCAGCGCGGCGCGCCTTGCGCGGCAGGCATCGGCGAAGTCTGCAGACGTTGTGTCCTCCACTCTAAGCTCGATGGCGTCTTCCAGATTGTCCTGATAGTATTTTTCCCGCACCCGGATGGGCTTGAACCTATAACGAGAATATAGCCGTTGCGCGGGAAGGTTGTAGCGTCTCACTTCGAGGAACATCGAAAAACACTCCTCCGCGAGAGCGATTTCAATCAGCCGCAACAGCAACTGCTCGCCCACCATGCGCCGCCTGAACGAATAATCCACAGCGATGTTCGTGATGTGCGCCTCTCCCGCGATGAGCCACATCCCCGCGTATCCGCGTATCTGCCCTTCCGCCTCGGCGACGATATAGCGCGACCAGTGATTGCGGGTCAGTTCGTCAATGAAGGACTGGAACGGCCACGGGTTGGAATACGCGGACGTCTCGATGCAGTAGACGTGGTCAAGGTCGTCCAGCCGCATCTCTCTGATGTCCACCGCAAGAGGCGAAATATCTTCCATTCTCAACCTTTCGCGCGGCCCGCGCGCATTATCCCGAATTCGCCTATAGCGCCGGCGAATCGGGTTTGCTATTCCAGCTCAGGATCGCTCTGCGTCCAACCCTCGGCCATGCCGAACTCTTCCAGCGCGTCCAGAGCTTCCTGATATTCGGCGACCGTCACGCGCCGGGACACCGCCGGGTTCAGCGGAGCCTCGTGCGCCGGAAAATACTGGCTCATGACGCTCATGCTGACATCCGGCGAAATCTCGCGGGCGACGAACTCAAATACTTCCCTGCTGCCCGCCTGCCCGCCGGGCAACACAAGATGCCGGATTATCAACCCGCGAACGGCGACGCCCTCTTCGTCCGTCGCCAGCAGGCCGACTTGAGAGAACATCTCTTTGACCGCCGCGCAAGCGCGCTCGAAATAGTCCGGCGCGCCCGACAGCGCTTCGGCTGGCTCCGCGCTTCTGTATTTTATATCCGGCAGATACACGTCTACTATCCCGTCCAGCATCCGCACAGCTTCCACCGACTCGTATCCGCCGCAATTGTAAACAATCGGCAGGCGCAGACCGTCTCCAACGGCTATCTCCAACGCCTCGATTATCTGCGGCATGTAGTGGGTCGGCGTGACGAAGTTAATGTTGTGAGCGCCGCGTTTCTGAAGCTTCAGCATCATGTCCGCAAGTTCGCGCGGCGGGGCTGGAACCCCGTTGGCCATGTGGCTGATCGGATAATTCTGACAGAAAACGCATCTCAGGTTGCAGTGTGAGAGGAAGACCGTTCCGCTGCCGCGCGAACCGGAGATGGGCGGCTCTTCTCCATGATGGAGATTAAAACTTGCGACGCGCGCCTGCGCCCCCGCGCGACACACCCCCGTCTCGCCCGCAAGCCGGTCCGCTCCGCACTCGCGCGGGCACAGCGCGCAATCTTTGAGAATCTCGCGCGCCGACTCGGCCCGCTCTCTCAACAGGCCGCTTCGATATGTTTCGACATACACAGGCTCGAGCATACGCCGAATATTGTACCGAACCCGACGTCCGGATTCCATAGCCGGGCCGCGCAGGAAACGCGGCGCGCTTCATTTGAATTCGATGATATTGTCCAGCGCGGTGATTGCGAAAAGTTTTCTTATGGAGGGAGAAACGCCTGAGAGGACGACGTCGCCGCCGCGGGCGCGAGCCACAGCGACCGCCGCCGCGACCGCCCCCAGCCCGGCGCTGTTGATGAACCGGCAGCCGGACATGTCTATCTCAACGCGCGGCTGTTTTGCCGCAACGCAACACATCAGCTCGTCCGCGAAATCGCGCGACGAATCGTAATCTATGTCGCCGTCCACCTTGACGAGAACGGTTCCGTCTTTCGATGTCCTGTCGATTTTCACGCCGCGCGCCTCTTTCGGATTTCTTTTTTCAATTATAACGCGGCGCGGAAGGCTTTGTCCACGCGCGATTTCCGGCGCGCCCTCCGTGTGTTATAATCCATCGGCGAAACGGCGGCGGAGAACCGCCCCGGCGAACGCCCGGAGACGATATGGCAAACTACTTTTTCATAGGAATCGGCGGCAGCGGAATGAGCCCGATAGCGCAGACTCTAGCGGCTCAGGGACACGGCGTTTGCGGCTCCGACAGGAACAACGACAGGGGCTTGAACCAAGCTTCGTTCGACAGGCTGAAAGCCGCCGGGATAAAACTGTTTCCTCAGGACGGAAGCGGAGTGGCGGGATGCGATTTCGTAGTGGCGTCGTCCGCGATAGAGGACACCGTGCCTGACATGGCGCGCGCCCGAGAGCTCAGCATTCGAACGTTGCACAGGTCGCAGGCGCTAGCCGGCATTTTTAACGAGAAGCGCGGCGTGGCCGCTGGCGGCACATCCGGCAAAACCACCATCTGCGGCATGACCGGAGCGTTGCTGACCCGCGCCGGACTCGACCCTTCCATCATCAACGGCGGCGTCATGAAAAATTTCGCCGCGGACGGAATGTCCGGCTCCGCGCGCGCGGGCGCGTCCGATATTATCGTCATCGAAAGCGACGAAAGCGACGGCTCAATCGTCAACTACGCCCCCGCCGTCTCTATCGTGTCGAACATCACCAAAGACCACAAACCAATAGATGAATTGATTGAGATATTTGGAAAATTCGTCGCCGCCGCGCGCGAGCTTGCCATTCTGAACGCTGACTGCCCGAAAGCGTCCGCGTTGCGCGGCCTTGCCTCGAATGTCGTAACTTACGGCTTGAAACCCGGAGCGGACATTGTCGCCGAACGGGTGTCATTGCGGCCTTTCTCCGCTTCGTTCACAGTGGACGGCTTGGAACACAATCTGCAAGTCCCCGGCGCGCACAACGTGTCGAACGCGCTGGCCGCGATTGCCGTCGGCAGGCATTTTGGATTAGACGCGCAGGCAATTCGTGACGGAGTCGAGTGGTTCTCCGGCATAGCGCGCAGGTTCGACCTTATCGGGGAAGCGCGCGGGGTCAAAGTCATTGACGACTTCGGCCACAATCCCGACAAAATAAGGGCGACGCTCGAAGCTCTCGACGCCCTGCCCGGCGCGCGCCACATCGTGTTTCAGCCGCACGGATTCGGCCCGACCAAGTTTATGCGCGACGAGCTTGTCGACACGTTCGCGGCGATGCTGCGCCCCGGCGCAGACATTCTTTACATGCCTGAAATCTTCTACGCGGGAGGCTCCGCCGACAAGTCCATATCGTCAGCCGACATCATCGGCGAGGTCGAAGAGCGAGGGGGGGCCGCCAAGTTCTTCGCCACGCGCGCGGAAATCGCCGCTCCCATCGCCGCCGCAGCCCGCCCCGGCGACATCGTGGTCGTAATGGGGGCGCGCGACGACACCTTGCCCGCCTTCTGCCGCGACATTCTGGCCGAGTTGAGCAAAACCGCCCCGGCGGGCTGAACGCCGCTCCGCTCCCCGCTCCCGCGCGTTGAAGATTGCCGCGTTTCGGTATATCCTTTTTCGAGAGGAACTTGTCCCGCGCGAGCAACCGCGCCGGCGTCTCAAAAATGAAAACTAATCTGGCCCGTTTCGGCAATATCGATTTTTTAACAACCGCGCTCGCCGCAGGATACTGCGCCGTAGTCGGGCTCCTTTTCTTCACGCCCGCAGGCGGCAGGCTGTTCGCGGGACATGTCTCTGTCAACCTCAACTACTACCGGAAGTTCGGGGAAGCGGCGGCGGCGGGATTGTTGCCATACCGGGACGTGGCTGTGGAGTATCCCCCGCTCGGAGCCGCATGGCTATGGGCTATGGCCCCGTTCTCAAAAGACCTATACGTCTATTACGCCGTGTTTGCGGTCGGCATGTTCGCGGTGTCGGTCGCGGGACTTCTGGCCGCGCTCAAGCTGTCGGAGATATTGGCCGGAGACTGCGCTAAAACAGGCGCGAAAATCGCCGCCGCCGCGGCTTACACATTCATAATCCTCGCGGCAGGCCCGGTGGGAATGGTATCCCTCGACTACATTCCGATGGCCCTTGCGGCATGGGCTATGGTCGAGCTTGCGCGGGGAAAACGCGTCCCGGCATTCGCGCTGCTCGCCGCCGCAACCGCCGCGAAGGGATTCCCGGTCGTTCTGCTTCCGCTTTTTCTGGCGGAAGCCGCGATGAAATCCGGCAAACGGGGCGCGCTCGAAGGCGCGGCGGCGTTCATCGCCGTTTCGGCGCTTATATTCGGCATCCCGGCGTTGTTGTCGCCGGACGGAGTGGCGGGGTCGTTCGCGTTCCACGCCGCGCGGGGCGTCGAAAAACATTCCGCATACGGGGCCGTTCTGCTGACGCTCGGACTGGCCGGAGCGAACATTCCTCCGGCGATGGGAAACCTCTCATGGCCTCCCGGCGAGAGCGCGGCCACCGACCTAGCGATGAAGCTGTCCGCGTTCGCGCTGGCTCTGCTCGTTGCGCGCGCGTACGGGGCGTACGCTACGGCCTTGCAGCGCAGACCCGCGCTCGCCCCCGAAGCGCCGGAGACTGACACGCAGAGCGTCCGCCGCCTCCTCGTCGCCTCGGCGCTCATCCTGACGGCGGCGACAGTCGGCTTCAAAGTCTCATCCCCGCAATTCCTGTCGTGGACAGCCCCCGCTCTGGCGGCCCTCGCGACTCAACGCAGGGGAATTTCCCGGCTCGCTTTGTTCGCCGCCGCCGGGTTCGCTTCTCAATGGCTGTTCCCGTGGAACTTCGACGCGCTCACGCACGGGTTCAAGGTTTCGACCGCATTCATGACGTCGCTCAAGACGGCGGCGCTGATAGGGATATACATTGATCTCGCCGCGGACGCTGCCGGAAAAAAGCCCGGAGGCGCTGGCGCGTGAAAACCCGGCTGTCGGCGGCTATAAGCGGTTTCTGCGCGATGGTCGCGCAACTGGCCCTGACCCGCGAGCTTATCGTCGTCAGCCTCGGAGACGAGCTGAGCGTCGGGCTGACGCTGTTCGCTTGGATGGCGTGGGCGGCGGTGGGCAGCGCGGCGGGCGGCCTCTTCTTCCGCTCCCGCCGTCCCTCCCCTTCTTGCGCCGGATTCCTTCTCATCCTTCAAGGCGCTCTCGCCCCGGCGTCCATCGCCCTCGCTCGCGCCCAAGGCCCTCTGTTCGGATATCTTCGCGGCGAGGCCGTCCCGGTAGAAATCGTCGCCCTCATGGCGCTCGTCACTCTGGGGCCTCTCTGTTTCGTTCACGGGTTCCTGTTTCCCGCGCTCAGCGCGCTGGAAGACCGTCCGCTGATGTCCGGCGCGGCGGGCAGAATGTTTGCGTGGGACACCGGCGGAGCGGTCGCAGGCGGGATGACGTTCTGTTTCATCCTCGCGCAGGCGACGACCCCTGTGACGTGCGCGGCTATGGCAGGCGGGATGTCCGCCGTCATCGGCGCGTCGTGGTTGCAGAGGCGCGCGCGCCTTGCGACATGGTCCGCGCTCGCTGCTGCCGCGCTGCTTTCGCCCCTGTGGGCCGCTCCATCGGAAAACTTCCTTCGCTCGCTCTCGTGGGGCCGCCCGGCGGCGGACAGCCTAGAATCCGGCTACGGAAACATTACCGTCCTCGACGACGGCGGACAGAAAGCTTTCTACGCGGGCGGGCGCGTCGCGGGCGTCACCCCGGACGTCGCAGTCGGCGAATACATGGCCCACATCCCCCTGCTCTCACACCCCGCCCCTCGCTCCGCCTTGTTCGCCGGAGTGGACGCGACGGCGATCCGCGAAGCCCTCAATCACGGCCTCAACCGCGTCGTCTGGGCGGAACTTGACCCGGCGATGTTCGCCCTGCGCCGCAAACACGCCCCTCCTGAGCTTGCGCCCGTCTTCGACGACCCGCGCGTCTTCCCGGCCGCCGTAGACCCGCGCCGCCTGCTCTCCCGCTCAAACGAAAAATTCGACGTCATCGTCATCTCCTCCGCGCCTCCCGAAACCATCGTCCTTAACAGGATGTTCACCCGCGAGGCGTTTGACCTGATGAAGTCCCGCCTGACTGAAAACGGAGTCCTCGCCATAACCGTCCCGTTCACAGAGAATTACATGTCCGAACACGAGGCGGCGCTACTTGCGGGCACGCTCATGGCGGCGGCTCCTGAGTTGCGGCAAGGCAACGCGGCTCCGCCGGTCGAACCCGCCCGCGCCCCCTTCTTCTTCATAATCGGACAGAAGCCGCTGTTGATAATGAGCCTCGACGGAGCGCCCGCCCCGACGCCAGAAGAAGCCGCCGCCCGGTTCCGCTCCCGCGGCTTGGCTTCCGCGCGCTTCACGGCGGACACCGCCGCGTTCCTGTTCGACCCCCGCCGCGCGGAAGCCGCTCTCATGCAGTTCAGCGACGACCCGATGGAACATCTAATGGCGGCGGACAAAACGGCGGCGGCGGCTCGATGGCTGGCGTCCAGACCCGGCGCGGCCCCTAACTCCGACCTGTCTCCCAACGCCGTTTTCCTCAAGAACAGGCTGTCGGCCGGAATGTATAAGTCCATGCCCGCCGCGGCGGTTCTGGACGCGGTCGGCAACGCGAACACGCCCCGCGCGCGACGGACAGCGGCGCTCGTCATTCTGGCTTTGGCGGCCCTACTCGCGGCGGCCTCGGCTAAATCCCCCGCCGTCCGCGCCGCAGCCGCCCACTTCACAACCGCAGCCGCCGGAGCGGCAGCCCTCATTGTCGTACTCGTCGTCGTCTTTCTCTTTCAGATATCTTTCGGCGTCGTCTATCAGTATCTCGGTCTTGTGAACGCGGCGTATCTGGCGGGGTGCGCGGCGGGAGCCGGAACGATGTCGCGCGCGCGGCGCGAAGACCTGCGAAGAGGCCCTGCGGCGCTCGGCGCGGCGGCGCTCGGCTTGTGCGCCGCCACCGCCGCCCTCCCCGCTATTTACACTGCGGCATCCTCCGCATCCCCCGCTTTCGCCGCGATGGCCCTCTTCGGCTTCGCCCTAGTCAGCGGCTTTTGCTCAGGAACAATATTTCCGCTCGCCGTCGAAAGAGTCAGGCCCGCGCGGCGGCATGCCGGAGCCGCGCTCGAAACCTCCGCCGCAGGCTCGCTCTATTTCGCAGACCTAGCTGGCGCATGCGCCGCCGCCCTCCTATCAGGCTCCATCCTTATCCCCACTCTCGGCGCGTTCGGCGCCCTTTACGCCGCCTCCATCCTCTGCCTTGCCGCTTGCGTCGCCTCCCTCTCCCCCGCCCCCCGCTGACACCCCGCGCCTCCTTCTGAGAAAACCGTCGAGCATCCGCCTTCTCCACGCCGTTTTTTTACAGATTGTCAATTCAGCCGAACCACAAAAGAACTGTTTGTTGCTGTAACAAAGCGTGAGTTGGAATGATATTTGGACTTTTTGAAGGTTTCTCTTCGAAATTGACTGTATCAAGAGCTGGTTTTACAATAAACCATGAAACCGATACGTCTCACAGCCCATGCAGAAAGCTATTGTGAAGACAGAGGCTTCAGTGTCCGGGAAGTGGAAGAGGCGATCAGGGAAGGAAACTGGCAACCCGCCGAAAGAAACAGGCTTGAGTGTCGAAAGGAGTTTCCTTACAAATCGGAATGGCACGGGAAATCCTACAACACCAAAATGGTTAAACCCATATTCGTTGAAGAGGCGGATGAAATCGTTGTCGTCACAGTTTATACTTACTATTACTGACCGGAGGCCGATATGCGGATAACTTACGATAAAGAAGCGGACGCTCTCAGAATAATCTTCAGGGAAACCACTGTCACAACGAAAGAACTCGGCGACGGCATAGCCGTGGACTTTGATTCAGACGGGAGAATCGCCGGAATCGAAGTCCTCGACGCCGCCGGACGCCTTGGTGAAAAAGATACCCTCAGCAAAGTCGTTCTCGAAGGCATCGGCGTGGCGGTATAACAATTGTCAATATTGCCATGACTCTGTTCAGATGATCGTCAATGTGGGATTGATCCAAGAATTGACATTTCACTAAAATATCACCGGCAAGGGGATGCCCATCGCCAATGGACGCTGAGAACTGCAGAATGTTAGATAAAAACACAATTCCGAACGACAATACGTTAAAAGAATGGATTGGCGCAGAAAATCAATACCGTTGGACAGACATCGTTCAATTCATTGAATCTAATTACCCGGGCGTTTTTTCGCAGGACTGGCTATTCGGCGGGAAGAAACACGGCTGGAGCCTGCGATTTAAAAAGAATCAATCCTTCTGTACTCTTATTCCTGAAAAAGACCGGCTGCTGGTTGTCATAGTTTTAGGCCGTAAGGAGCGCGAAAAGACCGAATCAATTTTGTCTGAACTACACCCGCAGATATGTGATCTGTACGATAAATCCAAAACATATCATGATGGAAAATGGCTCGCAATAGATTTCGATAGTGATGACCTGCTGCCGAGTATCAAACGTCTTCTGGAAATAAAGCGGAGAGCAAAGCAGATTTAATAACACAAACTGGATCAATGCTGTTCAACCATGAAAAGCTGAGCGGACAAAAAACCGCGTAGCGGCTGTGTGTATGCGCGCCTATAGGCAAAAGAGACATTATTTTCGTTTTTTTCATATTAATAAAAATATAGGCTTGATTTTGTTCTTCTTT
>JAKQPS010000047.1 GCA_029564595.1 bacterium | reverse complement strand
CCATAAGCGCGTTGAAAACTTTCTCGAATACCTTCTGCTCACGCGCCCAGTCGTTAAATGCCCTAATGAGTGCGGTAATTTCCTGTACAACGGCTTTCGATTTGACGTTGATTTGATCGAACACAACTAAGAGCGTCCCTTCCCACGCGGACGCAATTTCTTTTGTGCGGTTTTTGAACGTGTCGAGCAACTCATTCAATCTCTGCGTCGTCGTGCCGGTTTCCCACATTTTTTTAACCGTACCGTCAAGCTCGCTGACGAACTTCGAGAGATTCAGCCCCGCGCCGATGGCCCGGGTGTCAAAGATTTGAATAGCTTGGTCGACACTCATCCCGGCTTCTGCAAGCTCCCGGAGAAGTTGTACCGGAGGTTTCATCTGCCCGGAGGCGTCCGTCAAGGATATTCCAAGTTCTTTGAACGCGGCGGATGCCTTCGCGGTAGGGTCTCGAAGATTGATCAAGATAGTCCGAAGGGAGGTGGCCATTTTCTCGCCTTCAAGCCCCGACCGAGAAAGCAGCGCGAGCATCCCCGTCGTTTCTTCCAGCGAAAGCCCGAACGACTGCGCAATCTCACCAACGTATGACATACCGTTTGAGAATTTCTCCATTGTCAAAGCAGAGTTGTTGCAGGCGTTAGTGAAGTTGTCTACTATTCGCTCGGAATCCTTTGCCTCAAGGCCAAACATTGACATTGTGCTCACAACGAGCTCCGTCGTCTCAGCAAGCCCGTAATTCTGCGAGATCGCAAGCGCGGTTGTATTATCAACGATGGAGAGGATGTCATTTGTTTTTTTGCCAGCTTGCGCAAGTAACAGCATGGCGTCAGCTGCTTCAGTTGCGGTTATTGGCAATTTCTCGCCCATTTTTTTTGCTTTTTCCGTCAGCGCGTCAAATGATCCCTCCGCATCTCCAATGACACCAGCAACTCTCTTCATCGTGATTTCAAAATCTCCGCCGACCGTCAACGCGGATTTTGCCAGCTTTCCCATGCCCGCCCCGATCGCCGTTACAGCGGTCGTCAGCCCGCGCATGAGCGGCGAAAAAACACCGTCAATGGCGCGTCCGATCTGCTCCGTCTGCACGCTGAATTTATGAATCGCTTTCCCCGCCGAGTCGAACGCCCTTAGAGCGCTCGCGACCTCTGCGGAAATGATTATCTGCACGCTTTTATCTCTAACGGCCAATGATTCTCACCACCTTTTGGATACAAAAAAAGCCGGGAGCGAGCGCATAGCTCACCCCCGGCCTAAGACTCCTGCGGATACAAGGTCGGCGGCGTTGGTCCCTTTTTCCTTTTTCGCCTTTTCCTCTACTCCCAAAACGTATGGAATCGCTTGTAAATACCCCCATGCCTGCCAGTAGGTCAGGCTGAGAAATTCATCTGCGGACATACCGAAACGCGCCCGCAGTGAGAGCAGCAGATACGGCCACGTCATTTCCTCCGGGACGGAGCTAGAGCCTTCCCCCGGAGTCGCATAAAATTTTCGAGGATGCCCGCAACGTGGTTTTCCTCGACCACGACTTCAAGCAGCCCCATCCACACGTCAAGCGGCAATTCGTCCCACTCCTCGAAAGTCGGGAAGGACCGCTTGAGAAGGTCATTGACGAGCGGCCCGCCCGCATTGAGCGCGGATATTACTCGCTCCGTTTCCAGAGATTGCCCTTTCAGCGCCTGCGCCACCTCCCCGAGAAGCTCGAACACATCGGCATAAGTCAGCCTTTTCAAGCTGTGCTTTACGCCGAATATGCCCACCTCCACGGGAGCCGGCCTAGGGAAGTCGCGCATTTTTACCACCCGCCGTAGGGAGCGCTGGTAGCGTCGACGACCGTGCCGAACTGCTGCCCGGC
>JAKQPS010000038.1 GCA_029564595.1 bacterium | reverse complement strand
CGTCAAATGTATTCGAGAGCCAGTATTCACGCCTGCAAGAAGCTTGCACAAAAGCCCGCGACGCACTCAAGGAGATACAGGGATGACCACTCCAGAACTCGCCCTCGCCATCTACGGACGCGAGAAGCAGATACGCAAGACCCTGGAAGAGCTGGCCGAGCTCTCGGTCGAGCTTCACCACGCGCTCGACGGCCGGGGAGATAGCGCAAAGATCCTCGAGGAAATGGCCGACGTTGAGATTATGCTTTCACAGATGAAACTGCTCTATGGACAGACCGCCGCATGGAAAGAAAAGAAGCTCGCGCGGCTGGAAGAGCGGATACATGGATCAAACCTTGACCGCTAACCATATCCCGTGTATACTATCCATGACCCTGCCTGCCGGCGCCTCCCGGTGGGTGGGGTTATCCGCTAACGGAGGCGAACGGAAATAATGGCGAAAGAGAAACAACTGCCGAAGCGAAAAGCTGCCGGACGTCCGCCGAAGAACGACCCGGACGGCGTTGATGAAATCCAGAAAAAAATCGACCTCTATTTTGAAAGCCTTGAAAGAACAAACGCAGACGGCGACGTTATAAACGACGATCCAACATTTTGCGGGCTTGCTCTCGCGCTCGGATACTCGTCGCGTACAAGCCTTTGGGAAAACGCGAACGCCGGCAACCCAATTTCCGAACCTATAAAAAAGGGTTTATTACGCATAGAAGAAAGTTACGAAAAAGCGCTACGCTTTCAGTCATGTACCGGGGCTATATTCGCGCTAAAGAATCGCGGGTGGACTGACAAGACCGAGGATAAGGAAAAGGACGAAACCATTAACCGCCTCCTTGAGATCGTCACCAAGATCACAGGCCAATCGTGAACTCCGCCGAACTCCTTCCTTTCGGCGCGAAGTCTCTCGAATCAATACGCGACTGCGGGTTCCTCACCGTCTGGGAGGGCGCGGTAAGATCATCAAAAACTGTAGCGAGTGTGTTCGCCTTCATGTGCGAGGTAATCAAATCGCCCGACCCGCGTCATCTCATGGTTGGCCGGAGCCAGTCGGCTGTAATGGCTAACTGCGTCGATGCTGACCTGGGGTTGATTGACCTATCCGGAGGACTCGCGAAGATCAAGCGGGATAAGCAAAACGAGACCTATATCGACCTTGCAGGAAAGCGCATAGATATGTTTGGCGGGGAGAATGTTTCCAGCTTCCGGGCGTTTCGCGGGCGCACGTATGGAATGGCCTATATCGACGAGGCTGATTTGCAGCATGAAAACACGATAGCAGAATGTTTCAACCGGACAATAGCAAGCCGGAGCAGGAAGCATTTCATGACGCTTAACCCAAACGTGCCAGGACATAAGATATATACAAATTATCTGGATAAGTTCAGGGATGAGAATCTTCCCGGGTATAGATGGTTTCACTTCACGCTTGACGACAATCCGGCCATTACCGAGGAGCGCAAAGCAGAGCTCAAAGCACAATACACAGGCATATTTTACAAGCGGTTCATTCTCGGTATGCGCGTAAACGCCGAGGGGGGGTGTTATCCGTCATTTACAGAGAAGAACATCGTTGACCGGCTTCCAGAAAAAATACTATTCGTTACCATCGGCGCGGACATCGGAGGGAACGGATCGGCGACAACCTTCGCGGCGACGGCTTTTTATATGCATGATAATCGCTTGAGCTTTTGCATCATCGACGAGGTTTACGATACCGAAAACAGAAACGTAGAAACAATCCTGGGCAACTGGGAACAATTCGTCAAGAAGCAGAAGGCGCGGTTTGTTTGTGCTGATTGCTGGGTTGACTCGGCGGAGCAGCTGATCAAAAAGAGTATGGAGCGGCGCGGGATTATCAATGTGCATAATTCATTGAAGAACCCGATAGTTGACCGCATCCGCTTTCTCGACCTCATGTTCTCGCTCGGGCGCGCATCTATTTATAAAGATTGCAATGAAACGATTCGTGCTGTACAATCAGCGGTATGGACAACGAAGGGCGAGACGGAAACGCGCCTTGACAACGGGACTTCAAATATCGACAGCCTCGACGCTGCCGAATACTCGATCGAAAAGTATATGAGGGATATGATATGAACCTACTCGGAGGGCTGAAAATGATATGGAACAAGATCACCGGCAAAGACGTTTCGCCAGACGTAATGGCGGCTGAATCCAGAATCGCGGAATGGCGCGCTATTTACCGCGGCTCCCCGGAGTGGCTTGACTACTGGTATCCGACGCTCAAGGGCAAGCTGCAGAAGCGCGTGCGAAAGACCATGCGACCGGCAAAACTTGTTTGTTCCGAACTTGCTGGGCTCGTATGGGCAGAGCCTCCGAAGCTCACCGCGCCACAGGGCGTTCTTAACGTTCTCGCCGCGGCAAGATTCACCGAACGCGCGCAGGCTGAAACAGAATTGATGCTAGCGCTCGGGGCGACGGTCTTCAAGCT
>JAKQPS010000028.1 GCA_029564595.1 bacterium | reverse complement strand
CCATTAAGTTCAGCGAGTCGAGCAACAGCTCGCGCTGACAGGGAAAAGTCGCCTATGCTTCTGTTTACAACAATTTTCATAAGTTTACAGTTAAGGTTACTTAAAGCACTCGTAGCTGACCCACAGGGCAAGCATGTACGCCACTGCGAGCGCTACTCCAAGTAGCACGAAGCCCGCGCGGATTGCAAGAGTGCGTAGCACGTTACGAGTTTTCGGTCTCACTTGCGTCCTTTTGGTTTTCTCTCTTCTCTAACTCTTTAAAAAGACTGTTGTAGAGTGGCGCAAACAGCGCGTGTTGCGGCGCGTATGTCATGACGTCAAACCCGGTCACGAATTCTTCTGTGAAGGTGACTACGTCATCGTTAAGAAGCCACACGTCGTACGTGACGCTTGTTCCGACCCTGCTCTGTCTCTCAGTCCTAGCGTCCACAAGGCCTAGGGTGACCCAGCCGTTTCTACTTACTGCGACTATCGAATTAATTTTGTGGTATGACATTTTATGGTATGACATTTCGTTTTAGAGTTAAAAAGCTATGAGTTTGCTTAGGTCGATTTTCCCTTTAGACTCTTTCGGCTTAGCCGTCGTGCGCTTACTTTCGCTGACGTCTTGCTTCGCGCACGCACGGGTTATTTCCCACGCTTTCTCTACCGAGAAGGATACGACCCAGCGACGCTGGCCTTGGTAAAACGCGAAGGTCGCTTCGACCTCCGGCACTTCGTTAAACTCGCTTTGCGTCCATTCGCCGTTGACGAGACGTTCCACAGTATATCGAGTTGCGTAGCGTCGCGGACTCACGCATATCAGGCCGGAGGTCCCAGGTCGAAAGTCGAGTTGCTCTTCTAGGAGCGCGCGAGCGCCTACGCTAATCGAGTAGGTCGCACCCGGCATAAGTTCGTAGCCAGAGGAGGGTAGGGAGTTAAAGTGCACTTTCCACCTCCTTTACGCCTTGCGCGAGTTTCTCTAAGAGAGAGTCGAGCGATTCACTAAACTCCTTTGCCATCCTTTCGTGTTCCGTATCCTTTACTACCAAGCCGACAAAGTACTCTTCTATCAGCCGTACAATCCCGCTAAAGGCGTCGAGGGTCGAGGAGAACTCTCCCACCGGCGAGCCGTCTTCTCTCAAGAGAACGTAAGTTCTCCCTAGGTCGGCAGTAGCCTGACGCAGGTCGACCATCCTCACGTCCTGAGCGAGTGCGAAGCTCGCTTTTAGCTCTATCGCGCGACGCATGGTGCGCAGCGCGTCCACGTACGACCCCAACTCTTCCTTTTCCTGTTGACTTAACATTTGCCTTTCCTTTCTTTCGTTAACTCACTGTAGTTCGCTAGCTCGCGCTCACGCTCGTGCTAGCTTGCTGCTGCAAGTCGTTAGTTTGTGTCACGCTTACGTGCGCGACGTTAAAATTTCAAAGCCTCGTGGCGCGTAGCGCGTTAGCGCGCCGAAGGTCGCCTTTGAGAGCCCTAATATGCCATAACTCTTAATAACTCTCAACTACTCTAAACAACTCTAAACTACTCTTTACGCCTCGCGCGCTCTTACTTTATTAGATTCTAATAAAGTCTCTCTCTAGCTCTTTCGTCCTAGCTCTTTCGTCCTAGCTCTTTCGTCTGGCGCGTAGCGCTTGCGGTAGCGCGCTTGCTATTGCAAAAAAGAGAGAGCTAAATGCAAAAAACCCGCTCTATACCTTACATTGTAATTACATTACAATGTAAATAAATAAATAGAAAAAAAAAAGCTCCTTATTGCAAATGCTAATGCAAAGATTCGCAGCGAATTCTTACAGATTTTTGTAAGCTGAAAGTTCTTTCGAATGTTTGCATTAAGGCCCGCGGATTTGCATTAAGGCTTGTTACTCTTGTAAAAAACACGAAAGTCGAGCCTCTTGAGACTCACTCTCAAGCGACTTTATTAGAATTTAATAAAGTCGGCGCTAGAATGCGTCTTGCCTACGCTTTAGCTCCTCAAAGCGCGTTTTTTCACTTGCGCTAGCTTGCGCTAGCTAGGCAAATTTTGCCGATAGCCTTTTTAAAAGGCCGCAAGCGCGCAAAGCGCCAATTCGCCTGCATGGGCCGGGAAAAGGCCGCCAGCGCAGCGCAAGGGCCGCTGGCGAGGCTTTTGGCTCCAAGCCTCCTTGGCGCTCTAGCCTGCCCCGCTTGCCTCTCTTGCAACCGCTTGCGCCGTACCAAGCGCTAAAAAGGCCGCCAGCGCGTCGCCGGCGGCCCTAAAGCCTAGCAAGGTGGGGCGTTAAAACGCCACCACGCTAGCTGGCAATGCGCGCAAAGCAAGCCCCATTTCAATTTCCTCACTAAGTAGTTTTACGTACTGCTAAAACACAAAAAAAAAACCCGGCGGTTTAGGCCGGGTTTTGTACAGGTTACGCGGAGACAACCACACAAGATATTTGTTTCCAGTTGTACCGGCTCCAGAAGGCCAGTACTTCACGGGCGGAGACGCCGAGTGTCCAGCACGAGGCTAGGCCGCGCCGAACGTTTTCGGCGTCTCCCTCACAAGCGTGGATACACGGGAGAATCACGTCTGGGATTATTTCAATTCCAGTTCCTTTGTGGGCCCAGTACTCGGGCTCGTGAGGTGCGATTACGTTGCCGTCGCCGTCGACGACGGCTTCAACGGCGGGGACGAGGTCCGCAACCTCGTTAATGGCTTTGAGGGTTTTTTTTATGATCGTCATTTTTGATGGGTTTGAGGTTAGAACGCCACTACGCTAGCAGGAATTGTGCTCTTTTTCCTCAGGACGATTTCATCTAACTGGTTAGAATTCCCTTCGGCGTCTTTAATGGTAATTGCGTTTAGCAGTTTGGACGCTGCCGAGAGATTGCCTGCCGATACTCCGACTAACAGGGCCGCAATCGCTCTCTCATCGTGGCCGGCCTTCGCTGCCCGCGCGCAAAGGCGGGCAAGGAATAAGGCCCACGTTTCATTTGTGAGCCCATGTCGGACGATTGTCTCGCCGGCCTTGCCTTCGCTTAAGAAGGCCGCAAGGGCCGCGGCCTGCTTGGACCGGCTTTCGCCGTCCACGGTGAGTGAATAGTGCCCATTTACATTTACTTCGGTACTCATTTTTTAGTCCTCTTTCGAGCTATCGCGCCCGTTGGCGAAGGGAGAAACTCCTTGCGCGCCTTGCGCCGGTTTTGCCTCTTCCCTTATCTGGGGAAAGCTTGCTCTTTGTCCCGGCTGGCGTCAACTCCTTTTTTTATTTTTGCGATGC
>JAKQPS010000012.1 GCA_029564595.1 bacterium | reverse complement strand
AGCTCTGAGCATGTCATTCATGCTTTCTTTGTCTGCATACCATACGGCCTCGTAGCCTTCAACCGCCGTTGGTGTGGACATCTCCGCCCACCGCGCCGCCGCCATGTCCGCCTTCGCACGCTCCTTGAACGTCTCAAGGTCTATCGGGAATATGGTGTATGTCTTCGTTACCTTCTCCCCGTCGAACTCTACACTGCTCCCGAGGTGGTAGTACCGCTCATCGTAGGAGGGCGGATTGTCCTCGTAGGCGTAGATGCCAGCTTTACGTAGTCCCGCCGGAGTCATTCGCCTTTGCAGCGGCGTGAGGCCGGAGAGCTGCACTATGCCATATTCTGTTACCTGTGCGTATTTAGTCATATTGTCTCCTTTCTATAATGGTTATCCCCGTGACGGCGAGCCAGTCGGCCGTCGACAACCGCGTCGCCGCGGTGCTTTTGATCAGTCCGTTCATACTCTACCTCCTCCTCAGGAGCATTCTTTTCAGCGCGCTGTCTGCGCTCCTTTTTCCCTTGCAGTGCTGCATGTAGCCCAGAAACGAGACCACGACGGCGCGGACGTCGGCGAAACCAGCCCGCCCCTCCGCGTGTTCGCGCGAAATCCGCTCGAAGCGCCTCTTTGCCGCCTGCACAACGCGCTTCCTCGGGAGCCGGTGCGTCGGCCATATCCGGTATCCACAAAAGTCCACGCCCTGGGAGAGCGGGAAGATGGCGGTCTTCGGATTGAGGCGCAGTCGCAAGTGTGTGTCGAGCAGCCATTCCACATCATCCATCGCGGATGCCAGCGCCTCTTTGGATTGGTCCAAAAAGACGAAGTCATCGGCGTAGCGGACGTAGTACCTGCACCCCGCGCAGTCCTTCACAAAATGGTCCAGCTCGTTCAGGTAGACGTTCGCCAGGAGCTGGCTTGTGAGCGATCCTATCGGCAGTCCCTTTCCCGTTGTGTTTCCCGGAGCGATGGAGGCCTTCTCGATCAGCGCGAGGACGCAGTCTTCGCGGATTGTGCGGCTGAGTATGTCCAGAAGCGTGCCGTGATCTACCGACGGGAAGAACTTCGACACGTCGCATTTGAGCACGTACGGTTTCTTCCAGCGAGCGCTGGCGCACCTGATGAACTGCTCAATTCTGTCGGCGGCGGCGTGCGTACCCTTCCCCTTGCGACAAGAAAAGCTGTCGTCAATGAATTTCTTCTCGTAGAGCGGTTCCAATACACGTACAATCGCGTGATGCACGACACGATCGGCGAAGATGGGCGCCTGTATCTGGCGTCGCTTCGCCTCCGTGACGCGCTCGAAAGAATTGAACGGCTGCGGTGTCCATGTTCCATCGAGGAGACTCTCTCTGATATTGCATAGATTCGTCTCCAGATCGCAGTGGAACCGCATCACGTCCGCCCTCGTCTTTTTGCCTTTGCGGGCTCCGACGTATGCGCCGACCAGATTCTCCCATGATGTTATTTTGTCCCAAAGTCCGTTGTAAGAGCGAGGCATGCGATCCTCCGGTTGTGTGATGAGGGGCCGCGTTGGGCGCGGTGCGCTTACTTGAGGCCCCTTGGAGTTGATGTTTTCCCCGGAAGCGGCATTTCCGCCGCCGGAGAAGGACGAAGACCCCGAAGTGGACGGGCTGGAGGCCAAGCCGTGGCCGGACCCCTCCGCCGTACTCCTTTCGCGAGGCGGGACCCGATATTCGCGTTGACGTTCGACGGCAAGTTGTTGAAGTTCGAGTTGAAAGCACCGTTGTTCGCGTTACCGGCGTTGAAGTTCGAGTTGCAAATGCGGCCGCTCAGGTCTTCGCCCTGAATCTTTCATCGCGGGGCTTTTTGCTCCGCGTTTCGTGCGTCTCGTATCCACCCTCCGAGCATCATACCGAGGGCGTTGAGTTCCCCCACCCAAAGGCCGTACTGGCCTTCGCTGATGCAGCGCACGTCGAAGGCCGCCCATACGGCGTCGCGCAGACATTCAAGCGCCGTGTCCGCTTCGCGGAGCGCGGTAAGCTTGTGCTGGAGCTTCGCAGCGTGATTGATCTTCGTGCGCAGGGCGGCGAAGCATTCCCGCATATCCTGCCCGATAGTCGGCTTGTAGATTTTCGGGTACTGCACCACCTCCCGGAGGTATTTCGAGTACATCTTCTGTAGATGCACCCTGATGGGCAGATTGTGTTGTTTCGCCTTGAACAGGCGATCTCTTCCTACCGTATCCATAGCGACCCCTTCGCTATCGCTCAGGGGAGCAAAAAACAAGGATCCAAGGCCAAATTACCACTTCGCGAGGCGGGACCCGACATGCGCGTAGACGTTCGACGGCAAGTCGCTGAAGCTCGAGCAGAAAGCACCGCCGTACGCGCTACCGGCGCCGAAGTACGAGACGCAAATGCGGCCGACGACACCCGAATTCCGCCCGGAGTAGTCCGGGATAAAGCTCTTAGATGCCGGACCGAGAGAGGCCCCAAGGAAAAGATGATCGAACAGCCCGCCGGTGACAAGTCCTTGATTGTAGTAGGTCGCTTCGCCCCCGCTATCCTGCGGACATGTCACTCCGGTCGAGGAGTAATCCCCGCCCGCTTCTGTCCACAGCTCGTATTTCCCGCTCGCGTCCGTTCGCGCACCGTCCATCCATTCGACGTACGTCGAGCCGTGAAACGCAAATTCTTCTATGCCTCTATACTTGCACAGCGAAGCGCTCTGACGGCTTGCCTCGGGTACGAGCTGGAAGGTTTTTTTCTCAATTACGGCTCTGCCGAGGATTTCGTGCCATTCCTGGAGACTGACCATGTGGTAGCCGCTGCCGTTATTTTCGCAGTAGGTTTTGAAATTCGTCCACGAGACGTTGCCC
>JAKQPS010000003.1 GCA_029564595.1 bacterium | reverse complement strand
TGTCGGAAGAGGAAATGCTGCGACAGTTGATAGAGATGATCCGCGAGCGCGACCCGGATGTGATCGAGGGGCATAACCTTTTCGGAATGATATTGCCTGTCCTTAACAAGAAATTCGTCAGGCATGGCATTTCATTTCGGGTAGGCCGTGGATGGAAAACCGTCGAAAGTTACTCGACCTCGCGGATGAAGGATGACAGGAGCGTCCCATACACCAACTACGTCGCGCCCGGGCGGCATATCATAGACACCATGTTTCTGGCACAAAAGTCCGCGCCGGAATGTCTTATGGATTGCGATGCGGGAGATGTTGCCGCCGTAGCCGCCGCAATCTGCGGGAACGCCCATGGCGCGAATGGCGACGATGCGCTGGCGCGCGCCGCGGCGACGGCCCGCATCTCGGACGCGCTCCTGCCCGCAGAGTTCTTTCAGGCGCAGATGGTTCCCATACCGCTCGGTAAACTCTGTATGACAGGCTCGGCGAAAAAGATTGATTATCTCATGATGCGGGCGTACCTGAGCGCCGGACAATCAATTCCAAAACCGCCGAAATCTGAAACATTCGAGGGAGGGCTGTGCGAGCAGTTCATGGCCGGGCGGTGCGAAAACGTTGTGAAAATAGACGTGGAATCGCAGTATCCATCGCTGATGATAGGCGAAGACATAAAGCCGGAATCCGATTCCCTTGACGTGTTCCTGCCGATGCTGAAAAAGCTTACATGGCTCAGGCTGGAAGCGAAAATGAAGCGGGACTCGGCTTCCGGCCCCGAGCGCGCCCGCCACGACCACCTTCAGAAAGCGTTAAAACTGCTCATCAACTCGTTTTACGGCTACCTCGGCTACCGCAATGCGAATTTTGCTGATTTTTCCGCCGCCGCTCGTGTCACCGCGCTGGGGCGCGCCGTGATAAAAAAGATGATTGAGACGCTTGAAAGTCTGGGTTGCGCTCTGATTCAGTGTGACACGGACGGCATATTCTTCACGCCCCCATTCGATGCCGCCGCGGACCGCGAGCGTCTGGCGGGCGTGGTCGAGGCTGTGGGTAAATCGCTGCCGCAGTATCTGAACATCGCCGTCGAGGGCGTCTGGCCCGCGATGCTG
>JAKQPS010000182.1 GCA_029564595.1 bacterium | reverse complement strand
AATCGCGATCAACGCTGACAAGAGCCGGGAATTAATTCCCGGCTCCGGGATGGCTCACATCGCTGGGAAAAGCGGCGATGAATCGCCGCACTCCAAAGTCCCGCTCGCCGCGATAAATATCTGAGTTTCAGGGGGACTCAGAAAAAGTTTTGTGCATGGCACACAAACGGGTGGGTAAAATCAATTAAGAACAGTCATATTTGTAAGTTTGCGGGGCAACCGTTTTTTGCAAAAACCGGTTTCGCCTCGCCCCTTCCGAAAAAACTCCCGGACGCCGATTTTGTCGAACTACGTTAAGAACAAAATCGGCTTTATTAAAGGCGCGGAGCGGGTGCGGTTATTGAAAATATCTGCGTTCGCGGCCGATGGTGGACGAAGGGCCGTGGCCGGGATAAATCTTCACGTCGTCGTCGAGGGAGAGTAGTTTGGATTTGATGGATTGGATGATGCTTTTATGACTGCCGCCTTCAAAGTCGGTGCGGCCCACGCCGTCGTTGAACAGGGTGTCGCCGGTGAAGCAGACTGAGTCGGCCAGAAAGCAGGCTCCGCCGGGCGTGTGGCCGGGCGTGTGGAATGCCTTGATGCGGATGTCGCCGAGGGGGATTTCGTCGCCGTCTTTGAGGAGAGCGAAACCGGGGGCGGCGTCGGCGGGGTCGAAGCGGCGCCGGCCTGCGGGCGGAAGCCCGATGAAGTCGGCCTCTTTCTCTTGGAGCAGAACCTGCGGGTTGAGCGCTCGCATTATCGACTCAATGCCGCCGATGTGGTCGTTGTGGCCGTGTGTCAACAGAACGCGGGAGACCCGCAAAGACCTTTTCGATATGAATTCCAGAATTCTGTCAGGATTGGCGCCGGGGTCGATGATGACCGCATCGCCTCCGCCGTTCGTCGCAACATAACAATTCGTCTCTAAAAACCCCACCACAATCGTATAAACGTCCATCCCGCCAGCCGCCTCCCTGTAGTTGCGGTTACATTTTATGTGCGTTTTGTGCGTTTTTCAACTTGATTTTTAGAAGATATTCCGGGCCGAAGGTTTTGGGGCGTGGCAGGCGAGAAAAGAGATGAGCAGCGCGCTTCCCCGCGCGAGATTTGCGGTGGTTTGCATACTTTATCACATTGACAATATGGCCCGTTACAAGTACCATAAAATTTGCATATACTATTGAATTTATGGCAAATGATTTCTTTACAGAAAAACCTATCCTGAATAACAGTTTTGACATATTTGAAGGGAAGGCATTGATATGAGCAGAAAAAGACTTGTTCCAGCGGCCATAATCGGAACGGCTTTCGCGCTGACGGCGGCGATAATATTCGCCACGCCGCAGAGGCTCAACTATCAGGGCTACATCACCCAGAGCGGTCTGCCGATGAGCGGACCGGCGACGATGGAGTTCCGGTTGTTCGACGCGGACACCGGGGGAGCGCAGCTTTGCTCGACCAACCCGCAGGCGGTGACGGTGACGCGGGGCAGGTTCAACTACGAAATAGGCTCGGAAGCGGGCGGGTGCGACTTGGCGGCTATCGACTGGGCCGGGTCGAACGTTTTTCTGGAAGTCGTCGTGGGCGGCCAGACCTTGACGCCGCGCGAGCGTGTGGTTCCCGCCGCGATGTCGCTCAATTCTGACAAGCTGGGCGGGCAGGCGGCGGCGGCGTTCGCCACCGCGTCTCACGCGCATGACGGCGTTTACATCAAGGTGTCAGGCGACACGATGACGGGGGCTTTGACGGTTCAGGGCGGATTCGTGACGGCAGGAGATATCACAGCGGCGACGGGAACTGTGACGGCTGCGGCGTTCGTGGGAGACGGAAGCGGATTGACGAATCTCCCGGTTGCGGGCGGCGCTGTGGCGAAAACGGGCGACACGATGTCCGGCGCGCTGACTGTAAACAACACGATAACCGCGACTGGAACTGTGACGGCTCCGCTGTTTGACGGAGCTTTTGACGGAGACGGCAGCGCTCTGACAAGCGTTGACGCGGCGACTCTGGGCGGGCTGACGACGGCTGCTTTTGCTTCGGCGACTCACGCGCACGACGCGGATTATGTAAATATTTCCGGCGACACAATGACGGGGGCTTTGACGGTTCAGGGCGGATTCGTGACGGCAGCAGATATCACAGCGGCGACGGGAACAGTGACGGCTGCGGCGTTTGTTGGCGATGGCGCGGGACTTACTAATCTCCCGGTTGCGGGCGGCGACTTCATGTCCGACGGCAGTGTGCCGATGTCCGGCGCGCTGACTGTAAACAACACGATAACCGCGACGGGCACAGTGACGGCCCCGCTGTTCGACGGGGCTTTCGACGGAGACGGCAGCGCGCTGACAAGCGTTGACGCGGCGACTCTGAGCGGGCTGACGACGGCTGCTTTTGCTTCGGCGACTCACGCGCACGACGCGGATTATGTAAATATTTCCGGCGACACAATGACGGGGGCTTTGACGGTTCAGGGCGGAATTGCCACTCCGGGAAATATTACTGCGGCCACAGGAACGGTGACGGCGGGAGCGGTGGACGCGGCGGGCGCGATAACAGGCTCCGGCATAGAAGTGACAGGCAACGCGACAGCCGCGTTTTTCATAGGAGACGGCTCTCAATTGACGAACCTCCCGGTTGCGGGCGGCGACTTCATGTCCGACGGCAGCGTGCCGATGACGGGCGGGCTTGTGGCGCAAAATGGGATAATCTCGGCGGGCGCAATCACCGCGGCGACAAGCACGATAACGGCGCAGAACTTCGTAGGAGATGGAAGCGGATTGACGAACCTGCCGGCTATGGGCAGCGGCTCATACGTGTCCAAAAGTGGAGACACCGTCAGCGGCGGACTTGTGGTGGATTTCGATTCGGCGACCGCGACGCTGCACGTCAAGGCAGGCAACGCGGGCGGGGGCAGCGCGGCTTATTTCGAACATCTCGGCGCGCCAGACGCTGCGACGGCGACCGTATATATAAAAACAGACAACATAAATGTGGGAAGCAACGCGCTCCGGGTGGAAAACACTGTCGGAGACACGATGCACGTGTCAACCACAGGCAATGGAAGCGCGGGTTATTTCCGCACCCTAAACGGACTGAACATAAACGCCACAGTGTTCGCGCAGACGAACGGAAAAGGCGAGGGTTTTTACGCCAACCACTCCGGAAGCGGGCTTCTGTATTCGGGCAACCAGACGGGGACGGGGAAACTGATAATCCTCAAAGCGAGCAACGACGCGAAGTTCCAAGTGGACAGGAACGGAGCGGTGTTTGCCAGCGGAACGATAACGACTGAGTCCGCCGCCAGTTTCGGCGCGCCACCGAACGGATACTACGCTTTCGGCGCGGCGGTCGGCCCGGCGGGCTACGGATTCCGGGATAATGCGGGCACGCTCGAATACAAAAACAGCGGCGGCTCGTGGGCGGCATTCAGCGGCGGCGGCGGGGACTTCATGGCGAACGGCAGCGTGCCGATGACGGGCGGGCTGACGGTGGGCGCAAACACGGGAGCAGACGGATATGACGTGAATTTTTATGGAACATACAGCGCGTTGACAGGGTCTAGGATGTTCTGGGACGCGTCCAAATCGGCGTTCCGCGCGGGGCAGACGGATGGCGCTGAATGGGACGACGCAAGCGTCGGAGCTTTTTCCTTCGCATCCGGACATAACACAACCGCAAGCGGCAATAACTCGACCGCTTTGGGCGAAACCACAACCGCAAGCGGAAATTACTCGACTGCGATGGGCTACTCCACAACCGCAAGCGGGCTTTACTCGACCTCGGCGGGCTACGTCACAACCGCAAGCGGAAATTACTCGACCGCGATGGGCTACTCTACAACCGCAAGCGGCGCTGAATCGACCTCGATGGGCAGTTCAGCAACTGCAAGCGGCGATTTCTCAATCGCTGCCGGGCGATATGTCGCCGCAGGCCCTAACAACCACACGTTCGCCTTCGGCTTAGGCGTGGACAATGCAAACCGCATGACGAACAATGTGGCCGATTCTCTCGGCGTCGGCTTCAACAGCGATGTTCCCACCCTCTTTGTCGGCCCCGCAAGCGGAATCGGAACTTACGGCAAAGTGGGCATAGGCACATCCGCCCCGGCGGCGGCGCTGGACGTGAATGGCGATATATCCGCGTCTGGCCCCATAACTTCAAGCGCGAATATGGCGGGACAGGCGGCGTTCGTTTCCGAGGGAAGCAATGTCACCGGGTTGAGTTTCGTCAACTCAGGTCTGAACGGCAAGGGGGCTTATTTCCAGTCGGACAGCGCGGGCAACGACCTTCCGGTCGTGGACATCATTAACAGAGGAAGCGGAAATTCTATTTACGTGGAAAGCGCGGGCGCGGCGTCTGCGACCGCGGCGGTGTACATATCCACCGACAATGCGCACACGAACAGTTACGGGTTGCGCGTGGAGCACAGCGGAGGCGGTTTTGCGGTGTACGCGCGCAACACCGGGGACCAGATGGGCGCGGGATATTTTGAAAACACTGACGCGGCCAACACGGAAAGCGCGCTGGTGGTCAACACTGTGGGCGCGGGAAGCAACGCGGTGGTGGGCTTCCACGGGGGCGGTTCGGGCGCGGCGGGCTATTTCGAGGCGGGAGACGCGGGCGGAACGGTAAACGCCGTGGAAGCGCGCACATTAGGCGATGGCGACTTGATATACGGCAAACACTCCGGGGCCGCCGGACATCTGATAAGGCTGGATTCAGGCGCAATGCCTTCGCTCGCGGTTGACAGATGGGGAAACTTCTTCGCCAGCGGCACGATAAGAAGCGACTCGGCGAACAGTTTTGCCGCGGAAGCGGGCGGATATATGAATTTCGGCGCGGCGGCTGGCTCCGTCGGCTACGGTTTCCGCGACAACGCGGGGACTCTCGAATACAAGAACGACGGCGGCGGCTGGCTGGCGTTAGGCGGGGGCGGCGGGGACTTCATGTCCGACGGCAGCGTGCCGATGACAGGCGGGCTGACGGTGGGCGCGAACACGGGAACCGACGGATATGACGTTAACTTCTATGGCACATACGCAGGCTTGGCAAATGCTAGAGTGTTCTGGGACGCGTCCAAATCAGCGTTCCGAGCGGGCCGCGCGGACGGGGCCGAGTGGAGCGACGCAAATGTCGGATCGTATTCTTTCGCAAACGGATTCGGAACAACCGCTAGCGGAGGTTATTCGACCGCAATGGGCGCAGGAACAATCGCCAGCGGCATAGTTTCTACGGCGATAGGCGATACCACAACCGCTAGCGGAGGTTATTCGACCGCAATGGGCGCAAACACAACCGCAAGCGGCGATTACTCTATAGCCGCAGGACAATTTGTCGCAGCCGGCCCGAATGCCAACGCTGTCGCAATAGGAAAAGGCGTGGACGGCGGCAATTTGATGACGAACAATATAATCAATTCACTCGGAATAGGGTTTAACAGCACAGAGCCGACGCTGTTCGTCGGCCCGGCAAGCGGCGCTGGCACTTATGGCAAAGTCGGCATTGGAACTACGACCCCGGCGACGACGCTCGACGTTCAGGGAGAGATGACGGTTGGAAAGGACACCGGAACCGACGGCTACGATTTGAATTTCTATGGAACGTATTACTCGGCTCCTTCGGGCCGGATGTTCTGGGACGCCTCAAAAGAAGCTCTCAGGATCGGGCGGGACTCAAGCGGAACTTTCTGGAGCGACGCGAACGTAGGCGCAAATTCATTTGTCGCCGGTTATGACTCGCAAGCCGCCGGGTTCGCAGCCGCCGCAATAGGCAGAGATTCAACCGCCGACGGAAATTACTCAATTGCGCTTGGAAATACCGTAACCGCCGATGGATTCAACTCGACCGCCATCGGCAACAACGCAGTGGCAAGCGGCGATTATTCCATCGCAATCGGCCAGTATGTGACAAGCCCGAATTCAAACTCCATCGCTCTTGGGCTTGGCGTTTCCGCATTTGATTCTCTTGTCAACAACATCGACAATTCGCTCATGGTGGGCTTCAACAGCACCGTGCCCACATTCTTCGTCGGCCCCGGAAGCGGCGCCGGCACTTATGGAAACGTGGGTATTCGAACCACAACGCCCGCGACTTCCGCCGCGCTCGAAATCGCTGGAACGGACGGCGCGCTCCTGCTGCCGCGCCTGACAACAGCCCAACAGGGCGCGCTCACAGGCGTTGACGGAATGTTGATATACAACTCGGAGACGAACAAATTCAGGGGCCGTGAAAATGGAGCGTGGTCGGACTTCGGCGGGGGGGACTTCATGGCGAACGGCAGCGTGCCGATGACTGGCGCGCTGTCAGTCGGCGCGAACACGGGAGCCGACGGATACGACATTAATTTCTATGGAACATACGGCGGATTGACAGGCTCCCGAATGTTCTGGGATGCATCAAAATCGGCGTTCCGAGCGGGGCAAGTGGATGGCGCCCAATGGGACGACGCAAACGTCGGCGATATTTCCTTCGCATCCGGACATAACACAACCGCAAGCGGAAATTACTCGACCGCGATGGGAGTCAACACAATCGCAAGCGAAAATTATTCGACTGCTATGGGCGCCGAAACAACCGCAAGCGGCGGTGTCTCGACCGCGATGGGCTCCAACACAACCGCAAGCGGCGGTGTCTCGACCGCGATGGGCGAATACACAACCGCAAGCGGCGATTACTCTATAGCCGCTGGACAATATGTCACTGCCGGCCCTAATGCCAACACTGTCGCGCTAGGCACAGGTGTGGATGATTCTAACCGTATGACGAACAATACGATTAACTCGCTTGGCATCGGCTTCAACAGCACTGTTCCCACATTCTTCGTAGGTCCGGGCAGCGGAATCGGCACTTACGGAAAAGTCGGCATAGGAACATCTTCACCGGCTACGACGCTTGACGTTCAGGGCGAATTGACGACCGGGCAAGGAACTCTGTCGGATATTTATGATGTGACTTTATATGGAGTCGCCGAGGGAGTCGCGGGAGCCATGATGTTTTGGAACGCGGACAGAGCGGCGTTGCGCGCCGGGCGAAGCATGTCCTATGCGGACATTGACACAGGAGAATATTCGGTGGCGCTGGGAAGACAAGTTACGGCAAGCGGGGAGGCGTCTGTTTCTCTCGGATACTCCACAAACGCAAGCAACCAGCGCGCGGTGGCGCTCGGAAGCATGACCACCGCCAGCGGCCAGCTTTCCACCGCTATGGGGAATCAAACAATCGCAAGCGGGGGGTATTCGACCGCTATCGGCGACAACACCGAAGCCGCCGGGGGATATTCGATGAGCATTGGGTCATACTCCACGGCCAACACCAACAACTCGATAACGCTCGGCAGATACCTCGAATCGGCCGTTGGCTCAGAGTATTCTATAACTCTCGGCAACGGAGCGGGCAACGCGACGAGGCTTGTCAACAGCATGGCTAATTCGCTCATGGTGGGTTTCGACAGCGACGTGCCGACGCTTTTCGTCGGTCCAGCAAGCGGCGTAGGCACTTACGGCTCCGTCGGCATAGGGACGACAGGCCCGACGTATATGCTTGAAGTCAACGGAAGCATGGGGGGCAAAACGCTCAATCTTACGAACACTGCGGCGGCGGGCGATGTCCTTGCCATCAACAGCGGCACTGGCGGAAACGCAATCGAGATACAGTCCGGCAACGGCTCCACCGACCCCAGCCTTTACGTTTATAACATGAACAACGCGAAAGCCGCCGAGTTCTACACAAACAACACAGGCTCTTCGAATGAATCGGTGTTCGTAGGAACAAACTCCAACCAAGCGAGCGGATATGCCATGTTGATAAGGCACGCCGGAACTGGGGCTGCGGCGCTGCGCGTCTATTCCGACGGCACATCCTCTCAGCCGGTCATCGAGGGAGAGAACGTGAACGGAACCGGGCCGCTTCTGAGACTCAGACAGGCCGGAGCCGACAAGCTGATAGTCAACAACAACGGCGGCATCGTCACCACATCGGCCCCGGCAACGCCGGAGGCCAACGCCATCTACGGCCCGCTAGTGCCCAAAGCGTGGGCCAGATTCTACGGAACAGCAGGTTCGGTCACTACGACAAGCGCGTACAACGTGGCGTCCGTCACGAGCGCTTCGACAGGCAACTATGTGATTAATTTGAACAGGGCTTTCGCAGACACCAACTACGTTGTGATGGCCACAGCGGTGGCCGCGAACACTGAGTCGTGGAATTGCTATCTCTCGGGGGGAACAGCGAACTCGGTGACGGTCAGTTGCCGCAACAACGGAACGCTCGCCGCCAACAGCAGCGGCATACACGTCGTAATGTTCGGACATCAGTAGAACAAAGGCGCGGGAGCCGCGCCGACAAATGGCGGATTCCGATTATGCTTTGCTATAAAATGAAGCGAGGCGCCCTTTGTTCAGGCGCGCGGGAAACATTATGATTCGCCGCAGTGTTAAAACAACAAGGATACGAAAAAAAGCGCCGGCCGCGTATAAGATTATAATCGCGCTGGCGGCGGGGCTGATGCTCATGGCGTCGAACGGCGAATCGAAAATGGACGAAGGAGGCGCGGCGGGCCGCGCGCGCAGGCTCAACCGGCTCGCGGGCGAAAAAAGCCCCTATCTCCTTCAACACGCCTCCAACCCGGTAGACTGGCGTCCGTGGGGCGACGAGGCTTTCGAGACCGCCGCCCGCGAGAACAAACCTGTCCTCCTCTCCATCGGCTATTCCGCCTGCCACTGGTGCCATGTCATGGAGCGCGAGTCCTTCGAGGATGAAGCGACCGCCCGCATCCTCAACGACAACTTCGTGCCCGTAAAAGTGGACCGCGAGGAGCGCCCCGACATCGACGCGATTTATATGGCCGTATGTCAACTCATGACAGGCGGCGGCGGATGGCCTCTAACAGTCGTTCTAACTCCCGAAAAAAAACCTTTCTTCGCCGGAACTTATTTCCCCCCGGAAGACAGGCATCGACTCAAGGCGTTCAAGACGGTTCTCAACGAAATAAACTCGGTGTGGACTTACCGCAGAAACGACATAGACAGCCACGCCGACCGCGTGGCGCTCGCCCTGAACGAGATGTCCAAGCCCTCCGAAAAAGCCGCGCTCGACGCGTCCGTCATGGACAAGGCGTTCAGGAATCTCGAAGCCGCGTTCGACGAGAAACACGGCGGGTTCGGAAGCGCGCCGAAGTTCCCCTCTCCGCATAATTTCACATTCCTGCTGAGGCATTGGAAAAATATGGGAGATGAAAAGGCGCTGCGCATGGTCGAGCGCTCCCTGCGCGGAATGGCCGAAGGCGGAATAAACGACCACCTCGGCGGCGGCTTCCACAGGTATTCCGTCGACAGCGAATGGCTAGTTCCTCACTTCGAGAAAATGCTTTACGATCAGGCGCTGCTCGCGCGGGCATACCTCGAAGCTTTTCAGGCCACAGGGAACCGGTTCTACGCGGACACCGCAAGAAACATCCTTGACTATGTCCTGCGCGACCTGACGGGAGACGGTGGCGGTTTCCTGTCCGCAGAAGACGCGGACAGCGACGGCTCCGAAGGCGCTTTCTACGTCTGGAAAAAGTCCGAAATCGACCGCGTTCTCGGCGATGACTCATCCGTCTTCTGCGACTGGCACGGCGTAACCGAGCAAGGCAACTTCGAGCGCGGGACGAACATTATTCACGCGCCGAACGACCGGGAGGAATTCCTCAAGGCGCGCAACATCAGCGGAGCGGAGCTGGACAGGATTGTCGCCGACGGAAAAGCAAAGCTCCTTGCCGAAAGGGACAAGCGCGCGAGGCCGCTCAGGGACGACAAGGTAATCGCGTCGTGGAACGGGCTGATGATATCCTCGATGGCTTTTGGGGCGCAGGTTCTGGACGACCCGAAATATGCGCTCGCGGCGGACCGCGCGGCGGATTTCATCGCGGCGAACATGCGCGCGGACGGCAAGCTCCACAGGAGATGGCGCGAAGGCGAGACCGCAGTTCCGGCGTTCTTGGACGACTACGCGTTCCTCGTCATGGGGCTGGTCGACCTGTACGAGGCGACATTCGACCCGCGCCGCATTGAGCAGGCGTCCCTGCTCGCCGCCGAGATGATAGACAAATTCCACGACGCGGAAAACGGCGGATTCAGGTTCTCCGGCTACGACAACGAGAAGCTGATCGGAGAAATCCGCGCGGCTTACGACGGGGCGGAGCCGTCCGGCAACTCGGTTGCCGCTCTCGCCCTGCTGAAGCTTTCCCGGTTCAGGATGGACATGGAGATGGAAAGGACGGCGCGAGGCGCGATAGAGGCTTTTTCGTCCCGCGTCGCCCGCAACCCGGAGGCGCACACGCAGATGCTGGCCGCGCTCGATTTCATGCTCGCCACGCCGATGGAAATCGTCATCGCCGGAAACACAGGCGACCCGGTGGCGGAGGACATGATTCGCATCGCCCGCAGAGAGTTCCTTCCAAATAAAATCACTGTGTTCTACCCGGCGGACAATCCCGGCGGAATCTCTAAAATAATACCAATCACGCAGTTCAAGGAAATGAAAGACGGCATGACCACCGCGTTCGTGTGCCGCGATTTCGCTTGCAGATTCCCAACGACTGACATATATAAATACGGCGACTTGCTGAAGGAATGACGACAGCTCCGCGAGCGCGCGGACGGAACGGACGACACCATTTGATAGACATAAAGAGCGGCGGGCGGGAGAAGGCGATTCTGGCGGGGTTCAGGACGCGAGGAACGAGCGCGGACGAAACGGATGAGGCGTACGTCGAGCTGGCCCGCCTTGCGGACACTGCGGGCGCGGACGCCGTCGCCGTCGTCACTCAGGCCGAAACGACGCCGACTCCCCAGTTCTTCGTCGGGCGCGGCAAAGTGGACGAAATCGCCGCCGCCGTCGACGAACACGAAGCGGAAGTCGTCATATTCAACCACAACCTATCGCCTCTGCAATTCAAGAACCTCGAAGAGGCTCTTGAAGCCAAGGTGGTGGACCGCACCCAGTTGATACTAGACATATTCGCGATGCGAGCGGCGAGCGACGAAGGCAAGATTCAGGTCGAACTGGCGCAACTCACGTACATGTTGCCGAGGATAACCGGAAAAGGGTTGTTGCTGTCGAGACTGGGGGGCGGAATCGGGACGCGCGGCCCCGGCGAAACCAAGCTCGAAGCCGACCGGCGCCGCATCCGCGCCCGCATCTCCACGCTCAAGAAAAAACTCGAAAAAATTGCGCTTCACCGCTCCGTTCAGAACCGCCGCCGCGACAGGTCGGGCGTCCGCGTCGTCGCCCTCGTCGGATACACGAACGCAGGAAAAACCACCCTCTTCAACAGGCTCAGCTCGGAGTCCGCTTTCGTGGAGGACAAGCTTTTCGCCACGCTCGACCCTCTCACGCGCCGCGTATATCTTCCCGGCGCGGGCAACATCCTTGTCATCGACACAGTCGGCTTCATCAAGAACCTGCCTGTCGAACTTGTGGAATCTTTCAAATCCACCCTCGAAGTCGCTAGAGACGCCCATCTCATCCTTCATGTGACGGACATCAGCAACCCGACATTCGAGGAGCAGATGTTCGAGGTGGAAAAGATTCTGGCGGAGCTTGGGGCGGGCGACGCCCCGACGATGATGGTGTTTAACAAGACGGACGCGCTGGACAAACCGGGCAGGCTGGACGCGATGCTGAAAAGCAATCCCGGCTCTATCGCCGTGTCCGCTCTCAAAAACGAATCAATTGACAATCTGAAAGAAGAAATCGCCCGCCGCCTGTCAGAAAAAACAGCCTGACGGCGAAAGGCGCGGCGCGCGCTCAGAATTCCACGCCTTTGCGCGCCGGAACATCCTTCTGATAATAATGTTTCAACTCTTTCATTTCAGTCGCGAGGTCGGCGGCGGCGATAAGCTCGTCCGGCGCGTATCTGCCCGTCATCACAAGCTCGACATGCTCCGGCTTCGACGCGATTAGCGCGAGCGCATCTTCAAGCGCAACGAGCTTGAAGTATATCGCGGTGCATATTTCATCCGCTATCACAATATCGTATTCGCCACCGAAAAGGGCCGCCCTCAGTTTCTCCATTCCTTCGCGGGCCAACCGGAAATCATCGTCGGAGACTTTTCCCGGAACGCAGAACTCCGGATGCCCGTATTGCTCTATGACAACAAAAGGAGAGAGCAGCTTCGCCGAATCAAGCTCGCTGTACGGACGCCCCTTCATGAACTGGCCGATGTACGAGCGCAGGCCCGCGCCCGCCCCGCGAAGCGCCAGCCCAAGCGCCGCCGTCGTCTTTCCTTTTCCGTTTCCCGTGTATACCTGTGAGTATCCCTTTTCCAGCATGGCTTTTCCCCGTTCGCTTCCGAATCGCAGGCTCATTATAATTTAAGGGAAAACTTTTGAAAAAGTTTTCCCTTAAAATCCCTTTCAAAACGTTTCAATGCGCGCGGCGAAGCGGGCGCGTTCGCGCCTCCGCTCCGCCGCGCACATGTGAAAAGATATTGGGAAAGGGTTTTCAGTGGAATATTATTCATAAATGATTTTAAATAGGGCGTCGGGAGGGGAAGCGCGGCAGCGATTCGCTCCCGACGACCATCGAAACGTTTTGAAGAGAATCCAAAGAGAAACTTTTTCAAAAGTTTCTCTTTGGCCGCCGGAGGCCCAACCGCGCGCGCCGGGTGTTGATATTTGCCGCTCTCTTCTATATGCTCTATCAAAACGGCCGCATGGGCGTTTGAAATTCATCGCGAGGGGAACCGACATTGGACCTGATAATCAAGAACGGAACGGTTATAGACGGAACGGGGAAACCCGGATTCAAGGCGGACGTCGCGGTCAAGGGAGACAAGATAAAGGCGGTGGAGCGGAACGGCGCGCTCGCGTCGGCGAACGGCTGCCGGGTAATCGACGCGACCGGCAAGACGGTTTGTCCGGGCATAATCGACCCGCATTCGCACGCGGACCTGACTATACACCGCAAAGACCACGCTGACGTTCTGGAGCCTCTGGTCCGCCAAGGCATAACCACCTTCGTCGGCGGCAACTGCGGCATGTCCATGGCTCCCTTCTCCGACGAGTATTACTCCGACATGAAGACATATCTCGAAGGGTTCACCGCGCGCGAGCTTAAAGACATTCCGTGGAAAGACACCGCCGGGTTCTTCGATCACATCGAGGGCAACGGGGCGCTGCTCAACTTCGCGCTGCTCGCGCCGCACGGCCTCATCCGCATCGACGCGATGGGCATGCAGCCCAGAAAAGCCACGAACGAGGAGATATCCCGCATGTCTCTCTCGCTAGAGCGCTGCATGGACGCGGGCTGCATCGGACTCTCCACCGGCCTTCAGTACATGCCCGGCCTTCAAAGCGACACCCGCGAACTGGTGCGCCTCGGAAGCGTGCTGTCCGACTACGACGGGATGTACGTCAGCCACCTGCGAACATACATGAACGACCTCGAAAAGGCTATAGACGAGCTTGCCGAAGTGGCGCGCGCCAACGACATCCGCGCTCAGGTGTCGCACCTCTTCTGGGTTCCTGACATGGGCCTGCTCGGCCCGTTCATCCGCGCGTTCGCCGGCCTCATGATCGAGCTTTCTCAATACTGGACTCTCCCGATGAAGCTGGATGCCGAGATTGAGAAACAGCTAAATAGAATTTCAAAAATGAACTCACAGGGGCAGAAGATAGGCGTGGACGTCATGCCCACCACCACCACCTTCACGCACCTTATGGCCTACTTCCCCCCGTGGACCCTCAAGGGCGACAAAGAGGAAATCGGCGAGCGCCTCACCAGCCGCGCCATCAGGCGCAAGATAAGGCGCGACATCGAACAGGGCGACATGCTGTGGCCCCACACCGGCAAAAGCAGTTGGTCTCTCAACATCTTCAAACTGCTCGGCTGGGACTGCACGCGCATCATGTCCGTCGTCACCGACAAGAACAAATGCTGCGAAGGCAAACGCGTTTCGGACTTGGCAAAGGACGCCGGCAAGCATCCGTTCGACTTCATCTGCGACCTGCTGGTGGAGGAAGAGGGCAGGGTGCTCGTCTTCTCGTCGGCGGGCCGCCCGGAGGACAACTTCACCGAGCAGTCCATCTTCGCCGCTCTCGCTCACCCGGACGTCCAGATAAGCACGGACACCATCCTGATGGGATTCGGCAAGCCGTCGCACCTGTTCTACGGCGCGTTCCCCAAGTTCTTCAGCCGATATGTGCGGGAGAAAAAGATGCTTGATCTCCCAACTGCCATACACAAAACCACCGGCCTGCCCGCAGAACAGTTCAACCTTAAACAACGCGGCATCGTCAAAGAAGGCTATTTCGCCGACCTGCTAGTGTTCGATCCCGACATGATCGCTCCCAACGTGGATTTCTTCAACCCCGTGGGGACTCCGTCAGGCATCGATCATGTCCTAATCAACGGCTTCCACATTCTGGACGACGGCAGGTTCGACAAAAGCCGCCTCGCAGGCCGCGCTCTGAGAAACGGCGGCTGATTTTCCGGCGGATGGAAAATGGGAAAAGCGAAAGAAGAAGAAAAGAAAGAAGAACAAGGAAAAGCATGAGGCGCGCGGCCGCCGCAGGCGGTTGGGGAAAACTCTTTGAAAAGGGTTGCAGCGCGTCAGATGATTCTGACTTCCGGGACGAGGACGACGCCGAAGAGTTCTTTGACGCGGGAGGACACGATGTCGGCGAGGGCGAGGATGTCCGCGCGGGTGGCTCCTCCGGCGTTGACGATGAAGTTGGCATGTTTTGGGGAGACCATCGCGCCGCCGACGCGACGGCCTTTAAGCCCGGCCTCGTCTATGAGTCTTCCCGCGGGGCCGCCGTCCTCGGCGTTTCTGAAGAAGCTGCCGGCGGACCCCATGTCGAGAGGCTGTTTGCCGCGCCGCAACTCAAGTATTTCCGCCGCGCGGGCTTTCAGGGCGGCGGGGTCGCCGGGCGCGAACGCGAACCTCGCGGAGACTATCGCGCAGCCGGGGTTGTCCTGAAACGAGCTGCGGCGGTATCCGAAGTCCAGTTCAGCCGCGTCGAGCCGGACGCGCTCACCATCGGCAGAGATAAAATCGACGGACGTCAGCGGGCCGGATATCCAAGCTCCGAAAGCGCCCGCGTTCATGAACACCGCGCCGCCCGCAGAGCCGGGTATGCCCGCGAGAGATTCCAGTCCGGCCATTCCGCGCGCGGCTGTCTCAAGCGCAAGCTCGTTCAGGGAAGCTCCAGCTTCGGCTTCCGCCTCCAGCTTTCCGGGGTCGAACTCCACTTTCGACATCCCGTTTCCGACGCCCGCCACGCATCCGTCGTATCCATCGTCGGGAAAAAGGACGTTCGAGCCTTGCCCTATGACAATATGCCGTATGCCCTCCGCGCGGAGGAATTTCAAGACGGCGGCCAAGTCGTCCGCGCCTTCGGGACAGAAGAAGGCTTCGCACGGCCCGCCGACGCGGAATGTCGTGCGCCGAGACATAGGCTCTTTTTCCAAGACCCGTCCGCGCGCGATTCTTTTAACTTCTTCCACCCAGCTCATAACGCAAATTGTAGCCGCGCTACCCGCGCATTTTAAACTCCCGGCGAAAAAAGGGATGCGCGCGCGCGTTGATATGTCGCCCAGCCTTCCATATAATCTGCTTTATGGTTAAGGCGGAAGACGACAGGAAACTCAATGTCGCGCTGATACAGTTCCGGCGCGAACTGCATCGCATAGACTCGAACAAGGCGAGGGCGCTTGAGACGCTCCGCGCGATAGAGGGCGCGGATGTCGTGTGTTTTTCGGAGGTGTGGATCGGAGCCGCGATTCTGGAAGAGGCGGAGATCGACTCCCTGCTCGCTGACATCGGCGAGATAGCCGGGGAGAAAAGGTTTCATGTTCTGACCGGAGGGCTGTTCGTGAACTCCGGCGGCAGGGTGGAGGACATCTGCCACGTTGTCGGCCCGGACGGACGGACTCTCTGCGCGCAGAAGAAAATATTCCCTTCCGGCGCTATTGGCGAGAGGAAATTTTGCGAGGGCGGAGACGGGCTGGCGCTGTTCGACGTCGCCGGCGTCAGGTGCGGCGTCGCGGTGTGCGTGGACATGATGTATCCGGAGATAGTCAGGGAGATGGCGCTCGCCGGAGCCGAAGTCGTGTTCAATCCGGGAAACATTCCCGGACAGAGGCTGGAGTTGTGGAGGGGGCTGGCCGCCGCGCGCGCCGCGGAGAACGTCGTGTTCGCCGCGTTCGTCAACAACATGGGCGCGCGCTATCTGGACGGCAGGGCGGTCACGGGCGGCTCAGTCGTCTGCGGGCCGTCGGGAGACATCATCGCGTCCGCCGGCGAGGAAGAGACCGTGTTGAGGGCCTCCCTAGAGATGTGGCGCGTCTCCGACCAGAGAAGCAGGTGGCCGTACATCGAGGATGTGAAGGCGTTGCGAGAGCGCGCCGAGTCTCCGTTGCGCGTCTGCGGCCCTTATGCGGCAGGCGTTCGCTCGGAGACCTGATCTTCAGGCGGCGAAAGGAATTTCCGGAATTGAGAATGAAACTTGTCAACCTCGGAAGCGGCAGCGGCGGAAACTGCTCGCTGGTCGAGACCGAGCGTGGAACGCGGCTGCTTATCGACGCCGCGCGCCTCGGAATAAACTACATAACCGACAGGCTGTCCGAGCGAGGGGTTTCGCTCGACGACGTGAACGGCGTGCTGGCTACACACATGCACGGCGACCACGTTGACGCCGGAGTGACGTATCCGATATGCCGCAGGCACGGCATACCTCTGTACGTGCACGCCGAGTCGTTCGAGGACCTTTTAAGGCGGTCGAAGAAATTCGCCGAGCTTGACCGAGCGGGCCTCGTGAGAAAATTCGACGACGCTCCTTTCCCGATGGGAGAACTGACTATCGGGCCGTTCGCCGTCCCGCACGGCTCAGGCGGCTGGAACAGGGACATCGTGGGCCGCCCGGTGGGGTTCCGCATAAGCCACGTCGAGGGGGCCTCCCGAAAATCTTTCGCCTTTGCCACCGATCTCGGCGAAGTCACGCCTGAGGCCGAAGAAGCCATGCTCGGAGCCGACGCGCTGGCTATCGAGTGCAACCACGATGTCCGCTCGGAACTGGATTCGGGGCGGCCGAGGTTTCTTGTCGACTGGGTGCTTGGCGGGCGCGGGCATCTGTCGAACGAGCAGTGCGGCAGGACTGCCGCGCGCGTGGCATCCCGCAGCAGGGGCAGCGTCAAACACATTCTCCTCCTTCACCTTAGCGAAGACTGCAACACGCCCAAGCTTGCTCTCGACGCCGTCAGGGATTCCCTCCGGCTTGTCGGAGAAGACCACATCCTGATAGATGTGGCCGCACAGCGCGAGCCTTCCGCAGAAATAATCATCTGACGCTTTTGCGCAAGCGGCCATCTCTTAGTCCGCTTCTCCCTCGCGCTTTTCATATAATCGCCTCGCGCGTATAATCATAAACGCATCGCGACAATATTTTTGCGGGGAGAACGGATATGAAATCTGCAAACGACCTCGACGGGCTGCCGCTGCTGAAAGCGTTCAAGGCGGCGCAGGAATCCAGCTTCGACCGCACGGGCGGCAACAACGACTACGTGCGGGTCAACTCAGAGGACAAAGCCGTTCTGGCGGATATCTCCGGCGCGGGCCGCATAACTAGGATTTGGATCACTATCGCCTCGCCTGACTTGTACATCCTGCGCAACTGCGTGCTTCGCATGTACTGGGACGGAGAGTCCGCGCCCAGCGTCGAGTCGCCGGTCGGCGATTTCTTCGGCGTGGGTTTCGCAAACTACAGGCACTACACCTCCATCCCTCTCGGAATGTCCAGCGGAGGTTTCTACT
This sequence comes from bacterium, assembly GCA_029564595.1. Lineage (GTDB taxonomy): Bacteria > UBP15 > UBA6099 > UBA6099 > UBA6099 > UBA6099. The sequence goes on along the minus strand of JAKQPS010000182.1, from coordinate 9,601 downwards.
CATACTTCCCGATGCCGTTCTCCAAGGGCGCGCGCATCGAGATAGAGAACCAAAGCTCGAAAAAAATCAACGCCCTCTACTACAACATCGGCTACAACAAGGAAGACGCCCCGGAGAACGACTCGAAAACGGGCAGGTTCCACGCGCGCTGGCGGCACGAGAGAACCCTCCCCGGCTCGAACTACACCATACTAGAAGCCGATGGCTCCGGCCACTACGTCGGCTGCAACCTCTCAATGCAGGGCCGCAGGCCTTTCTCTTTCTGGTTCCTCGAAGGCGACGAGATGATATATGTTGACGGCGAGCAACATCCTCCCGCCATACACGGAACCGGAACGGAGGACTACTTCAACAGCGGGTGGTACTTCGTCAACGGCGCTTTCGCCGGCCCTTACCACGGCCTCACCATCAAGGACCCCCTGCGCTCCCGCATCTCCGCCTATAGATTCCATGTGAACGATCCTATCCCTTTCAAGAAAAGCATTAGGGCCACTATCGAACACGGCGGCATTAACGACGCGCCCGGCTCCGACTACTCAAGCGTGGCATACTGGTATCAGACTGAGCCACATAAGCCGATGGGCTCTTTCCCGCCCGCCGAAGACAGGCTGCCGGACGACGGATTCCTGCTCAAAAATGCGAAATACGCGGCCTCCGACATACTCGAAATAGGCATGAATATGTTCGAAAAAATCAACCGCCTGACGAAGTAAACAGAGCGCGAAACGGAGAGTCAAGGGAAAACTTTTTCAAAAGTTTTCCCTTAATCGACATGCTTTTAAAGCGCCTCCGGCGGTTCAAGGAAACTTTGAAAAGTTTCCTTGAAAATCCTTCAAATTTTTCCTTGCGCGTAGTGACGGCGCGCTGCAGCGCGCCGTCACTACGCTCCTGTGAAAATGTTCAAGAAAAAGATTCTCATAGAAAACGCTATCGATATCTTTTCACACGATACGCGCCAAAGGCGGAAGCGAAGCTCCGCCTTTGGCGCTGGCATGAAATGTTTTGAAAGGGATTTTAAGGGAAAACTTTTTCAAAAGTTTTACCTTAATTCCAATAAGTTTTTCTTGCCCGTATAATACAAACATGGAAAAAATGCCATTTGAACATGCAGGGTTGAGACTTGCGGGGGCGTGGCATGAAGCCGGGAGCGCGGGCGCTCCGGCGGCGGTGATTAGCCACGGGTTCGCAGGCTCGAAAGACAGCGAAAAATGGACGTTCGTGTGCGAGGGGTTGGCGGCGGCGGGGATTTCCGCTTTCAGGTTCGATCACAGCGGCATAGGGGAGAGCGAAGGGAAGTTCGAGGACATCACGCTTACGGGGCGCGCCGCCGAGCTTGCGGCCGCGGCCGGTTTCGTCAGAGAGCGTTTCGGCGCTCGCGGCATAGCGCTGATCGGCAGCAGTTTCGGGGGCCTGACGGCTCTTGCGGCGGCGGAAACCGCGCGGCCTTTCTGCTCCGTTATTTGCGCCACCCCGTTCAACTTCGATTTCTTTCCGCGTCTAGGCCCGGAGTATTCCCGCGACGGCGATTACATCAATCTCGGCGACGGAACGAGGGTGAAGCGGGCGCTGGAGACGGACGCGGCGGGACACGACATTCCCGCGATGTGCGCGCGCGCTTCGCGCCTTCTGACGTGCCACGGCTCGGACGACGAACTGATTCCGTCTTGGCACGCCGAACGCATCCACGCGATTGCCGTCGAGCCAAAGCGGCTTGAGATCGTTCCCGGAGCCGACCACGCGTTCACGCGCCATGAACACAGGGAAATCTTTCTCTCGTTGTGCTTGGACTGGATAAAACGGTTCGCGTGAGCGCGTTCAGTCGGGCAGCCTGCGGGCTTCTCTGACGTATCTGGCCGCAAGGTCCGCGTACAGCGCGGCCCCCGCGTTTTTCATCATTATCTGCGATTCCTTCAGAGGCCCTTTCACAACCGCGGGCGACCCTGCGGCGAGGCTCCCGGCGGGTATCTTCATCCCCGCCTTCACCAGAGAATTCTCCCCGATTATGCAGTCGTCGCCCACTTCCGCGCCGTCCGCAACCACGCAGTGGATGCCGACCACCGCGCGGTCTCCCACCTTGCAGCCGTGAAGGACGGCCCCGTGGCCGATTGTCGAATCGGAGCCGACGGAACAAACCTCTCCGGGGCGCGAGTGCATGGCGCAACTTTCCTGAACGCTCGAACGGTCGCCGACGCGGCAGCTCCCGAAGTCGCCCCGAAGGACGGCCCCCGCTCCGATAAAACACCCGGAGCCGATCACAACGTCGCCGATAAGCTGCGCGGTCTCGTGGACCCAAGTCCCGTCGCCGACCGCCGGCCTTTTTTCGCCCAACTCATACTTCGCCATTAACGAACCATTCGTATGGCCGCGCCGAAGCGGGGTCGCTCCGGAGCCGCCTTAGTCGCGCGGTTCGCGCGCGTCAGTTCTATTTCATCGATTCGATTAAGCTTTTCAACTCGGCTTTCGCCTTTGCGCGGTCCTCTTCGCTTCCGTCCATCAGAGAGGAAATGGCTTCGAGCTTCTGAACGACGGCTTGATCCGTGGAAGCCTGTGAAGATGCGGCGGCCGCCACCGGCGCGGTTTTGATTCCGGCGAGAGCTTCGTTCAACTGCTCAAGCGTTGCCTCGCTCTTTGCGTACGCGATATTTTTCTGCAACGCCTTCAACTGGTCTATCGAGTATGAGAACGGGTTTTTCGGGTCGTCTTTGACGATGGGGCGCACGGCGCGAAGTTCGATTATCGCGTTGCCGACGTCCGACGCTTCGACCCCGGCCACTATCTCTATCTTCGCCCATTCCGCTATGCCCGGCAGGGGAATTTCGACCGTCGAGTCGCGGGAAATCCAGTTCTTGTGTTCCCAGTTGATCGTGCGGGTCTTGCCTTGAATCGAAAATTCAACTTTGTATTTTTCAACATAAGTGTCGCCGTTGTTCCTGAAAAGGCCGGAGCGGTATTTCGGAGCGTAAATCTGAAGCATATAGACCGTCCTCGCCTCGGCGGAGAAAGTCTGCTGCTGGTTTGCCTTCCACACCGCGTTCACCCTCTCGCTGAGCAGAGTCACCGGCTCCGCCGTCTTGTCGATAATCGCCTCCGCATACTGATAACCGGAGCCGTCGGGGACGGGGCCGCGCAGAATGTGCAGCGTCAGGTCGATCATAGCGTCAATTTGCTGACGGTAATCCTCCGGGCGCTCGGTGGCAGTCGCGATCATCTTCTCCACATTTGCCGCCGCCGCCGCCGAATCTATCGGCAGTGCCGCTGTCGTCGCAGCAGCGACCGCCGGCAACATCAACGCGACCGCCAGCGCCGCAAGAAACGTTTGTTTGAGTCTTTTTACCATTTTTGCCTCCCAAATATTATGAGCGTAATTTAAAATACATTACGGCCATTTTGCAATCCTTTGCATACAATATATCATAATAAAGCATAATCAATCAACTGAAAACAACTCCGGATAAAAAATATTCTCAACACAGGCAAACTTACAGGGGGGACGGAATTTTCCTGATTTTCGAGCATGCGGGCAACGTTTTATGATAAAAGCGCAAATAAGAAATCAAGCCTCGCCGACTATACGCGCATATACTCCGCGCGCTCATCAAGCGCCTCCGGCGGTTCAAGGAAACTTTGAAAAGTTTCCTTGAAAATCCTTCAATCTTTTCCTTGCGCGCCGTCACTACGCTCCTGTGAAAATGTTCAAGATGAAGATTCTCATAAAAATCTCTTTCCCAATATCTTTTCACTTGATATGCGCCAAAGGCGGAAGCGAAGCTCTGCCTTTGGCGCTGGCATGAAAGATTTTGAAAGGGATTTTAAGGGAAAACTTATTCAACGTATCGTCATTAGTATTGTCTTTCTGAAAAATCACTTTATTTATGTGGATATATGCAGGCATTATCTTGCCGATGGAATGCTAGTCTGTCTTAACACTCCACCACGGGGCTAATCGAACCGTTCTGTGTGAATCTATGCTTTCACCTCTTATGTATTTGTCAATGTCTCTTCCGTTCACCTTTGTTTTCGCAAGGCTATTTCTCAGTTTACTCCAAAACACCAACCTGATCGCATAATTTGTTTTGTTTTCAGGGACGTTGTTGCTTTTCTTTTCTTCATACAATATCATTTTTTTCCATAAGAGAGCCGCCGGGCTTAGCGCCGGTTTGATTTGTTGAAGCGTGGCTGACATCTTTTTCGGTTCTTTTTCTCGCAAAGCTGTTCTATACAGTTCGCGACAACAGCGCTCATTCAAGGCAACATCACAAGCCCATTCCGCATGGTTTCGCACCCATCGATTTGGATCGTTGTCCCTTAAATCACACAATATATCTAGCGCTTCAGCGTTTGTCAGCCATGGTAGAACTGAAACCGCTAGACATCTTTCTCTTGCCACATCCGCGCTGAGATAGTGTTTTTTTACAAAGCCCAGAATATATTTCTCCGCGCCATTGTCAACTGCAGCAAGAGTTATTCTCATAACATCCATGTCGCTTAACCAGTTGTCATCAAATATCTTTTTTCTCAACTCATCATGTTGTTGTGTTCCGCAAAGCTCGACATCCCACAGAGCCGCTAATATTTCATCTGTGCCATATTCGCGTATTAACCTATGTCTTCGAAAGCCTTTATCGAAATGCTTCTGATATGTTTCCCATGCCATGTGAGGATCGTGCTTAATATATAGACACAGAACCTTAAGCGTGAATGCAGCCATTTCGTGTTGAACCAAGCCAAACCTGTTAATTCTATCCAAATATGCCTTTGCTAACTCAACAAATACTTCTTCGTTCCTTTTCGCCCATTCCGATATAAGTCCGACAAATCTTATTTTATTTATCCATGCATAAGACCACTGATTAATTCTTTCGAGATCCTTTCTCCACAACTCAGCTTCCGACCTCATCCGCTCTTCTCTTTTTGAATCATCAAAAACCTCTTCTATGTCTTCGATCCCATCGGAGCCATAGTCAACTCCCCATGTTGCTGAGTCAGTGTTTCTAAATGTGACGCTACTGGAAGGCGGATTCTGACGTATTCTATTGGGGGTTCCGTCCCTGCTGAGAATGTATTCCGTTATGCTTCTTGATTCAGGCTCTAAGTCAGAGGGAGGAAAACTGTCCCGAACTGTTTCATGCAATTCACGCCCCCATCTATTGAAGTCTTCTGTTCTGCCTGTTTCGGCAAGCACAAGGCCGGCAAAATCCTTAGGCAACACACGCATTAGCTCTTCATAAGTCCTGTTTGTTGACAACGTAGATGGAAAAGGTTTACTGCTGTCAACAAAAGCCCTGACAGCGCGTTCATCGATGAGTGGGAAAAGATTATCATCATTTAAAATGTCTTTGAGCCAATTGCTTGAGCCGCGACTTGCCGCTATATAGAAAAGATAATAATTTGTCGGATGGCTTGCTCCATTCTCAATTAATCGGGCTTTCGCCCATTCAAAGAATGTTTCATCTGTTTCATGTGTGCTCGATGCGATGAAACTCCAGAACGCGAATTCAGACACTTTAATGTCTATCTCATCAAGAAGGATACAAGATTCGAAAGCACCTAATGTTTTATCTTTTGCGTATTCCGCCATCTCGGACTTTAACAAATACTTCATGAGCAATGGTTTGGTGTCAAACACCAAAATGCCTTTTCTGGTCTGTTCGTCGGTTGACAATAACTCGAACCATTGTTTCAGCTTATCAGGGGCGGCGTGCAAGATAATTGATTCGAAAAACACAGAAACGATATATGCTCTGTTGCTGTGAAGCTCTGAAATGTATTTATTAGTCGCAGTTATGATGCTGTCCACAATGCTTTCATTATCTTGGGCTGATTCAGAAAAGTGATATATGCCGGAAGTCTTATTAAATAGGATGCTAGGATGTTCGTTGCTAAACGCTCTTGTCCGCAACACGCTCATCAACTCTGCCAATTCATCGGGACAGTATCGCGCCACCCACGGCAGATATTCATCAAAAGGATCGTCTTCTTCAACGGCGCCTTCATGTCGTTTTGGTTTTCTGTTGCGGCATAGGTCTTCAAATCTGCGAAATATCTCCCTCTTGTCCAAACATCGGATTTCTGGAAGATCCGTTCTGGCCGCAAGAGAATTTAAAGAGCCGAACACCTTTTCTCCCGCCTCGAAAAGAGGTTCTTTGTTTTCGATGCGTTGGATCAATGTTTCATACCATGGCACGGATTGGCTTGCATATTGAAGCTCCTGCGGCGGATCAATAACGCCTAGACTGCGCGTAAGCAGTTGCAGTCCTTCCAGAAGCAACTTGTCTTCCTTGTTCTCCGCCGCTAAGTCTTGTATGTTTTTAAAAGCCTTCTCCGTATAAACCCATCTCATAATCAAGCCGATATTATTCCTGATATCCTTGGGATGTCTTTTTAAGCCATCAACTTCATAAAAAGGCAGATTCCAAGTAACCATGGAAAGCGCGAGCGCTTTTAGAAACTTTATGTCAGGTTGAATCGAGACGAGGGACACGGCGAGAGCGGATAGTCGGAGATGGTCTTTATTAAATGCTATCGGGAAACTGTGCCCCTTGTATTCGTAGAACCCCGACGCGTCGCTGTTCGGAGTGTGAACAAGCAGCAGCCACTGTTCGATATGTTTTTTGATAATATCCAGAGCGCTCTGTTTCCAAACCTTTGCCAACGGATAAAAAATAAACATCTGAAGTTCGCCTTGATATAGCTCGTGGGAAAAAACGTCGATAAGCCCAAGATAAGCCTCTATGTCCTCGTTGGCCCAGAAGTCCAGCTTCTCAACGTTGATGTCCGCATTGTTGGAAAACAGCCAGCAATGAAGCAATGCGGCGCGCTTTTTTTCAGGCGAAACTCCGAGCTTCGACTTGTCATTCACACTCAGCAGCAACGCTGAATAAAGAGCTTCTGTTCGTATGTCGTCTGAAGGTATCGGTTCCAAAAGTGCCCTGATATCATTGGCGACTGCCAATACGCTTTGATTTTCATCTATGATTCCTACTTTATTAAGAATGTACAGCGCCCAACCCAGCTTAACATGCTCCTCGCTTAAAATGGCATGAAACTTATCTGCTTTTTCGGCAATTCTAAGTTCTCTAAGGTGTTGCCTAATGCTATCGTATTTATTGTCAAAACACTTATCGAGCAACTCTTTTTCGGCTGTTTGCTGCCCTTTTATTTCAACAGCATTTTGAGCCAGCATCGATAAAACATCTTCGGCGTCTCTCTCATTCTGCCATCCAAGCTTATTCCTTGTTTGGTCGTCTGTTTCGTCAATTCTCGATTTGAGGTCTTCCCAAAGGATTATCTCCTTTGAGATATTTGACAGCACTCCCAGCCGTTTTCTCATCTTTAAGCAAACGCCGAAATATCGCGGTATTTTCATATATGGCTTAATACTCTCCGGAATATCTTCAGTGCGAATCTGAGCATCGAATATCCTCAGCGCATCAGCCAACTCACCATCGTCGTACTCCTTGACTGGTATTGATTTGACATTTTGCCATGCTCTTTTGTCATATTCGGAGATATTGGGTAAAAGCCTACTGGTAAATAGCAGTCTTATGTGGGATAAGTCAACATCGTTGTTCGATGAATATACATTGTTATAATCATTTAGTATTCTGTTGGCGGCTTTGACGGCGGCTTTCTCATTCACACCGTCAAAAACTATCAGAATCGGCTCTTTCCATCTTTTTAGAGTTTTTTCAACAAGCTTGTCTGTCCGGCCCGTATTCAATGGTTCAATTGTTTCGAATCCCACCCTTAACGATTCTTTGACACTATTTTTTTCGCACCAAGCCGAACTGTCCATCCAGAGGACAAGGGTATTAGACATCTCAGGAATATTCCTTATCGCGAGCGCGGCCGCCCATGACTTGCCTGTTCCTTCCTCACCTTCAAGACAAGCCGCTTCCTTGTTTGCATCGCTCCACCATTCCGAAATTTCTTTTTCAACAGACTGCCTTCTCACGGATTTCTCTAGGTTTATATTGTACGAAAAATGCTTTTGCGACGGTTTTATTCCAAATCTTTCTTCAAGTTTGTCTGTTGCGGTGGCGCACACTGAGCTGTAACTCCCAATAAGTTCTTTTACGCGCTTTTCGATTTCTCTCGTTCTTGATTTAACTTCAGTTGTTTGGCTCTGAGTTCTTGCCCAATCTTGAAAAGCAGGTTCCAACTTTTTTATAGGAGTGAAAGACAAGATAGAGTCCCAGTAAGTTACACACAGGCAGAACAGATCGGAAAACCCATCAATTCGATGATCCAGCACAACAATATCAAGACCCGTTTCATTGGAAATATCTTTCAACCGAGTTTGCGTTTGTCCATCCAGTGATCTAGTTGTGGCCAGTACATAGCACTGCAAGTCTCTGTGCAGCCGTAAACACTGATTTATTCCTCCTTCGATTTCATTCAGGTTAAAACTCGTCGATTCTTTATATCGTTTTGCCTGCATTGTAACACCGCCGGAAACGCTATGCGCATCGCCGCCCGGTTGGCTGCCTGACCGCGCCACCACAAACTCCTCATCCAGAAGCTTTCCAAGAAGCGTCGCTATCAGTCCTTCGAAACCTTTTTCGCCCGAAGCAGGCATGTCTCTCAACGCTTCGATTAGCTGATTCATTTTATCATGAGACATTGATACGCTCCGGGAACGCGACATGCGGCTATTACAGACTCAGCCCACAATATAATCGAAGCAGACAAGGCGTAGGTCTTCCGCTGTTAGTTCTTTTTCTTTACGCTTGCCGGTGGGAGCGACCGCCTGTTTTCCATACTTGTTCGTCATGTCGAGGATCGGCTCTATGAAAGCATTAAAGTTTCCGCTCTTCTGAAACTCGTTATACAAGGCCCTCAGTTCCTTGACATGAACCGAAAGCATTGGTTGATTCAGATATTTGATCGCCTCGAGCGTTTGTTTTCTATCTACGTTGGGATTGTTCATGTATCCCTGAAGAGTGGTAGCGATTGTCTGTTGGAGCGGGTCAATCGTCTTGGGCGCTGATTCCAATCCGCGCTGTTGCTCATGCCGCCGCAATATATCGTCGATAATTCTTTGTTGAATCTCGAAGGCGTCGCAGTCGCCAATGACTCTTGGCGTGTCGGGGCTGCAAGCTATCAGATTCCCAATCAGATACCGATTATCAATAATTCTGTCGGTCTTCAAATCGTAATACTTCCAGAAGTGAGATTTGACGCTGTCTTTGTTCGCCGTGAAATAGAAAAACATTCCTTTTGCGTTCTGTCTCGCCAACCCAGAGTGTGTCCCGTCGGGAAGCTCGTCCAGTTTTTCTTTTCCGCCAGCCTCCAGCAGTCCCGCCAGTTGTTTCATCATGTATTCACTGCTTACAAGCTCCGTGAACTGCTCTTCCTCCTCAATCACGGAGCCGTCTTCCTGTTTTATTCTCCTCAGCGTGTTGAAGCATTTCGGATGCACCGTCTCCCCCAGAATGCTCGCGTCCAGAAATCCCGCTTGGTCTATCACGTTGATTTTCGTTGTCAGGCTTTCCACTAGCTTGAGAAGTTTCTCAAGCCCCTCGTCAGGAAACATGTTATGCAGGTATATCCTGTCGAACTCCGAGCCGATCCTGTCCACTCTTCCGGCCCGTTGAACCAT
>JAKQPS010000149.1 GCA_029564595.1 bacterium | reverse complement strand
ACGGATGATGTGCCGTCGCTTCGATGGTTCTGCCTGTCTGGGTCAGCAGCCTGTACAACTGCTCCGGCTCGTTTCGCAGAAAATGCGAAGGCCTAACAGGGACTATGCATCCGGCTTCCTTCATTGTGTGGATCACGCCGGTAGAGCTTTCGACAATTTCGCGTATGGTTACAGGTTTGCAGGAATTCGCATCATAGATCAGCGTGTCGCCACTCAGGCACTTCCCGATTTTTTTCCCACCATGCAGAAGTACGGTCAGGCTACGAAGATCGTTCTTTTTCGGCGTCGGAGCCTTGGGTAGTGTTACTGCCATTGGTAAATCTCCTTTCTGGCCGCATAGGCCTAAAAAACTGGTTCTGGCTCCACGGCGGGGCCGCTCAGTTCGGAATGAGGCGGCACAACGCGATAGAGGTTTTCAATGACGTTGGGATTTTCGCCCGAGCGGCAGATGGGAAAGTAAATACACTGGCGGTTGTAGTGGAAGCAGTAATCGGTGTTCATATACCATCGGCCAGAGCGCCGCGCGAGCAGAAGCTGCTGGGTAAGTTCCCAGACCTCGGAATGCAACACATCGAAGTTGTCGCGGGAAATGATGAGAAGCTCGCGGTGGAACATATCGTCTTCGGCATATTTCACGGCGAGCCGCGCTTGAAAATCATCGTCGGACTCTGGCATCTGCTGCTTTGCGGACGATTTGCCGGTTTTGGATTTTGCTATCAGCGCCGCTCGGCGCTCTTCGAATTCGGCAAGAGTCTCGCCCTTGCTTTGTTTGAGCTGCGCTTTGCCGACGACGTTGTACAGAATGCCCGCGATGCGGATGTTCAGGAATCTCTCTATGTAGTCGGAATAGAGAATAATCTGAAAATCCATCGGCAGCCGCTCGATGTAATTGCCGTCGATGGTCGAGGCTGTCTTGTGTTCGAGGAGATAGTGCTTCCCGTCCTTCAGAATGATGCCGTCGACCTTGCCTCGCATGATGAATGTGCGGCTCGGACAGTCGGTGTCGGGATTGATGATCTGGCTTTCGAATTCTTTCTCAACCGCGACGACGTCGAAGCCTTCCGAGGGATACCGCTTCACATACCCCAGAAACATCGCACGGGCGAGATGCCACATCTTCCGCTGACGGTCATCATGAACCCTGTCGGGGCAGGCGCCGTCGATGTATTCGAGGACGCTGTTTCCGGCTTGCTCCACGGGGACGGCTATGTCGCGACCGTACCACCGTTCCATGCTCCCGTGAAAAATGGTTCCGAGAGCCTGCGCTTCCGAGTCCTCGTCAATCGGCGCAAGATGCCGGTTATATCTCAGGTCGTACATTCTCCGACAGTTGCGAAACGTCTTGATGCTCGAGTAAGTGAGAATTTCCCGGTCTCTGTCGTTTTGCATCTTCCAACCCTCCTTTCTTTCAGTCGTTGATGTAAATTTGAAGATTGCGCTGTGTGAAAATGCGTCTGATCCTTACGATGTCTCGCAGGAATGTCGTGTGGCTTATTCCGGCCTGTTCGTAGATTTCATGCTTCGGCGCGCCCTGTGCGATGAGGCGGCATATTAGCATGAGCCGCGGAGGTAGCGCGCGAACCGCTTTGTCGACGTCGATCCGCATCTGGATATCGTTTTCCGTGGGAAAAGGACAGGTGCCGTAGATTCCGCCGGCGTCTTCGTTTGTTAGGATTTCCGCAGTCTTGTTCATGGTCCCGCTCGCCTCGTTTTTTTGTGCCTCTACCTGGTAAAGGCCCTTTTGGGGGTGCCCAAGGCGACAGGTTTCAAAAATAAATTTATCGGGGGTGGGAAAAGCTCGGATTTTGGGTGGTTGGGGATATAAAAGGATCGCGCGTGTACCTTAATAAAAGAAAAAGCGCCGACCGGGAAACCACTGCATCCCGACCGGCGCTTAAAATATTTTTTCAAAAGTTGTCGCCTCAAGCCATATCAAAAGGGCCTTTACCAGATAGAAGGTGTTTTTCGGATCTCTCGGATGTGACCCCACATCGGTAAGGACACCGGGACCGGACACCTGAAATTAACTAAAAATGGCTTGAGGTTAATCCGGTTCAGAGGCAACCTCACCCCTGACAAAAAGGGGTGATTGCATGGAACCGGAAAAGCACAAAATCGTGGCTTACAACATTGTTAAAATCGGGCATTACGCGCACGGCCATCAATACGCCGTCAAGCTCAAGCTGGACAACGGCGAGCTGATTACAAAGCGACTACCTGGACTGTTCCCGACAAAAAGCAATTTCAATGAAGAGCCGATGGAAATCCAGAACAAGGCGCATCTGGCCGTATTCAATCTTCTCCAGAGCCTCCACGACGAGGGCCCGCGTCCAAGTGGGAAATATAAGACGTGCCGAGAGGCCATGACGGCATACGAGGAATGGCATGGACTGAATCGGAGATGCGACAAGAGGAAATTCCATTATCTATGCAAAAAGTTCTATGACCACTACGGCGACTCCCCAATCACGGATATCAACGATGTCACCGCCCAGGAATTCATCGAGAAGATGATTGACCACCCATACGGATACGACACTGTCCGGCTCGTCATCACGACAGCGTCGGGAATGATTGCATGGCTGAAAGACGAGAGGCTCTGGCCGGGTTTGAATCCATTCAGCACGCTTCTTAAGAGGTATGCGAATAGATTCATGCCGGAAGAACCAGATAATCCGAGATTTGAAGAGATGGAGTGGGAAGTAATTATGGGGGCGGTGTCGGCAGAGGAGTATCGCTCAACGAGGATTTTTATCGAGGTGGCGCGATGCACAGGGCTGAGGCCGTCGGAGATATTCCGGCTCGAAATGAAGCACATTGACCGCCAGAAGTGTTCTTGGACGGTGTTCGTTACGAAAAAAGCGGGGCGTCCGATGTACCGGAAGATTGCGGTGCCCCAGCACATAATCACGTATCTGGACAACGAGGGAATTACCGGCGCGCTGCCGTTGTGTGAAACAACGGTGGCAAGACAGATACGGAAGCTCACCGCAGAGACGGGTTTGAAATTCACGGCAAAAACATTCCGCAAGGATTTTGCCTGCCGCATGGAAGAGGCCGGGGCGGACGAGAGCATCATCAACGTCCACCAGTGGCGTGGTCAGACGGGATCGCTATATAAGAACTACATCAAGTTCCCGGATAGGGCAGTGAAGCTTTGCAGACCGTATATCAATTTGATGTTCGGGGAAAAGACAAGGCTGGTGAGGGCGGTGTGATATGATTTGCGTTTTCTCTTTTTCAATTAAAAAACATCCTTTCCATCGAAATCATGAAGGAATTCGATAAATCGGCAGTACGCCCAATGGGCTCGCAAAGATATACAAATATTTTGCGAACAAGTATAATTCCACTTCAGTGGTAATTTTCAAATTGCGCCCAACAAGGGACTGGCCTGAATAGTATGTCCAACAAATTACACAGCGTCGGAATCAAGCAAAGGCGCGATTCTCATCAGATTGTCGATCTATTCAGCGGAGCAGGAGGATTGAGTCTTGGAGCCGCTCGTGCAGGATTTGTTGTGAGCGGAGCAGTGGAGATTGATTCGGAAGCAATGAACGCCCATAAAAAAAATTTTCTGAAGACGGATCATTTAGCTGTTGATGTTTCAAAACTCACAGGACATAACCTGAGAACTTCATTGAATTTAAGGAACGGCGACCTTGCTGGAATCATTGGTGGGCCGCCATGCCAAGGTTTCAGTCACATAGGAAGAAACAATAAGGGCGATGCTCGCAATGGCCTGTTTGTTGAGTTTTTTAGAATAGTCGCGGAAACTCGCCCAAAATTCTTTTTGGCTGAGAATGTTCCGGGAATAATGGGCGAAAAAAATCGGGAAACAAGGGAAAGAGCCTTTTCAATAATTGAAAAGGATTATGTTTTATTGTCCCCAATGGTTCTCTCAGCCAATGAATATGGCGCGCCTACAACAAGAAAACGCATTTTCTTTTTCGGATATCAGAAAGACGAGATGAGCCCTTTGACACCAGAAGACTTTATGCCTCCAAAAGGGATGGAAATCGTACGTGTATGTGACGCACTAAAAGGCCTGCCAACAAAGATAAAACCGTCCTGGCAATCCGAACGGGATGGATGGAGACCAGTCCGATATGTACTGAACGGTTATTTTGGCGGAAGATTGCATGGACATATTCCTGAAGAGGTTGGGGATATGGAAGCTATCGAACGTCTTAAAAGCAAGAGGCTTGTATCTGGTTTTTTGGGAACGGTGCATTCACAAGAAGTCTCTGAAAGATACGCGAAGGTAGGACAGGGCAAACGTGATTATGTCTCGAAAGCGCAAAGACTTGATCCAAATGGATTTTGCCCAACTCTCAGGGCAGGAACAGGTCGCGAACGCGGAAGTTATCAGGCTGTAAGACCGCTTCATCCAACCGAGAACCGGGTGATTACGCCAAGGGAGGCGGCCAGACTGCAAGGATTTCCAGATTGGTTTCAATTTTCACCAACCAAGTGGCATAGTTTCCGACAAATAGGAAACAGTGTGAGCCCAATACTTGCTGAATTCATTATGAAAGTTGTATTTTGCAAACTTCAAAATGTATGACAGAAAGAGAGATGTCATTATGAATCCCAAAACAACGACTACACATCCAGATGTTGTTGATGCGCGGCCTGCAAAATCTTTTTTTGTTGATATGCTCACGAGAGACATACAATTGATAGACGCTGTACTCGACTTGTTAGACAATTGCGTCGATGGAATACTAAGAAGCGCGAATAAGCGTGCCAGCGACAAACCATACAAAGGGTTTTATGCAAAAATCACATTTTCGGACTCCATTTTTTCAATTCATGACAACTGTGGTGGCATTCCATGGGCGCTGCATGATTATGCTTTCAAAATGGGCAGACCCAAAGATGCCAAAATACAAAAAGGAGGTGTAGGGGCTTATGGCATAGGTATGAAAAGGGCGATATTTAAAATTGGAAAGGAATGTTTGATTTCCACAAAAAATCAAGGTGACTCTTACGAAGTCAAAATTTCATCTGATTGGATTATTGATGAAGATAATTGGTATCTACCGACTCAAAAAACGAAACCAACTATAAAAGAAGACGGCACAACAGTATGTATTAAAGATATCTATCCTGGTATTTCCACCCTTCTTGGGCACGATTCAAACTTGTTTGAAGATGAATTGTATAAAGCCGTGTCGTCACATTATGCTCTCATAATTGACAGAGGATTTGAAGTGTTTTTGAACGGGAAAAAAGTTGAGGCTAAAATTCCTAGTCTGGTTTTTTCAGATATAAAAAATAAAAATTCAATAAAACCTTTCATTTATAGGGCAAAGACAAACGGTGTTGAGGTGTACTTAGCAGTCGGTTTTACCCGCCCCATTCCTTCACAGGAAGAATTGGATAAGGACCAGGAGGGCAAACTATTTTCATCAAAAGATGCAGGATGGACAGTTATATGCAATGACAGAGTGGTTCTATACAACGATAAAAGCGAGCTTACCGGCTGGGGTGAAGCTGGCTTGCCTTCGTATCATACACAGTTTATCGCAATCTCAGGAATTGTAGAGTTCAAGAGTGATGATCCTAGAAATTTACCTACAACTACAACCAAGCGGGGAATCAATGCAAATTCTACCATCTACCTTCAAGTTAAGAACAAAATGAGAGAAGGAATGGGTCTTTTTATTAACTACACTAACAAATGGAAATCAATCAACGTAAAGGAGGGGAAAGAAAATATTAAGAAAGGCAAATTAATGCCCTTTGAGGAATTGAAAAAAGAAATTGGAAAAGAACAATTTAGAACCGTAATAAAGGGCCCGGGCGGCAAACAATTTAGGCCGAACTTACCATTACCGCCACCAGAACCAACAACAAAGCAACGCATTGCTTTTGTCCGCGAAACAAATGAGATTAAGATAATTGGAAAGTTCTTGCTTGATGATGCTGATGCGAGCGCATCAAAAGTCGGCGAAAGCTGTTTTGATCGGGTATTGAAAGAGGCTCGCAAATGAATCATCCGCCATATCATCTCCGTCTTAACAAAGCTGTAGATCGCAACTTACTGATAGAGGTTTTATCAAAACTGAGCAATAATTATACTCTATCTAACTATACATATTACGGCTTATGTGGGCCTTTTTTAGAAGATTGCCGCCTGATAAATACATTTTATCCCAATATTAAGATGGTTTCTATTGAACAAAACGAGGAAACCTATAAAAGACAGAAATTTCACAAATTTACAAAGCGATTAGAATTACATCACGCGAGCCTTAACGACTTTATAACAACATACTCTTGTACAGGAAGAGAGATTTTTTGGTTGGATTATACCGACTTAAAAATCGAGAGGTTTTTGGAGTTCAATAAATTGTTAGATAGGGGTTGTAACGGAACAATCATAAAACTGACATTAAGAGCGAATCGCGAGCAGGGAGTTGAATCTTTTAAAGAGATATTTCAATCGTTGTTGCCTTCTGCTGTAAGTGATCAATATATAAAGAAAAGCTTACCAGAACTTATTCAAAAAATGATTAGAAAGTCTGTCGAAGGTATCCTTCCAGCTTCTAACGGAATTGTTTTTCAACCTATATCATCGACCTATTATTCAGATGGTACTGACATGCTAAATGTAACGGGAATAATATGCGAATTAGGGAATGTTGATATGGTTAAAGGCCTTTTTGCAACTTGGAAATTTGCAAACACTGAATGGGAAGCTCCACACAAGATCAAGCTTCCTGTATTGAGTATTAAGGAGAGGCTTCATTTGGAACATTTACTTCCAGATGAAAATAATACTGAAAGAAATTTAGCTACAAAACTTGGTTACATGATTGGAGAATCTGAAGCGGAAAATTCAGAAATGATGCGGCAATACGCTGATTTTTATAAATATTATCCCTATTTCACTAAAGTTGCTATATAAGGTAAAAGCATCTCTTTTTTTGATAAAGACACTATGAACATGTCGTTTTCAGTTTGATAAAGAGAAGAAAACTTTGGCCGATATAGTTGATAAAGCAACCCGATCTCAATACATGGCGGCGATTAAGTCGCGAGGAAATGCGAGCACAGAAAAAAAGATGCTGTCTCTTCTGCGCAATAACCGATTAAATGGCTGGAGAAGACACTATAAAATACCTGGAACGCCGGATTTCTGTTGGCCAAGACAGAAGATAGCCCTTTTTGTCGATGGGTGCTTCTGGCATGGTTGTCCCCATTGTTATACCCCCCCTAAAAGTAATGTTGCTTACTGGGAAGATAAAATCGATATCAATAAAAGACATGATAGAAAAGTAACTTCGAAACTTAGGCGAGAAGGTTGGTCAGTTATTAGAGTATGGGAATGTCAACTTAAATACAAACGCACTATCGTTCGCATAGAAAGAAAATTACTTCAAAAAGGCTGGGTTGATAAGAAAAGGGACGCATCTTCGCTTTTAGAGGGGGGAACGACTTATTGAAAAAGCACGTTGCGCTTTTTGTTACTATGCTTGACGCGGCGGAATGGTTAGATATGTCGGTTAAAAAAGCAAATCCTCGAATTTTTTCAAATTGCTTGGAAGTGTTCAAGATACATATAAATCTAATGTCTGAATATACGAAGGGGATATCTCAACTGCTTGAAGCAGCCCACGTTACATCTTCCTTGGCATTATTGAGATGTTTGATAGAAACCTCAGTGAACCTACAATGGATATCGAAAAATCCTCAAGTAAATGAAATGAAATATTACGAAGATCGTATGCCGAGTATTCAGAATAGGTTCAATCAGGTTGGATATCAAAATGAGTATAAAACAACGTATGTATTTCTCAACAAAAGGACACATGGCAATTACGATTCTTCTTTTGACTGTAGGAAATCATCGATAAGAAAGTTGGAGGTTATACCATCCCTTTCTTATCGCTCAATCCAAAATGTTTTCTTGGGACCCGATGGTTGTTATCAAATAGAAGAAAATACCCCTATGACGAAACAAGAATTGTATAAAAACTGGGTTCCATTTATTTGCGGGAAGTCGCTTGATTACATATTTACCACGCTACTGGTAGTTTTTGGCGATAACGTCAGAAGTAGAAAATGGTGGAATAAGGAAATTGAAAATATTCTTGTCGAAATTATCAGCGAATCAAAAGATGATGCTGGATTTCTTTGGAACTATCAAAAACCTCAGACCGAATTGATACTCGATTAGTCTGTCTCCCAGTCAATTTGAATAATATTTTCTATGCTCTTGCTTGCATCAGCATATGAATGATCAATCACAACGTGCCATTTTATCAAATGCGACGCAGCCTCAATTCATGTGAAATTGCCAAATGTTACAGCTATGTTACGGCTATTTTTGGATTTACGGAATTTCCAGAAATAAAAAAAGCCACTGTTTATGCGGCTTTTTTAGTGGAGCTAACGGGATTCGAACCCGTGACCTTCTGACTGCCAGTCAGACGCCGATTTCAAAAAGCCGCATAAACACAAGGTTTTTTGAGCGCTCACATCCGTATGTTCCAGCTCTGTTCCGGGTTTGCGCCTTCTATTGAGGGGCCTTCACGACAAACGTGCGAATCAGCCTTATTAATCACAGATCAAAAAACGGCCATGCCGCAGCGTCCGGGCCGAGTGGCAGCGACGCTTCGCATGGGCATATCACAAATCCCTTTGAGGCTTTTTCGCCGAAATCTTTTCTGAACGCCTCAATGCCTTTTGCCATGCCACGGTTCGGCGTGGCGGACGATTTAATTTCTATGGGTATCAGTCGGTTCCCTGCGTCAATAACAATGTCAATTTCCGTACCGTTGGACGTCCGCCAGAAATACATCCGCGGTGTTTCTCCACGATGAATCAGTGACCTGTGGATTTCATTCAC
The DNA here is from genome assembly GCA_029564595.1 of bacterium. Classification (GTDB taxonomy): domain Bacteria; phylum UBP15; class UBA6099; order UBA6099; family UBA6099; genus UBA6099. Next base: position 90,142 of record JAKQPS010000149.1, on the reverse strand, counting down.
GACCGCTGTTTCCATGATCGCGCCACCCATTGGTCCTTTGACGGCGTGTTCGGGGTCTTCGAGACCAACGAGGTAGCATAGCGTTCCGGTATCAGTGAAATACACTTTCGGCGATTTCACAAGTCTTTTTCCGATGTTCTCAAAATATGGGCGAAGGATTATCACCTGATAGGAGGCCTCAAGAACCGACAACCACGATTTGACCGTGTTTACCGCTACGCCGATATCCCGCGCAAGTTCCGAGAGATTCAACAACTGCGCGCTTCGGGCGGCGAGCGCCCGCAGGAACGTCTGAAACTGTGTGAGGTCGCCCACCTGCCGCAGTGTCCGCACATCCCTTTCAAGATATGTTTGCACGTAACTTCCGTGCCAGAGCGATAAATTCCGGTGTCCACCGGCGACGAGCTCAGGATACCCGCCACGCAGGATGCTTCGCCACAGGTCTTTCGACGATATCTTTTTTCTTTCGTTTCTTTTCCCCTTTTCCCATGGCAGCGGCTGTCCCGGAACACCTGTCTGCTCACGGTAGGTTACAGGCAGTAGCCTGAGCACCGCTGATCTTCCGGCCAGAGTTTCCGTGATGTTTTGCGCGAGGAGAAGGTTCTGCGAACCTGTCAGAATGAATTGTCCTGGTGTGTTTCTATTTGCATCAACCATTTCTTTTATATACGGGAGCAAATCGGGAACATGCTGAACTTCATCGAATACAACAGGCGGAGAATACATGTCGAGAAAGCCGCGGGGATCATCCGTCGCAGCAGCGCGAATGACCGGGGTCTCAAGGGAAACATACTTGTGGCTTTTTCCGTACAGATGTTTCAAAAGAGTTGTTTTCCCGGCTTGCCTCGGCCCGGTCAGCGCGATAACGGGAAACTCTTTTGCGGATTTCTTCAGAATTGGCTCTACGGAACGTGGAATATATTTCATGCAAATCACCTTGCCTTTTAGCTCAACAAAACCCGTCTAATATGTAATTATGCATTTCAACTGCAAATATGCAAGCATTTTGAATAGATTCTCTCCATACGTAAAACAGACATGATATTTCCAGATGTGTATATCTTGGAGCGATCCGGTTTGATACCCAAAAAATACCGCCCGCGAAAACCGCAAACATTACCAAGAGGCTTGCCAATTAAAGGATGTGCCGCCATCCTTTAATTAAGGCAGGTGCAATTAAAGCATAGTTTAATCTAAAAGAATTCCTCGGAGTTATCATCATGACGCGCCGCTCCCTGTCCACATATCTTATCACGCGTCACGCGATAATTGGAAATTCAGTCGCCGATTTCCCGCGCGTCGCCGCAGTCCGGCCGAGTCATGAATTCAGAAACGCCCAGTAACCCTTTTCGTCTTTGAAAAACTTCTCCAGTCGCTCTATCGCGCGCTCGTATCTACGGCATAAAGTCTTGTAACTTATGCCGAGTGATTCAGCGATTGCGTCAAGCTCGTGCCCTTGAAAGACGCGAAGAACGATCAGAAGCGATTCCTGGGGACTGATAACGTTCGCCGCGACCAGCCGGTCGAGCGCGGAAGAGCAAAGCTCCTCCTCAACCTGCGACTCGACGGTTTTTTCATCAACGACTTCATCCGCGCCACCCTCGAACGCTCCCGCGTCAACATCGTCGTCCGTGTTGTCGGGGGATTTGAACGGGGTTGTTTCGGTCTCTCTGACGGCATCGTACAGCATCAAAACGCGCTTCTTCACGTTCAGCAGAATATTGGCGGCAATTTTATCCTGTTTGTCCATGTCCCAGGACTGGATTTCCTGAAGAGTCGCGTTGTAAACCTCCGCGAAGGAATCCTGAATCGGCTCCGGCGAGGATTCCACCTGCTTTGATACCCTATCCAGCCCCGGCCACAGCGCCGCGATACAGAGGGACTGCGCCGCGGAACTATATTTCCGCGAATACTTGGCCGCGATTATCAGATCGCGGAGAACTCTGTTTTTTATGTCCTGTTCCTCGTCTTTGCCGTTGTCCCGCTGATGCATACAATGGACGAGTTCACCCGCATCTGTGAAAAGAGCCAGCGCGCGAGATGCCTCCTGCATCTCTTGAAACGGCTGGTTGAACTCCCTTGACTGTACCTCCGTAAAAATGGCATGACGAATTTCTTCCTTCGATGTGCGTGACATAAGCCCGCCGTCCTTTCCGGCCGGGCGTCACGCACCTCTCTAAGCCATTTTCTGAATCCTGTTGTCCATGAATTTCAGGCTATCTTTTTTCGATCCTGATAAGATGGACCTTTCCGCATCCCCTGCACACAACATGCAGGTCTTTTGAAACCGTGAGATTCACCTCCTTTTTGTATCTGATTTGAATGGTTCCGTCCGATTCAATCGCAAGCAGAGTTTCACATGATTGACACCGGATTTCTTTCCTTTCTTCACATGTCGTCTTCATAACTGTTCCCCCGTGGCGAAGTATTTTTCTGTCCCCATACAGAAAAAAGCCTTTGTTAATCACAATTTTACGGATTTTTTGCCCTCAAATAAAATCGGTTTACAGCGACTGTATCTAATCTAATGTTTTCTAATGTTGACTAATCATCCTTTATGTGCTATATTGCACAATTACGTAAAATGGAGAACTGTCTTTTAAAGTCAAGAAAACTGAAATGTTTTAAAGAACTGTTTGAGTTTGTTTGGATTTGCAAAGTGAAAAACACCATTTAAAATCAAGCTTTTTCTGCCTTTTTCGTAAAATTAAAAAAATATGGGAGGCGGACAAAAACACAAACCCCATACCTCGAAGGAAACACATCGCGGAAAAAGCAAGGAGGGATTGTTGGTCTTTAGAATTTGAGCCTTTCAAACATCACCGCTTCTGTGTATCTATCGGATAAACAGGCGGTAGGAAGCAAAAAGAGCGAACCGAGCAGACCTGTATGGCCATCAAGTGGGACCCAAATTTTCTGATAGACACACCGGAGCTGATGAAGCTCGTCGGTATAAAGAAGATTGCCAAGCTGCGCATTTACGTAAGCAAGTACAAAATCTATGTCCCTGCCGCGAGAGACCCGGAGGACGGAAAAAAATATCTCTTTGAACGCAGGTGCGCAAAAATCAGAAAAAGGCTTTTGGATTCCTGCTTTGTGCCTGGCAGCGGGATAACATTGGTTGAAATCGGAAAACGCATAAATCAGATATGTGGAAAGAAAGATGAGATTCTTTACAAAGACCTTAAGAATATAGACGATTTGGATAAGCTTGGAGAAATGAAGGAGAAGGAACTGGAAGAGCTTAATAGGAATAAACCCAAAGATCAGTGAAATGCACCTCTTAAGTCTCTTTTCGCTTTATACATATGAGCAAACCCTGCACTGCGTTACTACTTGACATAAGGAACTTTACTCCGAATCTAAAAGCGTGCTCTGAACCCGAATCTGAACCCGAAGTTAAAAAGCTATTTTTGAAATACATCAGTAAGGCTTTCTATGAATGTTTTAAGATTATTAACAGGGTAGCAAAGCATAAGGGCAAAAAAGTATATGTAAATTCAACTGGCGATGGGTTTGTTGCCGTGTTTTTTTCGGATAGACACTACATTGAAGCATTTCTTTCAGGGCTGTTGATTCACAATAGCATGAGAAATATTTTCAATAATGATAATACAGAACTTAAGGAAATACGAAAGAGGTTCAAAGGCAAAAAGCCGGAGGTACTTGATTTTGGAATCGGTATAGATTCAGGAACAGCAGATAAGATTCGTTTTGTTGAAAAACATTATGCCCATTTATCCGGTTTTGGATGGAGTTTTATAGGTGATGTTATAAATTCTGCTGCTCGAGTCGAATCCTCTACAAAAGACATGGATAGTTCGAGAATGATTGTCACTCAGAATACGAATCAGTTTCTATGCACTAACCTTTGCGTTGATAAAAATGGAAAAGCAGTTGATTATAATTCACTTATAAAGGAGTCAAAGCCGTCATCTCATCTTAGATACAAGTATCAGAACCAGATGAATATCTACAACTACATCCTTTGCATTCAATTCACACACAATAGAAAAATGAAGGGGATAGAAACCCCTGTCGCGTTATATAGGATCTCCGAGTCGTTAGCAAAACCAGAACGCACGGAATTTATTTCTTTAGTTGAAAAATTAGAAAGCATTTTAAAGAAAGAAAGATACGAAAAATACAGTATTGAAGATTATGTCGAGGACGCTGTTTGATATTTTTGTGCTCGCACACATCATATAATGAGTCGTATTTTACGCGCTTGTTTTTATAAAAATCCCCTATGAAACGCAGGTTAAATCTATAGAAGTATGGCAACAACGATGATTCCGATAAGAATGCAAATCGTTATGACACAGCCCAATAAAGTTGCTTTCGCTTCGTTCTCCGCTTGCTCAGGATTTTCGGCGGCAAGTTTACGTTCCTCCTTCTCCATGACATCGGCGAGGTAGTAGATTCCACCGAGCAGCAGAAAATCATCGAAATCGAAGCCATGATCATCAAACATGCGGTTTCCGTTTACACCTTCTGTTTACATTTTACCAGCAGGATGTGACAAAGGGAGCATCCGTCACATAAATAGACACATGACACTCAAACCCGATATTTTATAAAATGACAGCCAGAAAGCGGCTTTTCTGTGCTCCCAAAGCTTTATTTTGGAGACAAAAGTGGGATATAATACTCCATGCTCTCCACTGAGGATTGTGGCCTCCGGGAGGTCTTGCGATCAGAAGGTCTGAGAAAATGCGTGTTTCGGAAATTTATGCAGCCGACATAGCCGCTGGCTCCCTGCTCATATCGGAAAGCCGGGAGGTGGCGAAGCTCCTGCTTGCCAACGCCACTGAGGAGGACTGGAAACAAGCCATCCGGGGCGACAACGTGCTGATGAAGCGCAGCCCGGCCTCCGCTAAGAGGCAGACACGGTTGATCCGAAACCGTCTGGAGCTTATGCAGCCCGAACTGTGGGAAATTGTCACAGATGGAAGTTATGATTCTTGCGTACAGGCTCTGATGGCGGCGACGGTAAAACAGAGCCGTCTGCTCGGCGACTTTCTTTTAGAAGTAAAAAGCACAAAGGTTCAGGTTTTTGAAAGCCAACTGTCGCTTCGGGACTGGGACAAGTTCTTTGAAACCTGTGAGCAGAGAGCACCGGAGATCACATCGTGGGCTGAAACGACCAAGAAGAAGGTACGGCAAGTGGTGTTCCGAATTCTCGCCGAAGCGAAATATATGGACAGCACTAAGTCAATGAAGCTGATACCTGTTAGAATACTGCCTGAGATACAGAGTTATCTGAAATCTCACAGCGAATACTACCTGATCCGGTGTATGGGGATATTTGAATGAATGAAGACCTGAAGAACCGCTTGAACAAAGCAATTCAGAGAGTCCAGTCAAAAGAGTTTCTTGAAAGCACGGGTTTGGGCAATGAAATTGCTTTCTACATCTTTGACTACCCGCCTGATTGTGAACTTGAGATTCGGGAGAACGTACACCACATAGCAAAACAGGTGTCAAAGAAGCATCCTGACATTCGGATAAAAACAATCAACCTTTTTGAATTGCTTATCCAGTATCTGAAAGAGCGTAATCTTCTGGACAAATCATTCGCAATACAGAGAGAAAAAGGCGATGAAGCCCTGATGAAGGCTTTGAAGGGGCCGTTGAATGAAACCAAGGTCGCCGAAGTGTTTGTTAAGGAAGCGGAGCCGGACAAGCACGACCTGATCTTAGTGTATGGCGTTGGAAGCTGCTACCCGATGCTCCGCAGCCATACCCTGCTGAATAACCTTCACACATACTTCCAGAATGTGCCGCTGGTGCTTTTCTATCCGGGCACTTACGACGGGCAGGAGCTAAAACTGTTCGGAAAAATCAAAAGCAATTACTACCGGGCGTTCAGGCTCGTGGACTGACGACAGACACAATCAGAGGATCGAGGAAGCCAAGATGAAAATCAAGAACCTGTTCGCAAAGGATATATTCAGGCCGATAAACGGCGTGGTTAAGGCTGACCAGCGTGACGAAGAAATAATCTATCAGGAACTCAGCGAGTATGTCGTCACCCGTGAACTCAATCAATATCTGCATAAGTTTTTTACCGCATATCTGGAATCCATTGACAGAGCCGGAGACCCCAACGTCAGCGGTAAGACAGGTGTCTGGGTATCCGGCTTTTTCGGCTCCGGTAAATCCCATTTCATAAAAATCCTCTCTTATGTTTTAAGCAATCTCTCGGTCAGCAACCCCGCCACTGGCGAATCTCGGAATGCCGTTTCTTTCATGGAAGAACGAGTCCCGGATGCCATGCTGTACTCAGACATGAAGAGAGCCGCTGACACAAACACCGATGTCATATTGTTCAACATAGACAGTAAAGCAGATGCACGGGATGGTCGTCAATCCATACTTGCAGTCTTTATGAAAGTGTTCAACCAGATGCAGGGTTTCAGCAGTGATCCTCACATCGCTGAAATGGAAAGGTATCTCAGCAAGAAAGGAAAGCTGAAAAAATTCCACGAGGCTTTCAAGGATATATCCGGTTCCGAGTGGAAGGAAGAACGGGATGCCTATCTGTTCAGGCAGGATGAATTGATTGCTGCCCTGTCTCAGGCTCTCGGAATGAGCGAGGAGTCGGCGAAGAAATGGTTTGAAGATGCTGAATCCAAATTCAGCCTGACTGTGGAAGGCTTCGCCAAGAGCGTAAAGGATTACCTTGATAAGGCCGGGCGGGATCACCGCATTGTGTTTCTCGTGGATGAAGTCGGGCAGTTCATCGGCAAGGATGGACACCTGATGCTCAGTCTCCAGACGATCACAGAGAACTTGGGCAGTGTCTGTAAGGGCAAAGCGTGGGTTATCGTTACATCACAGGAAGACATTGACCGGATTATCGGAGAACTCAGGTCAACGGAAGCCAACGACTTCTCCAAGATTCAGGGGCGTTTTGTTACCCGGTTATCTCTTTCGAGTTCCAACACCGATGAAGTCATACAGGCCCGTCTGCTTGAAAAAACGGAAGTTGCCAAGACGGAGTTGGCTACCCTGTACGAGACCAAAGGCGACATCATTAAAAACCAGTTGAGCTTCACGTCTGACGGGCCGACGCTGAGAAACTTCAAGAGCACCGAAGATTTCGCCGCCATATATCCGTTTGCGCCGTATCAATTCCAGCTTCTCCAGAAGATATTCGAGCAGATAAGGAAAGTGGGAGTTACCGGGCTTCATCTCGCCCGTGGTGAACGCTCCATGCTGGATGCCTTCCAGACGGCCGCAAAGTCCATTTCAGATCAGGACACTGGCGTTCTGGTTCCGCTGTATCAGTTCTACCCTTCCATCGAAAGCTTCCTGGAAGGCGTTGTGAAGAGCGTCATTGATCAGGCGGCGGACAATCCGAGCCTCGAAAAGCCGTTTGATATTCAGATGCTCCAGACGCTGTTCCTGATTCGATATGTCGATCTTACAAAACCAAACGTGGACAACCTCGTTACGCTTTTAATTGATAAAGTGGATGCCGACAGGCTTGAACTGAAACGCAAGATACAGGAAAGCCTACAGCGGCTTGAAAAAGAAACGCTGATAAACCGTAGCGGCGACAATTTCTTCTTTCTCACAAACGAAGAGCGGGATGTTAGCCGGGAAATAAAGGGCGAAGATGTCTCGAACAGTGAGGAGACAAAAGAACTGAATGAAATTCTTTTTGAAGAGGTTTTTAAGGCCGATGGCAAGCACAGATACTCGGCGAACAACAATCCTTACACTTACAGTCGCCTGTGCGACGGACAACCCTACAAAGGAAAGCTGGACAACGATATAAGCATCGAGGTTATAACCCCGGTCTCCGAAGATTATCCGATGTATAACGAAGCGAAATGCGTAATGAGGAGCATGGAGGATCAGGGGCGGCTTGTAATAAAGCTCTGGGATGATGCCGACCTTGAGCGGGAACTGAGGACGTTTATCCAGACGGACAAATACATCCGTAAAAAGAGCGGCGATGCGACTGAATCCATCAAGAGCATTCTAAGAAGCAGACAGGATGAAAACAGGGAACGAAAAACCAGAATCATCGAAATGCTAAACAAGCTCATCAGCGGAGCCGAGTATTACGCCAAGGGTAACTCACTGCAATTGAAGGCTTCGACACCTGCCGCCGTTCTCCAGCAGGGACTCGATTATCTAATTCAGAACATCTACAACAAACTGGATTACATCGAGAAGCAACACAAAGACCCGGTTGCTGAGATAAAAGCAATTCTCACATCCAACGACGTTACACAACTGAGCATAGACATTGCCGGGCCGACTCCGGCTGTGAATCCGAAAGCGATTTCCGAGATTCGTGATCAGATAAACCTGATGACGATCAAGAACGCCAAGATCACGCTTGGCGAAATCACGACCAAGCTGTCAAAAGCGCCCTGTGGCTGGCCTGAATATGAAACAGCCATCATCATTGCAAAGCTTTTCCGGGCCGGGGAAATAACGCTACTGATGGACGGCTCCGCACTCGAGCCCGCTGATGCCGTAGGGCCGCTTACGAAGACAGGACAATGGAAACAGATAACCATATTGAAGAAAAAGAAAGCGGAGAAAGCAGACCTCACGGCAGCAAGTCAACTTGGAAAAGAATTGTTCGGGCAGTTGGGTCCGGAGGCGGAAGACCCGCTTTTTGAATATCTATTCGGAAGCCTGAAGACATGGCAGCAGGAACTCCTCGGATGTAAGCCTCTGGCTGACACAGGGAATTATCCGGGCAAAAAAGAGATTAACGATTCTCTGTCGGTAATCCAGAAGGTTCTCGCAAAAAAAGATACATTCGAGTTTATCAAGGAATTTGTGGCGCAGAAGAACGCACTGCTGGACGCTGCGGAGGATGTTGCGAACATTGCGGAATTCTTCAAGAACCAGAGACCTGTCTGGGAGCGGCTGCTTGAAGCGCTCGATGAATTCAAGCCTAACAAATCCATTCTTGAGGATAACGGGGATGTTAGAAGCGCACTATCACAGCTTAACAACATCAGACAGGCGGCAAGTCCTTATGCCCTTCTAAAAGATGTGGATGCGCTGATTCAGAAAATCAGGACGGCGAATGAATCCCTGGTGGCGGATGAAAAAGCCAAGGCCGCTGAAGTGATCCGGCAGTCAGTTGACAGGGCTAAAAATGAATTCAAGAAGATGGGTGCGGATACCGCAGTTGTGGACAAGGCGCTCAAACCTGTGTTGGATATTCTTGAAAAGGTTGATACCGAATCCGGCATACCAAACATCGGCTATATGAAAGATAAAGCAGCGCAGAGAATCGAGTCGGCTTTGGATGAGGTTGTGGCTTCCCTTAAAAAGGATGACAAACCTGTAAAAGCCGTTAAGGAAATTAAACCGTCTGCGATTTCAAAGAAGGCTTTCCTTGAGACCGAGCAGGATGTCGAAGATTATGTGAGTGACCTGAAAGCGACACTGATGGCGGCATTAAAAGAGAATACCCGTGTGAGGCTGAAATAAATGAACACTGCTCAACTGAAAGCATACGCTCCCAAGGCACGACGGGAGTTCATACAGGCGGTAACGGAGAGAGCCGGGTTTTACGGGTTGTCAAAAGACAGGATTGAGCCTGTGGAGGTTCGGGGCGAGATTGCATTCATCGGCGGAAAGGAGTTCCCGGCGAAGATTAAAGAGCAGCGGCGGAAGCTGGAGGAGCGCACAAAACGGAACGGATTCGAGCAGGTCATGGAAGCCGCAGCATATACATGGTTCAACAGGTTTGTGGCTCTTCGATATATGGAGATTCACGGATATCTGAATCACGGGTTCAGGGTTTTAAGTCATCCGGACGGTGGGCTGATACCGGAGATTTTGGAAAAGGCTGCTGATGTCGAACTGCCTGGGCTGAAAAAGGATGTTGCTATTGATCTGAAGCTGCACGGCGGCAAGGATGAGGAACTTTACAGGATGTTGCTCGTGGCGCAGTGCAACGCTCTCAATCATGCGATGCCGTTTCTGTTCGAGCGGATTGACGATGAAACCGAACTTCTGATGCCGGGAAATCTCCTGCACACGGATTCTCTGATTCGGAAACTGGTGTCGGACATAGACGAATCCGAATGGCGGGAAGTCGAGATCATCGGCTGGATTTACCAGTTCTACATCTCGGAGAAAAAAGATGAAGTTATCGGCAAAGTTGTAAAGAGTGAGGACATCCCGGCTGCGACTCAGTTATTTACGCCCAAGTGGATTGTAAAATATCTGGTTCAGAATACCATCGGGCGGCAGTGGCTGATGACATACCCGCACTCGCCTCTCAAGGCTAAGATGGAGTATTACATCGAGCAAGCGGAACAGACGGACGAGGCAAAGAAACAGCTTGCGGTGATAACGCCGAAAGAACTTCACCCAGAAGAGATTACCGTACTCGATCCGGCTTGCGGTTCGGGACACATCCTTGTGGAAGCTTATGACCTGTTGAAGGAAATCTATCTTGAACGTGGATACAGACTGCGGGACATACCGAAGCTGATACTGGAGAAGAACCTTTTCGGACTGGACATAGATGATCGGGCGGCGCAGCTTGCCGGGTTCGCCCTGATGATGAAAGCGAGAGCGGATGACAGAAGTGTTCTGAACGGCGGCGATCCGGTCAGGCTGAATGTGCTTTCGATACAGAGCAGCGACGGCATTGATGCCAAAGAAATTGCCGATGTGCTGCTGAAACCAAGACGACAGAGGCTTGTGGACAACAACGAGTTATTCCCGGAAACTGAGCGGCAGCAGACGCTTGCCGAAGAACACAAGCCGTCAGTGTCAAGAGACAAGATATATAAACTATTTGAGCTTTTTGAAAATGGAAAGACTTTCGGTTCCCTTATAAAGATTCCTGATGATGTATCGGGTGTCTTACCTTTACTTGAAAAAACAGCAGTAGCAATATGTGGCAGCGGTGATTTGTTTGCTGACAAGGCTGCTGATACTCTGATGCCTTTTGTGAGACAGTCTGCGATTCTATCAGGTAAATACTGCAATGTTGTTGCAAATCCGCCATATATGGGAAACAAATACCTCAATCCAGCGCTGAAAGATTTTTTGAAAGACAATTACGACGGATTCGAGAAAGATTTGTTTTCATCCTTTATTGTGAGAAACACGATATTTGCAAAATATACTGGCAATCTTGGATTCATGTCTCCATTTGTATGGATGTTCATAGCCTCTTACGAGAATCTTAGAAACAAGCTGATTAAAGATGCAACAATCACCAGCTTGATCCAGTTAGAATATTCCGGTTTTGAAGGAGCGACAGTTCCAATATGTACTTTCACGATAGCGAATGAAAAAGTAGATCGTCACAAATCTTGCTTTATTAGGCTCTCTGATTTCAAAGGGGCAGACAACCAAGCTCCGAAGACTTTGGATGCAATAAGGAATAGAGCTTGTGGATGGTTTTATGAGGCGACTCCAGAGGATTTTCCCAAAATCCCCGGTAGCCCTATTGCATATTGGGTAAAAGGAACTGATTTGTTCAAACAGACTATAATTGGGGATCGGTTTTTCTCTGGGGGCAGAAATAAAACACATGGCAATGAAAAATACCTTCGTTTTTTCTGGGAAATTCAATCTGGTAATAACAGATGGGCTTTATACGCAAATGGAGGGGATTTTCGGAAGTATTATGGAAATGAGACAAATGTTGTTGACTGGTCTGATTCAGCCCGTGCTTTTTATGATTCAAACGGAGGATTATGTAATCCTAAATTCTGGAATAGGGAAGGAATTACATGGTCTTTGATAACATCGGCAATTTCAAGTTTCAGAATAAAACGAGATTGCGTATTTTATAGTTCTGGTTCGCCTACAATTTTTAATTCAAAATACAAATGTGATGAAAAAGCACTGGCATTCCTAAATTCACCTATAGCATATTATTATTTGAAGGCAATAAATCCGACACTTAATACAACGGTTAATGATGTATTTGCACTTCCTTACATTCCAGACAAAATTGACCAACTTGTAGTAAGCAATGTTGAAAGATGTCTTTTAATATCTGAGATTGATTGGAATTCTTATGAAACTTCTTGTAGCTTTGGCATTTTCCCTCTATTTCAGCCTGATTATTACAAACCATCCCTGATGGAAACCTATAAATTGCTAAACAAGCACCGGAAAGAGACGGCCTTGGAGATGTTACGATTGGAAACGGAAAACAACCGTATTTTAATTGAAGCCTATGGTTTGCTTAACGAAATAAAGCCAGAGACACCGTTCTCCGAGATCACGCTGACCTGCAATCCGCATTATCGTTATGGTGGCAATAGGAGTGAAAAGGAGTTGGAATCGTTGCTGCTGACTGACACTATCAAGGAACTCATCTCTTATGCAGTCGGCTGCATGATGGGGCGATACTGCCTCGATCAGCCGGGTCTGGTTTACGCAGAAAGCGGCAATAGAAACTTCGACGCTTCAAAATATAAAACCTTCGCTGCCGATGAAGACGGTATCGTGCCCGTTATGGACATGGACTGGTTCCCGGATGATGCCACAAACAGATTCATTGAGTTCCTGAAAGTGGCGTGGTCTCCCGAAACGCTGGATGAAAATCTTAAATTTGTGGCGGACAGCCTCTCGCCAAAACAGGATGAAACACCGGAGGAAACAATCCGCAGATATTTCAGCACTGGTTTTTTCAAGGATCATCTCAGCACATATCGGAAACGCCCGATATACTGGCTGTTCAGCAGCGGTAAGCAGAAAGCGTTTCAGTGCCTTGTGTATCTTCACAGATATAACGAAGGAACGCTATCCCGTATGAGAAGCGAGTATGTGACACCTCTTCAAGGCAAGATAAATGCTCGAATAGGCTTCCTTGAAAAAGAAATCGAGAAAGTATCATCTACATCCGCAAAGACAAAGTTCAGAAAGCTGCTTGAAACCATGAAAAAGAAACAGGCTGAACTTTCTGCCTTTGACGATGAACTCAGGCACTACGCCGACAAGCGGATCGCCATAGACCTCGATGACGGTGTGAAGGTGAATTACGGCAAGTTTGGAAATCTCCTTGCCGAAGTAAAAGTTGTTACCGGGGGGGCGGAGGAATGATGGACAGTAAACAGTCGGAAAAACTGAGAGAAAGCCTCCGCAAGATATACGAAGAGGAAAACAAGCGGATCGTTTTCTGGTTTGATAAAGACCGGGAGTTTGAGAACGACATACATTTCATTGGGCTTGAAGGTGTCAGCATCATCAACCTGAAAGATGAATCCGCATTCGGGCTGAAGGTTAAACTCGAAACAGAAGACACGACAGGCCGTTATCTGCTGTATGCGCCTTTTGCCGAGCCGGAGCCGGAAGCGGACTGGCTGATGGACATCCGGCTGTACAGCAGGACGTTCTATGCGGACATGGCCTCGATGATTCTGAACGAGCTTGAACTATCCAACCTCTCCATGCGAGAACACATCGGCAAGCGGCAGGAGTTCTGCGCCAACAAGGACAGGGTTGCGAAGCTGAAGAAGTTTGTATCGCCGGATGACCTCGCAGACGATATTGATCTGAAGATGTTGGCCGTGATAACAAAAGCGGATCAGTCGGAGCCGTTCAACATCCTGATGAAGCTGCTGTCGCAATACTGCAAGGACGGAGACTGTGATCTGAGCCAGCCGCCGAAGGCATGGGAGGAGATTGAAAAGTTCGGGCTGTCTGACATGTTCTGGGAACTGATGGCAAAGAAGTTCGGGTACAACCCGGCTGAAAAGACACTTCTAAACCTGACGCTCAGAATATTTGTGGCGGACATGGAAAACAGCCTGAAAGGCGATCTGCCTTTCGCGCTGAAGCACTTTCAGTTGCAGAACAGGGCTATCGCGCAGAACGCATCGGTATTCCTCTCACAGTGGCGGAACAATGTTACGAGCTACGACGCTTACAAGATGCTGTCAAAGCAGGTCGGCGAAGAACTCAATATCAAAAATCACATAAATCTGCTGGATGAAAATGACCTTGCAGAGTGCATGACATTTGAGGCCGTTGAACGCAAGCTGATCCGCTCGTTGCGTGATACCGTGATGAACCGTAAGTATGAAAGCATAGACGGGGTGAAGACGCTGATACAAAAGCGGCGGGACGGGTTCTGGGCGAATCCGAGATTTGCCGCTGATGGTGACAATATTGAAACATACAATCAGGCATATCAGGCAATTGAAGCGGCTGCGGAGCTTTTTGAACTGAGGAAACGATATGAGGACGGTTTCGACTTCCCGGATGCCAAAAGCATGTATGATGCATACGCTGGAGAGCTTTTTGTATTTGATCAGCTTTACAGGAAGTTCAACTTTTTTGCTGACAGAGTGGAACTGCTTTTGAAGGACGGACTGAAGCCGATGCGAGAAGCGGTGGAGGCGTGTTACTGCAACTGGTATCTGGAGCAGATGGCGGTTGCGTGGAACGGGCTGCTGGAAAAAGGCGAAGAGAAAAGTTTGTTGAACACATGGCGGCTGCCGGAAATAAGCAGACAGAAGGACTTTTATGATGAGCGTGTAGGCAGGGTTCTGGGAAGCGTGACCAACAAGGTTTATGTAATCGTAAGCGATGCCTTGAGATACGAGGTTGCGGAAGAGCTTTACAGGGTTTTGTGCGGCAAGAACAGGTTCGATGCCAAGCTTGAAACACAGATGGGAGTGCTGCCGAGTTATACCGGGCTTGGGATGGCTGCGCTGCTGCCAAAGAAGGAACTGGCGTTCAAACTGGATGCGAATGCTGATGTGCTTGTGGACGGCATGGGAACGAGTTCCATAGACCAGAGAGCGAAAGTGCTTGCTGGAGTGGATGGAACAGCGATAAAAGCGGATGCCCTGCTCGGAATGAAAAGAGATGAAGGCAGGGAGTTCGTCAAAGATTTGAAGGTCATATACATCTATCACAACAGGATAGATTCGACGGGCGACTCTGCGGCGACGGAGACAGAGACCTTCGAGGCAGTGGAGAAAACGATAGAGGAACTGGCGCAGCTTGTCAGCCACATAATAAACAACCTGAACGGGAACCACGTCGTCATAACGGCGGATCACGGATTCCTGTATCAACAGTCCATGCCGGAGGCGACAGACAAGAGCGGACTGGATACGAAGCCGACTGGAACTCTGAAGGCAAAGAAGCGATACTTGCTTGGAACAAACCTTGGTGAGTCGCCGAAAGTGTTTCATGGGAAAACAGCGGTGACTGCCGGCGCCGATGGAGACATGGAATTCTGGATACCGAAAGGGGCAAACAAATTCCATTTTGTCGGAGGCTCCAGATTCATCCACGGCGGGGCGATGTTGCAGGAGATTGTTGTACCTGTGATCACGGTTAAAGAGTTGCACGGTGAGAAAGCGAAAAAAGCGGTTGCAGACAAGGTGGGAGTGTCGCTACTGGGAGGGCACAAAAAAGTCGTTACGCCTGTACACAGGTTTGAGTTCATTCAGAACGAGGCTGTTACCGACAGGATGAAGCCGCGGATTCTGACCGTTGCTGTTTACGACGGAGAGAATATCATAAGCAATGAGGAGACGCTGACATTCGATAGCCAGTCGGACTCGATGGAGGAAAGAAAGAAGGAAGCGAAGCTGACGCTGCTGTCGGGTAAATACAGCGGAAAGAAAGACTACCATCTTGTGCTCAGGAATGCGGATACGCAAACGGAATACGAGAGGTTTCCGATCATCATAGACATTGCAATATCAAATGATTTTTAGCGGGGGCATTATGGAAAACGAAGCGCATGAAAACCTCGATGTGATGTTGAATAAACACTTCGCCGGGCGGGTCGTGAGGAAAGACCTGACCAAGCTGATAAAGGAAGGCGCAAACGTCCCGGTTTACGTTCTGGAGTACCTTTTGGGGATGTACTGCGCCTCCGACGATGAAAAAGCGATAGAAGACGGTTTAAACAATGTAAAACGGATTCTGGCTGAGAATTACGTGCGCCCGGATGAAGCCGAGAAAGTGAAGTCGCTTATCAAGGAGAAAGGCAGCTACCGGGTCATTGATAAGGTGACGGTGCATCTGAATGAGAAACGGGATGTTTATGAGGCGTTGCTGTCGAATCTCGGAGTCAAGGGAGTAGAGGTTGGAAGCGAGACCATCCAGAAATATGAAAAGCTGCTGGTAGGCGGCATCTGGTGCATTGTCTCGCTGAATTATGTTTACGATGAGAATAAAAAAAGCACTCCGTTCATTCTTGAAGAACTGAAGCCGATCCAGATGCCGAACATGGACCTGAATGAAATTGTGGAAGGCCGCAAGCAATTCACGACTGAACAGTGGATTGATGTGCTGCTGCGGTCAACCGGGATGGAGCCGACACAGTTCGAAGAGCGGGTTAAGTGGCATTTAATCGCCCGGTTGATACCGCTTGTGGAAAACAATTTCAACCTGTGTGAGCTTGGGCCGAGAGGCACGGGCAAGAGTCACATTTACAAAGAGATAAGCCCGAACAGCATACTGGTGTCAGGCGGACAGACGACGGTTGCGAACCTGTTCTACAACATGAGCAGCCATAAGGTCGGACTGGTTGGCCTTTGGGATGTGGTGGCGTTTGATGAGGTTGCGGGAATAAGTTACAAGGAAAAAGACGGTGTTCAGATAATGAAAGACTTCATGGCTTCGGGTTCGTTTTCACGCGGCCGGGACATGATAAATGCGAATGCGGCAATGGTGTTTGTTGGGAATATCAATCAGGCCGTGGATGTGCTGGTAAAGACCGGGCACCTGTTTGCTCCGTTCCCGGAGGACATGATTGATTCGGCGTTCTTTGACAGGATACACGCTTATGTGCCGGGATGGGAAATCCCGAAGATGAAGCCGGAGTTCTTCACGAACAGGTATGGATTCATCGTGGATTATCTGGCTGAGTTCCTGCGGGAGATGCGGAAGCAGACTCACTCGGATGCGATAGACAAGTATTTCAGGTTCGGAAACAACCTGAATCAGAGAGATGTTATCGCCGTGAAGCACACGGTCTCAGGGTTGATAAAGCTGCTGTTCCCGCATGGTGAGTTTGATAAAGAGGATGTACGAAAGTGCCTGACGTATGCAATGGAGGTCAGGCGCAGGGTTAAAGAGCAGTTGAAGAAGATCGGCGGGATGGAGTTCTACAACGTCCATTTCAGCTATATAGACAATGAGAGCACGGAAGAACGGTTTGTCAGTGTGCCGGAACAGGGCGGCGGTTCATTGATACCGGAAGGGCCGCTCGATCCGGGGACGCTGCATACGGTGGCGGTGGGCTCCAGCGCAAATTTGGGGTTGTACAGGTTCGAGGTACAAGTGACGGCCGGAAACGGGAAGCTGACGACATCCGGGGTCGGTTCAAACCAGAAAGCAAAAGAACCTCTCAGGATAGCCTACGATTATTTTAAGGCAAACGTGTCGGGAGTCAGCGCATCGGCGAAGGCCCTGGATCACGATTACCATCTTCACATCGTTGAGCTTCATAACACAGGCCCGGCGCACGGCATGACGCTGGCGGCATTTGTGGCGTTGTGTTCAGGATTGATGGGAAAGTCATTACAGAGTCAGATCGTTGTTCTTGGGGATATGAGTCTTGGCGGGAGCATTGTGCCCGTGGAGAACCTTGCAGGGTGCTTACAGGTGGCGTTTGATGCCGGGGCGAAAAGAATCCTGTTGCCGATGTCCAGCGTGAGCGATATACCAACTGTTCCGGGGGAACTCTTTGCCAAGTTCCAGACCTCGTTTTATTCCGACCCGAAGGATGCCGTTTTCAAAGCTTTTGGCGTGGAGTGAGAGCGCGTTCGATATGCTTACCGATGATGAGAAAAACGAGATTGTCCAGCTTCTAAAGTTAAAAGTTGGTAAAAAATGCGATAAAATAGCAGAAGAGAGAAAAACGCTTTTACCAGCTCAAAGAGGAATGATAGGTCGAGACGTGTATTTTGAAGTCTCGCGTGAACAGTTTGAGGAAGTTATAAACTATGAAGTTAATACCCTTTTAGAAATAGCTAAGAACAAATCAGTTCAGAAAAAAAGATCGTTAGAGGATTCTGATTTCGGTTGGATCGTCAACCTTGTTGAAGAACACATTGATTTAAAACTAAAGTCCGAACAGAACCAAATCGAAGAACGATTTGGTGAAGGCACTACGGACTCGGAATATTTAAAAGAAAAGATAAGAGATAGAGCGAACCTGCTAAAACAAGGCATGAGAAGAGATGTAGAGATTGTAAAAAAAGAAACAGTCCTTTCTGAGAGTGAGAATGTAAGTGACAGCTTAATTATGGATGAGCAAAACAGGAAGGATATTCTTTCAGACGATGATAAAAGAGAAATTCTAAAATTAGTGGATATGAAAACTGGTGAGATAAAGGAAAATATAACAAAAGACAGGAAAAGGATTGCGGAAAAACAGCCAGATAATAGGAATCCTGCTCTTCAAGTTGCCGAAGATATAGAGAAAGAGGTGCTTTCCCGAGTTGATATACTTATAGATTTGATCCGAAACAAAAGAGGCTGCATTGACGATGCTGTATCTGAATGGCTAATTCAGGAAATACAGGGTTATATAGAAAAAAGAGGGAAAGCTGGTGAGAAACAAATCGAGCGCGATCTTTTTTCACGTGGCGAGGGCAATCGTGTTAAAGGCCCTCAAACAAGACTGAAAGATGAACTGATGACAATAAAACTCAAAGCACGTAGGAAAATAGAGATCGCAAAAAGCGAAGATAGAATAGTAAAAAAGGATGGTGATAAGTCTGACATGGGTAGCAACGTCAAATCCAGTAAGTTGCTGGGTGAAAAGATATTTATTGTTCATGGACACAATAAAGAAGTTAAAGAGACTGTTGCTAGGTTTATTGAGAAACTTGGACTGGAAGCCATCATTCTCCACGAACAGCCTTCATCTGGAAAAACGATAATTGAGAAGTTTGAAACATACTCCAATGTGGGCTATGCGATTGTATTGCTGACATCTGATGACGAAGGCAGGGCAAAAGGTGAAGAGAGACTTATTCCGAGAGCCAGGCAGAATGTAATTTTTGAAATGGGTTTTTTTGTCGGAAAGATTGGCCGGGAAAGAGTATGTATTATTTATGAAGAAGGCGTTGAATTGCCGTCTGACTACGATGGTGTTGTCTATGTGCCGATGGATTCTGGAGGCGCATGGAAGTTTACTCTTGCCAAAGAGATGAAGCAAGTAGGATTTAATATTGATATGAATAAAGTATAAGTATGACTACTTTATCCATTGCTTGCAGTAATTCCTGTGGGTGCGTTTCAGAAATGCCTTGTATTCCCGAGGGTCTTTGTCTCTGAGTTCCAGCAGCTTTGCCATTTTCTCGCAGCATTCGATCATCAACTTTTTCATTTCGTCATCTGTAATTCGGCTGCATTTTGGGTCTAGGAATTTCTCTTCGACGACTCCCGCATGGAGGTCTTTCAGGTAGCTGTTGCGGAACACGTGGGCTACCATCGCATTGGACTCCTCTCTCAGCGTCATCTCTGTCACAACGGTCCCGGCCCCGGACATATTCTCGATATGTTCCCACGAGTTCATCATGTTTATCTTGTATTTGTCTCTTCTCAGTCTTGATATTTTATCCTTTGGGACACCGCATTTATAGGCGATTACTGAATCAGGAAATTCGCAGAAGCACCATAAAAACACCATTTTCTCATAAGTCAGATCATCGAAGGTAAATTCAGAACGATCAAATTCATCAAGGCTGATTCTTTCCATACGCACGAGAAAAACTCCTCTACAATCGACTTCTCATTTACCCGTCTGGGCGGCAAAACAGATTACGCCCTTCAGGGGATTATACTTTTTCACCTGCGCGTTGCATAGGAAAAACAACCAAATTCAGATTTACCGCTTCAGAAATAACTTTCAGAGGGAACGATACGAGGAGAATAGTTAGTGGAAATCAAACCGGGATTTTTTCCGCTATCATGAATTTTCGCCAGCAGCCGTGGGGAATGAAGGTGCCGACGCGCTGAATTTCTCGAAGACGACTTTCCGGATAGACATAGACCCAGGAGGGAACGGTTCGATCTTCAGTCAAGAGAGTAATTCGCTTTACGATTCGTAAGTAATGACATCGGCCATGCGGGTGATAACCTTCGAGGTGATCAAGCGTCTCGAGCGTCTTTTCAATGTCTGGAAACGTCATTACTTCGCCCAAGACACGTCCGTCCGGCACATCGAACATCGTTGGGAAACCATAAGGAAGATGATACAACCGCCCCGTTGTAACGGCAGGCTCGATAGTGAGAGCATCGCCGCAATAGCGGTCGTGATTTCGGAGTCCTTGTCTCAAAGTTCCATAGATGAATACGAAAGAGACATCCATGAACGTGCGCTCCAATTCCTGGTAATGAACTGGACATCATGCTGATGAAAATCAAGCAGGTCGTCCGTTTGGAAAACCGACAGGGTGAACGGTGCCACATCGAGAGGAACCACGTCGGCGCTATTCCCGATGACCTCCTCGAGCGGCCATTCCTCTGACGAATAGAAAACGGCCCGGAAGCCATTGTGATACCACAGGGTCAGCGGCTTGTTGCCTTTTATGACCAGAACCGTGTCAGGTGCCGACGTGCGCGTGAAAACGGCGGACATGCCGCCACGGACGTTCCTGAGGCAAGCCGTGAAGTCCTCGATGCTTTCCTTTCTGTCCGCGAGCCGGAAGATGAACTCACTGTCCACTTCCGCACGTCTCGGCAGCCGGAATTTTCTGAAAAGGGCGTCCGCGTTTAGGATCGTGCCCGCGGCGGCGCCTATTACGGCTCCCGCTCTGATCGGATGGTTGTTCAGGCTGTTCGCCTCCGTGCCGCGCGTCTTTAACCGGGTGTGACCAAGGATGCATGTCGTTTTGTTATCGAGCCGCCCGATGACCTCGGCATATTTCTCTTCCAAGATCAGCTTTTCTGCGGGACCCGGGCGCTTGAAAAGCGAGTACGAGCCGTCGCGCCGAATCATAGCGAGACCGGCGGCATCCTTCCCGCGCGCCTGATTGAGCAGAAGAAGGTCGGTGAAGACGCGACCAATTTCATTGCGTTCCGTTTTCCGGCGGCGCTTCGCCTGAAGAACCACTCCTGTCAAACCACACATCCCATTCACTCCTTACAAATTTATCCTGTCGCACTCGTCTCCAGTCCACACAAGCGCGCTATTCAACATCTTCATCCGTTCCGCCGCTTCCCGCACCGTCAGGCCGTTATAGTTGCGGATTTCAGACGTGCCGCCCCGCAGTCGATACAATTGTTCCAGCAGGCGAACGGACATCCAGAACTTCTCCTGCGGGACATTTTCCATTGTGAGAACGTTTTTCTTCGAATGGCAGGTGCGATCCGGCCCGACGACACCCGTATAAGTTACGGCGGTAACGTTGCCGGTTGCTTTCAGTCGCTTCGACATGATGCGGCGGATGACATTGCTATCCGGCAACGAGAAATCAGCAATGACGTAGAGACACTCGTCAGGCTCGTTGATTGTGATAATCGGATTAAAATCCTTTTTCAGGTCCCGACGCTTACGCGCCGCCTTCCGTTTTTTCTTATTCGACATTCCGACCCCCCTCCACATTGATGTCCGGCCCGGCGATTCCGGCTTTCTTCTTCATAAAGGAAATCCAGTCGGATCGCTTCATCCCCATCGCCTTTCGGATGTCATCCTTTGACAGAACGCCGAGCCGCTGGAGTTGCCCAAGCACTGCGAAGCAATTCTCTTGCTCAATAAAAGCCACCACCTTTTTCACAGGGTCTTCCATCTCATACCTCCGTTGCAAGCCCGTGTGCGATGAGCTCGCCAACGAGCGACCGCGCAAGTTCATCGTCCGTGTTTCCCTTGACCATCAGCTCGATGTTCTCTACCATCTTCGCGTTGCGAAGCACCATGTCCACGTACTCGCGGATGGTTTTTACGTCCGAGAAAATCGTCGAGCCTTTCATCAGGGTCACGATTTTCAGCGGCGAGCCGCTGAACTTTTCACCGTCCCGCAGAATAATCCGCATTGTTACCACTTCCTTCCGAAAACCACTTTGAGATGTCGCCTGTCGGCCGGTATTCCAGAGAGCGAGCCGACAACTTGTCGCGTCGCCATGCGTTCCGCGAGAAATCAAATTCATCGCCTGCGAACGGCATGCCGAAAAAAGCCGCGAGGGAAAGAAGCCGCAGTCCCTTCGCCGAATAGAGGACGTCCGCGTGTGTGAGCGAGTACGCCCCAAGCTCTTTGAGTTCAATCATCATCTCGTCGTAATCGAGCAGCCCCCGCCGGTCGTCCTCTTCGAGAAGTATGATGACGCCGCTCAGGAATCCCTTCGTGATGTTCCATTTCATTGTGTCGTTCATCGCGCGTCACGCCGCCTGTTCCGTCTGCGGGCGTCCGTTCTTGAATGCGCTGTCTCCCTCGAGGTTGGCGAGCAGGTGCTGACGAGCCGTTTTGAACTCGTCTCCGGAAAGCGAAAGTCCGAGCAGGAATACACGGAAGTCGTACTTGCTGCTGATGGGATTGACCGTCCGTTTGCGGCTGCTCGCCGCGCGGTTGTTGATGGCCTTCGCGCCGAGCGCGAGACAGAACTGGATGTACGCTTTCACCTGCCCGGCATGCAATCCGCCTTTCGGCCCGCGCATCTTGAACCATCGGAACTCGACAGTATTGCGATACCAAACATTATGTAGCGATAACCCAAAGTAGCGTTCCGGGGAATAATGCACCGGATTCGCGTTGTAGTATCCGTACCAGATTCGATTGAGGTCGTCTTTTGTTCTCGGTCGCGTCTTGTTGATTTTCTCGATGATTTCAGCGGGCAATTTTTTTGTGTACCGCGCCAGCCTGTGCGGTGCTATATCGAGGGCTTTTACGATCAGGTCTTCCTGCTTGTAAACAATCTTTACGAGATTCGATAGGGACTTGGCGTCAAACGGCGCGGCATCTATGTGAACATGCTGGCCACAAAGTTCATCAGCTTTCCCTCCCGCTTCTCTCACCGCGCGGACAATGTCCTGCAACTCCTGAATATCCGAATATTCCAGGATCGGAGAAACAATTTCCGCCCGCAGATTGAAGGGCACTGAAGAGAGCGACGCATCCGCGACAACCTTCCAGATGCGGCCGCGCCTGTCTGTGACCTCCCACGGGTCGAAATTGCTCGGAACGCCAACGTGTCGAACCTCGCCGCCGACCACCGACTGGATGGCGCGCGCCGCAGTCTCGCGCGTTATCCGGATGACCTCGAGCTCCGTGCCGAATCTGATGTTTTTTAAATCCATGTTTTTCCGCCTCCGTTTCCGCAAAAATCCCTTTGATTGCGCCGTTTTTTAATTCCACACACAGGTTAAGCCGGGGGCGGGTTAAGTCAAGCCGATTTTGAAAGAAAGATGTTGAAATAATTAGAATAACGGAGAATTACAATCTTAATCGCTATTATAGCCTATTTTAGCATATCTTAAACGTATCGCGGTTGTTTTCGGCGTTTTTTCACCGGCTCAACATTCTCTTTTCCCGGCTTCGGCTCGAGACCGGCTTTTTCCCTCATGTATCTGACCCATTCGGCCCGTTCCATGAGGAACGCGTCGTTCATCTCATCCGTCGTCAGAAGGCCCCGGAGCCGGAACTCAACCGTCACGGAAAGGAAGTTCCCAGATTCGATCCTTGCGCCCAAATCTTCGTCATCTTCCGTCATCTGATCGTACCTCCCACAATCAAGCGCGCCCAATCGGATGAGCCACGCGATGCCGGTCGAGCGCGATGCATCCCTCGAAGAGCGCGGTTTCTTCAACACATGCGGAGCAGAGCGGTATATCCACAATAGAGCCGGAATATTCGATTCTTAAAAACAGACCGCCGCCGCTGAATTTCCGGCCGCAGTGCGAGCAGGTAAATTCGTTTTGATAGATGTTCCTTCCGAACTTGACGCGGATTCTCATGGTGTCATTTTCTCCCGGCCCGGCATCCCCGATATTCAGCGGCCACATCAAAATGAAGTCAAGTTTTTCCGGCGGCGGCGTTTCACGTCTCCAGAGACGTTGCTTCAACGATCTTCTGAAACTCGTCGAGAATATCAGCGTATTTATTTGACAAGAACCGGACGACTTTAGCGTTATCGAGCAGTTTTGCGAGATAGCCCCGCGCCAGGACGAGATTGAGAACATTTTTACCGTAGGATTCCTCGACAAGTTTTATGTCTTTCTCCAGCACTTCCATTTCGCGCTCCATGCGGGCGATGTCCTCGGGCTTTACCCCGGTGCTTTCCTTTTTGTATTCGGCGTCCAGGAACAGGTCTTTCCGCGTGGAAGCGATCAGCGCCATGGCATACGGTCTTGAGAAATTGCCCACCATGTTCATCATCTCGGCCATTTCGATCTGACGGATGGGTTTGACTTTTTTAAAGAGCCGCAGAGTCGCCGGCGCGATCATCTTTTCCTTGAGCAGTTCCACGGCCTCGGGACAGATGCCGTCGAGCATGTTCCTCTTCTGGCGGATGAAGGCCATGTCCACGCACAAAGAGCGGGCGATTGTCTCTTCGCTCACGCCGTTTTCGATTGCCCGAATCATCATGAAATGCTCCTGAATCGGGGAAATCCGATTGACGCTGTAATTGTACGTGTGGGGTTCGTCGTCGGTGGATATGAGGCAAAAGACCTCGGTGTGGCCGAGCTCTTTGAGAACATCGATCCTCACGTGCCCGTCAAGGAGTATGTACCGCTGGGGCTCGCCGCTTTCTTTTTTCATGCGGCTGACGACAGGCGGCTCGATTATTCCGACCTCCTGAATCGAGGCCTTTATCGTCCTGTACTTCGTGCTGCCGCGTATCTGGCTGCTTACTTGTTTGATGGGGATTATCCGGTCGAGGGGAATCTTTTTCCCCTCCATTTCAAATCCAATTTTTCCCATCCGGCATCACCTTCCCATTTTTTTCTCGATATATTGAGGCAGTGTGTCCAGCTTTTCCGCCCGGAGAAGATTTACGAAATTCTCGTTTTTAAGAAGCATGTGGAGCGCATTCGTAACGAAAACAAGCCGCGTTTCACACAGTTTTGCTTTTTTGAGCAGGTGCCGTTGTTTTTGCGCTTCCTGATTGTAAGCCCGAATCACATCCTCTGATGTCGGCTTCTTTTTCTTTTTCCCGAGCCTCGGAGACGAGAAGGATTTTCCGAATAATTTTCTTCTCTCCAAAGCCCTCTTCGCGCGGATCACATCTTTCGCCTTGATTTCCTTTTTCTCGAAGGCTTCCGTGAGCGCTTTCTGCACTTCCTCGTCTTGGGCGGACGCAATCAGCACCGCGACATGCAACGAGATGCGGCCCCATTCCACCTCTTTGAGCAGCCTCGATTCCCCGTGATCGTGGAGTTGAAGCAGCCCGATCACATGAGATTTCCCCATGCCGATCTTTTTCGCTATCTGCGACGCGCTGTATCCGCCTTCATCCCTGAGATACGCGATTTGTTTTACATGCTCCATAGTTGTGGGATTGCGACGGGCGATGTTTTCGACGAGGCTCATGAGCAGCCGCTCCTCACGCGACACCGTGGTGACGATTGCGGGCACTTCTTTGTCCCCGAGAAAGATGCTCGCCTCGAGCCGCCCCTGGCCGCAGACGAGGTCATAGCCGTCGTCGTCTTTGTTCTCCGGTCGGCGGCTCACCTTGATGGGGCGTTTCAGTCCGACTTCCGATATGCTGGCGATGATCTCGTCGAACTTCTTCTTGCCTCTCACCCGCGGATTGATGATGCGGATTTTATCCACTGGGATCATTTCTATCTTCGGTTCATCTTCTTTCATACGGCCTCCTTCAGTTTCGCCCGCTTCGCCATGCCGAACAGGTATTCAAGGTCGTCGAAGCGGTAAATATCGAGGTAGATGCCGTTGTCCTCGGCCAGTCTGATTTTCGGTTCCGCCATGTCAATGGTGGGGAGGAGATAATAATCGAGCACGCGGCGGTTCGCGCCGTCCATCCGCGCGGCCACCGTGATATCCGGCGCCAGCCCGGCGTCCATACGGATGTTCCACCGGTATGAACCCGCGTCGGTTCGCAGACAGCGCGAGATGACGAGCGAGGCTGTGAACTCGGCGTTCACCCGCACGAGGTCGGTGTTTGCATCCCGTTCCACGCTTCCGCCCAGGTCCCGCATCTGGCCGACTATGTTGTCCACCACTTTCGGGTGCAGGCGGCGCAGGTACCGGTTGATTTCTATGTAGGCGTAGTCGCGGTCGGGCTCGTATCCGACAAGCCGGTACGCGCGGATAAGGCTGCCGAACCGGCGCTGAAATACCGAGCTGCCGGGCAAATCCTCGCATTCGTCTATGATGATACCCGAAAGATAACCGTTCTTGTTGTACAGCGCCTTGAGTTTTTCTATGAGTTCCTCATTGGTGAATTTCCGCGCCCGCTCCGTGATAATTCCCTGCGCCTGATAGAAAAGGCTCGGTTCCACAATCGAGTTGAAGACCCCGTCCGCCCGCACCCACAGATCGGGGGGATTCTTTATCCGGATCATCTTTAGCTTGAAACTGATCCGGTTGTAGACGTTGTTTCCGATGTACTTTTCATTCGTGAGTACCTGCTGCACCGAGCCGCGGGTCCATTTCCTTCCGAAATCCGTCTTGATTCCCCGGGCGTTGAGCATGTCCGCAATTTCACGTTCAAATTTTCCGGCTTCCACGAACTGGCGGTATATCCACCTGACGGTTTCGACTTCCCCGTCGGGCCCCGGCACGAGGATAACGCGGTCGGTCTGGATGCTTTTCATCTCGCCGATGGCGAGTTCGGTCTTTGGTTTGCCCGTTTGATCAATCAGAAGCCGCCGCAGCCCGTAGCCCGCGGGCCCGCCCTGACGGTACCCCATCCGGATCAGGCGGCACTGGCCGTCGAACACCTTTTCCGACAGTTCGCGGCTGTATTCCCCGGCCATGGCGCGTTTGACGCCTTTGACTATCGTGGCGACGGGACTGCCGTCGTTCGTGAACTGTTCGGCGCAATAAATCACGCGGATTCCGGCTTTGCGGCACAGGTATTCGTAATAGCCACTCTCGTCGGCGTCCTGAAAACGCCCCCACCGGCTGACGTCATAAACGAGGATGACGTCGAAATCCGCCTTGCCGTTTTCCACGTCGAGAATGAGCTGCTTGAGCGCGTCGCGCCCCTCGATGCGAAGCCCGCTTTTCCCCTCATCGGAATAGACGTGCGCGATTTCCATGTTGCGCTCGGCGGCGTATTCCTTCATCCTGTCCATCTGATTTTCCGTCGAATACTGCTGGTGCTCGGTGGACATCCGGACGTACATCGCGGCGCGCACAGCGGGTTGTTCTTCTTCGGCGGGCCTTCCGAATCTCATCAACTGCTCTTCGGCGGTAGGGTAATAATCCCTGTTGCGCGTTGTGCCGCCCGAGCAGAAAAGGACGTCTACGCCGGAGCGGCGACAGATGTATTCAAGGTATTCGCCGTCGTCGCCGTCGGGTGAAACGCCCCAGCGGCTCCTGTCCTGGATGAGAACCAACTGAAAATCGGCCGAGCCGCCCTCGATTTCGCTCAGCATCCTTTCAAATTGCTCACAGGCGTATTCGCCCGTGCTCGTGGTCTCCACGGCGTCATCCGTGTAAAAACGGACGACATCCATGTTGTGCGCCGCGGCGAAGTCCCTGATGCGCTCCATCTGCTGTTCGGCTGTCCCGACGATTTCGTCCCACAGAACGCGGACGTACCCGGCCACCGTGATCCTGTTTTCATTGTTCTTGTCCGTGGTCTTTCCCCCTCTCATTTCAGTCCGCGCGTCCCTCGGCTGCCTCCGGGGCGATGTTCCCAAGACTGATTTCAAATTTCGTTTTACCATCTGATTCCGGCCTGTTTTTATCACATCTGAAAACATCCCGAATCACATCAGATGTGCCCGGCCTGAAGCCAAGCGATCAGATTAAGCGATGACATCTTTTTAAAGTCAAGCTGAATTAAAAAAGTCTTTCGGCGACGCGGAAATGCTTTTCTCAAACCTCAGCACGTTATGTCTTCGAGCTTGAAGTGTTTCCACAAAATGAAATATCATTTCTTATAAATGGGATTGTGTTTGTGAAGATTCACCGGAAGGCGCTCGCAAGGTTTATTTCATGAGAAAGCCGCACCAGAGAACATGGAACAAGACGGCGGTAAAAGCGGCGTTGTGGGCGTTATACAAACGAGGAGCCGACTTAAGACAAAAAAGCGTGGCTGAATACGATCCTGGGTTGGTACATGCGGTTCAACGTTACTATGGTAGTTGGCCCGGGGCATTCGAGGATAACGGTATTCCGCTCAATTATCCCGCAAAGAAAAAATGGAATAAGAAGAAGGTCGTGGAGGCTATAAAAGAACGGAAACGGGAAAAGAAAGGACTGTGGTACAAAGAAGTTGAAAGAGAAGACCACGGGTTAGTAGGAGCTGCCAGGGGGCATTTTGGCACGTGGCAGGCGGCGGTCGAAGCTGCGGGTTATGACTACAACAGAATTCGCATGACGCAGGCATGGTCTGAAAGAAGGATTAAAAGGGAAATATGTCTTTTGGAATCCAGGGGAGAGAATCTATGCGCCGGACGGGTGAAAGAAAAACACAGTAAATTGTTCTGGGCGGCGCAATTATGGTTCGGCTCATGGAAAAATGCGGTGCTTGCCGCCGGGATAGACTACGAATCTCATTTACCCCACATTGTATGGAGCGCGGAAAAAGTAATCAGTGCCATAAGGAAGCGGGCCTCTCAGGAAAAGGCTATCAACAGCCTATCGGTACAGCGTGATGACAATAAATTGCACCAGGCCGCGAGGCTTTATTTCGGCACATGGACAGAGGCGGTCGAAGCGGCGGGATTTGACTATGAAAAGCATGCCCCCGAACCGGGGCGTAAATGGAACAGGGAAAAAGTGAAGGAAGCCATAAGGAAGAGATACAAAGAAGGTAAAAACCTCAATATGAAAGCAATAAGAGAAGAAGATATGGGATTAATGAACGCGGGAACAAAGCACTTCGGAAATTGGAAAAGCGCGATTGAAGCGGCGGGTATCGATTATGAGAAAATTACCCTTATTCCGATTTGGACAAAAGAACGTGTGTTGAAAAACATCAAACAATTGCAGGCAAGCGACGCTGACCTGATCTCCAGAAAAGTCGCGGCGGAGCACGGTAGATTGTTTTGGTGGGCCGTTCGTTTTTTCGGAGGATGGGAAAAAGCCGTTCGCGCTGCGGGGATTACAAACTATGATGATTACCGAAAGATCAGACAATGGGATGAGAGAAAAGTAAAAATGTTTATAAGAAACCGGCTCAAAGAAGGGAGAAAAATAAACGTCAGTGCTGTCCACCAGGACGACGGCGGACTTGTCAGAGGGGCAAGTCGTATCTTCGGAACGTGGGAAAAGGCCGTTGAAGCCGCGTGTATAAACTACGAGAAGCATCGCAAAAAGCGCCGTTGGAACAAGGATGTAATTGTAAAAACCATTCAAGACAGAATGCGACAGGGCAAAGCGATTAACAGCGAGGCTGTGAAATCGGACAACGGGGCTTTATATGGCGCGGCAAATCGCCATTTCGGTTCATGGTCGGAGGCTGTAAAGGCTGCAAAAAAACAGAGGAAAACATAGGAATGCAAAATAAACGGGGACCGGCAAACCTACGCCGACCCCCGAATGATTTCCGTCGAGACTTCAGTCAAATCAGAATTGTTTCTTGAGCCACTTCCCGATCTTGTGGCCGACTTTGGCCGTAAGAGTGGTCGGCTCGATCTTCACCTCGCCGGTTGTGTCCACAGTCACGCCGACGCCGGGAATAAGTTTGTCCGTGAAGATTTCGAGGGGTTCGCCTTTTTTCTTACGAATGGTGACTTTGCTGTTTACCGCGTCCACAGCCGCGACGACCTTGTCCACCTTTTTCTCCGAAATGAGACCTGTGGCGAGAATGAGTTCCTTCGCGTGCGTGGAATCTATCTCGCCGGCGGTGAGACGTTTGAGCGCGGAGTCGGCGGCGTGACTTAATTCCTCACGATCTTCGTGACTGAGCTTCATCAGAATTCCGATCACAGCCACAATCAGCGGCACGAGCGCTGTGACGATTTGGAACAACTGCTCGAACGATAAGTTCATAAAATGCCTCCTCTTTCTTTCGGGCGATGCCCGGATTTATGATTTCCGCGAGCCTGCGGCGGCGCGGGACTTCGGTTTCTTCTCCTGCAAGAGAGACAAAATGTCGCGGTGGTTTTCATGTTGCACAGCATGGTCGTCGTGCATCTGCTTGCGAAACTCGGAAAGCGTCTGCGTAAGAGCCGTCATTGAAGTTGAATTCTGAACGACCACGTCGTTCAATGACTTGAGAAAATTGTCTGTAAGCGACTTCCGCTCCTTGCACACCTCGTCGAGCGCGGTATTCTGCTGCGCGAGAACAGAATCCTTATCCGCGAGGCGTTTCTCGAACGATTCCAGAATTTTCGGCACCAGCCCGCGGAAGATGCCGAAGAGTGAGATGACGAGCGTCAACAGCACGCTTCCCAACTGCACGATCAAATTATTTTCCACTGGTTATTCACCTCCGATCTCGCAAACCGTGTAGTCTTCGCCCCACGCGGCGGGCGGCGCCAGGACAATGACCGATTCCACGATGCGGTAGCTTTGCAGGAGCCGCGTGGGAACTTTGTGAAGGAAGCCGAGACACTCCTCTGCGGTAAGCTCCGTGACGATCAGGTCGCGGCACACGATGGTGTCGTTCCACACGGGACCGCCTCGGTCGAGGATCATCGCGTGCGCGTAGATCGGTTTCTTGCCGGAGACCATACGACTGCGCATGGCTGGCGGCTTCGCCACCTTTCTCTGCGCGTCCGGCGCGAGAAGCGGGAACTGGAACCCGGACTCGCGGAACGGACAGAACAGCCCTCCCGTGTCGCCGAATACTTTCTCCTGTCCGTCCTCGGGATCGGTCACCGCTATTTTCGGAATGCCGACATCGTAGTCACCGGTATCCGCGTTGAAGACGGCAAAAAACGAACCTTCAACTGTCTGCATATTCAAACCTCCTTCCGGCTCAGATCACGGAGCCGTTGATGATGTTGTGCGCGATTTCATTTGTGTTGTCGGGATTGCCGACAAAGGGATAAACCTTGGGCCAGCCGGGCTGCACGGCCTTTGAGTTCGTGAAGATGTTTCCAATAACCGCGTTCTTTTTCGCGGCGGCCGTGGTGACCATCATGCCGAGGACGCGGTTGCCGTTCACAACGCATGACGAGCCCACGAATGTGCAGGACAGGTTCACGCCGCCCGTGACGTTGATGTCGCCGCACACGAAGTTGCCGGTGACAACCGAGAGAGAGGACACACCGTCGATGTGCGCCAGATTCGTGTACGCCCATGCCTGGTTGGATGACCCGCCGTAAGAGGAATTCAGCGCATCGGCCCACGAGATGGTGTTGCCGGACACGCCGGTGATCATCCTCGTCTCGATGTCTTTGCTGCTCTGGAACGTGACGCAGTAACCGGGCTGAAAGTTATCCACGTCGCCAGCCGTATAGAACGTGCAGGATGTGCCGGTCGCGTAGAATCTCTGGCTGCCGGTGTCGGAGTGGATGTTGAACTCATCGATGCAGGCGTTTCCCGCGATCTGCGCCCGAGGCACGATGGCGCTGATGGCCACCTGTTGTGTCGTGCGGATGACATTGCCGGTAGCGGAACCCCAGAAGCCGAGCGTCAGAGTGCCCCGCACGGAATTCCCCGATGCACGTGATCCCTTGCCGCCCACGCTCAACCCGCCATTTTCGATGACGTTATTGGCCGCGACGCTGTAATCACCGGCGAGCGTCATGCCGTTTTCGACATAATTGCCGACTGCCAGCGTCTTTTCCGTGGTGCCGCTGATGACCTGAAGAGCGCCCAGAACGTAGTTGCCGTTGACCGTCGCGGCATTCATGAGTTTCGCGTCCCCATGGCACAGGTTGTTACAGAAAATCACTCGGCCCACATATGCGGTAGCGTCGATGGAGCCGATGTTGTTGCCCGCCGCGATGAACATCACGTCGTCGTCCCCGTCGATGAATATCCGGCCCGGAAAAGTGTTGTTGATAAACAGGATGTCGCCACCGGAGAACGAGTACGGGCTGGTCTGGAGCTTGATGGTCGGCTTTTCGGTGCTGACGGCCCACGTGCTGGACGTATTGCCGATGATGTAGGCGTTCAGCAACCCGATATCCGTGCCCTGGTCTCTCACGGCATTGATGTCGAGATAGTTGTTCCCGCCGCCGTCGAAGTAATTGAAGCAGATGAACGTCTCGTAGGTGTTGTCCCCCGCGGTTATGCCAGAGGACGACGGCTGACAGTAGAAGCTCTGGCCCGCCGCGCCGGAGTAACCGTACTGGAACGTGCCGTTCACGGTGCAGAGCCAGAATCCGTATGTGCTGTCGTACACCATGCTCTCGATTTTTTTGTACTCGGTGTTTGTGCCGTTGTTGAATCCAACTGAAAATCCTTCGGCGATCAGCCCGGCGTTGACCGCGGCGGTGGTTGCGCGGAACTGGTCCCAGCCCTGATTGATCGACGAATAGATAATCGAATCGAGTTCATACCTGAAACTGCCCGCGCCCTGGAACCGGTTGTATTCGATGACCGTGTTGTTATTCAGTTCGCAGTAGATGCCGTGCCGCAGCCGCCGGAACACGCAGTTGCGGATTTTGCCGTTCATGATCTCCTGTCCCCAGAGCCCCCAGTCGCCGCCGATGCCGATGGTGCGGGCTGTGAGGTTGGTTCCGAAGTCCGTCGTGGCACTTTCGATGAAACAGCCGTCCACGTCGAGCCGGGAGCCGTAGTAGCGGTACGGGCTGATGCCGATGCCGTTTATCGGCACTTTGATCCAGAGGTTCAGGAACTTGTTTCCCGGCGACGCCTGGACCATGCAGTAGTCGGTGAATCCGGCAGCGGGAACGAACGTCGGCATGACATCCGGGATGCCTTCCTCCATCGAGCCGAGCCCGTAGAGGATGGTGTTGTGCTTCATTGTGACGTGTGAACTAAGTGTGTATGTACCCGGCTTGACCCAGACGATGCCGCCGCTGCTGCCGAGCGCATTGATTGCCTGCTGCAAATCCGAATAGGTGCCCGGCGCGCCGGTCGGGTCCATGACGATCCATGCGGCCTGAGCCGTGCCGCCGCCAGCGCCGATTTTGCCGAGCACCCAGTCCATGGTCGCCGCGTCGGCGCCAGCCTGCGGATTAAGAAGCCCGGTAATGCGCTTGTTGCCCGCGCTGTTTCCTTTTGCGAGCACTGTCGAGAGGTCGGGAACCGCAGAGGACATCTTGAACCAGCGCCCGGAGCCGGAAGACGGGGCGATGATGCCGTCGCCGTCGTCCGTTCCCGTGCCGGTCTCGTCAAAGCGGTACAGAGAACCTTTGTCCTCGACGAGCCGGACCTGTTTGTCCGAGCGGTCGGCGGGGGCGACGTTGCGCAATTCTTGGACGGTCTGTACGGGTCCCGCGAACTTGGCCGCAACACCGGAGAGGTCGCCGACTGTGGCGAACGGGTTGGCGGCATTCGCGCCCGCCGCGCCGGTTGCGGCGTTGTAGAGATCGAGGGCGAGATGATACCGCTCCGTTGCCGTGCCGCCCTGCATGGAAAGAAGGTCGTTGTGGTTTCTGCGGTGAATGGATGCGTCCGTGAGATGCGCGCCGAGAGAGGCGTTGCCATTTACGTCCGGCGAAATAGGCAGTCCGCCGTTGAACGGCGCGGTGTGCAGCCCGGAATGCGCCGGGGAAACCTGCGGTTGTGTGCATTGCCCGGGCAGGTTTGCAATGTTCACCGGGTCCGAACCGCCTGCGCCGTGCGTCGCCGCATGGTGCGCGACCACGCCGACATCCCCTTCAACGGTCTCGATTCGGGAGTCGATTTCATTCAGAACTTCCTCGAGGGTGTCTCCGGTATAGTTCGGGTTCGAGACATCCACGTCCTCGTCGCGGTGGCGGTGACCGCTTCCGGGCCTGCCGCCCGTGCGGTTCTGGTATCCCGTGTCCGCTCCGGCGAGAATCATCCCCGTGTTGCGGATGTCCGTGAGGACGTCGCCCGCCTCGAGCGCGATGCCGAGATGGTAATGATCGGGTTCTGGTGTCGGAAGCGACGCGCCGAGGACTTTCCGGAGAGTCCAGTCCGTTTTCCACACCTTGATCGGCGTTTCCACGTTCGCGGGGAGCCGGTAGTCCCGGATCGCCGGGTCGTCAGCGTTTGTGAGCAACCGCTCGACGATGTCGAGGTACCAGATTCCGTTGCCGGATGGAAACGTAACCGGCGCGTTTGGCTGCGCGGACGCCTGCATGTCTTCGGGCAGTTCGATTTTGAGGCCCGCCACCCAGATGTCTCCGGCGTGGATTGTCGGGTTGGTCGTCAGACCGGAGAGTTTGAAGCCATCGTTCGCCGAACCGTTCCCCAGAAAATCACACACCGCCCGGCGCAGACCTGTTTTGCCGATCTTCATGGCGAGGTTCAGATCGGCATCCATAACGGGGACGCCTTCCTGCCATTGCGGCTCCGTCCAGTTTTTCGTTTCGTCAAACTGATCGCGGGATACGGTCATTTCTTCACCTCCTGCGGCGCGAGTTCCTCTGCGACGGCGGAGCGCACGGCATTCATGCTCACGTTTTTGCCTGGGCAGGTTTTGCTGTAGCCTTCCTTGCCGATGCGCCGTTGCATCTCGCCGTGGCCGAAGATGGCCGTGCGCGGATCGAGACCGTACTTTCTGCACCAGAACGCCAGAAGGTCGGTGAGCTTTTCCATCTGGTGCTCTGTCGGCGTATCCTTGTCGAAATCGCCGATGAGACAGACATGGAGCGCGTCCGCGTTCGCGTATTTGCAGCCGTTCGATGATTTGTCCTCCTGCCATATCCGGTCGACGCGCCCGTCCGCGGCGGGAATGGGTTTTCGTTTGTTCCATGCGCTGTAGTTGGGGTAGCCGTTGCAAACAACGGCGTGATAGCCCGGGGCCTTCCAGCCGTTACCTTTCGGTTTCGGAGCCATATGCCATTCCGTGATTACGGAGCCGTCGCCCCACGAACTCACGGAATGGTGGACGATGAGATGACGGATTTTTCTTTTATTCAAAGCGTTCACTCCTTTCATTGCTGTGTGCGCCGCACGGTGATCCGCATGATGCGCTCGAGATTGAAGTTCTCGGACTTTGAAATGCGCTCGTGGATCACGTAATTGAAGAGGACGTTCTCCGGATCGGGACCGACAAGCCCGAACTCCCGCAGCGGCGCGTTCGCCTCCTCGGCCATGAATACGACCCGCACGTCAATCGTGTCGGTCGGCGTCGGCGAGAAGCGATTGTTCGCAGCGTCCCAGTAGGAGACCGTGACCGGCTTTATGAAAACAGGATCAATGAGATCGGCGACATCGGGCTGCGCCTCAACCGGGTTGGTATCCCATGCCGGATCGCCGCTTCCTACCTCCCAGTGAGTGATTCCGTTCGTCAGATTGCCGAGAGCGCCTACGACGAGGCCGAGTCCCGTATCCGTGACGATGTTGTGTCCCTCACGGATGACTTCCGAGCGGCCATCGAGGTAATGCGCGATGTCGATGAATCGGCCTTCAATCGTGAATGCCGTTTTCAAAGGGATGTAAGTGACATTGTTCGCCATAAGAGATTGTTGGTTGTCCTTTCAGAGAGTATTTGCCATTCACTTCCCGTGTATGCGTTCGTGAGAAGCCAGTTGTTCGATAGAAGGTCCGCCTGCGGCGGTCGCCAGTCCTCGATGCATCCGGATTCCTCGTTGTAGGTGGCAAGCTCCAGAATGACCGCCATGCACGCGGGCACCCAGAAACGAAGGATGCGGAAAAGCTTGTTCCGGACCTTCTCGAACATGTGGAAGTCGTAGGTCGCCTTGATCTTGATACGGATTCTGTCCGGGGATTTATCGCCCCCGAGAATGTAGTCCGCCGTATCCGCCGCAGTATCCATGTTCATCGTGACGTTCGGATCGCTCACCCTGAGCGTCGTGCTGTCGGGGTGACCGGTCATCAGGATGTTGCGATTGAACTTTATGACCTCCATGTCCCAGTTCATGATCCCCTGAATGAGATCGATCAGCCCACGGCGCGTGCCTTTCTTTCGGTAGATGGCGACGGCGCGTTTGATCTCGGCCCGCTGGCGCAGCACCGGCAACTCGCGGTTCAGAAGCCAGCCTACGTTCCATGCGAGATGCTCGAGCAGGTCGTCGCGGACTTCATTCACGTTCGAGATGTCATTCAGTCCGGACTGACCCGCCCGGAACTTCTCCAGTTCCCAAGCGATGATGCCGAGGAACCGGCGCAGTTCGTCATTCTCGTCGTTCCGCTCGTAGAGTTCGGGGAGATTGCCGTACAGTTTGCCGTGGTAATCGAATGACGCCTCACACCGGATGCGCGTGCGGTCGTCTTCCACAGGAACATCCATCCACGCGCCGGCAGCATCCTGAAAGAACACGCGGTAATAGTTGAAATGCCCGTTCGCCGGAGATGCGTCCGCGCAGGACTCCACCGCCGGGGCGGCATCGATAACAACAATCCCGTCCTGGACGTTGCGGGGATAATCCCGCGTCTTTCGGACGAGAACGGAACGCGCCGCCCCGGACGGGTTTGTCCAGGACAGAACAACATGGTTTTCCCTGTCGAGTTCAGCCTTCAACGCGGTGTCCTCATTTCATGTTTGCGAGAATCGGCAGGAAGTTCATGGCGATATTCGTGATATTCCTGAAATCGTTGTTCAGGTATGACGCGATGAGAAACGACACGAACTGGTCCGCGCGGGACACGGTCGCATCCGAGTAATCCGGCTCGACGCGGACGTTTTCGGGAAGGATGTCCGGCGACTCCTCGTCCGGCGGAACAAGCACCTCGCCGACCTTGATCTGATTCGCGGGAGTATCCGGCGCGACCGGTTCTGCGAACGGGGAGAATTCCATGACGACGCCCGCGGGGAACCCGGCGAACGTCAGGCCGAATGCGTAATGCCCGCCGTTGTGCCGCGCGACGCCCGCGGAAATGCCGATGATCGAAGGAATATCCAGCCGCGTTTTTTCCACGAGCGGCGGAATATATGGAATAAGTTCCACGGTGAGATTGGACGGATCGGTGAGCACATCGACGGTGAGCATGGGTTCGTCATGCCCAAGGTCGCAGGAGAAGCAGTTCGGATCGAGCGAGCCGTAATCCGTGCCTCCGCCGGACTTCTGGGGAAGGCCGGAAGACGAAACGAGCGTTGTGTCATCCAGCCGGTACGTCTCGCCGTTTGTTCCGGCGTTCGGATCGAGCCATGTGCCCGTCGCGCCGCCCTTGGTGTACGTGACATCCCTTGTGGGCGACGGATTGTGGTTCCACTGAGAGAGTGTGATAAAATCCGTGTCCTGCTGCCGGACGAGGGGCGTCAGTATGGAACTCTTCGGCCAGGATTCCGCGTTGTTTGAATCGAGCACGTTCCAGCCGATATGGATGTCGCCCCGGTTCGCTTCGCGGTAAATCGGCCCGAGCCAGTCGTCGCCGAGATTATCCGTGCCCGCGTAAATCTTTCTCTTTTCTCCTGCGGCGCAGATGTAGGAAATGAACTCGAAGTGTTGCGAGCCGTCGTCATACACGCACCGGACGGGTTTTCCGATGTCGTTGTCGTTGACGCCTGTGAGATTGCACGCGCGCTCCTCGTAGTCGTTTCCGTTGTTTGTCCGGACGCCGATGCGGATTACCCGTCCATCGGTATTCCAGTTAAGCTGGTTATAATCCGACGGCGGCGCGCCTCTGAACACGTGCGCGTTGTCCAGCGTGACGCCGACCTCGTTGCTTCCGAAATCCTCGACCGCGTTTTCCCACCAGCAGTCCAGTCCGTCGCGGGTCTTTATATGAACCACGATGGATTTGCCGACAGGCGGCTTTTTGTAGCCGCTCATGGTGCCGCTGTTGATGATGAGCCGGGCGCTGTTGATCTGGACGTTGTTGAAATAGACGCGGCTGTTGTTGACCGGGCCGGACATGGCGAACTGCACGGTGTTTGCCGGTGTCACCGGCGAAGAGAAAGATGGCGCGACCGGCGCGGTGTTCATGTCCCAGAGATATGTGTTTTTCAGAATCTCCGGGAAAAGCAGGAACGGATTGAAATTATTCTTGTTGTCCATTTCGCCCTGGACGCTGTTCCATGGGGCGCTGTTCCGGTCACCGCCCTTTACGAGGGAATGAATCTGTCCGTTCCAGTCGAACGTGCCGCCGACAAGAATGCCGGACTCCGAAAGGCCGCCGCCGGGCATGAGAAGCCGGTCGCCGCGCGCGTCGAGGCACTGGATGGAATCGAGTTCCATCTCCACGGCCTTCGCGCTCACGGAACCGAAAATGATGTCCTGCCCGAGCATTTTTATGTTGGCTGCGGGCGACGGGATTTTGAGGTCCGCCATGAAGGGTTTCGCCATGGGCATTTTCACGGAGAGCGGCCACAGGTGAGACTCGAACAACCTTTCATCCGACGCTCCACGGCCCGTGTACCGCATGTTGAAAGGAAGCGCGGGGAAATAATTTCCGTCCGCGTTGGCGAGGCCGTACATCCTGACGAGAAGCCCGGTGGAATCGAACTCGCACAGGCTCACGCCCATGGGGCTGTCGTCGATTCCGAGCAGGGAAAGAAAGAAGTAGCTCACGTCCGTGCCCGCCGCGTCCGGCGCGATGCAGCCGAGAGGCAACACGAAGTTCAATGAGCCGACGTCCTGCTGGAACGCCGATGACACCCGGAACGTGACGTTCAGATTGGTGAATAGCCCGGTTTCGGGATCGAACTCGCACAGGATCGGCGGATCGGGCGGCTGGTCGAACCTGTTCATGCGCATGATCATGGCTACCAGCCTGTCGTTGACCGGGTCCTCGAACAGCCCGATAATCGGCGCGACGCCCCCATCGGGAATTAAATCGCCGAGGTTCGTGTTGTTCTTGTCGAACAACTTTTCCACGCGGAACACGTCGAGTATTTCCGCGGGATCGCCCTGGGTGAGAACCAGCGTGCTCGGCGCGGCGGGATCGATGGACAGGGAGTCCATTCGCGGTTTCCGGGTCGTGTTGGCCGGAACGGTCGCCGCGCCGCCGTCCAGGGCCGTCTTCGCCTGTCCCACGACGGCTTCCACGCCGGTGACGGAAACGTCCCTGCCGGTGGCCGAGACCGCGCCGGGATTCACCACGCGCTTGTCGAAATGGCGCGGCCTCGCGCCGAGGTCTCCGAGCGCATTGTCGATGGTGCGAAGAGCGCGGTTTACGTCCGCGTCCCAGTTCTTGTCGCCCCTCGCGGGCATGGCCAGGTGAAGCAAATCTGTGAATGTGAATGCCATAAAATCAGCCTCCTTGTGGTTGTTTTTCAGTCGCTAATTTCAAAAAAGAAAATCCCTGGGCTTTCAACGACCCCGTCGACTTTTTCAATTTCGATTTCCTCGAGACCGGGGAAGTCCTGGAGCGGTGAGCCCCACGCTTCCATTCCCCACGGGTCAAGACCCCATCCGATGTCGTCCATTGAGTGTCACCTCCGGTAAAAGTGGGCAAAATAAAAAGCCCGGCAATCCACGATTTCTCGCGTGACCACCGGGCTTGACCTCGATGCGGCCGGGCTGGTTACCGGGCTCGAAGTTTCAATACTGCCGGACTCGTTTTTACCTGTTTACGATTCTTCTATGCCCCCAAAAGTGTCAATTGAAAGCGCTCCGAGCTGCGGGATTTCATTCGCGGAGATAATGACGTTCCCGACGCCGGTCACGTCGCGTGAAAGAACCGACAGATTCACATACCGCACACCCTCGATAGCATCCACGGCGGCGACGAGATCGCTCATAAACACACACTGCCCGAAGTCCACGTTCGGGAAATTGAAGAAGTCCTGCACGGCTTTACGAACGGCGTTCTCGATATCGAGCCGCATGTAGTTCTCTTTCACGGCGACTTCGAGAGAGACATTCACCGGAACATACACTGGATCGAACACGACAGTCGTCGCCGTCAGCATTTCGCGGTCGGCGAAATATTCCTCAACCATCTTTTTGAGTTCCTCTGTCGGAAGTCCGCCGCCTTCGGGGGCGATGTAAAGATTCACCTGTCCCCAGTACGCCGCTTGCCCGGGCGGGGCGCACAGAACCGTGGCTTTAGCAACTCCCGGTAGGACTTCGGCGAGTGTTTTGTAATCCTCGGCGGTCACGGCGCGCCAGAGCGTTCGCAGCATTCTCGGAGCCATGCGCTTGATACTCTCAACCGTCTCGCGGTCCACGCCGCCCATTGCCTGAGCCGGATTCGTCACAGACGACACTTCAGAGATATTTGAAACCATCCGGTTGATCTTGTTCGCGCCTACATTGCCGTGCGCGCCGCCGCCGACACGGTAAACGGCGCGGACGTTGTTCATGCCCGGCGCGGGGATTTTGCCGTTCTGATTGTCTCCGAAGTTCACAGTCACGATGTCGTTTTCATCAATCTCGATTTCACAGTGTTTTTCAAACGGTTTGCTGTCGAGAAGCGACGGCACGAGCGTCCATCGTTCCTCGATGCCGTTTTCAGTCACATAGACTTCAAGCGAGCATGTGGCGTCCGGCGCATAAGAAAGAGGTTTGAAAC
Organism: bacterium; assembly: GCA_029564595.1. GTDB lineage: Bacteria > UBP15 > UBA6099 > UBA6099 > UBA6099 > UBA6099. The sequence continues at coordinate 49,604 of JAKQPS010000149.1, read as the reverse complement.
TCAATTCAAAGAACTGCGCGGGGAGTCCCGTGCTGCTTCCGAGGATTTCCTTTTTTGTTTCCCCCTCGATTGCGGCGACCGTGCCGGTTGTCTGTCCAGCCGGAATAGTGAGGTCGTCCATCGTCTCGAACACATAACTTTCCTCGACGCCGGTCGGCTGGGTGGAAACCTGTGTGCCCGCCGGAATCACAAAATCAATCGGCTGCTGCGTTATCGTGAACACAAGATCGGTCACCGCCGAAACAGCGGGCGCCGGGGTGTAATCAATCATCTTCGCAAGGTTCAGGACGGATTTCCGCAGGACGGCGGTCTGGATGTAGGCCTCGTTTGCGATCACGTCGCACCGGTATGAAAGAGCGTCCAGTACAAAAGAAACAAGTTCAAGGATGACCATGCCCTGATCGGACGCGGAGTAGTCCGTCCATTCCGGCGTGAGCTGCGGAATCTTATCCACCATGTCGGATAGAAACGAAAGCCAGTCCAGACTGGTGTAGTCGATCTGCTTCGAGAAATTGACTAGACGGCTGACGTCGAGTTCCGGCATGATTAATCTTCCTTCTTCATCGGTATTTTCATTTCCTCGGTCTCACGTGTGACCTTGATTTGGACGTTGAGATTTATTTCGGCTTCGAGGTCTTCGATACGGGTGATTTCAACTTTCTGAAGATCGACGCGCTTTTCCCACCGGAGTATCTGCTGGCCGATATTGTGTGCGGCGATCCGGATGCCGGAATTGGACTGCGGCGAAAAAACCATATTGTCCGCGTCCGCTCCGAACTCAGGCCGCATGACGCGCTCGCTCCGGCGCGTGCCTATGATCTGTCGGATGCTTTCAAGGATGTGCGCCGGATTGCCCGTTTCAACCGTGCTTGAAGCTACCGACCCGAGGCCGTTGAAACGGAACGGAAAAGAAATGCCCCGATATCCAAGATTCATAACGACACCCCAAACATATCCTGAAGCCGCGCCGACTGCGACTGCATATCTGTTGCTTCCTCGATCTTCGATTGCGCATCGGCGATTTCGCCGTCCAATTTCGACGTGTCGATCATGCTCATGGGATCGAGGTTCGTGTCGATGGATGCGACCGTGTTGATCGTTTCCATGATATCCGGGTCGAGCGCGCATCCGGGGAATTGTGACTGAAACTCCGCGATTTTGTTTTGCACTTCCTGCGCCTTGGCTTTGAGCGCCTCAGCTTTCTGTTTGATTTCCCCGAGATTGAGACCGCCGAGGCCATCGAGACGGCCACCGGGAAGTCCGACCCGCTGTTTAAAAGACTGTATGCCCTGCGACACGACGGATTTTGTATCTTGGAGTTTCTGCGCCTGGCCGAGCGCTTTCTGAGCGAGACCCATCGGCGAACTGTCGGTCGCGTCCTTGAGCACGTCGCCGAGTTTAGATTTCAACTCATCGCCGAGGTAATTTTTAAGGTTGTTAAGGCACTCCGACATACGATCACCCGATTTTCACTTTAGAAGAGCCCTGTCCAACCTTGCCCGAAGACAGGCCGTGCGAATGGGGCGCGGAGCCGCCCGCGGTTTCCGTCGCGGCCGCAAGCGGGTCGTCCGTGCGCGCCGCCGCTTTGCTTCCGCTTGCAATGTTCACGTCGCCGGAAGACTTCGCCAGCTTGAGTGCGCCGGCCACATCCCAGTCGCCGCTTCCCATGACGGATATGTTGTGATTACCGCCGACCGTCTCCTCGCGGTTGCTCTTGCAGCCGATGTAAAGATTTTCACCGGCAAGAAGGGACAGGTCTTTCGCGGACGCGATATAGACGTCGCCTTTTTCCGCGTCCATGAGAACCGCGCTTCCCGCGCCGTCCTGCATCAGGATGCGCCGTTTGCCTGATGTGGCGTCGAGCAGAAACCGGTTATCACCGGCGTCCTTCATGTAGATTTTTTCTTTTCCGTCTTCCGACCGGATAAGGATGTGCTGCCCCTTGCGGTCGGTGATTTTGATTTTGGTCTGGCCGTCCGTGTCATCCAATTCGATGCGATGGCCGGATTTCGTTTGCCATGCGTGGTTGTCGGGCACATCCCGCTTCGCGTCGCCGGTCTCGGCCTCGTCCCACGGACCCGATGACTGTTTTTCCTTTTTATGCGTGACGTCCGCCGCCTCGGTCTTGTCCTCCGGCGCTGCCCACCACACGCCGACCCAGACGGGCCGGTTCGCGTCACCTTGCTCGAACTCGAGCCAGACGGACGATCCCTTCTTGGGGATGGAAAAGAACCCGGTGCCGGAATCCCCGCCATAAGGCATGCACGGGAGCGCCCAGTCCAGGACTTCATCGCCGAACACCTGCGGACACTTGCACTTCAGGCGTCCCCGATGTTCAGGGTCCTTGTTGTCCTCGACGATCCCGCGAAATTTCCCGACAAACGACGGCATGTCACATCTCCGAATAATCGCCTTCATCAAGAGGCGTATTTTCCATTTTCATCTTGTCCGTCTCGAACCCGCCGCCTGTTTCAGGCCCGCTGCCGGTATTTCCGACCGCGTTTCGGGTGAGTTCCAGCGTGCTCTGGCATCCGTCCTGCGATACTTTGAGCGTGTGTGTTTTCACAATCCATTCCCCTGAAAAAACCGGCCCGACGCCGAGAACCGTGATCTTGTCACCGGCATTTATCTGCGGAAAACCCCGGACGAGCGTGAGCGAGCCCTCCATCGCTTTTTCATTCTTGTAATGTTTCGCGCCGGATGCAGCATCGAGACCCTCCTGGGTATCCGGCAGCGCGCCGCCGATCTCGTTATCCTTTAAATAATGTGTGGTCTCAACTTGGGTTTTACCGCCGCCCGTGCCCACGCCGGAAATCGCGCCGCCTTTCGGGGCCTGGGGGATCGTATCACCACCCGGTATGCCGTGTGCTTCAACAGGCTGCATTTCAGAATTTCCTCGTTATTACCATGTCGGTCTAATAGAGCGTTTCGGCGATTCCACGGTTCACCGTGCCGCTGTCATTGATTCCCTGCGGCTTGGCGACGCTCGATTCGGATTTCGTTTTCACGGTTTCCTTCGACTTGTTATTTATGGTCGCGCCCTCGATGTCTTTTCCCGTCTCGTCGCTCGCATAACGGGGCGAAAAACTCTTTACCGTGTTGTTCCCGATGCGGTAATCGAACACCGCGACGGGCGACTGGTCATCGAGGTCGGGCGCTTTCTTGAACTGCATGACGTTTCCTTTGACACGGAAGATGAAGTTTTCTTTTCGCGCCATTTTGCGAAGGAAGTCCACGTCCGATTCACCGGCCTGTGATTCCTGCTCGACGATTTCTTTTGTTTCATCCACGTCGGGCGTCCAGCCGTGTTTCCCGGCGATCTTTTTTGCGATCTCGGAGCGTTTCATCTTTTTCCACGACTTGTTCACCTGTCCCTCGTGTCCCTTTTTCGATTTCGCCGAACATTCAATCGAGAGTGTCGGCAACCCCGATTCAGGAAACTGCGGCGTGAGCCCGGACACCTCGCCGATGAACTCTTTTGTCTTTCCCATGAAGTAACCCGCCACGATTCTCACCGACATGCCTTTCGACGCCAGCTTCTGAAACCGAAAGAACGGATCATTCACCGTCACAGTCGCCGTATCCTTTTCCTCAATCTCGTCTTTGATTTCGACATCTGTCACAAGAGACAACTCTTCTGGCGAGAGCGTATGCGAGCCGAGCGTGATCTCGAAGTACGGCGATGCGAAAGATGCTGATGTGACATTTACGACGGCCATTTCATTACCCCTGTGGAATCGGCGGTATCCACAACTGTTTTCCGACCGGCAGTTCGAGAGCATCAAAGCCGGGATTCTTGTCGAGAATGTACCACCAGTAATCGGGCGTTCCGTAATACTGGTAACTGATGTTGTCTATGCGGTCGGTCTCGGTCACGGTGTGCAGGATGCTCCCGTCCGGCACGGCCCGGTCGATTTCCCGGAACGTGAGGGTATTTCTCACAAAATTCCGAAGCCGCCTCGTGTAGACGAACACCTTCTCGTATCTTGAACCTTCAAAAACGCTCATCGTTTACCTCGACAGCATCTGGCGGCGCGTCTGGTGCATCCTCTGACTGGTTGCGTTTTTCCACAAATCAAGAGTAAAAGTTATCTGTGCTTTCACATAAACCGGCTCCATCCGCACATTGAACCGCTCTTCCGTGAACTGAATCTGCGCGACGTATCCTTCCCAGATACGGGTTCCGATGCCGAGCAGAGCCCGTGGCGGCGGCACGAATTGCGCGTTGACCAGATCGTTCGTGTCCGGGTAGGTGAACGCCTCGAGGATCGCGATCTCGCGCAGGACACCGCCTTGACCAGCCTTGGTTCCGATAGCATCGAGGACGAGTTCGAACGTCACGTTGCGCTCCCCGCCGCCTGTATATTGCACGAACGCGCCCGGCGCGCCTGGCGACAGGCTCGTGTTGAATGTCGCCTGTTCCTGCCGCTGGAGTTGCGCCGGGTTCACGGAAAACTCCAGGACAACACCACTCTCCGCTGAATAGAGGAATCCCTTGTCCGGCGTCGGTATCGCGCTGATCGTTTCGTTCATGGTCTTGCCACCGCCAGACTGGGATTGAAATCGTTCGAGAAACCGGCCTCTCGCTTCCGCTTCTGGAGATATTCGAGTTTGCGGATTATCAGTTCCGCGAGTTCTTCGACGGACTGCCTGTCGATCTCTTTCACATTCGGCAGGCTGATATGAATCTGGGGAGAGAAGTGCTGTGTTACGTTGCCCGCGCTGGTTGCGCCGGAGATTCCGCTTGCCGGGATTCTATCCGCAAAACTGACAATCTTCTGGACGGCGGGCGCCGGGGTAATGACCTCGCCCTCGTGGAGCGTCGCGGAAACACTACCCGTCCTCGCAACGTAACCGCCGGTCGCGTAAGCTTCGCCCTTTGCGGACGGCGCGGGAATATTGATTCCGATATAACTGAGCGCCGTCCGAAGCCAGCCGGGGATAAGCCCAAGCAGCTTGTTCTTGATTGTTGCGATGGCTCCACTGACCTGGCCGACGATGGAATCCCACACGGCACCGACTGCGGTTTTCAGGCCGTTCCAAAGGCCGGTGATAAATGTGATCACCGCCTGTACGCGCGACTGAATGCCCGCGACCACTCCGGACACCGTCGCGGAGATGGAATTCCACACGGCGGCGACCGCGCTCCGGAACTGCTGCCAGCGCATCTGAATCGCGGAGACCACGGCCATGACCCTGGACTGGATGGCGTTCACCACCATCGACACGGACATGGATATCGCCTGCCAGAGCATGGTGATAAACATTTTGAACTGCTGCCACCGCATCTGGATCGCCATGAGAACCATTGAGATGATCTGGCGAATAAAATTAACGGCTGTGGAAACGGACATGGTGATCGCGTTCCAGATCATGATTACCGCCTGTTTGAACGCTGCCCACCGTGCGACGATCCACTGGATGACCATCGATATGAGATTGGAAATGTAGTTGATCGCGCCCGATATCCACTGGCTCGCGGTTTGCCAGGCGCTCACGAGTCCGTTCCAGATGGCCTTTGCGAAGTTCCACACCCAGACGATTGCCTGAATGATTGCTTTTACGAACGCGATCTGGAATTTCACGACGGCAACGATGACTTTGAAAATGAAAAGGATTATCTTACCGATGATCGGCAGTATGAACGTCAGGATGCGAATGACGATTACCAGTCCCCGTGTACCGAGAGTTACAATGAATCCGATAATTTGTCCGAGAGTCTTTCCGAAACTCTGTGCGCTGTTCCCGGCGCCCTTGCTTTCACCGGAAAACAGGGCGAAGAATTTCCCGATGGCGTTCCATGCGATTTTGAAGCCCTCGACAACCCACGTCACAACCGGTTTCAGGGCGTCAAACAAACTTCTGTACACAGGCTCCACGGCCTCGATAAAGCCGGTGACATAGCCTTTGACAAAACTCCATGCCATTTTCAGAAAGTTGGCGATGCCCTTAACCGTCTTCATGAGTCCCGCGGCGTTGAGGCTTTTCTCAAGTTCCGGGCCGATGGGCTGTCCGCGAAGGAGAGCGATCACGCCCTTGACGATGTTGACGAAATTCTGGAATCCCCGTTTCAACTGGTTCCATATCGGCATGATGAAATCCCGGATGCCCCCGAAATTGGTTTTCCATGCGTAGTAGAGAAGCGCGCCGGCGGCGATCACGGCGGCTATGACCGCGACCACGGGCCATATCGCCGCGACGACACCTCCGATAGCGCCCGCGGCCGCGGGAAGAGCGGACAGCCCCACAGACAGCATCCCGATAGCGCCGAGAAACGTGAGAATCGCGCCGCCGACGAGAAGAAGTCCGCCGAGCGCGGCGACGACCAGCACAATGCCCTTGAGCAGTTTCGGGTTCTGTTTCGCCCAGTCCCCGAATTTCCGGAGAAACGAAGACACCGCTTTTGCCGCTTGGGTTATATAAGGCGCGAGCTGTTGCCCGATGCTGATGGCGACCGCGACGATGGAGTTCCATGCGATTTTGAGCTGCGCGTTCATGCCCTTGAGAGAGTTGTCATATTCCCTCTGTAGCGACGTTCCCTCGGCGAACGCCTTGTTGGACGTATCCACGAACCGCCCCAGAAGCGACTGCTGTCCGTTGACGGACTTGTTCGCCTCGACCAGTTTGAGCAGTACGTCCGTTCCGCGGGCGCCGCCGATGCCGAGGTCTGTCAGCATGTCCGCGACCTGAAATTTGTCGAACTTCTGCAATCCCGACGCGAATTTCGTCAGCGCGCCGTAGGCGTCCTTTTCAATGAGTTGCTTGAACTCGGCAGTGGAGACGCCCGCGACTTTCGCGTACTGGTCCGTGCGCTTCATCATCTCCATGAACATGTCCGACATGGCCGTGCCGCCAACCTCGGAACTGACACCCATGTCCGTGAGCGCCGCGCCGATGGCGGAAATCTGCGGCATGGTCAGGCCGAGCGATGAACCCGCTCCGGCCATGCGGCTCGTCAACTCGGCAATCGTCGGGGCCGTCGCGGTGGAAATGTTCGACAGCTCGTTGAGCACGGACCCCATGTTTTTCGCCTGTTGAATGGGAATCTTGAACTGGTTGGCGATCTTTGCGAGCGCAGCGCCGCCTTCCTCCGCTGAAAATTCCGACACCGACGCGAGTTTCGCCACCGTGTCCGTGAACGCGGAGAGATTCTCGACGCCGGAAATACCGAGCTGCCCGCCGATCTCGCCGATGTTTGCGAGTTCGCGCGCCGAGTTGGGCATCCGCGCGGACATGGTAAGAAACTGGTCGCCGAGTTTTTTGAGTTCGGCGTCCGCCATGCCGGTGGTCTTCTGCACGCCGATCATGGCCTCCTCAAAATCCCCGGCCACCTTGATTGTGGCCCCGACCCCTCCCAGGAGCGCCGCGCCGCCGCCCATCATTCCGATCCCGGCGTAAAACATCTTCGAGGACGCCTGCATGCGCGAAGCCATCTCGTCGCTCTTCTTTGAAAGGGAGTCGAAATTGCGCTCCACCTTCTGGAAGACCGCCGAGGCCTGATCCTTCGCCTGAATGAGTATGCCGAGACCGTAGTTGTTCATCGTTTCCTTCTCGCCGCGTTCCTGATTTGACGTTCCTCTTCGCGGTACTGGTCCGAGAGTTTTTCCACGAACCAGCGCCGCACGCGGGCCGGGAGCCGCTCGACTTCATTAAACGACTTGAACGGCCCCTTGCCGTAACAGAGGAAGAAGGTTTCCTCCAGGATCAGGTCTTCCTGGAGTTCGGGAAGAAAAAATTTTCGCTGATAGGCAGCTGCACCTCGAATTCATTGTCACATTCGGGACACTCCACCTCGACGACGGTGTCCACGCCGCAGGTGACGGCGTCGATTTCCCTCCGGTAATACTGCGAGTCCGCCCCGGGCAGGGTTTCAAAGAACTTCTCGGAGAAATTCTCGTTTCCGTCCACGGCCACCGTGTGCAGGTAGAGGGACAGCCGGATGATCTCCTGCGGGGTCTTTCGGAGCGTGGCCGCGATCTTCTTCTCGTCGCGGCCGCGAAGGAGCCGGAACGTGACCTTCTTGCCGGTTCGCGGTAGCGTGATCGTGTGCGTCGCGTCGGGGTCGCCCTCGAGTTTCTTGATCGGAAGTTCCGCGAGATTGACGCTCATGTTGAACGTCTGACCGCAGGACGCGCACCGGACTTTGAAGTCGTAGTCGTCGCCGTAAGTCAGGCGGCGGATTGCGAGCATCAGGTAATAGCGGTCGCCCACGAGCAGGTTGTCGAGGTCAATGTCTTTTTCGACGACGCAGTTGCGTAGAATCTTCTCGAACGCTTCGCCGGATTTCAGCATCTTCTGACTTGCGAGAAAGCCCTCTTCGGTGGCGGTCATCTCGCGGATGGTGCATTCAAGCCCCGATGGCAGTGTTACCTTTTCTGTGTAAAGTTCCATGAGTCACCTCATTCTTTCTCGAATCCCTCGTGCGCCAGCGTCAGCTTGGTGATCTGGTGCTCGGAGGACTCGTTGTCCCAGTCGTCGGTCTCGAACGCGGCGGGAAACGCTTTCGGGATGACCCATCGGGTCAACTCCGCTCCCGATCTGTCCTTTTGGATGACGGTCACCTTGCGCTTGTACTTCCTCTCATCCGCCGATCCTGTCCCCGACGCGTGGTTGTAAATCTCGTTCCACCAGTTGTAGAGGTCGTCATCGTCCGTCATGCCGCGTTCGAGTTCGATGTCGTCGAACTTGATCGTGCCGGGCTGCTTGTGCGGCGTGAGCGCGCCGCCCTCGGAATACTCGATGACCTCCGCCTCGGCCTTCAGGCCGGAACACTTGTTGAACGCCGCGCGGACCACGCCGTCGATCTTTACGATGAAGGCGTATTTGTCCCAATAGTTGATTGCGGTTGCCTGTGCGGGCATGTCATGCACCTCCCATCGATTCTTCAATTAAGCGGCCGCCGTCCCATTGCGTGATGCGGAAGATCACGAATTCGGCGGCTTTTGTCGGCGCGATGCCGATTTCGCAGACGGTTTTGTACTGGTTGATGATCTCCTGCGTGTTCAGTTCGCCGTCGCACTTGACGTAGAAAGAGTCGCGCCAGTTGCCCGTGCCGCCGTCGAAAAACGCGCCCTCTCGCCAGTATTCCTTTAAAAAGAGCGTGATCGTGGTGGTGAGGTCTTTCCACAGATCGATGTTGTTCGGTTTGAACACGGCCCACTCGGTTCCCTCGGCGATGGATTCCACCACGTTCAGGAACAGACGCCGCACGTTGATCGAGCGCCAGTCGGAGAGCGCCGAAAGAGTCCGGTTGCCCCACGCGACAATGCCCACGCCGCGTTTCTTGACGATGGGATTGATGCGCGCCGGGTACAGCGTGTCGCGCTGTCCTTTATCGAGCGTGTATTCAAGACCGATGACGTCCGCGAATTTGCCGTCTTCGATTCCAGCCGGGGCTTTGTGGACGCCATGCACCACGTCCGTCTTCGCGTAGATTCCCGCGAGTTGGCCGGAGGGCGGAACAATCCTGTTTTTGTGGGAAAGAGGATCGAGGATGATGATGTTCGGGTAGTAGAGCGCCGCGAACCGGTTGTTGAACGCCGCCGTGTCCTGAACGTATTCCTTTATTTCCGTCACGTTCATGCCCACGGGCGGATCGAGAATCACGAACAAATCCTGCCGCAGCTCGGAATACGTGCAGAGCGCGTTCTGCACCGCCTGGGTGGTAATGCCCGGACAGGCCAGAATGTTGATCTCGTCCACGGGATCGAATGCGAACACGCCCGTGCGCGCCGCCTGGCTTCCCGCGTAGTCCGTGTCGCCGATGTCGACGAGGCCGTCGTCACCGCCGGTAAGGGGAAACAGTCCTTCCGCGGGCCTGTTTTCCGGGGCGGCGCTGGCGCTGCCGAGGTCTTCAACGAGAATGTATTCCGATTTTCCATTGATGCGCTCCGGCGCGTAATTCTCGGACGCCGCGTCCATCGACAGGTCGTCGTGAAGATCGACAAGCGTCCCCCGCAGGTAGACCTTCATTTTGAAATGAATCGCGGGGATATTTGTCGCCGCTTCGATCTTCGTGGAAATGTCGTCGCCCCACTTGCCGGGGGAGACCGCCTTCACGCCGAGCGTCGGAACGGGCGTCGCGGCCCGGTCGTTTAGCGCGGTCAGGCTGGACGCCGCCGTCGCGGTGGCCGCATCCGTTATGTCGGTGTAATGCACAACGCGGACGACATAGCAGCGCCCTTTGACCTTCTTGAAGAACCCGTCCACGGCGTATGCGAGGTGGCTGTTCGGTATGTAGCCGCCGAAGATGCGCCGGAACTGGGCAAAACTTGTGATGAGGACGGGAACCCCCACGGGCCCGCGCTCCGTGATGCCGAAAAACGCGGCCACCGATGCGCTGACGCGCTCAATGGTGTGCCGGGTGCTTTCCCGTTCCTCGACAAAAATGTCAGGGGATAAATATTCGGGCATGAGGATGGATCACCTCTCTTTCAGGATTTGCCCTTCTTTTTCTCCGGCGCGGCGGGCTTCTCGTCCATGACCGCGAGGAACCCTTTTCGGAAGAGCCGGAATACGTCGGGGTTCTCAATCGTTGACGCCGGAACGCTTTTCGTCTCGCCGGCCAGAAGATGCAGACCCCGGTTCCGTCCGAGATTCACGGGCAGAAGCGCGCCGGAGATATTTTTCAAAAGAACGTTTTTCAAAACGTATCACCTCGTTTCGTTATCGTGAAAATGTCTCGACCGGCATCCTCGTTTTGAAATCGCAGATAACGAAGTCCCGGTAAAGAACGAGTTTGCCTTCCTCGAGAACGTGATCGAAGATCGGCACGTCCTCGATGCGATACCTGCCGGACGCCTGCCGCAGGTTCGACAGATTCGGGCGATCCAGCCCGCCGATGGGGATCATCTCTCGGAGATAAAACTTCAGGGCGCCGTCCTCCGAGCCCCACGGCTCGATGCCGAACGGGCCAAGTCCCCATCCGGCGGAAACGGGCACGGCCACCGCGATGTTGTCCAGAAAAAACGCGATCAGGCTCTCCTGGAGTTCGAGAAGTTCCATTCCGTTGCCCGCCGTGAGTACGAAATCAAAATCAAGATGGTAGAACCGGGGCCAGTTGCGCTCCGTGTAAGTGAGCGCATCGCGGTCTATCACCACGATCTTCTCCGATACACGTTTCGCGCGGTTCTCCTCCATCTTCGGGCCTATGACGAGAAGCGATGGCGTGTGCTTGATCTCGTAGTAATCGTTCGGGGGCACGAGAACCGTGTGCGGTGTCACGTCCGCCTGAAGTTTCCAGATCAGCGTCTCGACTGTTTCCCTAACCAAAGAGCTCAAGAATCGCCTCCGCGAAAATCCGCTTTAACTCGTCCCTGTGCTGCTCCATAACCGGATGGATGAACGGGCGCGCCGGGATCACGATGGTTACGCCGCTCGGCATCTGCACTGTCGCGCCGAACTCCATGATCGCACCGATATTCACGATCTCGTCCCCGTCCTTGTTCCGCGTGCCTCTCAGTAGTCCCACGAATGCCTTGTCGCCCATGATCTTCTGGGTGATCGCGCTGATCAGAAATCCGGTGTCGATGAGAGCCTTTGAAGAACCCTTCTTCTCGATGGTCGCCTCCGCGAGCGGCTGAAACTTCTGGCCGCCGGGAGCCTGGGACTTGATTCCCATCTTTATCTCGCGCACGAGAAGCAAGGCGCATTTCTCCGCCGCCTTTTTCAGAACTTTCTCGACATTAGCCGGAAGACAGTTCTTCAGAACCCTGTCGACCTTTTTCCAATAACCGAATTTCTTCACTTTCATGGGTGCAGTTTCGCAACCGTCACCACCTTGTGACTGACGACGCCGAACACGTTAAGCGCCTCGACCGTCAGTACCTTGTATTGGACGCCATTAAACTCGACATGGTCGCCCTCGTTGATCTCCTGATCCGGCAGGACGGATATCGCCGCATCCGTCTTTTGCGTTGTGAGGATTTGAGGGGGCGTCTCCACGAACTCAAACGGGAATTCACAGTCCAGGATAAACGGCGCGTCGTCCGTGCCGTAAATCTTCTCAGCGTTAGGATCGGGCACATACCTCTTGCCCGTCTGGCCGGAACTGGTGATGAGTTCCGCCGTGCATTCCGCGATGAACGCCTTGTCCTTATCCGAGAGCAGCATTCTCGTCCTCTGCAATTCCGCTTTCATAGATCACGGGTTTTACCGCCGGCGCGGCCATGATTCCGCTGTCCGGGTCATCCACGATTTCACCGCCGCCGCCGTCCATCCCGGACTTCTTCACGCGATCCTTGTAGTCCTTCTCCAGATCGCCCTGAAGGTCCGCCCAGAACGACGGCTGTTTCGTCTTGTCCACGTGCTTGTCGCCGCTCTGAAACGAGAAGGCGTTCGCCGTGATCGAGCGCATGAGCGAACAGACGTTTATGTGCGCTCTCAGGAGAAGGAGTTCCTGTTCCTCTCCGGACGGATCGGGTGTGACCTCGCCGCCGTTTACCGCGAACGATGTCCCGGCGTCCTTGTTCAGGGCGTACACGGCCCGGGTCACGCACCGGGCGAGATACTCGTCTCCGAGCATCTCCCCGGCGGTGTCCCCGATATCGAGCCGCAGAAGCGTGACGAGGTCACTTGCGAGCATCCGTTATCTCCTTCAGCCGGTTTTTGCTCGCCTCGATCACGCCGGGCCGGTTTTCCACGTTCAGAATGGACTGAATGACTTTCGGGTCGGTCTCGTCCTCGACGTACTCGATGGCGTCCGCCTCATCCAGCTTGTCGAAATCTGCGGGCGGCTCGGGCAGTTCCGGCGCGGGCGCTTCCGTATTCGCCGCGTCGTCGTCCGTGACAACCGCGATGCGGCCCGCGTCGATTTGCTTCTGAATCTCCGGCGTTACACGGTCGACATCGGCGACCGCGCCGCCCTGAAGGCGCAGCTTCGCCGCGGGAACGTGCAGGATGCCGGGTGTGAGATTTCTGATCTTTGCCATGCGTGTTCCTCCTCCGCTTACGGCTGGATGACGACTTTTGCGACGATGTCCGGGCGGGTTACGCCCATGCCGAGTTCGCTCCAGATGAGCCAGCCGGTCTTGAATTTCAGCTTCTTGTCGATGGCTTCCGCGGTGAGCGGCTCGCGCACGGGCATTTTGCCGATTTCCTCGTCCGGGACGATGAGAATCTCGTTCACGTCCGCCGCCGAGGTGAGCAGAATGTTCGCGCCGCCGTACACCTTGATGATGCCCTTCTGGCGCAGTTCGAGCTGGGTGACCGGGTCGAGGTCCCACGAGCGCATCTCGTTGAACCGCTTGCCGCGAAGCACGATGTACTTCACGGTCAGTTCCTTGTCCTCGAGGATGCTGATGGCGTCGTTGAGGCCGTCCTCGGTCAGAACCCCGCCGGAGATAGTGACAACGTTCTCGGCGGGCACCGCGGCGGAGATGACGGTGATCGTGCGTTTGTCGATCTCCTTGCGGATTTCATCCGAGGATGCCGTCTGGATGTCCGTGAGCGTTCCGACATTCCCATGCTTCAAAATCGAGATATCGACCATCGGTGCGCTGTGGACGCGGTGGGTCGGGATTTCAATCTCGTCCTTGCCAACTTCCTGTTCCCGCGCCTCGCCTTCCTTCGAAATGAAGTAGGCTCTCAGCCGGGGCCGCTTCTGGTACACGGCGCGCTCGCCCTTGGGCAGGTTGTGCTTCGTGAGCAGAAGCGAGGTGATTTCCTTGCGTGCGATGTCCGACTCGATGGGCGCGGCGATGGCGGCCGCGAGCGCCCGCATTCCCTCGGGCGTCTCCAGCGCCTGGCGCATCAGCTTGCCCATCTTTTCCATGAACTCCTGGGAGTCCGTTTTTACCTTTTTCGTTTCCATGCTGGATGTGTCCTCCTTCCTTGTGGGTTAAACCAGCAGCTTGAACTTCAGAATGCCGCCGGAGACACTGATCGCCTGGGCGACCGCGTTGGCGCTCGTGCCGCCGCCGGTGAGTTTGCCGTTGCCGTCGATCTTCAGAAGCTCGTTCGGGTTGATCGTGCCGCTGAACACGTCGGTCTCGTACACCCCGCCGTTGCACCAGAAAGCGGGCATCTCGCCGTCGGCGTAATCCTTCATCAGGACGCCCACGGACGGAACAGCCGGATCGGTGTTCACCGCGAAGGTGTCGTCTCCGACCGCCTTCACGAACTGCCCTATGCTCCCCGCGCCCTGCATGTAGCCGTCGCCATACGCAAGGCCGGGGTGATTCGCGTTCAGATATGCCATTGTCGGTTACCTCCATTCCTTTCCGTTTTTCAGTTGTCCGCGCCGACGCGCTCGTTGTACGCCGCCATGAAGCCGGATTTCAGCTTTTCCTCGAGGGGTTTGTCGCCGTCCTCGACATCGAACGGGCGCACGTCCGCGTCCGCGCTCATACCGCCGCCGGAGTCGGCCTTGCTCTTCTTGGGCGGCTGTTTCTTGTCCTTCTCCTTCTTCTTGTCCTCGTCCTCCGGATTCTCGTCCGGGTTCGGCTCCTCCTTCTGGTCTTTGGGCTTTTTCACGCGCTTCACCGCGGCCTCGGTGGCCGAGAAAGCGTCGTCGGTGAGTCCCGCCAGCCGTTTCAATTCGGTCTCGCGGTCGTCATCGCCCTCGAACTCGATGCCCCGGTTCTCCATCTCCTTGACGAGTTTTTCCGAGCGTGTCCGGCGCGCCGCCGCAGCCTGTTCTTCGCGCAGCTTGTCCAGTTCCTTCTGGACCTCATCGAGCTTGGCTTTCAGGTCTTTGTTCTCCTTCTCGAGTTCCTTCAGGCGGGCGCTATTGTCTCCGCCGCCGCCGGGCGCTTTGTTTTTCGCCGCCTCGGTTTCCTCGGTTTCGGGATTCTTGTTTTCACTGTCCATACCGTTGCTACCTCCTTCATTGGTGTGTTTTTCCGCAACCTGCTTTATCCTCGCGTTCTCGTCGGCGCCCTTGCGGTCCAGCAGGCCGAGTCCCGTAAAGGTGATGCCGTGGAGAATTTCGTAAACGGGTTGCCCCTTGAATTCACCTCCCTTGTATTTCTTCAGATGGATGCAGTAATCCGCCTTGGTGCGCACGCGCTTCCCGCAGATCGAGCATTCGCCTTCCTCGTAATCGCACTCCATCGAGACTTGCGTGATGATGCCCTTTTTGATCAGCTTGTACGCGAGCCGTGAGTTGATGTTGTCGTTCGTATAAAGCTCCCCGACGCATTCCACCCACGCCTTCTCCCCCTCCTGAACGAAGTCACTCGCTATGACGCCGCCGACGATGTCCGTGAAATCCTGTGAGTGTTTAAGGTCGATCTTTTTGTTGATCGCCGTCTGGTGCCGCGCGGAGAGTTCCTCGACGTTGAAGTAATCGCCGTTCTTGTTCGGCCCCGCGTGCGTGAGGATGAAACTGAATTCCTTGTCGCCCGCAACGTTGTTGTCGGACAGACTGATTCCCTCGGCGGCGAGCAAATTCACGCCGTCGAGCCGGATGTCGCCGATTATGGTTGTGTGGTTCTCGGGGTGGGTCTGAACGGACGCCGCCGCAGCGTTGGATTGCTCGAATTTTTCTTTTATTTGCTTTTTCAATTCATCGGGAAGCGTCTCGTCCACGCTGCCGGGAATGAAAGAGAAGACAAGGTTCCGCTCGAGCGCCAGTTTGTGCAGGCGCGTGTGTTCCGTGACGACCTGTTCCCGCGTCCACGTGGTGGTTTCGTTTTTGCCCTCTGAATCCCACCCGGCGGCGTACCAGCGGTGAAGAATGGAATGCCCCAGCGTGATCTGGGAATTTTTCTGCGTCTTCATCTTGAAGTCGGAATCGGCAATCGCATCCAGGATGTCGTCGTCTTCGCGCCCGGCCTTTGCCGCGCCGGCGGATGTCTTTTTGCCTATGAAAAGAAGCTCGTTCGCGTATTTGCCGCCCGCGTCGGATTCCTTTTTGACGATGTTGTATTCAACGGCGATGCGCTTCACTTTCACGTCGCCGAAGGAACCAGATACCATCTCTTTCATTTCCTTTTCTGTCGGGAACGCCTTGTCCCGGTAGCTGATGAGAATGTGCGGGAAGTTTTTCGCCGCGGCGGTGACGACATTGCCGAGCAGTTCGCGGATGCTGTCCTTGTCATACTTGGTGCGGGACGCGAAGTTGTGCCGGGGCGTGTCGAGAATTTCTTTCCCTTCCCACCGGGTCATGAGGCCTTCCACGAAGTGGTAATAATCCTCATAGTCATTCCGCAGAAACTCGGTGATATAAGGCGGATCACAGTAGATGACGTCGGCTTTTACTTCGGGAAGAATTTTGAGGACGTCGCAGTTGTGCGCCTTGTTCTCCTGCCCGTTGTCGTAAACAAGGCCGTTTATCTGGCGGACGTATTTTTTAAAGGCGGTGACGAACTCGGAAATCGGGATGTTCCCGATGCTGGACGAGCGATAGCCCTCGGCCAGATCGCTTATATTCCGCGTCCGGTTCATCTTGCTGCGGTTGAACATCCCGAACACGGCCTTGGCCTTGCAGGTGTGCCCGAGCGCCGCGAGCGCGATGTCCTTCTTGTAGCCTTTGAGTTTCCGGGCATTCGCCCATACGGTGTCGAGGAACTGGAGGATCGGCTTCGTGTAGTAGTAGCCGTAGAACGTGTCGGTGGTGAACGTCCCGGCGTCGGAGTGCTTTTCAATCAGCGCTTCCAGTTCCTCGTCGGAGAGGGTTTCCGTGTTGTTCTCGATGACGGCCCGGGCGATGTGGTACGGGTAGCGCATGATGTCGTTGGTAATTACACGCAGCCCCTTGCGTTTGTAGAAATAGGCGACGTTCGCGCCGCCGGAAAAAGCGTCAAAGAGGCTCTTCGCGTCTTTCGGGAAGTTTTTATCGATCCAGTTCATGATGAAGTGCTTGTTTCCGATGAACCCGGTCACGAGAATGTTTTCCGTTTTTCCCGCGATGGCGCTCAGGACATCCGGATCGAAATCGGCATCGTGCGACAGATCGGCGATGTCCTCCATGTTGGCGACGGCGGACAGTCCCGCGTCGTCCTCTCCGGCGTCAGCGCACACGAACAGGCGTTCCTTCGCGTTCGAGGGATCGCCCTGGCGGTTCTTGCCCGCGAGCTGGTATTTGTGATCCTTCGACTTCATGCGGGACTCTTTTCCGAGGTCCGCGATAAGCCCCTTGATCTCGGACTCGGTCGGATAGGCGTTGTCCCGGTAGGAGATAAGCCAGTTGGGAATGTGCTTCGAAGCGGTTAGAAAATCGGTGAAGAACTGTTTCGCGGTCGCGGGCGTGACGCCTGTGTCTTCGATTTTGTAATTGCGGATTTTTTTGGTGTGGTCGATCTCTTTGTCCTTCCAGTAGTCCATCAGTCCTTCCACAAAGTGGTAATACTTCTCGTAATTCGTGGAACTGAACTCCGTGGCATAAGGCGGATCGAAATAAACGAGGTCGGCTTTGACTTTCGGGGCGATGTCGAGGATGTCGCCGTTGAATGCCTTGTTTTCCTTCCCGTTGTCGAAGACGAGCGCGTTGATGCGATAGAGATTGTCTCGGTAGTGCTCGATAAAACTCTCGGTTGTGTAGTGCCGCTGTCCGCCCTTTGTCGTGGACGAGAAATGCCCGAACCCGCCGCCGGACATGCACGTCTTACCCAGCGCGAACAGCGCCATGCTCTTTTTTGTGCCGGACAGAGCATCAATGTTGGCGCGAAGCACATCCAGGAGGGCAAGGACATCGTTCTTGAAGAAGATGCCGTGGTATGTCTTCTGGATGAACGTCCCGGCTTCGGAGTTGTGATCTTTGAGCAGCCCCTCGATGTCTTTTTCGGAGAGGCGCGTGTTGTTGTTTTCAACGATGGCACGGGCGGCATGGTAACAATAAGACAGCCGGTCGTTCGAAAACACCCGCAGCCCCTTGGTTTTGTACATGTACCCGACGACGGAGGAGCCGGAAAAAGCGTCGAAGACGGATTCCGCGTCTTCCGGCGTGTTGCCCCATATCCAGTCAACGAGCTTCTGCTTCGAGCCGATGAAATTGGTGATATACTTCGGGCGCTCCTCAGCGGGCAGCTCCTCGGTGACAAGTTCCAGCTTGCCCTCGGCGACAAGAAGGCCGAGGCGCAGTTCCGCGTCGGCTTCGAGAAGAAACTGTATTTTTTCAAGATCGGTTTTAAAGTTGTCTGTTTCCATTGCGCACCTCGCGGAAAAATAAAAAGCCCGGCAACGCGCGATCTCTCGCATGTCACCGGGCTTGGGCCGACGCTTCCGGGCTTATTTACCGGGCTCGGCTTTCAACACTTCCGGACTGGTTTTTCGTCAGGTTATTCCGGCAAGTTCTTAAACTCCCATTTCGCTTCCGTTTTTATTTTCTCCACATGCGTGATTTTTCCGTTCTCGAATCGGAAAACGACCTGACCGTAAAAACGCTCCGAGAGCAGTTTCTGAAGGAAGGCGATGATTTTATGCATTGTTGAATTTCCCCTTCCTGATCTGTTCCAGCAGATCGTTGACCAGTTCCGTCACGCTGGCATATTTGTCCGTCTCGAACACCTTTGTGCGCGAACCGAGATAAACAGGAACTGCGTCCCGATGCCGTTCAAGAAAATCCTCCGGCAGTTCCCGGATTCCCTGTTCCACGATCCGGTTAATCACACACTGGGCGTCCCAATCCTCGGCGTCGAACCCTTGCACATACCCAACCTCGAACGCCGAGTGGTCGTCCACGCCGTGCGCCCAGACGCCGATGGGAATGAACTCCCACTTGTTCGGATCAGGCCGCTTGTACTCGATGAAATACCGTATTTTCATCAGACATCCCTTTCGTAGTTCAGCGCCATTTCCATCGCCTCGGTGGTGAAATTCTGATACAGCCGGTCGAAAGCCTTCTGATTTTGCCCCCTATACTCCCGCCACATTTTGAAATCGGCTTTTTTCGCGTCGTCGATCACGTCGATGGATTCAATGAAACAGGAATATCCCCGGTGGTCGCGGAACAGGAACAGGTCGGGGCGCTCCTCCATGATGTTCTCCATCTTGAATAACCGGACATGCTGCGGACCGCCCTGATCGAACCCCATCTCAAAACACACGGCCCAGTAATAATGACCGGCCAGGGCGCCGTCCGCGGCGATGACGGGCCGGGCGAACAGGATATCGAACCGATCCACAAGGATGCGGACAAAGTCCGAGCCTCCGAGGTCGACAAACACCACAGACCCGGGCGCGGTGATCCGGTCTATTTTTCCCTGCATCTGTTGTTTCACGGCTTCGAGTTCCTGCTGCATCAGAGCACCACGTCCTCTATCCTCCGGCCATCCGGCAGTTTTGAGAAACCTTGCTTTTTGAACATCTCGACGATCCTCGCGCGCTGCGCCGCGTTGCTCGTTTTGATGACTTCAATCTCGTCCGGGAGCGACACCGTGTATTTGAAAATCGTCTCGTCGCTGCGCCCGCCGGATGCCAGCCGCTTGTAATCCTGAATGCTTGAAAGACGTTTTTTGCGGACGTAATCGTCGATGACTTTGCCGAATGCGTCGTGGTCATAAGTAATGGCATCCATTCGGCGCAAAAGCCGTTTTTTGAAATACAACCCCGCGCTTCCACGACCGGATACGGGCAGCTTGCGGACTCTGGTGAAAAAGTATGTCGCGCCGCCTGTCCGCATGTCGCTCACGGGGGACATGCCGCCGGGTTTAACGCCGATTCGGATTTTCTCGACCGTCGAGACCATGTTTCCATTGTTTTCAAGCACGGTTTTCACGAGGTCTTCAACGTCCCCGCTGTCCGTGATGTTGTGATACAGCCCGAACCCTTTGAGTTCCCGCTCCAAATCAGCATCGGTAATGTCGAAACGCATCTGGTGCCGGTAGCCCGCGCGGCGCGTCGGGTCTTTGAAACCGAGTTCGTAATTTCCGACCGGATCGTAGCCCGGTATCTTCGTCACGTCGTCGACGCCGAGTTCATCCGCCCAGAACTTCCGCATTGCCTGGATGCGCTCGGCCTTTGTCGCGTTCGAGGAGTCCATTTCCCGCATCATCTTTTTCCATGCCGGGGACGTGTCTTTTTTCAGGAGATATGCCTGCTTGGAAAGCATCATGATCTCGGCATCCTCCACGCTTGCGGGCACGGAATTGACGCCGAGTTGTTCAAGACGGTCGAGAATAGACTCGAACTTTTCCGGATCGGCGATTTTGCCGGTGACGCGGATTTCCACCTGTCCCTGAACCGCGTAAGGGTTCGCGGAGTCCCAGGGGCGGTAATCCATGACCACGCCATCGTCCAACTCGATGCGGTACTGCACGCCGCGATTGAAACCGGAACCCCGTCCGAAAATAGTGTTAAGGTCGGTGTCTGATTTGACGACGTGGACTTCACCGTTACGGCACTGCCGCTGTTCCATCCTGATATCCGTTTTCTGGAACCGGAAGCCCGTTTTTTTCGGCTCCGGCAGCGCCTCTTTTTGAATGAGTTGTTTTTTCGCGGTGTACTGCTCGAATTTACCGGCGAGCTTTTTGTTATTGTTCGCCGCATCCAGCACGGCCTCGCACGCCTTCCTATATTCCTCGGCCATGTCCCGAATGGACGCCGTCTTGCCGGACTTCGCCAGCTTTTCAAGATCGGGGATGATCTTTCTGATTTCATCCAGCTTGTCCTGGTTGTACGCAAAATCGCCCGCGTCCACGTGGTGGTTGACGGTCTTCGCGCCCGCGAGGATTTTGTCGTAAAAGGTGTCATCGGGCAGCGTTTCGCCGGGGGACAGGCCTTTCATGGCCGAGCCTTTTTCGCCGAGGGCGTCAAGGAGCTTCTTTTCTGAATCCGGTCGCAGCTTGAACTGGATGACAGTTTCTTCTTTGCCCTGAAGATTCTTCTGCGTGAAAACGAGCGCGTTCTGATCCTCGATGTCGTCAACGTCGAGGCGCATGGCTTTCCCCTGGGCTTTCATCTCGTGCGCCTCGCGCAGGATCATTTCATCTTCCTTCGATAATTTCCGGACGGTTTTGACATCATCGCCGAACCGGAACTCGGCTTTGAACCGCGCCTTGTGCAGATCGTCATAAAATTTCTCGAAGTCGCGGCGGATGTTGTTTTTCCGTTCCAGTGCCAGCCGGTAAAACTCATCCTTCGCCGCGCTCGCTTTCGCGCCGAACCGTCCCTCGACATAAGGACGGATAATTTCAAGGTATTCCGAATCCGGTATCTGCTCGACGCGCCGGATGTATTTGAAAGCGGCGTTGAAATCAATGTCGATCCCGCCGTCTTTATATGCCCGGAACAGCGTGTTGTAGATCGGCTCGGCCTCCATCGAGTTCGGATGGTAAGCAACGGACAGATTGTCTTTGCCGAGAAATTTGAACGTCTGGCCTTTATCAATTCCAAGAACCCGTCCGTCCGCGGCGCGGACAAACTGCTTGGCGTGCGCGTCGTGGTTGGAAATAAGCCAGTCGATGATGTGCTCGCGCTGCACGGCCTCGATTTCGGAAGAAGACAGCTTCCCGATGGGGATGTCGCGGAACGACGCCTCGGATTTGACGTTTTTCACCAGCCGCTGGATGGAACCGGCGCGACCGTCAATCTCGATGAAGCGAACCTCGACGGCGTCTGGATCAACGAGCCGCGCGACATGGTAGGCCATCTCTTCGCCCTGCGCGATGAACTTATCGGTCGGTTTGAAAAGCCACTCGTCGCCCCGCTCGTCCACGTAGATGTATTTTTCATGCGCGCCCCCGAGGGATTTCGCGTCCCGCGAATACTTGAATGCCTTTCCCTTGTCGAGCGCATCCCAGTCGGTGTCCACTTTTGCAAAGCCGGTGGCAACATCCGCGTGCGGTTTCTCAAGAACGGCCGCAGGAGCCGGTTTCGGCGTGGGCTTCGGAACGGGCTTCGCCGCGGGCACGCCGGCGGTTTTCTTGCCGTATTTCTCGGCCCATTTCGCCCACTTGGCCTCGATGCTGTCCTTCGCCGCCTTTATCGCCGCGTCGTCCGTCTCGGTGAAAAGCGTGATGAATTCCTGCTTGCTGCCCCATTGCCACTTTGTCACCTTGCTCTGCTTGGCGAGGTCTTTCAGGTCTTTCGCGGACATCGACTCAATCTTCGCTTTGAATTCGGCTTTCTTTTTTGCGAGGTCGGCGGCTTTTCCCTTCAGATAATCGTCCCCGACCGACAGTCCTTCCTTGCCGAGGAGCGTTTCGGCGTCCTTTATCGCGGTCAGAACTGCTTTGTAATCCTTCGGGTCTGCGGAAACTTTCACGGCATCCAGCAGGGAAATGATTTCTTCTTTTTCCTTTTTTATTGTTTCCTCTGCGACCTGAACGACGGCTTCCTTGGTGACCTTCTTTCCGAGTTCCTCTTTGAAATTATTCTCAAGCGCTTTTACGAGTTGTTCCTTTGTTTTGAGGATCGGAAGATTGAATTTCGTTTTCGCCTCGATGAGGCTCTGGCCGGACAGGGCGCCGTGATCCACGCCGGGCTCAAGCACATCGAGGATGTCGATAACTTCCTGCTTCGTGAGATTGAGGGAGATTCCTTTTTCCTTCGCCAGCTCATTGAGTTTCGATACCGGCATGGACCCGAAATCCGGTATCTCTTCATGTTTTGCTTTCGCTTTCAGAAGGTCAATGAGTTCATCTTTGCTTCGGAGCGCGGCGATTTTGTATTCTTTAAGAAGAGATTTGAGTTCCGTGCCGCCCAGATGCGAGAAGTCGGTTCCGGTTTTTTGTTTGAGGATGCCGAGGAAGTCGGCTTTTGTCCGGGCAATGGAGATGCCGCCCGCCTTTGCCTTATCCTGAAGCTGCTTGATTGTGAGCTTGCTCCATTCGCCATTTGCGATGTACTGCCCGATCTTTATCGCCTCGGACTGTTTTTCCTTCGCCATCTCCTCGATGGCCTGGGGCGGCAGGATGCAGGCGGCTTCGGCGGGCGCGGCGGTGGCGCCGAGATTTTTCGCGCCGCATATCTCGACGGGATACGCTACAACTGAAGAACAGCGACAGGCCGGATGAAGTGGCTGATTGGGGAATTTATCAACCGGGAACAACTTTCCGTCTAGCGCGGAACATTCCCGACACATCCTCTCGTCGCCCGCCGTTATCCATTCCGCCTTCTGTACGCCGACGGTCTGATAGAATTTCAGGTGCCCTTGATTGTGCGCCCGGAGCGTTTCCGTCCGGGCGATGAGTTCCATCCTGTGCTGCGCCGTTTTGAAGACAGTCTTTCCGGCCTTTCGGAACTCCTCCGGATCGCGCACGACGCGCCCGATGTCTTTCGCGATCTCCGGGACGCTCCGGCCGGAGGCGATGCCGGTCTGGATGGCGCGGTTGATCCCATCGGTCAACTCGCGGGAAACATCCCCGGCAAGCTGGACGTTGTAATTCACCATGAAATCCAGCGCGTCCTTATCGATCAGCGTGAAGATGTTGCTGCCGCACTGTTTGATACCGTCCGGCGTGAGGTCGCGGTAAAACGGCATTTTTGCCCGGACGAGGTCGCCGATGCCGTTGTGGATGCCCGCCTTATAGCTGTCTTTGACAGCGGTTTTCATAATCAGGGAATGCTCGTCCCGGACGACGCGGATGTGTTCCCTGATCTGCTGCTGAAGTTTCCGGAGCGACGCCTGATTGATCGCCTTGCCCTCGGGCAGGGAACCGAGATTCGCATAGTAAAGCAGACTCGCCTTGACGTCTTTCTCGGCGCGCTGAAGCGAGTCGGTGACGCGCGCCACCGTCTGCTCCGTGTAAAGATCACGGTTATGGAGCGAGACCGCGGTGGCCTCGATTATCCGGTCACGGAGAGTTTTTTCTACGGCTACTGCCCGCATTTACACGCTTCCTTGTCTCGTTTCTTTTCAAAAGAGCGGCACGCCCGCGAATCGAACCGGGTTTCCCTGTTCAGCGCGTCGCACCAGTTGTTTTCGTCATCGAAAAACTCGCACTCGTCGCAGATCGTATCGAATTCAAAATCCCCGGTTGCCGTCGGCGGCCTGTAGTTCCAGTCCGCGGTCGCCGGGCGGTTTTTCTGTTTGTCCAGGCCGAGCTTCTCTTGCGCGATCTCGACGGACATGATCCCGGAGTTCACCATGTCGATGATGATCTTCGGATCGGTAACATCGATTGGCTGTTTTGATTCCGTTTCCGTGTGGGAATCTTCGACTTCCGGATTCAGGTCCATCTTGATCTGGAGGCTGTTTCGGGAAATGAGTTTCCGGTCAAAAAGTTCGATGTAAAGCTTTTTGATGTCCACCTCGTTCGTGAGGTCGAGATCGTTGAAGATGTAATTGATGCTTTTTTCCTCATACCCGTGCAGTTTTTGCCAGTCCCAGATGATCCAGTTCAAAATGTTCCGCGCGACCTGCTTGATCTCCTTCAGCATGATGACCATCTTCTGCATGCCGATGGCGGCGGTTGCAAAGTTCGGGCCGTCGCCGGTGATGAGCGACTTCGCAAGGCCGAGCGCGATGATGATGTCCTCTTTGATCTCCTTGATCTTCTTTTCCGTGTCGAGTACCTGTCCCTCGGTGCCGTATGTTTCCGCCTTCACATAAAACGGCACGACAAGCCCGGCCTTCAAATCCATCCGGTTCAGCATGTCGCGCACACTGTTCAGGGTTTTCTGGTCGGGAATGATGGTTTTTTGCCCAAACTGCCCACCCACCTGGATGAAGCGGAGCGGGGTCGTCCACCGCTTGGCGACGGCGCGCTCGGCCTTACGGTAATCGCGGAGAAGCTCGACGGACTCGAACGCCGTGACGACCATCGAGTTGCCCCGCGCGGAGTAGGACGGCGCGTTCCACTTGATGTGGAGCAGTTGATCGAGCGGCAGGTCTATCGGTTCGCCGGTTTCAGGGGTCTGTGTCGCCTCGACGAGTTTCCCGTTCTCGTGGCGCAGTTTCACGCTGATAGGGTTGACGCAGACGACTTCCTCGATGTCCTTGCCGTCCTTTGCGGGGCGTTTGAAACATATCGTCTCACCTTTCACGAGACACTGGAGAACGCTGTCCTTGATGAGTTTGTTGAGTTCCACCCGCTCGGCGAAATCCCGGACTTCCCACTTCACGTCCTCGTCGTCGCAGTTGAACTGGATTTCATCGCCGATGGCGAACGTGCGCCATGAGTTGATCGCGTTCTGAACGATGGGTTCCTCGACGTAATACTGCCATGCCTTCACGGCGCGCTCCTCCCACGTTTTGGGGATGGCGTCGCTCACGAGCTGATCGCCGAACGCGGAGGAGTTCACCTCCGCGGCGGTTCCCATGTCGCTTTCAGTCCTGAGCACCCCGTTTATCCGGCTCCAGTGCCAGGGCAGTCTGCTTTTCCCGGTCGTTTTTAAATCCATCGTTGCCTCCGCTTCATTTAGAACGCTACGCTCTTTGCTCGGCTTCGAGCACACTCATCGGCCTGCCGCTGCGGCGATCCTCGTCGAGAAGGACTTTTAAGAGAACGAAATAACCGATCAGGTCGGACACCGTGTCGGAAACGCTCTCGTCCGCGACATCGCCGTCCGTGCCTTTCGCCAGCAGGTTGGCGAGCCGCTCGAGCTTGTCGTCGATGCGCACGAGCAGTTTTGATTTCGCATCCAGCGCGCCGGAAACAATGCCCGGCTTTCGGAAGCTGCTGCCGTAGTCGCGGTTCTTGCGCAGCAAGAGCTGAGTGATGCCCGCCATAGTTTCCTTTATGATTTCCTGATCGGTCATTCGGTTTGCCTTTCAAACGAATATCGGGTTGGTCATGACGGGCATCGGCAGATCGCCCACGACACCGCCGATCCCGTCGAGCCGTTCCTGTTCCCTGATCATCAGGGCGACGCGCACGGCGTCAATACAATGGTCATTGCCTTTTGAATAAATGACATTTCCCGTCTTCAGTGAATAAGTGTGGGTCGTGAACTGGCTTTCGATCTCGACGTCCTGAACCGGCAGGATCAGTTGCCGTGCCTGGAGTCCCTTGTTGATCAGGCTCGTCATGTATTCCTTGCATTGCTTTTTAATCGACCGCCCGTCCTCGCTTTCACCGATTACGACCGAGCTTCCGAAGTTGTACCCGCGCAGGCGGGGCGCGAGATTGAGCTCCCTGTATTTATCGAGCGAGGTCAGTTCCTGCACGACCGACAGCCCGTTGCCGCCCGCGTCTACGCCAATCCCGGCGGGATTGTAGTAACGATCCAGAAGAGCGAGGGTCTGGGCAATATAAGGATAGGCCACATGCTCCATGTGAATGCGGCGAACAAGACGAAGCGCGAATTTTTCATTTTCCGTTGTCTCCCTGAAGACCACGATTTCGGTCGGATCGGCTGTGTAGCCTGTATCCGACCCGATATAAAACAGCCCCTCCGCGGGCGCGAGATTGAGAAGCATATCGATTCGGTCGGCGACCGCTTCCTCGGTCATGCAGTCCTTCAGTTCATCTCCGGTGATTTCAACGCATTCATATTCGGGGATATCCAGCCTGCACATCGTGAGGTGCTCGAGGTTGAACGCGCCGTAGCTCGGCCTGCCATGTTCGCCCGCGACCTCGTGCTGCCATCCCGCCGTGTCCCGCCCGCCGTGTTTCTCCAGCGCGTCTTCCTCCTGCGCCTCGTCCCAGTTCGGGTTGAGCCACGACGGCCACCTGAAAACCTTCCATTTCTTTGAATGCGTCAGCCGGTAATAGGTCGTGCCGCGCAGCCCGCTCGGCGTGGAATAAACCCTCATGCGGCCACCGGCGTTCAGACACGACCACAACGCCTTCCACGCCTTCTCCGTGAGCCAGGCGCCCTCGTCAACGAGTATCAGATCGACGTGGAGCGAACGGAACGGATCGCCGTATGCCCCCGCGGGCCGGAAATAGAGGATCGAGCCGTTCGTGTACTCGATTTTGAAGTAGGGCTTGCGGATGATCTTCTGGCGCTTCTGGGCGTTGACCGCGATGCTCGCCTGAAGGTCGGGATTGCTTTCGATCTGGAACTCCACTTCCTCGATGATGGTGTCGAGCGGGCCCTGATGCGGCGCGGCCACCAGCACGGAATTGCCGCCCCTGACGAAAGCCTTATGAAGCGCGAGAGTGGCCAGACACACGCTTTTCCCCACGCTTCTTCCATCAAGGTGAATAATGTTTCTCGCGTCGCATTCGAGATCGTCCGCCTGGTGCGGCCAGTAGCGGCGAGCGCTGTCGTCGCGGTTGCGAAGATAGCGCTCGCCCCACTGCCGCGGGCTGCGCAGGACTCGCGCGACGGCGCGGCGGTTGTATGGTGCTTCCTGTTTTTCCAATTTATCCCCGGAAATCCCGGCCCCCGTCGCGGGACAAACCGCTTTCCCGCAATCGGCCGGATTCTCTCTTTTCTCTTTAAAAATCCGCTTTCATGTTTTTTGAAATCTTTTTCTGAAATTGGCTTGGCTTCCCCGGAACCGCACTGCTTAATGATGACTGCCGCGGGACATCCCGTCTCCCGGCGGACGGCGCAGACACAGGAGAGAGGAGGTGAAAACCATGCCTAAACCAACCATCGAAACCGCGCGGGAGGAGATGCGCCGCCTCGGGCTTCATCCAGATCGCTGGGGGCATTACACAGTCGGTGGCAAATACCGATTTAAGTTCCTCAAGCGCTGCATCCGCATCGAGCGCACTTTCAGGTATGACTCCGGCGGTCGCGGCAGCATCCACACGCGGTCGTATTTTTACTCCCGGCTGGCCCCCGGCCAGATCGAGGGTCTCGTAAATCTTCTGAAAGAAAAAGGAGGCCATAATCATGGCGACAAAGAAAGCAAAGGAAATCACGTTTGAGAAAGCAATCCCCGCGTTTCTTCAGCACCTGAAGGACGAGGGCAAGAACGAGCGCACGGTCGAGGTCTATGGCCGGTGCCTCGAGAATGTCAGCTCTTATTTCGGCGCGGACAAACCGCTCGGCAAACTCACCCCGGCGACCATCGGCACATTTTTCAAGTCCGACGCATTCCTCAAAAAGCCGAGCGGCGTCGAGAAGAGCCCTATAACGATAGTCCAGAACAAGAGAGTCACGCGCATGATGCTCGTCTGGGCGCACGAGAAGGGATTCCTCGCGGACATCCCGCTTCCGAAGGCTGAAATGAAGAAAGGACGCGAACGGAATGGAAACGGCACCGGTGACTCCGAACCCGCCGCTGACGCCGCGCAGGGCGATTGACCTGTTCGAGACGAAGCTGAGGGCCGACGGGCGCTCGCCGCACACGGTCGCTTCCTACCTCCGTGACCTCGGGCAGTTGGAGCGGTTCATTGAGAACCGTCTCCACTGCCCTGAGGTCTCCGGAGTCACGCCGGATATGTTGAACGAGTTCCTCGTGTCCGAAGAGGTGACGCGAAAGCCGGACGGCGGCCTTAAGAGTGAATGCACCGTCAACAAGGTAAAGACCTCGGTGAAGTCCTTCTTTAACTGGCTCGCCGCGTCCGGTCATGTTCCGTCCAATCCCGCCTCCGGCATCCGCATCCGTCACGTCTATCGCCCCGCGCCGGAGACGCTCACCGATGTCGAGAAAAAGAGACTGCTCAAGGCCATCTCGAATACGAGGGGGAAGAAAGCCTTCCGGGACTTTGCCATCGTCAGCCTCTTTCTCAACACCGGCATTCGCGTGTCCGAGCTGGTCGGACTTGATATCGATGACGTGAACCTGCCGGAGCGCCGCATCACCATCCGGGTCAAGGGCGGCCACACCGCGATGCGGTTTCTGAACGTCCATGCCCGCCGCGCGCTCGAACCATACCTGAAAGCCCGCCGGAAGACGCCGGTCGAGACTCGCGCGCTGTTCGTCAGCAATCAGGGCCGCCGCGTGTCCGTCCGGCAAGTGCAGCGCTCGTTCGATGAGTGGCTTGCCGCCGCGGGCATCGGGAAGAACATCTCCGTCCACGGTCTGCGCCACACGTTCGCAACCAGTCTGCTCGAGCGCACCGGGAATCTCGCGCTGGTGCAGCAGAGTCTCGGCCACCGGCACATCTCGACGACGACCATCTACGCCCACGTGCCGTCCGAGGAACTTCAACAGGCGATGGAAACCTTATGAAGGGAGCGCCGCATGGATTCGCATGAACAATATGAGATTGAACAGGCGGCACGGGCGCTCGCAAAACGGTTCATCCGTCCCTATGTCGAGCGCGGCGACTCGTTCGAGAGCCTCAAGAAATCCCACATGGGGATGGGCTGCACGGGGGAGCGCGTTCAGATCGGCGGCTGGATGAACGATAAATCCTGGTCCACCGATTTCATCCTCGTGTCGAAAGTCGGCGGACGGGAGGCGAACGTCACGTTCCGGCTCCGGGACGTTTTCAAGGAAGTCCGGGGCGAGATTCAGTCCGCCCGCGATGTCGATGACTTCCGTCTGGAGCCGGGGTGACCGCCGTGCGCCCCTTGCGCCGCCGCCACTTTACAGAGACCGCATCGCCGGTCTCTTTCTCTTCCTGTGGGGCGTCCGGGGGACCCGGAAACCTGGCGCGGGAAAAACGCCCCGCGCGGTTTGCCCCTCTGGGGGGCCGGTTCGCTTTGAAATTTGAGTTTTTCGCGCATTCGATTGATGCCTCGATGCTCGAGCCGATAACGCGACAGGCGCGAACCTGGGCGCGACCGTCCGCGAACGGTGCGGCTCCGCTGTGCGGTTCCGATGATTCAGTTTTCAAGGTTCAATGTCCGCCGTGGCCGTTGGCCGGGGCGGACTATTCCGGACTGCTCGATATGTGTGCTTCTCCCGCGACTTATGCAGGAGTCTCCGCGAGGGTCGGAGGGGTCTTCCAGCGTCGCATTTTGTGTCCTCGACGACGCTTCACGCCTCGAACCCCTTGGTTTCATCGGACTTTTTCGGATCGTCCCCTTCATCAACTGTGACTGTTTTTTTCGATCCTTCAGAGTAGGCGCCGTCCCCGCCGGCCTGTCCGGCCCGCTCCCTCGCTTCTTCCTCATCGACACTCTTCAGAAGCGCCGACGCCCATTCCGCCGGGGTGGTATTGATATTCACCGTGTCGCCCTCGCGGGCGCTCTTGGTCGCCTTCAAATCGGCAAGGTGCATCCGGAGCGTCCGGTCGTGCGTTTCAATCGCCTTGAGGTCGCCGTTTTTCGCGGCGCGCCGTAGAAGAATCATGCTCAGGGCGACAAGTTCCGTGGCGATGAAGTCCGAGGATTTATTCAGGTTGAAATCCTCGTGCATCTGGTTGGCCGTGGCCAGAAAATCCTTTCGCTCATTCTCGTCCAGAACCTCGAACGCCAGGAACCCGTGTTTGAGTCCGACCGCCAGATCAACGTCGAGTTCCTCGGCGGTCTTTGCGAGTTTGTCTTTGTATTTCTGTATGACGTTGGTGTCCCGTCCGCTGGTCGTCTTCCTGGGCGGATCGGTCGGTTTCCTCTTTTTGTGAGCGCCGTGCAGCCTGCACACGGTGTAACCGTGGACGGCGGGATTCTCACACCGGCGGCCCGTGCTCTTACTGGTCGCGGTACACTGCGGGATATTTTCATTTAACGGTTTGAACGTCATTGTTTTATACCGAAGATACGGTTTGCTCTATCTGGCCGCCGGAATTTCGGGGGGATCGCGGAAAATAAATTTTTTGCGGGTTTTCCGGCTGCGCATCCCCCTCCGCGATCACAGCCCTACTATATAAAAGACTTTTTGGGGCTGTTTTTTAAGCATGCATTTTTATTAATTTTATGCACGCTCCCGTTCAGCGGCTCTCATGTTTGAGTATGATTCGGCGGATTTGGCCGGGGGTCAGTTTCGCAAGCCCGGCAATTTCTTTAGTGGTAACGCCATTTTTTTTCAGGAATACGACAAGCTCATCGCGCTCTTTGCGTTCCTCTCCTGTGCCCGGCACCCACAGAATTCCGCCCGGAAAATATTTTCTGATCTCGTTGATAAGCTCTTCCGGCAAAATTTCAGCGGCGTTCTTATAACTCATTCGGATTACCCCCTCTCGACCACTAATGAAGGGACCTGCTTGCGCGTGCTTTGTGTGGGGGCACTTTCCTCGGGTGCGGTTCCGGCTCTATTCCTTATTATTTTGTCTATCTCCCGCACGTCGGTCGTCCGGACGGCTGCGTCCAGCATTTCTTTTCCATACAGGGCGACGGCATGATTGTAGAGTTTTGAAATTCTGTCGAGGATTTCCACAAACGTGGCTTCAGAGATTTTTCCACGCGTGAGCGCCTGTTCCATAAGTGTGAACTTGTGGTAGAACCACGCCCAGTATTCCGGGGTAAGGCGGCGGTGAACCTTCCCGGCCTGAACGAAAGTTTCCGGCGGACTCCAGAATTTCGCGGAATCGATTTCAATGAAAGTGGCGTCTGAGGCGGCGTAGACTATGGTTTTCATGGTTTCCTCCCTGATCGACCTGATTCATTACGGTTGCATTACGGTTGGAGAAAACAACCGAAATGGGAAATAACGGCTTGCCAAAAGGCTTTTTTGAAAAACATTACGGCATTACGGTTAAATCCCTATTTACGTCTATACATGAAAAAAACATATTTTATTTTTTTTATTTTTTTCTCTCGCGAGACGTAATTAGAGAAACAACCGTAATGCCGTAATGTTGGGGGTAAAAAGGACAAAAATACCGCTTCGCAAAAGGCTTTTACAACATTACGGTTGAGCCGTTTCAACCGTAATGAACCGTAATGCAGCCGTAATGCGGCTGTATAAACTACTACACAAATTCTAAAACTCATCGCAATTTAACCCCCACAATGATTTTCTGCGATCCCCCGTTGAGCCATCTGGACGTAAACTCGCAGTCAGGCAGTATGCGCCTCAGCTCTTTGAAAAAGCTGATTGACGAGAACGGCCTTAAACTGTTGTCTCGGCAAAATTCCTTGTAGGCGTCGTAAATCTCGCGGTTCGAGACATACGGTTCCACGCCCATTTCATCCGGCTCTGTGCCGCGGTCGCAGCAATCGGTAATGAACGACGCGACGGAACTGCTGTGCCGTTTCATGTCTTCTATGGCTTCGAGCATTTCAAGCGGTATCTCGAACCGTCCGCGGGGCTGGAGTCGTTTGTAGCCGGTCAGAGACCACTGGAATATGCCGGGAAGTTCGGTAAGGAGTTTATCGAGCAGGGCGGTGTCTTCCCGCCCCTCGAAGGATTGCTTAAAGTAGAGGACGAGAAGCCTGCGGTAGACGCCTTGGGAGGTGTCGTTGAATTTCGGGAAATTGTTCGTGGCGAAGCACAGGCGCGCGAAGATCGGGAAGCTAAACCTGTCGCGGAACTTGAAAGCGTCTTCCTGCGTCTCGCCCGACACAATGGATTTGAACGCCGCGGAATTCGCCACTTCCCGCGCCTCGGTTTCCTTGCACAGATTGAGCAACTTGTTGAATAGCCCCACCGTGTGAAAATCGGCGTCCAGCTTGTCGAGCGATATGTGCGAGCAGTTCTCCTTGCCGATAAGATTCTCGAGCACGGTCAGCGCGACGGTTTTGCCATTGCAGCCCTCGCCGACGCAGAACAGCGCTTTTTCAAATCGGGTGTCCGGCACGAGGCAATATCCGAACCATTCCTGGAGGATGCCCTGGGAGTCCGGGTCGCCGGGGAATATCTCGTCAAGGAACCGCATCCATCTCGGACATTTCGCCCCGGGCTCGAAGGCGAACGGCAGTTGAATGGTCGACAGGTACTTCGGGTCATGCGGCAGCATCCGGCCGGAATTAATGTCGTACATGCCGTTCCTGAGGTTTAATAAATGGCGATAGCCATTTAATACCGATTCGACCGGCAGCAGCACCCGCGAGTGGATGGCGATTTTTTCGCGCACCTCGTCGCGCAATCTTTTTGTCGTGTTGTCGTTTCGATAGTTCTCATCGAGCCGCACATCGATGATCTGGTTGATGTTGTCCTGTTCCATACGTATCCACACTCCTTTTCTGTATTGAAACCATCCGGTATTGGATGCTTGGCAGAAAGGCCCCGCGAAATCGACGATGTCCTCGGCAAGTTCCCTCAGCGTCGGATCGTCGACTTCATAGTTGTCCGCTGGCGGGGCTGACGATTTGAGCTGGCGCATTGTAGTGCGAAGCGCCGTCTTCGATATCTTTGTCGTGAAATGCGCCCGGATCGCGTCGAGGTGCGTGTCCTGTTCGAGCGTGGTGCGTCGCGCGAGTCTGCGCAGTATGGGCTCCAGCGCGCTGTTTCTTTCATTCTCCGGCGCGTCGGGGGGTATCGAGCGGATGGCGTAATGAATCGGCGTCAGCGCCGTGGCGAGAAGCGCGCGGAAGTCGTCCGCTGTGTGGGTGAGAAAATATTCATTGACGTCAACCTTGGAATCCTGTTTCAGCTCATCAAGGACATTTTTTGGACAGTCCGGCGGCATTTCCGCGAGCCGGGCGCGCGCCTGTTTCTGCTTTTCGCCGATGGGCAGGCTCGATACAAAAACTTTCAGTCCCCGCGATTCCAGGTAATGCGCGGTCTTCATCGCGCCCTTGAATCCCGCCTCGCTCGGCTCGTTGTCCTGGCACACGTAGATGCGCTCAAACCGCCGCGTGAGATTGTAGAGTTTCTCAAGGTCGTTCTCGGAAAAATTGTTCGTCACCGGCGAGAACGCGGTGAAGCCGTGCTCCATGAGCGATATGCAGTCGGTGACGCCCTCGGTGATGACGACAAACTCCGATTGCGTCAGAAGCGCGTCTTCATTGAAGAAATAGCGGTTGCTGACGCACTGCGAGACGTATTTGCGCTGGTCGTTGGGAAGTTGAAGTTTTTTGTATTTCGGCCTCTCGTACTCGCTCTTTTCCGTCCACGGCGACTGCCGGGCGATGAGATAGACCACGCGCCCCTGCTTCCAGTAGGGAAAGACATACCTGTTTTTGAAAACGGGAAGCAGGTTCTCCTGAAAATCGAAATTGAAGCATCCGGTCTTCGACATGTCGGCTGCCGTGTATTTCTTTTCCCTGAGATACGTGAGCAGTCCGTCGTTGTCGGAAAATCCGATCTGTATCGACTTGATTGTATCGTCGGAGATGCCGTATTGAGCACGGAAGGCGTCCCACACGTCTTTTCGGTCGAGGAACTTCTTATGGTAAAACTCCGCGATGTCGGTGAGGACGCCGAAAACGAGTTCCTCTTCGGAGCGGCGCGCTTCGATTTCCTTAACCTGTTCGGGCGACAGGTTCCATTGCGAGAGCGGCGGAAGTCCCGCTCTACGGGCGAGGTAATCCCGCGCCGCGCGGTGCGAGTCCGGCATCCTGCCGGCGGCGTTTTTCGTTACGACGCCTGATTGAATGAACTCGACAAGATGCAAAACGTCGCCGGCGACATCGCAACCCCAGCAGCGCCAGAACTGCTTGCGCCGGTCAATGTGGAATGAACGACGTGAAACGCTGGCGTGCCGCGGGCAGTCAACGTAAATGACATCGCCGGACTCATCCGTTATCCTGTCCCCGATAAGTTCCCCTGCGATGTCTGCTATGTCCGTGTTGGTTATGAGGGAATAATATTCCTTCACGTTATCCGTATTCACATGTAAAGCCCTCCAGGCTGAGAAACGTCTTTCGTTTTTCCGTGAACTCGCGCTCCGCGCAATTTTTTATGCCCCACCGGTCACCGATTATGACGGCGGTCTTTTTTGCGCGGGTGACTGCTGTGTAGAAAAGGTTGCGGTGGTGCATGAATGACTGCGATTTGTGGATGACCGCGATCACGCACTCGCATTCGGAGCCTTGCCACTTGTGAATAGTTGACGCGAATGCCAATGAGATATGTTTCATGTCGTCCGGCTCGAACGTCCTGACACCGTTGTCGAATTCAATGTGGTAAGCGCCGTTGGCGGCGTCGATGCGCCTGACGTACCCGACCGCGCCGTTCATTACATCGAGTGAGTAGTTGTTCCGGTTCTGGATGACCTTGTCATTGACGTGAAGTTTCGGTCGCCTGTTGGGGCGGACGGGTTCGACATTGAAAGCGAAGCATTTTTTCTGAATGAGCCCCTGAAGTTCGATATTCAGATTGTCCACGCCGAGAACGCCTTTTTTCATGGGCGCAAGGAGCTGAACGTCGCGGATAAGATCGAATCCGAGTTTTTCCGAGAGAACATTTTCGTAAAGGTAGAGAATGAACTTGAGAACGTCTCCCGGATCACTGAATTTATCCACCACGTACCATTCCTTCCGGGCGGCGGCGCCCTCGGCGTTTCGGGGCACGCGGCCTGAGAGGATGGCGATGCTGTTCTCCTTCAGAATGCCCGCCTGGCGCACGACCTCGGTGAGGATGGTCGCCGGTATAATTTTCTGCTGAATCAGATCGCGCAGGATATTGCCAGGACCCACCGGCGGCAACTGATTGTGGTCGCCGACCAGAACGAGATTTGTGCGCTCAAAATTGACCGCCTGGAATAGCCGCCAACAGAGGGGCACGTCCAGCATGGAGACTTCGTCAAGAATGAGAACGTCCACATCAATCGGATTGTCGGGTCCCCGCTGAAATGAAACGCCGTCGTAACCGAGCAAGCGGTGTATGGTGGAGGCCTCCATGCCCGTGGCCTGTTCAAGCCGTTTCGCCGCCTTGCCAGTGGGCGCGGCGAGGATGACGGAAAGATCGGCATCGCGGTAAAGGTCAACAATGCATGAAGTTGTATACGTCTTCCCCGTGCCCGCGCCACCGGAAATCAGACATACCGCGTTCCGGATCGCGTTCCGCACCGCTTCCTTCTGTCCGGGATTCAAAGTGTCGGGTATGCACGCCGGCGTGGTCTCGGCGTCGAGTTTTTTATTCGGGCGCACGTTCTCTTTGAATCGCGCGGCGATGAACCGCTCCATTTCGTAGATGGACTTAAGGGCGACAAAGAACTGGTTCTCACAAGCGTGACAGACGATCCCCTCTGATTCCTTTATCAGTTCTTCCAGCCGCTCTTCGATCATCTCCCGGCTGTCGAGGGTGTCGAGGATGAGGATTTTATCTGCGCGTGCAATCAGATCGCGGTATTCGACAAGGCAGTCGCCGTCATCGAGAGCGCTTTCAAGAACATAGAGAAGCGCCGAGCGGATGCGGTGGGGAGACGATTTAGGAGTGCCCGCTTTCCGGGCGATCATGTCCGCCTTTTTGAAGCCGTAGCCCGAAACTTCCTCGATCAGCCGGTAAGGGTTCTCCTCGATGATGCGGGCCGCATTGTTCCCGTATTTTTCGATAAGCGACATGATCTGCTTGTGTGTCAGGTCATAAGCCGCGAGCCGGGTCATGCATTTGTTGTATTCCTTGTGTTTGACCCATTCCGCGTGCAATGTCCGGGCTATCTCTATTGTCACACCGGGGATTGCCGTCAGGCGTTCCGGCTCGTCTGTTACGATCCTGTCGAAGTCGTCGCCGCAGAATCTGGCGATTTTCATTGCCCGCGCAGCGCCGATGCCCTTCATTTCCGGGTTGGACGCGATGTAGTTCGCTATGCCCTCGATATCAAAATCCGTGTCGTACTCGAACCGGAGCGCGGCGAACTGCTCTCCGTATTTTTCATGGACGCCGAACTCGCCGTAGAGAACGACCCGGTCTTTTTCCCTCAACCCGCCGAATTTGCCCGCGAAGGATGTCTGCATGCCGTTCCCCGTGGCAATGCGCCCAGCGGTGAAACGGTCGGATGTGAAATAAAGGTGGGTGACCGTCCCGTGCAGGGCCGTCGGCTCTTTCGTCTTTTTCTGTGCGTTTGCTCTGCTCATTGTTCTCCCAGGTGTTTTGATGCGTATCGTTGAAGAAGCGACTGCGTCACGTGGCAGGCGAGTTGCCTGTTTCCCGCGAAGATGATGGGAACCCGGTATTCCACAATAACTGCGACCGCCGCGCCGATGACCGACACTGGCCGGACGCCGCTCTTGTATCTGTGTTCGAGAATGTCCGTCAGGGACGCCTCGACCACTATCGCCGCGAAATCCATGCGCGCCAGAGCGCACAGCTCATTGTGAAAACGTTCCTTCTGGTAAATGACGGTGCCCACAAAGTCGTCGATGCTTTTGCGCTCGATGGCGACACGGTCTTCCAGCCCGGCGACGGAGTAGTCCCCGGCGTCCAGTTTCTGTGGGATCGTGGAGATGTCGCCGAAGGTGTATTCGTCTTTTTCGCGGGTGTCGACGACTATGATCATGAAGAGATACCCGCCGGTTTTTCGTTTTGCTGAAACAGCAGAAAGCCCTTTTTCTCCTCGCGTGGATGATCGTCTATGAACTGAATAAGTTTCATCGCCATGACCGCCAGTTGCACCGCGTCGTCCCTCATGCGCGCCCGGGACCCAAAGCGGTCGCTGTTGAATATCTCCGTCTCAAGGCCTATGTATTTCTCACGGATAACGGCGAGTCCCTCGTGCTCGCTGTTGAAAGCCGGGTAGTCACGGACAGCATCTTCGAATTCCGCCGCTATCTCCTCAATGATGTTTTTCATGGCAAATACCTCCGGGATATGGTCGGCTGGTGTCACTTGAAGATTTTTATCTGCGCCCGTTTCGCCGGGTCCTGGAGCTGGATGTTCCTCTCCCACGTGACGCCGAAAGTCGGATGGATCGAAAACAGTTTCTGCACGGGCGCCACCGCCGACTGGAGTTGTTTGATCGAGTATTCCGTGCCGCCGGGCCATGCGCCGTTTAGCAGGATTTTTCCGATGTTCGCGGGACGGTGAAAATGACCGGCGAGGATGTAATCGAAATCCGCGTCAAAGTCGTTGACCATCTGCTGGACGCGGGCGAGAAACCGCTCCAGCCCGTAATAGGGAACGCCCATCCATGAGCGCACGTCGTCGCCGTGAGCGCAGTAAAAACGGAATCCCATCCGCTCGACGATCATCCACCATGAGCGGCTTATGTTGAATCGGACGTTGTCATGTCCGGCCAGTTCGCGCTCAAGCAGGACGTAAGTTAAAAAATCGAAATTATTGAGGGGAGACTCCTCTCCCTTTTTACCAATCCTTCCGTGGTTGCCGACCACGCAGTGGCAGTTGACGCTCCACGGGTAAAGCCCCGCCAGCCACGATATGAGTTCCCCAACGCCGTTTATCGCCTCGACCACCTGGTCCATCGCGTGCATATCGACCTGCCGCGCGTGCCCCGGATATATCGCAGCGCCGTCCACTATGTCGCCGAGAAAGAAAAGGTTGATGGCGGGATACGGCGTATTGCCCAGGTGGATTTCAAAAATCTGTTTGAGTGAAACCTTCAGGAATGCCAATCGCTCGAGGAAGATTTCAACATTGTAGCTGCCGAGGCCGCCTGATTCGCGCTGATCGACGTTCAAGCCTATATGGCTGTCCGATATCATCAAGCCCAACTCCTCCGGCTCGAATTTCCTCCTGAAACGCAGTGTGTCGCGCGGCGGCGCTTTCGGGGGAATGGTTTTTACCGCCCGGAGAAGTTCCTCTCCGACAAGTTCGAAGAAGGTCTTACGCTTTTTCAGTTTCTTGTACTCGGCGAGGTCGATCTGTTGCCGTAGTCTGTCGGTGGCGGATTTTTTATTTTCACACGGACGCTCCTCCAGAACCCTCCGCACCTTCCATTGCGAAAGACCCGTCTCTTTTGCGATGGATCGCCGTCCCATGCCGCGCCGCGCGAGCGCGAGAACTTTTTCAACGTCGCGTTTTTCCGAAATTGGAATGTTTGCCATACTACCGGTCACCTCCGGCCGATCAGAAAATGTTGAAATAAAATCGCCTCTCCGCCAGCGTGTCGGCATGCTCGAACGGCATGATAAAACCCGAGCCCGTTTCCGTTTCAAGAGGCTTCAGTCCGCCCCGGCCGGGGAAATATTTGTCTTTCCCGAGGATGACCCGCTGGAGGGTTTTCTTTCCGAAAATGTAGAACAGTTCGTAGTCGCCGATCCCGTACAGCCACGCGCCGTCCCTGAAAAGCGTCGCCTTGAAAAGAAACGGAAGGGGAGGAATCTCCTGCACGCGGGTCTCGATATAAACTCCGCCCCGCCTTCCCATCAGGGGGTCGTAAATGATGTCGAGACCCAGAAGATTGCCACACCTGTGAGAGGGCGGACGGCCCAGTACCGGCTGCAGAATGATTCCGCGCTCGTGCAGGCTCTCGCAGATAAAGGACTCGTATTTCTCCCGCTCGCGGCTCACGGTTTCGACGTCGTTATTCTTTTTTCTGCGAAACATGAAATGCACCGCCTTTCCCTATCGCGCGGATGAACCCGGCGATGCGGATTGAAAAAAAAGTTGGGGACGGGGAACCGCGGCGGCTCCCCATCCCCGAAAACGGATATCAGAACACCTTCGCAGCCTCTTCCTCGAGCTGCTTGTCGATCTGCTCGCTTTCGGCGTCCGAAACGAGGCGGCGGTTGATGTAGATGTTCTCATTCTCGCCGCGCGTCTTCTTGGTCACCTCGAGGCGCACATTGAGCAGGCGCTTCAGGTTGGCGGGAAGGTCGGAAAGTTTCTCCAGATCGAGCCCGCACACGTGCAGGTCGTTCTTGAACCACTTAACGTTGTTGTCGCTGGCGATGACGTTGTTGCGCCACATAATCGCGCCCTCATGCTTCGGGCCGAGCACCTTCAGCTTCCATTTCAGCATCGTGTTGTTCGTGTTCTGCGATTTCGTCAGTTCCACGCGGTCTACCACGACCTGGTACTTGCCGTCGGGCACGGTGTCGAACTCGCGATCCTCGATGGGCGCATTGATGTAGGCCTCGTCCCACTGCGCGAGATCGAACTGGTCGCCCTCCTGCTCGTATGTTTCATCCTGGTTGTCGTTCATATCGCTGACCTCCATTCGTCAGATTTTTATTGCCGGTGAATTACTTCCCCTGAGCCGCGGCGGGTGATTTCTGGCCCGTCGGCGGCTTTTCATCTCCCGTTTTCGGGGCGGCGGGTTGTCTCGCGCCCACTGCAGATTGCGGTTGCGTGTCCTTCGGCGTTGCGACGGCGGTTGTGTAAGCTTCCGCGAATTTTCCGTAGTCGAGATCGATGATCGTCGGCAGCAGGCCGCTCCGGTCGCCCGCCTCGAAGTATTTGGACGGCTTGGTGCGCAGAACGCGCCGGAAACGCGGCTTGTCGTTCTCGTCGCGCTCCTCGTGCAGGTCGGCATAGAGGATCAGGTCGGCCATGCCGAGAATCTGGCCCGACGCCTTGTCCGGAAGCTGCGGAACGGCTTTGAGGTACTTCTCCGTCCGGGTTTCGATCTCTTTCTCCACCGAGTGGGCGACCATCCAGACCCCGAACGGCAGGTTCGCCAGCTTGAGCATCGTCTCGTAGAACAGGTTGTTGGCGAGCACGTGTCCTTTGCCGATGGCTTTGAAATCGCCGACGTACTCGACTTTGTGTTTCTCGCACACGGCGCGGCAGGCGAACGAGTACAGGTTGTTGATCGTGTCGATGACGACCGTCTGAAAGTTGTGTTTCTCCTCGACGAGCGCGTTGCCGAAATCAATGAAGTCCTGCCAGGACTGGATCGGTACTTGGTGCACCTCGAGCTGGCCGAGACCGGGCTCCGTGGCCGCGAACACAACGTTGGGCATACCGGCGCAGAAGCTGGATTTCCCGATCTTCTTGCCGCCATGCAGAAGCACGGTCAGGCTGCGCAGATCGTTCTTTTTCGGCGTCGGCGCCTTGGGTAGCGTGATTGGCATTGATGCATCTCCTTTCAGGCCTTTACGGCCTCAGAATACCGGCGCATCCGCCGGCGCGGTTTCTCCAAGCTCCGGGTGCTGCGGCGCGACCCGGAAAAGATTCTCGATGACGTTCGGATTTTCGCCTGATCGGCAGATCGGGAAGTAGGCGCACGGGCGGTTGAAGTGGAAACAGAAATCGGGATTCTGATACCAGCGTCCCGTGCGTCGCGCGAGAAGAAGCTGCTGGGTCAGTTCCCAGACCTCTGAATGAAGAGCCGCGAACTGGTCGGCGTAGAAATAGAGGAGTTCGCGGTGGAACATGCCGTCCTCGCGGTATTTGGCCGCAAGCCGCTCCTGGAAGTCCTCGTCGGATTCGGCCATCTTGCGGGACGCAGTGGTCTTGCCCGTCTTCGATTTCGCCAGCAATGCCGCTTTGCGGTCTTCAAACTCTTCCTCTGTTTCGCCCTTGCCCTGTTTTATCTGCGCCTTGGCGACGACGTTGTAGATGACCCCGGCCACTTTGATGTTCATGTCACGACCGATGTAGTCGGAATAGAGCGTGACCTGAAAATCCATCGGCAGGCGTTCGATGTAGCCGCCGTCTATGGCCGACGCCGTCTTGTGTTCGAGAATGAAATACTGCCCATCCTTGACCACCACGGCGTCCGCCTTGCCGCGCATAATGAACGTGCGGCTCGCGCAGTCGGTGTCCGGATTGACGATGGGCACATTGAACTCCTGCTCGACGGCGACGATGTTGAAATCTTCGGATGGGTATTTCTTTATGTACGCCAGGAACATCGCGCGGGCGAGATGCCAGTTCTTGCGTTGCCGGTCATCGGTGAGCCGGTCGGGATATGAGCCGTCAATGAAATCGAGAATTTCCGCGACGACCTGATCCAGCGGCGCATCCGCGGCGCGTTTGTACCAGCGTTCAAGGCAGGCGTGGAACATCGCGCCGAGTGCGAGCGAATCGTCATCGTCGAGCGGTACAAGCCCGCGGTTGTATCGCAGGTCATACATCCGGCGGCAGTTGCGGAATGCCTTCAGCGCGGAGTACGTGAGCGTGAGTAACGCTTTCAGCGCACAGGATGTGAGGGTGCGGAACGCCTTCATCGCAGAGTGCGTGAGCGTATCGGGTTCTTTGGACTGGTCCATTTAAAGTTCACCTCCTCTCAGTTTTGAAGATATGAATCCAGGCCTTCGCCTTTGAAAACCTTTCTCATGCGACGGACGTAACAATTGACTGCGGCCGGGGTGATATGCAGCTTTTTAGCGATGTCCGTGACCCCGAACCCGTGATAGAGCATGGAAACTACTCGTTTCTGCTGGGGGGTGAGCTTTTCACAGGCTCGTTCCATATCCATTTTCAGAACCGTGTTGTGTTCGGAAGTGTCTGTGAGCCTGTCGAATATTTCCGGGAAATACGTTTCTCTGCTGGAGCGGAAAGCCTGTTTCCGGATCAGTTCCTGTTTTTTGTGTTCAATGAATGTGACGATCAGGGCACGGATATCGTCCTCGGAAAGCTCGGCGATGTTGGATATGCGGGCGGTCTTTTTAAGGATATAAAGAATTATTTCCTGTTCATGATCTTCTTTATCTTCCGGGGCGAACAGCCCGCTCCGCTGCATGTCACCGGCAGCGCCCCGCGTAAGCCTCACGATGTTTTCAGGTATGTCCGGATACTCGTTTTTCGTCTTCATTGTCGCCGCGTCCTCTCGTTTTCATGTGCCTCTACCTGGTAAAGGCCTTTTTTGAGGCGCTGAGGCGACAGGTTCGGGAAAATATTTTTTTGAGGCCTTAAAATTGAAGTTTCGGGGAGCCGCTGCAACAACAAAAAACGCCTTTTATTTCTTGCTTTTTTAGCAATTTTCTTGCGGTTGTCCGAATCCCCAAATCAGCCTGCGAAAATTTATTTTTGCGAAGCTGTCGCCTCAAGCCCCTGAAAAAGGCCTTTACCAGGTAGGAGAGGATTTCACGGTCTCCGACGGGGTTTGGAAGGATATAAATTGCGGGGAATTATGCGGAAATAGCTTGAGGTTAATCCGATTCAGAGGCAACCTCACCCCTGACAAAAAAGGGGGTGAATGCCGATGGACATGGAGAAGAAGGAAATCGTGGCGTATTCAATTATAAAAATCGGCCACTATTTGCACGGGCACCAGTACGCTGTCCGTCTGAAGCTCGATAACGGAGAGGTGATGAAAAGACGGCTGCCCGGGCTGTTTCCGACCAAAGAAGACTTCCATGAAGAGCCGGTCGAGGTGCAGAACAAGGCGCATCTGGCCGTGTTCAACATTCTTCAGAACCTGCACGAGGAGGGCCCGCGGCCTACGGGGCGTTATAAAACGTGCCGCGAGGCGATGGAGGCTTACGAGGAATGGCACGGCCTGAACCGGAGATGCAATAAAAGAAAATTCCATTATCTATGCAAGAAGTTTTATGACCACTATGGCGACGCCCCGATCACGGACATCAACGATTTCACGGCACAAGAGTTTATAGAGAGCCTGATAGATCATCCATACGGCTATGACACAGTCCGGCTCATTATCACGACGGCGTCCGGCATGATCGCCTGGCTGAAAGATGAGAGGCACTGGCCGGGGTTCAATCCGTTCAGCGGTCTCATGCGAAGATACGCAAACCGCTTCATGCCGGAAGAGCCGGAAAACCCGCGGTTCGATGATGTGGAAATGGACGTCATCATGCGGGCGGCGGCTTTGCCGGAATATCGGACGGCGAGGCTTTTCATCGAGGTGGCGCGCTGCACCGGGCTGCGACCATCGGAGATTTGCAGGCTCGACGCGAAGCACATTGACCGCCAGAAATGCTCATGGACGGTCTTCGTTACGAAAAAGGCCGGGCGACCGATGTATCGCAAGATCGCCGTGCCGCAGCAGATTATCGTGTTTCTCGATAACGAGGGAATAACCGGAGAACTGCCCCTGAACGAAACCACCGTCGCAAGACAGATCAGGAACCTGAGCGCCGAGACGAAAATCGTGTTTACCGCGAAGACCTTCCGAAAGGACTTCGCCTGCCGGATGGAAGAGGCCGGCGCGGACGAGAGCATCATCAACGTCCACCAGTGGCGCGGCCAGACCGGCACGCTCTACAAGAACTACATCAAATTCCCCGACCGCGCGGTCAAGCTGTGCAGACCGTATATCAATCTAATGTTTGGGGAAAAGACAAGACTGTTCCGAGCAATTTGAAATCATCTTAATGCCGCATTCAATATAAAAGCTTTTATTATCAAACCATCCTTTGAAAGACTTATAGCTTGTAAAGCAAATTGTTTTCTCGCATTTTCAATATCCATTTTGGGAACATTGTTTTTTCTATAATCAGCTTCATCCCATTGAGAACACATAAACCATCCAATCAGATATAGGCCATTGTTACATTGGTTATCTTTCAAGTATCTGTTAACCAGTTGGGTTTCCATTGCTGTCTCTATCTCCTGATGCCAACAACCTTTAACCTCAATGATTGCTTTAATCTTTTCAAGAACTTCATGCTCCTTTCCATGAATTATTGCATCTACATGAATGTCGGTAAGTTCCCCAGGTTGTCCGCCCATATTATTTCTTATCTCAACCTCTCTATTTACTATCACTCCTTTTAGATCATTGTCTAAATGTCGTTTCACATAATCAGATAATGCATTTTCATCTTTAGGTGTATATTGTCCTTTCTCGTTCCAAAGGTCTCTCATAGCTGGTGTTTCGCCTTGTAGTTTTTGTTCGAGACGCTCCAAAGATTCTATTAATATATCGAGAAGTTGTTCTCCGTTACTAACCAAACGCGACTGTTCACTTTCTGCGATCCTTATTATGTCTGCGGGTTTTGGGGGCAACCAGGTTTGAATCCTTGCTATTCTCTGTGCCTTAAACACCAAGCGATTCAACCAATCATAAGAAGGCAATTCGTTTGACAGTCTCTGCAATTCCTTGCACGACTTTTCTGTTCCTCTTGCTACAAGATTGTTCAGCAATGAATCCCGTAACATTCCTATTTGCTCTCTATGTGATACTGCATGAGCTCCTTGTTCATCAGGGTCCTCTTCATAAGGGTATTTTTTGACAATCCATAAATAGAGCATAGAAATATATTCTTCTGGAAGATTCACAAGGAATCTTTTCGTATGTTCTTCGTTGTGAACACTAGCAATATTTGTAATTATTGATTTTCCAACATTTTCATCTTCT
Source organism: bacterium (assembly GCA_029564595.1). Lineage (GTDB taxonomy): Bacteria > UBP15 > UBA6099 > UBA6099 > UBA6099 > UBA6099. The sequence goes on along the minus strand of JAKQPS010000149.1, from coordinate 4,998 downwards.
TGAATTAACGGCCAAACTATTTCCCAACCTGCATCTTCAGAATAAAGCATTAATGAAGCCGCAGCGTGAATAGTCCGCATCTTTTCTTCTTGAGGCAAATTTTTATTTGTACTTATTATTTTTACGGCGCTTTCCCGTGCTCCCGCAGCTCTATTTCTTAAAAGCGTTTCAAGTATATTATTCATGCAATTAGGTTTAAGTTTACCTGCTTCTATCTTCTCAATCAAAGCCTTTGTTAAACGTTCATCTAAACATATATCTGTCTTGCGAATAATAAATATATGTTCGAACTTACCATTTTCTGTGTCAATCAGATTCATTAGGATATCGATGAATTCACCCGGTGCTTCCTTGTAGGTCCTTGATAACAAGACCTTATGATTATCACCATAAGCAAGTGGGCCGTTGCATGCCGGATATGCAACGACAGATGAGACCCATTTTTTCCAAATATCCTCTTTCAAGGCTTCGAGATATGAAGGTTCACATTGAAGCAATAATCTCAGTGCCCAGTAGCCAGCGAGGGCAGGATAATAATATTTGTCTTGGTAGAGCCATTTTACGGATTCAGGGGAACAATCTTGTAAATATAATTTGGCTGAATTCAGAATCCTTTCTTTTATATTGTCATCTGATGTTTTCCATCCTGGAAGGTCTGTCATTTCCGATTCAATTACGTCGTCATAATAGGTACTGTTCGGTTCAAGCGTCATTTCTCTTTTCAAAGCCCACCATGCTTTGATGTTTCCGGTTTCGCATTCGTTCAATATTGCAGCAATCCTTTCCCTGGGAGGGGGTGTAAGAGGGGGAGCTTTCCTATCTTCTTCGAACATTTTCATCTCATAGTGATTTTTCTTCATTTCGTCAGCTAACGGAGTGTTAAGTTCGACATAGAAGAATGGAGAAAAGAGACTTTCAAGAATTGGATCGGTTTTGTATATGTCAAATATAATATTTTGGTGCTCACATTCCATGGGATTGAAAACCGTTCTCATCATTTGAGCTATAATTGCCTTCTGATTATTATCGGTTTCATCTATAAATTTGTCTCTCAGCCAAGTCAAATCGGTGCCCGATAAAATCGGCGTACTGCCCCACACGAGCCAAAAACAGTTTCTTTCAGCTGTAATAATCGGAATTATTTCGTTTAGGACATTACGGCGTCTGTTATTATGAATTTTTAGCTCCTCTCCAAAATCGGGAGCGGCATGTCTTCCTACGATGCCGTCATGGTTCTTCAATCGTGCAAATGTTGCCTCAGCGAAACTTTTGAGAACTCCTGGATGTTCAAGATTATTCCATGCCTTTAACATTATTGCATCGATAAGATCGGAGAAGCGACTCATAGCATGATGGTTTGGCAATTGTGATTCCACCCATTTTAATGCAACAGGTAAATCGTCGGTTTTAAGATTCTCGGCTATGCCTCGATCAATGAAAACATGGTAAAGGCCTATTAAATGCTCATTTTGGGGAGAAGTAAGGACTGAAAATAATTCCTCGGCAGTTATTGATTCAGGCCATACAGCTTTAAGACCAATGCCCTTGAGTTCATCGTTTGAATCGTCACCGGCAGCACCTAAAGCAAGGGGCTTCAGTTTTGATTTAATGTCTTTATCGCCACACCGGCAAAGCACGGCAGCAGCATGAACACGAACACCTATTGGCTCAGTCTGATCGAGCGCCAATTCAGCCAATTCCGGTAGAAGGGTCTGTAAATTGCAGGCTCTTACGATATCCATTGAGGCATTTCTCACATTTTCAGCCCTGCTTTTGTCAAATATGAATTTTCCGAGTTGATTTTTCAGCCTTTGGTGCAGCAGTGTGTGGTTGTCGAAGTCATATTCTAAAAGGAGCCTTCTCTCGTGCAAATTCAACAAACGCTCTATTAACTCTTCCTTATGCTTATCTTCTATGAGAGACAAATCACATCTTAGAAGTATCTCTGGATCGTTTTCCAATATCATTTTGAATGTCTCGATATTCGCTTCTGCAAGCCATGAGGCTACTCCATATAATTGAGGGACAATTCTACCTTCTGGATCACCAGGATGCACGATTAAAGAGGATATCTGTTTCATTGCCATTTCATGGCGAAGTAAATACCATGCTGCAAGGAATTCCGCATAAGTATGATGGGCAAAGCCCATTCTATTGGCCCCGCGGGATGTAAAAAGTCCGGTTGACAGGGTCTCTGAAATCACTTCGTTTCTTATGTCAATGTTTAAACCCTCAAGAGCTTCCTTCCCCAGGAATTCAGAGATTGTTATGTCTTCTTTAGGGATGTCACCGTGATCAGGTCCAGTCCAAACAGCGTATCTGTTAGAGAAAACTGTTGCCGCCGCTATACGCATGGCTACAAGCATTCTTTCATCCGCATCAAGGTTTCCTCGTATCCTTCTATCTTTTGAATCACGGCGGCTTTCATTGGATTCATCACAAAGGGATCTACAACCTCTTTCATAAATATCCGCTTGTGCCGATGGCAATGCATTGTCATTTTTGAAAATGTTAAGTAGCATTTTTAATGTGACAGGTTTGATCGCAAATGGGACAACATTCCTCTCTGCCACCACTTTCATAAAAGCATCCGCATCGCCCAACTCAATACTTGCCGCTTCATGCACATCTTTTCGGCGAAGTGGGGCTAATTCATAAACCCCAACAAAATCATCCCCCCAAAGATTTCCCAACGAGTTTTCAAGGCTGTTCGGCCAGTCGGCTGTTCTGCAGATGATTCGAAGAAACAGTCTTTCTATCGGGCTCCTTTGAAGGGCATTTTCTATGAGCTTTGCAGAGACATCAATGCGAATAAGACATTCATCGAGACTGTCAAGAAATAAATGGAGATTGTGTGCCCCATTTCTCCAATTCACAAAAGCAATGTCCTCAAAGACAATCTTAAATAGCCTTTCTTCATTGCCAAATTCTCCTAAATGAAAATGTAATATCTTATCATCTGTGACCCTTTCTTTAAGGGCGTTTATTTCTTTTTCAACCGCTGTTGTTTTCCCTATCCCGGGCTCTCCGAGTAAAACAAGACATTTGGTTTCTGATATCTTTTCAAAAGGAACAACGTCACTTGGGTGAAACATTGCGTATTCCGATTCTGGATCGTACAGATAACCCTCATCACCGCAATTTATGTGCCCGATTCTTGGGCACCAGAAACGTTTCCAATTGAAGGGAACTCTTGTCATAAAAGGACTATCGCACTTTCTCATATAGCGTAAATTATATCATTTTTTATCATTATGACCCCACTCCCCGCGAGATACTTAAAATGATAAAGTGATCAAATGCGACGCTTCCGCAACCGATGTGAAAACGCCCTATGTTCCCGATATGTTCCCGCTTTATTCCGGGTTTGCGAAATAGGGGAATCTAAAAAAGCCAGTGTTTGTGCGGATATTTCGATGGAGCTAGGGGGATTCGAACCCCCGACCTTCTGACTGCCAGTCAGACTTCAAAACAAAATATTGTAGTAATAATAAGCATATTTATGGCCTTGATTTTATGTGTTATGCTTGTGTTACGACTTTTTTAAGGTTTATATATGGAGTTCAAAGATAGAACGCGAGGGCAGAAAATGAATAATTCTGACCAAACAGGTCGAGATTGTTGATATTGTCGGCTTACTGTTGGTCCGAAATCATTCCTCTTTCTTAAGGCAATAACTGGCGGTTGACTATGTTTCAATAAAGTCAAGCGAGTCAGGCGGAACGTCTTTTTGTTAGGAAGCGAATGATATGCACAAGATATGTCCTTAAGATTGTTGATAGGCGAGCGTCCCGAACGAGAATTTAGTCGAAGCATCTCAATGATTTTTGCGGTGAATAGGGAAGAATACTTAAAGCTCTCAGACGGTTGTCTGATTTAGGAAGGAAGACGACAGAGATATTGGGACAAATGGAAGAAAACGTAAAAGGCGCCCGAAAGCTTTTGTCTTCCAGTCAGGCACAGCAGAATTAACGCTGGAGAAGTGAAAATAATCTCCGCTTTCTCCCCCGCTCGACTGCCGATATAAAGTCTTGGCTGACAAAATGTTTTTCATGGCATATTTGAAGCATTCTCGTGGAAGGAAACAAAGTGAGATTGAACGTTTTTATCCGATGGATGTTTGTGAACTGTGAATAGAAACGAACGGCGCTGATGTAATCATCTTCAGTTTCATAGGGCAGCCGAAAGATGTGCCCGATTTCGCACGGCATGTCTTCGCAGTCGCAGAGATTAAGCGCGCGGTATATCGTTTCATTTGATTCGGCGCGGCCGAGAACGTCTCTTCGAAGTGTTTCATTGACGCTTTGAACGCCGAACTCGATTGATTTGCAGCCGGCTTCGCTCATAAGCCGGACATAGTCGCGGTCAACATGATTGACGTGCGCATGACACCTGAACGGAACTCCCACATCATTCCGGTATCGCAGAGAAAAATCCTCAAGCCAAACTTTATCATGCGGAAATGTCGGGCTGCAGAAAAACACTTCTCTAAACTTATAGATTGACTTCATCAATATCAGTTCTTCGATCAAATTCTCAACGCTTCTGACGCGGCAGTACTGGTCGTTTCCGCAAGCATTCCTGACTGCGTGTCCGCAGCAGTAAGAGCAATTGTGAGGACAGCCGCGGGAGGTGGATATTAAATAGTCATCTTCTAATCTGATGTGTTTATCAAAAAGTGTTTTATCGGGAAAAGGGATTGAATTCAAGTCGTCGATCATGTGTGCGAAACCGTTTACACCAGTGTATCCGTCTTGGCGAAATATCACTCCGGGCAGTCGTTCGGGAGAACCGCAATCAGCTATGGATTCGGCGAATTCCACAATAAGTGATTCAGCCTCGCCGCGTATGCCATAGTCGTAAGCATTTAGCTTTGTGAAACAAGTGTATCACAGAGCACAGAACCTTGAAAATTGCATAGATGATGACGGAGAGCTTTGAGGAGGAACGGAACGAAGCTGACGCCGTTGAGGCGGCATGTCTGTGAGAGGCTCAACA
>JAKQPS010000123.1 GCA_029564595.1 bacterium | reverse complement strand
AGCCAAGTCTCCGGCTTCTTCGACGGCAACGCCTGGGACGAGTCGCGGCGCATCATCGAGGAGGCGTTCGGCTTCAAGAGCGAGATCACGCGGGACTGGTTCAACGAGATGATGCGGCTCTACCGCGAGTACGAGAAGGCGGATGAGGCGGGTAACCACCTGCGCGCATCCATGATTCACAGCGAAATGCTCCACCGTGTTGCGCGAGTACAGAACGGGACTGGAGCGAGCCTAGCTGTTCGATCCTATATTCAAGGCGGTATGCTATGGGGTCCGCAAACTCATTGGTGGAATTTTTTTAATACGGCGTCACGAAACATAGATGCCGCCAACGCGGCGAGCATAGAGCAGATGTGGAAAGCCGCAACCGCAGAAAAAGGAAAGAAGCTCGATTATTTGAAGGCGGCGTTTGCTCCATGGACCATCATGGGGATGTCGCACAAGCAGGCGTGGGGAGTGGCTAAATACATCCTCAAGACTGGCGTAAACCCCCTTTCCATGCGAATTGGCGATGAATCAAAGTTCTGAACGGACCCGAAGGTTGCGTCTGCTCCAGAATGGCATCCGTTCTTCAAGAAACTAGGTATGCGTCCGTTCAAGTATGTCGGGCGCGCCCTTATCGCCGCCGACGCGTATTTCCGCACGAACATCGAGAACACGGACATCTATCTGCAAGCCTACAATGCGGCCATTTCTCGCGGAGAGTCCGCCCCGGTTGCGGCGAAGCAGGCTCTCGGCATGATCGGATTCGTCACCGACGGCACGAACGAAGCCTATAATGAGGCCGCAAGAAAGGCCGACGAAGCTGGCCTCAAGGGCGCAGACCGAGAAATGAACATCCGCATTGAGCTTATGAACAAGCTAGATCCTGAAATGCGAGAACACGGGCAGAAGCAGGGAGCGGTGGAGACGTTTAATGGCCAGGACCCCGAGGGGCTTGCCGGTTGGATGGCAGACGCGCTTCGCCATCATTCCAGCGACCCGATCATTTTCTATTTGGGGATGTTTGCCCGCATCGGAGCCAATGTGTTCAACTACGGACTACAGACGAACCCGATTACGGGATTCCTGTCTCTCGCAAAGGATTCAAAGTTTGGCCGCTACAAAGCCGGCAAAACCAACGTCAAGCTGACGCCCGAAGAACGGGTGCGCCGCACGATCCGCGCCACCCAGGGGCTTGCCATTACCGGAACAGTCTTGGCTATGGCTCTATCTGCGGCTAAGGACTACGACGAGGACGACGATCCAAACAAGAAGCTGAAGTTCGGCGTGAGCGCGGTGGGGCCGAGAGATCCTGCGGCGCGGAAGCTGTGGCGGCAACAGCACAAGCCTTTCATGCTTACGATCAACGGCAAGGAAATCTCCTATAAGTGGATTGCACCGCTGGCAACCCCGCTGGCACTTGCCGGCGCGATCATGGACGAGATGCGCTTCGGGAGCCTCAAGGATGCCGAAACGAACGAAGCCCGCGAGGAGTCTTTTCTTTCCGCGCTTCTTCCGACAATGATTATGGGCCTTATGAGCATCACGACTGACGAGCTTCCGGGTCAGGGCATGGTGAAGTTCGCG
>JAKQPS010000121.1 GCA_029564595.1 bacterium | reverse complement strand
GTGCGGCGGCAACGAAGATAATCCATTCGGTTATCCAATCAATCTCGTGGAGGCGCCGATGGCGAGCGGCAAAACCTATCAGGCGGTGGCGATGGCTCTCGAACTTGCGGCCAAGAAACGGCGATCATTGATTCTCGCGCCGGATCACACCGTCTGCGCAGAGGCGGTGGGCATGGCCGAAGGAATGGAAAAACCAGACGGCGGCTCTCTCGTTCATCTTGTAGGCAAAAACGAAAACTCGTGCGCGGACATCGCAGCGATGGTCGGGCCGTGTTCGTCATGCAAATTCGGAGTAAAAGCGGCTCTGAAGAAAGCCCCAGAATTCGTGGAGGAGCTGTTGTCGTCGCTCAACGGAATCTACAGCTTGACCCGTATGAAAGAGATGCTCGCAGAAATTGACAAGGAGCCGGGAGCGCCCCGGATGTGCCTGCGGACTCTATCAATGCTGATCGCGCCACGAGCCGACATAATAGCGGCTCCGTTCGTGTTTCTCATCGACCATAATCTGTCGGCCATTTTGGGCGAACTGCCGGATCACATCTTTATAGACGAAGGGGACACGTTCGCGGATCAACTGGCGGATTATTATCGCAGGTCGATCACCGTCGCGCTGCCCCGCGTGACGAATTCCGGCTGCGTTCACACCTGCCGCAAGCCGCGATGTAATCATTGCAAATTGTCCTACAGTTCGGTTTATGTGGGCGGCGACATGGAGCCTCGCGCGCGCGCGTCTGATTCAGCGGCGTTCGGCGATCCGGCTGATTTCATTGACGCGCTCGAAGACGCGCTGCATGCCGTGCGGCGGGAAATTGGCAGGGGTGTCGTCCGACGCGACATTTTCGATCTCGACGCCTTCGAGAGAAACATCGGAAATCTGCGCGCCGTTCTCAAGCCGAAGTCGCATTATCTTCGCTCCGGAGAGACCGACATAACAGTGGCGGAGCATCTAGCGCGTGAGAATGCGGAGCTTGTCGCGTCCCCCTGCGCGACTCATGAAGTAGTCGACACAGGCCCTGTGTTCGGCGCAGAGGGAGAGATAACGAAATTCCCGTTTGTGAAATTTGAGAAGGTTCTGAAAGAGTCGGGTGAAATTCAGCGCGACGAGGAGCCGCTGGACCGCGATTCGCTTTCAGCTTTCAGGTTTGCCGTGTCCAGCATTTACACAGACAGGGAAACCTACTCCTATTATAAAGACGGCGATCCGGCGTATCGCAACTGTGTCAACATATTTCTCAAGTTCACCGAATTCTGCGAAAACGCGCCCGGCGGCGCTCTGCTTCGCCATGCGCCCCGTTGCGCAGTGACGGAATCCGCGTGCAAGATCGTCCTGAGCTATATTGACGACTTTTATTTTGACCTTCTGATGTTTCGACTCATGCTATGCCGCACGGCCTTCATGTCGGGCACATTCATGAATCTTCGCATGGCCGCCGCCGCGCTTCTTCTGAAAGAATCGAGAATCCGTTATTACGCCGCTCCGGTGAAAATGCATGACAAGTGCGCGCTCGCGCTGCACAACAGCGCGCTGGGCGCCGCTTACATGGCGGGGGATGTGCGGGGCAACTCGGTCAAGCCGAAAGTCCTGAACTACGACTCGTTTTTCAACTTCTTCAGTTACTGTATCGACCTGCTCGGCGACGGCGTCCACCTTTACTACTTCGGGAAAAACAAGAACACGGCGCGCGCCCTGTACCACGCATATAAACAGAACGGCGGCAGGCTGCCTTTCAAGGCGAATCTCGTGAATTCAAACGGCGATATTGTCTTCAGCGGAAGCGACGAGCCGTTGTTTCAGGCCAACGCGCCGCCGGAAGTGAAAAAGCATCTCGAACGCGAAAGCCGCATGTTTATCGACAACTACCGCTCGTCCCGCTCGCGCGGCAAGAATCTGCCGGACTTCCAGCTGTCCATAGCCGACGGCAACGGGAGGGCGAATTTCGACCGATTTTTCGACTATGTGGCGGCCATAAACCGCGCCACGGGGCAGAAGATCACGATGGGCGAACTTCTCGATTACAATCGCGCGCGTGTCGTCTGTCAGGCTATGCTTCGAACTCCCCGCGACGACA
>JAKQPS010000115.1 GCA_029564595.1 bacterium | reverse complement strand
GGCGAAGCGGGATGACGGGAAGAAAGAACCGACGTCCGGCAGGGAGGAAGCGAAGCGTTCGTATGCAGGGCCGAACGCTCCTCTTGATCTCTCTGGATTAGAGAAGGATCCCGCGCATTTCGGCAAGGCGATACGGAACATCATTCCGGGATATGTCGATAGCATGTCGAAATCCACGCTTGTGTCTGCGTTTGAAAAAGAACAAGCGAGACAGGCGAAGGGCGCTGAAAACATATTCAAGGAGACGGACGCTTATCTGGTAACGCGCCGTCCTACCGAAGAGGACATTGCGCGGATCAAGTCGGAGCCGGTTGTTCCATTGTCTCTTGAAGGCGGGAGGCAGTCCGGTCTTACCGATGCCGAAGCGGCAATGCTTATGCAGGCCGACGCGGCGGAGCGCAAGGGCGATTTTGAAAAAGCGAAAAGGCTGCGCGAAACGGTAGCTAAACACGTCGTTGATATTGCTGAAAGAGCGGACGCGCTGGCGAAGTGGAGTGAAGAGAACCGCGTGCAGTACGAGCGCCCGGCGGGTTATTGGCATAATGCGGTACTTAACACTATCGAAAGTTCGGGGCATACCATCGGGAGCGCCATTCGCTCCGGAGCTGCATGGGCGCTTGGAGGGCCTGTTGCCGGATTGGTAATGAGTTTTGTCAACACTGGCATGGAGGCTGAGTCGGAAGCGGGGCAGGCGCTGCATCGCCTGATTGAAAAGGGAGAGAAGTCTCCGGAGGAGATGCGTAAAGCCGTGGAAGCGGCGAGGGGGCGCAATGTTGCGCTTCTTTCCCTGACGAATCCGCTTGGCGACTGGTTACTGTTCGGCACCGGGAAGATTGCGTCGAGCGTGGCGAAGGCTATTCCGGGGAAAACAATACTCGCGAAAACCATGCGCGAGGCTGTGCAGAGGATTTTCCCGTTCGTTGCGAGCGGCGCTCCGGAAGCGGTGGAAGAGATGGGGCAGACATACATCACGAGTCTTGCCACCGGCGATCCGCTGAAGGAGAACGAATTAAGGGATTCCGCAGTGCAAGGGTTTCTCGGACGCTTCATCTATGGAGGGGTT
>JAKQPS010000104.1 GCA_029564595.1 bacterium | reverse complement strand
AGGCCGCGCCGAACGTTTTCGGCGTCTCCCTCACAAGCGTGGATACACGGGAGAATCACGTCTGGGATTATTTCAATTCCAGTTCCTTTGTGGGCCCAGTACTCTGGCACGCGGTCGGCAATTACGTTGCCGTCGTCGTCGTAAACGGCTTCAACGGCGGGGACGAGGTCCGCAACCTCGTTAATGGCTTTGAGGGTTTTTTTTATGATCGTCATTTTTGATGGGTTTGAGGTTAGAACGCCACCACGCTAGCTGGCAATGCGCTCTTCTTTCTGAGTACGACTTCGTCTAATTGGTTGCTATTTCCCTCTGAATCCTTTATCGTGATCGAATTTAATAGCTTCGCCGCAGCGCTCAAATTGCCAGCGCTCACGCCCACGAGGAGCGCCGCAATCGCCTTTTCGTCATGCCCAGCCGAGCCCGCGCGCGCGCAAAGGCGAGCTAAGAACAGTGCCCACGTCTCGTTTGTGAGGCCATGCCTCACGATGCAGTCGCCGGCCTTGCCTTCCGAAAGGAAGGCCGTAAGGGCCGCGGCCTGTTTAGACCTGCTTTCAAGGTCTACGATGAGTGTGTAATTTCCTTCGACATTTACGTTTGTGCTCATATCCTTATTTCCTTTTTTGTTTTTGTTGTTTTAAGCTTCGCTAGAAAAGAATGTTGCCGACGCCAGCAATGTCTTTAGAACGTCGTCACGGCGAACCGGATACTGATGTCCGAAGGCCGCCTTCAACGCTGCCCGTCCAGCCCGATATGCTTCTGCGCTTGACGAATCGCGCGCAATATCAAGCGCCGCCTCAATCAGAGCTTTTGCCGTTTCCAAATCACGGCCATTCTTTTCTTTTTTGATTGCGAGATGAATTCTCGCGCGTTGTGAGGCAATTCGTTTTTGTTGTTCAATGCTTCGCGTTCTCATTTCCTTATTTCCTCTTTCGAGCTATCGCGCCCGTTGGCGAAGGGAGAAACTCCTTGCGCGCCTTGCGCCGGTTTTGCCTCTTCCCTTATCTGGGGAAAGCTTGCTCTTTGTCCCGGCTGGCGTCAACTCCTTTTTTTATTTTTGCGATGC
>JAKQPS010000103.1 GCA_029564595.1 bacterium | reverse complement strand
ATCCTCGCCTTCTGGAGCCCCGCGCATGACGTTGAGCCGTTTGTAGAAGTCGTCGGTGGGGTACACCAGCGCTTCGATACCCTCGCTCTTCGTTTCCTTGTCCATGATATAGCCCTGCACCGTTATCTGTTCGATTTCGTTGTAGTACAGCTGGAACGCGTTTTCGATCTCCTCGGGATACACGTTCTTGCCGCCTTCGGTCACGATCATGTTCTTGGCGCGGCCGCACAGGTATACATAGTTTTCTTCGTCGATCCAGCCGAGGTCTCCGGTCTTGAACCAGCCGTCGTCGGTAAAGACTTTCGCGGTTTCCTCGGGCATCTTGTAGTAGCCGAGCATGACCATCGGTCCCTTGATCGCGATCTCGCCGACTCCCTTTTCGTCCGGATCGAGAATCTTCATCTCCATATACGGGGCAAAGGTTCGGCCGACGCTTTCGATCTTGAAGTTTTCGACCGGATTAAGCGCAACGATCGGAGAAGTTTCGGTCAAGCCGTAGCCCTGGATGAAGTCGATGCCGAGCTCGTTGTACATGCGGAAAATGCTCGACGCGAGCGGCCCTCCGCCTGATATGGCGATGCGCACGGTCGAAAGGCTTGCCTTGTCGAGCACGGACTTGAACATCTTCTTGCCGGGATTCATGCCCGTCGTTTTCTTTATCAGGTACGAGATGCCCATCATGGTCTTGATCAGGCCGTAGACGATCGGGCCCTTGTCCTTGATGCCCTTCATGATGCCGGCCAGAAGCTTGTTGAACAGGAGAGGCACGCCGAGCAGCATGGTTATCTTTCCCTCTCGGAGCTCCTTGAGCATCTTCGAGACCGCCATGCTCTTTCCGAATACGATTTCGGCGCCGACGGACATCGCTTCGATGAATACGGCGAGCATGGTGTATGAGTGGTGTATCGGCAAAAGGGCGTAGAACACGTCCGTATGGTAGATCGAGAGGTTCGTCTGGGCGATATAGCAGTCCGATACGAGATTCCGGTGGGTCAGCATGACGCCTTTCGGATTTCCGGTCGTACCCGAGGTGAACATGATGGCCGCAAGGTCGGTTTCGGCAGCGCCTTCGATGTTTTGCGCCTCGGCAGTATTGAGCCCGTAAATGTAGGTCTCCATGTATTTTCTGCTGAGCGAGTACAGCGACCACCCCTGGGCGATCGACGCGAAATGATCGTATTTTTCTTCGTCGACAAAGAAAATCTTCGGTTCGGACGCTCGCAGCAGATTTTCGATTTCGTGATCGTGGAGGCCGTAGTCGATCGGCACGACAGTTGCGCCGGCGAACATAGTCGCGATATAGGCAACTGCCCATTCCGGCGAGTTCTTGCCGGAAACGGCGACGCGGTCGCCCCGCCTGACGCCCTTCGAGGCAAGCCAGGCTGCAAGGGTTTCTATGCGAGCGAGGGCTTCGCCGTAGGTAAGGGTAACCCGGTCAGGTTCGAACGAAGTGAAGCAGTTGCGTTCTCCGTAGCGTTTTGCGCTGATGCGGAACATCTCGGGGATGGTCGGCCACTCGCCGGAAAACTCCTTTCCACGCCAGTCGTCAAGAAAAGCCCACGGTTTGCGTTCGTCAAGTTTCATATCGGTGTTTCCTCAGGTATAATTTGTGTATGATTCCGGGAAATCCCGGACAGGCTTCACAGGGAGCCTGAATCAACTATATTATGACATAAAACAAGGGGATATAGTTGCACAAATCGTCAAAAAAAACTTATTTCGACAACCCAGGCATACTTCTTTCCGCATGCCTTTCATGCTTCCTGCTGGCCTCCTGCAGCCCGTCCCTGACGGTCTCTCTTTCGCCCGACGGTTCAGGCGCGCTTTCCTGGCGCGGTTCGATGAGCCCGACCTCGCAAACTCTTGTGCGGCGCTTCTCCAACCAGGACAACGATGCGGGAGGAAGCCTTTTTAAAGCCGAAGACATCCGGGTCAGCCTCGCGCTCGCCGGCATCAAGGCCGATTCGATCGCGACCCCCGACAGCGCAACCTTGACCGTCAAAGCCTCGATTCCCGACGCCAACAAGCTGCCTGCGGACTGCGTCCGGTTCGACGGAAAAGCGAAAAAAGCCGCGATCACGCTTTCCCGCGAAGTGCTCGCCGCCTCGCTCGAGCTGATGCCGCCAGATACGGCCGACTACATCGAACTGCTGATGGCCCCCGTCTTCACCGGCGAAGAGCTTGCCCCGGACGAATACCGCGAGCTCGTGGCGGCAGCCTACGGCAAAACGATTGCCGCCGAACTCGCCGCTTCGATCTTTACGCTCTCGCTCTCCTGCCCCGCAGCAGTCACGGCCGCAGAGGCAACCAAACCCGCGCAGGTAAAAACAGCAGGAAAAACGGCGAACGTAACCATTGCGCTCGCAGACCTCTTGACCCTGAGCAGCCCGATTATCGTCACAGCCTCATGGTGAAACCCAGGCTATCCTACCGGCAGACGGTTTTCGCCCTCTTTCTCGCGGCAACGCTGCTCCCGCTCATCGTACTCTCATCGGTCACGATCGGACTTTCCTCGGAAATGGTCGATTCAATACTGACGCAGAACGTCTCAAGCGGGGTCGAACTTACGGGACGCAAGCTTGACGCATTCACCGCGTCCGCAGGACGATCCCTCGTTGCGATAGCAGCCCGGCCCGAGCTGCCCGAACTGCTTTCGGGAAGCAATCCGGCGAAGAGAACCGAAGACACAGCGGCAATCGCCGAGACCGTCCGCCGCTGGTTCAGTCCGGACGAGCCTCCCGTCAATGTCTACATACTTGCAGAAGCAGGCGGGACCTGGTTCTCGACGACCGGAACCCCGGCCCCGGTTCCCCTAGCCTTTCTCGAAGCGATCGCAGAGAATCCCGCAGGGATAACCGTATCGGCGCGCAAAACGGAAGCAGCGAGCGACCGCTACGCCTCGTTCCGCGCAGGAACCGCAGTCATCGGCCCCTCTGGGGAATGCGAAGGATACATCATCGCCGAAGTACCCCGCGAAACCCTGAAAACGGTCCTCGCTCCCCTCCCCCAAATAGCCGAACTTACCATATTCGACGGCGAAGGGGTCGTAGCGTTCAGCATGACCGCCCAGGAAACCGAAGGACTGCCCCGCAAGGGAGCAGCCGGCAGCACTGCGACGAGATCCGGTGCCGACCTTATCGCCTACGAAGGCATCAAGTTCGGCATACTTGCGGAAAAGCCCGCCAGCCTCGTTGCCAGCCTCGTAGAAAAGCTTACATTGATCTCGATCATATGCTCCTGCGTATGCGCGCTTTTCGCCCTGACCGCGAGCGTCATACTGTCGCGAAGACTTTCAGGACCGATAACCCGGCTTATCAGCGCGACAAAGGCGGTTGCCGACGGAGACCTTTCAGTCTGCCTCGCCCCCGACGCCCGCGGAGAACTCGCCGACTTGATGAGCAACTTCAACGTGATGGTCGGCGACCTGAAGCGGCTTTTCGATAAAACGGTCGAGGAGCAGGAGCTGCTCAAGCAGGCGGAGCTCGACTCGCTCAGCTCTCAGATAAATCCGCACTTTTTCTTCAACGCGCTTTCCTCGATCGACGCGCTCGCAAAGCTAGGCTCCTGCGCGGAAATCTCGACCGTCACCAAGTCGCTCGGAAAACTCCTGAGAGGCAGCATCTCCGGCAAATCGCGCACCTCCACTCTAGCTGAAGCCGTCCAGGAAACGAGGCATTACCTGATCATCGAAAAAATACGCTTTGCAGACAAATTCAGCTGGACCGAGCATATCGGCGAACATACCAGCGGCGCTGCCATACCAAGACTGGCAATCCAGACCCTCGCAGAAAACGCCCTGATCCACGGTATCGAACCGAGTCCGGAAAGCGCAACGCTCGACATCTCCTCGAGCCGCGACGGAGACGTGCTGACGGTGGCCGTCGCCGATTCGGGAGTGGGCATCGGAGCGGGTCGGCTCGCCGCGATCAACGCCGTGCTCGAGCGCGGAGAAAAACCCGACACGAACGCGCATATCGGGCTTGCGAACCTGAACCTCAGGATCAGGCTCGAGCACGGAAGCCAGTACGGAGTACGCTTGCGCGAACGGGAAGGCGGGGGCATAATTTCCGTCATGACGCTGCCGTTCAGGAGTTTGGACTAGTGTACCGGGTGCTGCTTGCCGAAGACGAAGAGCTCGTCCGCCGGGCGATAATTGCTACCGTGAACTGGGAAGCGCACGGATTCGTGCTTGCCGGCTCGGCGAAGGACGGAGGAGAAGCTCTGTCCCTCATTTTCACGATGAAGCCCGATCTCGTGGTAACCGACGTTAAAATGCCGGTTCTGGACGGCATTTCACTTATCAGAATGGCAAGGGAAGAAATGGACGAGGAGGACCAGCCGGTCTTCGTGGTGCTGACCGCGCACAGCGACTTCGACTACGCGCGGCAGGCGGTCAAGCTCGACGTCGCAGACTTCCTGCTCAAGCCGCTGGACGAAGACGAACTAGCCTCGACGCTCGAAAAAATCCGCGCGAAACTCGACCGCAAAGCCCGCTCAGGCATTCTCGAAACCCTGTCAGGCGCCGATCCTGCCCTTTTGTCGCTCGCAAATGCGGACTCGCACGCAGGAGGCGAAAGCGCCGAGCTCTACGTATCGCAGGCAATAGAAGAAATAAACCGGTGCTTCTCGAGCGACCTGACGCTCGAAGACGCCGCCTCGCGGCTCGGAATATCGGAAGGATACCTCGCGCGGGTTTTCAGGAAAAAGACGGGGAAAACGTTTTTCGATTATCTTACGTTCGTACGGATGAGGCAGGCCATGGAGCTGCTGCTCGATCCCGCCGCGCGCATACAGGAAGTCGCAGCAGCCGTCGGCTACACCGATCAGCGGAACTTCAGCCAGCGCTTCCGCCAGGTAGTCGGATGCACGCCGACGGAATTCCGGCAGGGGAAAGGAGGATCGAAGCGCTAGACGGTGCCGGTATTGAATACCGATATCTTTTCCGTCAGCACGCTCGACTTGCTGCCCAGTTCGACGGCATATTCCGCAACGCGGTCCGATCTGCTCCGGTGCTCTTCCATCGCCTGCCTGATTCCGCTGACGCTCGAGCGAACCTCCTCGAAGGTGCCGGTCAACAGGCCCATCGAAGTCTGTATACCGTCGGTTTGGGCGATCATCGAAACAGAGCTTTCTTCCGTACTTTGCCCAAGCTCGCGCAAAGTCCGCATGGCGTCCAAAATCTGGGCGTTGCCGACTCCCGACTCCCGGATGGCGCCGGCGATTTCTTCCATCGAATCGGAAACCGTATGCACCAGAGATTCCAGGCTGGCGAACATAGAACCATTGCGCTCCCCCGCCTTTACTGTTTTAACAATGATAGACACCACCTTCTTGATGGAATCGGCTATTTTCTTCGAGTTCTCCATGGACGCCTCGGCGAGCATCCGTACTTCCTGCGCTACGACGGCGAAGCCTTCGCCCGCGGCTCCCGCATGGGCCGCCTCGATCGCGGCGTTCATAGCCAAAAGATTCGTCCGGTTCGCGACATCCTTGATGATCTTCGTCATCCCGTTGATGATCTCGACGGTTTCGTTGATCGCGACTACGTTCTGCAGGTTCTCGTCGACGACCGAACGCACGTCGTTGGACGCACTCACGAGAGCGACAGTCGTATTGCGTTCCGATTCGACAATGCGCACGATATTGTCTATCGATGCCTGCATCTCGGTTACGGCTGCGGTCGCTTCGTCTATCATATTCTTCTGCCGCTGCATTCGTTTGGCAGTTTTATGCACCGCCTCGCGGATGGACTCGGACGAACCGCGAACGCCGGAAGCCGCGGAACCGAGGCGAAACATTCCTTCGTCAATCCCGGCAACGGCGTCGTCTACAGTCTTTATACCGGAAGCGGATTCGCCGGAAAGGCTGCAGAGATCCCGACTCATCGCCGCATTGCTCGCCGCGACGGATGCGATGAAGCCGATATTGCCAGCAAGTTCGGAAGAGAACGATTCAAGCTCCCTGCCGAGCACGCCGAGCTCGTCGGACGAAACGATATTGAAGCGGTAATCCAGGTTGCCCGAGCGCATCTGGTGCACGCCGCGCTCCATGAGGCGGATATTGCGCACGATTTTCTTCGAGATTGACAGAGCGATCAGCATCCCGGAAAGGAACAGAAGGGCGACGACGACCACGGCAACCACGAGGCTGCGGTTATGAATGCGCGAGGTCTCGGCATTAATCACGTCCTGCTGCTCGACCACGACGCCGGACGTCATTTTCAGGTTGTAGATCAAGTTTCCGTTATACATGGAAAAAGATTTGACCAGCGCATTCAACCGATCGGCCGGCCCCCGGTCGCCCGAAAGAGCTGCATCGGCGACTATAGACAGACAGGTTGCGTCGATCAAGTCGTCGGTCAATATCCTGGCCTCCGCGACGATTTGGTCGTAGACGGCAAGAATATCTTCAGTATGCCCGTGATTGAGCGCCGCAAGCGACTCAACCGCCTCAAGCGCCGAAGATGCGGAAGAGGATGCCCTTCTGAGAGCCGAAATGCCTTTTACCCGTTCGAACGATTCGTCGTACAGGGCCAAAGCGTCTTCGAAAAAATACCGCTGGTTGTCGAGGCTGCCCGTCTGCAGGCCGCTTGCCGCGACTTCCAGTTCGTACAGCGCAAAACGGAAATCCTCAAGAATGCGGCTTTCCCGTTCGAACGTCTTTTTCGGGAGACTCACCACGAGGTAGGCGCCGACTGCGCCGGCGAACAATACAATGCTCATCCCGATAAGAATCAACAGCTTGTTCCGTATTCTCATACCGCTTCGCCTCCGTTGGCTAGAATTTTTCCTTGAGCTCCACCTTCTCGACGCCGCCGATGTCTTTCAGCCGCCGGTACAATTCTCCGGTATCGCGGTCGACCGGCATGCCGACCAGAAATCGCACTTCCGCCTCGCCCTTTTTCATGTTTTTTTCGACGTCCACGGATTGCACGGGAACGCCGAAATCCTCGATAACGTGCCGCGCCTTCTCGGGAAAATCAGAACTGCCCGAATACGCTATGACAAGATGCTTGAGGCGTTCCGCCGGGAAAAGCTTGCGCTCGATCGGCTCCAGAACGACGAGAGCGAAGAGCGAAAGAACAAGGGCGAGCGAAGCGGGTACGTACATGCCTGCGCCGATGGCGAGGCCGATGGCGGCGACGAACCACAGGGAAGCGGCGGTAGTAAGCCCCTTGATCGTGTTGCCCAGCCTGATGATGGAACCGGCGCCCAAAAAGCCTATGCCCGAGACGACCTGAGCCGCAATGCGCCCCGGATCTCCGGTCCGTTCCTGCAAGTACTGGGCGGGAAGCCAAATCGAAAGCAGCATGAGCAGAGTCGAACCCAGACAGATCAGGATGTGGGTGCGCAGGCCCGCGTTCTGCTTGCGCCGGGCACGCTCGAAACCGATGATGCTGCCGGCAAGGAGCGAAGCGCCGAGTCTGAGTACGGCGACCGAATCCGTTATCGCGTTCGTACCGAAAAACATGTCCATAATTGAATCCTTCTATCATGCAGACAGTGCGGCTGCCGCGTCACTCTTCGGGCAGCACCCGCACCAGGCTTTCCTTCACCGAAATCGACACTTTCGATCCCTCGGGCCATACGGCCCGGTTCGCAGGATCGTCGATCTGCGCAAGCATTTCGCCGTACGGAGTCGACATCCAGGTTTCGACGCTGGAGCCGAGGTATATATTCGTCGTCACAGTTCCGTCGACAAGCCCTTCTCCCGGCTCTCCGAGCCGGAGCGACTCGGGGCGGGCCATGAGAGAGGCCTTTGAACCCGAGCGGACGCCCGAGTCGCCGGGCTTTTCGCCGCCAAGGCGCGCTTTTACCTTTTTGCCACCGACAGAACATACCGCTTCCATGCCGTCGACGCTTTCGACATCGGCGGGGAAAAACGCGACTTTACCCACAAAGCCTGCGACGAATTTGGAGCGGGGATTTTCGTAAATGTCGGACGGCTTGCCCATCTGCATGATCTCGCCGTTGCGCATCACGATAACCTTGTCGGAAAGACTCATCGCCTCGACGCGGTCATGGGTCACGTACACGGTCGTATTGCCGAGCTTCTTCTGGATGCGCTTGATCTCGACCCGCATCTGCTCGCGAAGGAGCGCGTCGAGGTTCGAAAGCGGTTCGTCAAGAAGGAGCACTTCCGGCTCGACTATAAGGCTGCGAGCGAGGGCGACCCGCTGCTGCTGGCCGCCGGAAAGCCTTCCGGGCGTGCGGTCGGCAAGATCGGAAAGCCCGACCATCGCCAGGGCGTCGGCAACCCGCCGCGCAATCTCGACCGGAGAGACCTTGCGCAGCTTCAGGCCGTAGGCGACGTTATCGCCCACGTTCATGTGCGGGAACAGACCGTAGCTCTGAAAGACGGTAGCCGTATTCCGCTTGTTCGGGGGCAGCATCGTCACGTCGGCCTCGCCGATCCTGATGGCGCCCGAAGTCGGCAGCTCGAAGCCCGCAATCATGCGGAGCGTCGTCGTTTTGCCGCAGCCAGACGGCCCGAGCAGCGTAACAAGCTCGCCCGGTTCGATCGTGAAAGTCGAGTCCGCTACCGCGACGACATCCTTTTTCCCCTTCATGTTGGGGTATATTTTCGCGACATGGTCCAACGAGACCGCAACGCTGTTTCCCATAATCAGTTTCTCCTCGATAAAAAGCTGCCGGCATTCGTCGCCGGGTCAGGATACGATGTTTTTCTCCATGGTGCCGTCGTCGCGAACCAGCAGGTTCATCACGCCGAACGCGGCGAATACGATTCCGATAAGGGCCGTAGCGAGCACGCTCGCAAGCCCGAACCGCAGATTCTCCGAAAAGTTGTAGATCTGCACGGTCAGGTGGTACCAGCGGGCCGAGATCAGGAAGATGATCGCCGAAACGGCCGTCATCGAGCGGACGAAGGTGTACGACATGCTCGAAATGAACGACGGACGCAGGATCGGCAGAACGATGGTCCGGAACACCGTAGCCGAATCGGCGCCGAGGTCCTGTGCCGCCTCCTCGATAGAAGGATCGACCTGACGGAGGTTTGCGACGCCTCCCTCGAGCCCGACCGGCAATTCGCGGATTACGTAGTTGATTACGATAATCGCTGCGGTGCCAACGAGCACGAGCGGCGCCTTGTTGAAGGCGAGAATGTAGGAAATGCCGAGCAGGGTGCCGGGGATCGCGAACGGCGTCATCAGCGTCGCTTCGAGAATCCTCTTGCCGAGGAACGTTTTGCGGACCAGAATGAGGGCGCCGATCATCGACAGGATTCCGGCAACCGGCGTTGCGAGGGCCGCGAGCGTTACCGTGTCGAATATCGCCTTTTTGCCGCGGGACAGCGCTTCGAAGATATTTTCGAGAGTGAAGCTGTAGTCTATACCCCAGTTCCGGACAAAGCAGCCGGCGACGATCGTTGCATAGAGCGCGACGATCAGCGTAAGTATCAGCACAACGAGAAAGGTCAGAACCTTGCGGACGCCGGGAGACGCAAGTTCGGTCAGGCGGCTCGAGGGCTTGCCGGTCACCGTGACGAAACTTTTCTTCGAAACCCAGTAGCGCTGGGCGAGGAAGGCGGTCAGCGTCGGCAACAGCAGCATGACCGACAGCGCCGCGCCGCCGCCGAGGTCGTTACGGCCGGTGACTTCCATATAGGCTTCAACAGACAGCACGCGGAAGTCGCCTGCGAGCAATAGAGGATTCGCGAAGTCCGCGAGGCTGTTCGTGAAGACGAGAAGCCAGGCGCTCAGAATGCCGGGCATCGCAAGGGGAAGCGTGATCGTCGTGAACGTCTTGAAGCGTCCGGCAGAGAGGTCGAGCGCCGCGTCTTCCTGGGTCGAGTCGATCGCTTTAAGAACTCCCGACATGGTCATATATGCGATCGGGAACATGCCGATCGTCTGGACGATCACGAGGCCGTCCAATCCGTATATGCTGAAGGCGGTCAAGCCCAGAAGCTGTCTGGTGATAAGTCCGTTGTTGCCCGCAAGCAGGATGACGGACAGGGTGAGGGAAAAGGGAGGCGAGATAACCGGCAGCGTCGCGAGAGCGTTGACGATTTTTTTGCCTTTCATCGACGTGCGGTTCACCGTAAAGGCGAAGAGGAAGCCGATCAGGGTCGAAACGGTCGCCGTGAGCACGCCGAGCAGCATGCTGCCGCCGAAAGCGCGAAGGTAGTCGCCGCCGAGTACGCGCTTCCACACATCAAGCGAGAAATGACCCTGCGACATGACCGTCAGGCGGAAGGTCTCGAACAGGGGGTACGCGATGAAGAGGAAGGCGATAACAGCGAGCACGATGATCGCGAAGGCGGAAATGCGGTCGCGGGCGAATGCGACGACGAGATAGATGATGGAAAAGAGCGCAAGAACGCCGACAGCGAAAATGAGAAGAATGCGGTCGAAATCCTTCCAGGCGCCTGAGGCGCGGGTAATCATCAGGATGCCGATTATGTCGCTTTCATCGGCGTTCAAAAGAGGCTTGAAGGTTACGTTCGTTTGTATGTCTTCAAGTTTGAATGTTTTTGCTGTGGTATACGGCTCGAAATAGTAGGCGCTGTCGAGCCCTTTGGCGAATTCCGGATCGGAAGCGTTCGCCGCCCAAAAGCCGGCGATCGAAGAATCCGGGTCGACCGGCATGTATGAACCGGTGTCCGGATCGACGGCGATGAACGTGAATTGTTCGCCTTCGATGGCATCCTTCGAGGACTCAAGCCATCCGGATATATCCGAAGCTTCCCGGGGCGCCGCCCTGACGAACAGGTCGGCCTGTTTGGCCTGCATTCCGTCCACGATCCCGATAAACGCCTTGCGGATGGTCATGAAGATCCATGCATCCGCACAGGCGAAAACCGTGAACGCGGCGGCGAAAACAAGCAGTTTTTTCCGCGCGTTCGTCATGATTTACCTCTTTGATCCGATTTCTTTGTTCCAGCGGTCCTTGAGCCGGTCAGAGTTGGCCTTGTCGCCGTCCCAGCGGAGGTCCTGGTTGACCGTCTTGATCTTGTCGATCGAGAAGGCGTTAGGGTTAGTCGTCGCGATTTTGGAAACGGGGACTACGTACCAGGTTGCAATCAGATCCTGCGCTTCCTTTGTGAGAATCCAGTCGTACAGTTTTTTGGCCGCTACGGCTTCTTTGGCGCCCTTTACCAGCGACATGGAAGCAAGTTCGTAGCCGGTGCCTTCGGCAGGAGCGCTGATGACTACGGGAGCTTTACCGTCGACCTTGAGCTTGACCTGGTCGTGGGCATAGCCGATCGCTATCGGAATCTCGCCGATCGCGACGCTCTTTCCGGGCGCCGAACCCGACTTGGTATACTGGTCGATGTTCGCATCGAGCTTGCGCAGGTAGTCGAAAGCCTTTTCCTCGTCGCCGTTGAAAAGGTACCGCTGCGTGGTGATCAGGTTGTAGGCAGTTCCGGAGGTCAGCGGACTTGCGACGCGAATCTGTTGCTTATAGATGGGCTTCAGGAGGTCGGCCCAGGACTGGGGAATGGGAAGGCCGAGCTCTTTCGCGCGCTCGGTGTTCGTTACGAAGGTGAGCGGACCGACGTAGAGGCCAATCCAGTAGTTTTCGGGATCGCGGTACTGGGCGGGAGTGTTGTTCACAAGGCGGGATTTGTAGGGCTCGGTCAGGCCTTTGGTTTTTGCGGTAATGTGGTCCAGGCCTACGCCGCCTACCCAGATGGATGCCTGCGGGTTGGCTTTTTCGGCCTCGAGGCGGGCAATTACTTCGCCGCCTGAAAGACGGATGAAGTTGACGGTTGTTCCCGTTTTCGACTTGTACAGGTCGAACAGGGATTTCGCGAGCGGCTCTTCGAGAGTCGTATACGCGGAGACGGATTCCTGCGCGAACATGCTCGCCGCAGCGAGAAGCGCGAGAGCAACAGTTGCGAGACGCTTTTTCATTGATTCCTCCTTGGAGATAGAAAAAAGGTTCAGCAACGGCAGGCCCGAGCGCGAACCGTTCAACAGGCCCTTCGGCCTGCCGGTCGGAACACGCTCCCGCATACCGCTGCTTTTTATAGACTAAAACCGAACCGACCATACCGCAATGCGTAAATCCGGTACTTTTGTTTGAAAAATCGACATCCGGAAACCGCATGAAACCGATGCGTATTCGAGGCGGGATCATTGATAAAAGCCAAAAATATCGATACAATAGTATCGGTATTATTCGATATAATTTTATCGACTACATTTTGGGGGTTTTACATGGCTACAGCGTGCGGGTTCTCGAACGAACTCAATGCTTTCATCGACGAATGGAAGATGAAGCCCGGCAACCTG
>JAKQPS010000078.1 GCA_029564595.1 bacterium | reverse complement strand
CATATCGCCCCGGGCCGCGTCAACACGGAGTAAAGCGTCAAACAACCCCTGCCCGCGCGAAGTGACGTCCACTTGATCGGCCCGGGCCCAGCGGTCCTTGTGTTTCCGTTCGAGGAACCAAGCGGCCGCTTGCCAGTTTTGCTCGCCCGCGTCAACGACCCGCTTCGCCTGCTTCGCCTCTACTTCCGCCTCTGCATTTTCGATTGCGTGCAGTAGTGCCCGATAGCGTGGCGCATACGGTGAAGTACAATCGGGATCTAACGCTTTTGCTATCCAATCGCGAAAGGTTGCATCAGGGACCCCACAGACCTTCGCGGCGGTTGCCGCGTGGACGCCCGAACTCAGCATGCAAGCGATGATTGCCGCGTGGACTTCTTGAGTCAAGGTCGCAGTACCGCCCGCGCCCGCTCGCTTTTTTTCGCGCTCCCGCACAGACAGGGGAAGGCGCCTTCTTCCCTTCGGGCCCGGCTTTGGCAACAACGGGGCTGTATTTTCGGGGTTACTCATATTGACTCTTTCTCGCAATTAGAGAAAACCAGCCGAAAACAGTGCAACTATTTTCGCCTATTCTATTGACACTTGCCAAGATTACTGATACAATGTAAGTATAGGAAGGACAAAGAAAGTGAACCAAACAGCGAACAAAACAGAAGTGCAGAGAGAGGTCGCAAGACTGATGGCCGTGCGCAAATTTCGGCGCGAGCAAGCAGCGGCTTATGTTAAAAGCCTCACCCTTGACCAGTTGAATTCCGAACTCCGGCGCCATGTGTGTGTTGAGGTCAGCGATCTGATTGACGAAATAGTGCGCGGGCTATTGCAGGGTGATATCGTGAAGCCGAACGGGTGGTAATCTGGCGGCGTGAAAATCGTGCGGGGGCCGTAATGGTCCCGTCCGCGAAAAGCGGAGTCAGACCCGCAGGGAGAAGGAACCTGGCGGGGATATCTAATCCGGTTATCCGGAGATTGGAGATTGGAATGAAGATAGTTGTTAGCCCGAAGAATCTGCTTGCCGCGGTGAATCGCACTTTGCCGAACAAAGATTCGGTGCTTGAGTTGCGAGCGGGGATTGATTGCACTGTATCCGGATTTGGAACGGAAGC
>JAKQPS010000095.1 GCA_029564595.1 bacterium | reverse complement strand
AACGCCTGAGATAACCGGAGCGACGCGGCTTTATCGCGGCGCGTCCGGTTGATTGAATAGTTAGAAGTGCTGCGGTCAACAGGAAAAAGGAGAAGGAAATGCCGAGTATTTGGAACGAAGCAACAGGAGCAATTGAAACCTTGCACGAGAGATATAGCAGAGAGATAGCGCAAGAATTTTCCGCCCAAGACAGGCGACTCGAACGCTACTGTGCAACTTGCCACGGAACCGGCTCGAAAGACGGGAAGCACCTTGATTGCCCTGACTGCGATGCCGCAGAGATTATTGCCGCACACGAACGGCGAAAACTGATGCCTTCTAACGCACTAGCTCAGGGGCCGGGCGGCTATTCGCCCGGTCCCGCTGGAGCGACGGGTTAGGTTTCATGGTTGATTACGGAGATACAAAAACAACTTGACAACGTTTGATTGCGTATATACACTGCAAAGCACGATAAACGCAACAAGGAGATTGAAATGGCACAGATTGCAGGGTTTGGACTGCCGGAGGAAGGCGATAAGATCGTCGTCGGTGGTTTGGTGTATGAGTGGGGCGTTGTTGAGGAAATCGACGAGTACCACGAGCGTTGGGGATGGGTGGCGTTCTGCCCGCTCCAAGACGCGCACTTTCTTTGCCACGAAAAAATACTCCCGAAATACGAAACGCTCCCGCGCTATGACTGATAAACAGCGCGGCGGCGCAGGACGAGGACAGGGGCGCAAGCCCTTGGCGAAGACGGGCGAGTTGATGAAGGCTCGTCCGGTACGGATGACCGACGAGGAATGGGAGAAGTGCAAACGACTCGGCGGAGCATCTTGGGTACGAGCGAAGATTAAGTCCGCTCGTGAAACATAACGCTGAGGTAACCGGCGCATGACGGCGGCTTTATCGCCGGCAGGCGTCCGCGTTGACCGCCGTGTTATGTTTTTGTGCCACAAATAATGCTTGATGTTTGATAGTTGTTGTGCCACAATAATTGCACGATCAACGAACGCCACGGAGGCGAATATGAACAAGAGCGCATTGAAGAAATGGGCGAAACGCAAGCTGGCAAAAAGCCGTGACGAACTGGCGATGCGCGAACAGTACGCCGCCAAACACTACGCGCTTGGGGCACTGCAAATGCTGTGCGTGAAGGCTGGAAAGCCGACTGATTGGGTTAGCGACAGAGTTTGGAAGATGTTTGAGCGAAACGACGACCTACGGCAGTGGGATGTTTTTCGCCGCATCGGTGCAGCCTACGTGAAATTCCTGCCGCAGCGCGTTGGTGCATCGTGAAGAAACCGGCAGAGAAGAAGCCGCCGGGCCGCCCGAAACTGCCTCAGGAAGAAACGCAAACCGCGATGATTCGTGAGCGTGTAACGGAAGCACTGAAGGCCGAATACGAGCAACGCGGCGGGAAGGCTTGGCTTGTGCGCGAGCTGAGCCGGAAGCCGAGGAAGTGAAACATAACGCAGAGGTGAGCCGATGACAAAAGCGCAGCTTTTGGCAGTCGGATCGACCGACGGGTTATGCGCCGACGGGTATTGGTGCGTGGTCTGCGGGCGATTCCTGCCCGCCGATGAGTGCGGAGTGATTGTGCATGACAACGTGCCGCACCCGGAAGACATGACCTTTGACGAAGAGGAAAGGCCGCAATGAGCGAGAACGGAATTACCCACTACTGCCTCGGCAACGGCGCGCCGAAGTGC
>JAKQPS010000080.1 GCA_029564595.1 bacterium | reverse complement strand
CGTCCAGGAATTTGCCGGTTTCTTTGTGCGCAAATTCCGGGATGGTGGCGTTGAAGAGATCGATGAGCTCCTGGCGAGTCCATGCACCGCGGCGGCGCATAGCGCGAATTGCGTCCTCAAAGTGAGTGAGCGCGGCAGCATCATAGGTAGGCTTGTTTTTGATTACGCCGATGGAATCGAAGCGATTCATGTCGAGCGTCTCGTGCTCGGTGTAGAATTCTTCAAAGTCTTTTTCGCCGGTTGTATCGCTCGTAAAGAAATAGACTGGCCATTTGTGTTGGGCCTTGAGCTCCTGGACACGGCTGCGGGCCTCATCTTCGGTGCTACATTCCACGGCTTCGTAACCGCGGCTTGCGAGGTAGCGCATGGCGATCTCGCTAAAGGTGAGAAGATTCTCATTTGGATCGAGCTTAGGAAAGAAGAGGTCGCGATTTTCGCCAAGGAGGGCGGACATAAGGCAGAGTTCGCCCGATTCTTTGGGCGTGACAAAGTAGCGCCGCACGTCATTCGGCGCAGAGAGCGGCTGATCTTTTTCCATGCGGCGATTAAAGCCATAAAGGAGACTCCCGTCGGAGAAGGCGACATTCGCAAAGCGCGCCGTAGAGACCGGCACTTCGAGACTCCGGCGCATGAGAAAATACTCCATGATACGCTTTGAGGCGCCCATCATGTTGACGGGGTTGGCTGCCTTGTCGGTGGAGACGCAGAAGTATTTGCGCGCGCCCATCGCCGCTGCCTGGCGCATCGTTTTGTCGGTATTGAAGATATTCACATCGACCATGCGCATGAGCGTGTAAGGATCCTTTTCGCTGCGCACATGCTTGAGCGCCGAAAGATTGAGGACATAATCGTAGCCTGGGCCATTAGCGATAAAGGCATCGAAGATGTCGCTCCCCGCGTCGATGGCAAAGGTGGCAAATTCGCCTTCGATATACCCGAGCGATGAGCGAATGTCGCGCACGAGCTCGACCATGTTGTTCTCGGAGATATCCACCACATGCAAGAGCTTCGGCCTTCGGGCAAAGATCTCTTTGGTGACCGCCTGGCCGATCGAGCCCGCACCGCCGATGACAAGAAAGCGCGCGCTCCGGACAAGGTCCGAAAGCACTTCTTCGTGGGCGGCGATGTCAGCGGCAAATAGTTCTGAATCGCGACCGATAA
>JAKQPS010000079.1 GCA_029564595.1 bacterium | reverse complement strand
ACCGTGACGGGAAAGAACGCCAAGACCAAAAAGAAACGCGCCGTCCCCATCTCCGACAATCTGGCCGCATGGCTGGAAACCGTCCCGGAGGCAGAACGCGCCGGGGAAATCTACTACTACCGCCGCGCCCTTCGCCGCGTGTTAGGGCAGGAACAAGCCACCAAAGCGGAGAAGCGGGCCAAACTGGAAGCACAGGCCGCACGGGAAGGGCGGAAATTGTCCGGGCCGACTCCCGACGAGACACCCGCACCGGAAGTCTTGCGATGGGGCCAAGACATCATGCGCCACACGTTCGGCAGCTATCGCCAAGCTGTGATTAAGAACATCAACCAGCTATGCGAGGAAATGGGCAACACCCCGCGCATCGCCCGCACCCACTATTTAGACCCGCCAGAAGCGGAGCAAGCCGCCGAGTTTTGGGCCATCACCCCCGCCAGCGTCACCGAATCCAAGAAAGGCAACTAGCCATGAACGAGAACGACACCCCCAACGAGAACGACGCGCAAAACGCCCCCCGCCCTCCCATCGAAACGATCATCATCCGCGACGATGACCCGCCGCCCCCGCCCATTCATACCGTCGAAAGCGAAGCCGACCAGCAGACCCGCGCCCGACTGATGCAGGAGGCCGCAGACGCGGAGGAAAGATGCAAGCAAGCGGTTGTTGCGGCATACGATCAGGCGAAGGAGCGGGCCATTGAGATAAACCGCGCCCTTGTGCGCCTTGTGGAAATGCTGAAAAGCAAAGACAAGGCCCATCTTGCGGAATCCGTGGACGGTTTCCTTTTGCGATTGAAAGACGGCGACGGCGGAGAGCCTTTGGTTTTCGATGCCTTGCTCTTGGGGGCCGAACTAGGGGCCGATACCGACACGGGCAATATGCTTCGACAGTTGGCAACTGAACAGCGGAGACTTGCCGACGAACAAGCAAAGGCAAACGAACAGACCGCCCTTGCCTTGCGCTATGCAAAGACAATGGAGGACGCGGCGAGAGATGCAACGGATCGGCCAGACAGAGTGGGGGGCGAAATCGTGCGGATGGTATGGGATCAACTTGAAGCCAAAGAGAAAGACATCGCCATTAAACTCCAACAGAATAACGGAAACATGTACCAGACCGCCGACAAGGCAAACAGTTTTTCTACCGTTCGCAGATGCCGCGAACGCTTGCGCCTTCTGTACGCTGGCGCAAAAATGGCATTACCCGCTTGGCTTTGGAATCGTTATGAGATTGAGGAACACAAACGGAAACAGGACGCGAACCCCGGATGGATATCGCCGAGCGGCGACTTTGTGCGAACCAATCCCAATGATTCCGATGATATGAATAACTTTTGAATAACGCGAATAACGGAATTGCCGAAGGATTTTCGACAATTCCGCGCATTTTCGGGGCCGGGATGAATAACCGCCCGGAATCTGTGAGGCCCAGTAAGTCTCATGGAGAACCCGGAAATGGAAACAA
>JAKQPS010000053.1 GCA_029564595.1 bacterium | reverse complement strand
TGGATAATCTCCGTACGGGATGTCGCCGCTCGGCTTGCCATAGATGTCTAACCACTCCAAGCCGAAACCGATCTTGACAGACAGGTTTGTCGCCGTGCCCGGTTCATTCGTACCCTGCAAGCGGTACCACATCAACCGCTTAGCGATCTCGGCGTTTAGGTGGGCCACATCCTCGCCTCTCAGCCCGCGCTCAGGGCGCACCCATATACGGGTGCCTGTGACCGCGACACCCGCCGCGATCAGCACTCCAGCCGCATATCTCTGCCATGTAACCGCCATTACCAGTAAGCTCCTATCCTCGGCATTGCCCGCACGTCGACCGCAACCCTCCACACGTCGTATTCCTTAATCACGCGATACAGTGGAAACACTATTTCGTCTTGCTCTTCGTTCATTGCTGTTGTCGGGGCGCGGAAATCCAGTGACACTTCCTTTGTCGATCCTTTTATCACGCCGCACAGCCACCCGTCCGTATGTCCCGTCAGATCGCATGTGAGCTGCATCTGGCCGCCGGCGGCCTTGACCGTGACCGTCGATAGCATCAACATGCAGTTGACGCATGTGGCCGTGTCTCCGTCTATGGTCAGCCCCCATGATGTCTGCGCCGTGTTGACATCCGTGTTGACATTCGTATCATTCGTCCCGCCGCCGTCTGTGCCGCCGTTCGCAATCCGCCAGTCCGTGCCGTTCTTCGAGATCGTGATTCCGCCAACGCCTTCGATGCGCTCCAATATCTCGAAAACCTTGTTGACGTCTGACGCGAGGTTTTTTTGCGCTCCGATTGCAAACCCTGATTTGATGCGTCCGAAAATTCTCATGGCATGATTCCTACGCTGGTGGCACTGGTGGCAGCACAAACATTGGTTCGAGCGAATACGTCGGCTCGTTCACGTTCACCTCGACCTGATACATTTTGCCGCCGACATGGACAGCACGGATGTCGGCGACAACTATTGACTTGTCCACGAACGTGACCGACCCGTCGGCCGTCACCACAGGAAATTGGCCGATCTTGGTGTACTCCGCAACCATGGCAGCCGCACACGCCGCCGCCGCCGCCGCCGTCATGCCGACGTATACGAAAGCCTCCCGCGTGCAACTCTCGATATACCAGTACATCCTATAGCCCATCGTGTTTTCGCCGATGAGGGTATACACGGCGATGCGCGTGCGCACTGTCTCTGTCTTGACAGGCAGTTCGATTATCTGCTTGTTTGCAGCGCTATGAGAACTGAACAACGCCATCAATCCACCTCCAGACTCTCCTTGAGAAATTCTTCGATCCGGCTCAGGATGTCCTTCTGCTCCTGCTGTAATTTCTCCAGCCTCTTGTTGAGCGCGCCCTGATCTTCTTGCGCTCGCCCGGCCATTTCAGCCGCATTACCAATGTTTGCCGGGTCGCGAAGCAACATATCGCGCTTGTCGAATTTGTTGAGCCAATCCCTGTCGCGCTCTGACAGCCTTACGCCGCGATCCTGGTTGGCACGCAAACGGCCTGCGCGTTTCCTGTCTTTGGCGTTTTGCTTTTCAACATCCTTTTGGCGTTTCTCTTCGTCCTGCTGCGCGGCAATCCAATCGGATATGCTTTGTTTCAGTATTCCTGCGCGGTTCTCTTCGTATGTCGCGATTTCCTCACGCGCAGATCGCTCTCTGTCAGCCGCCGCATAGATTGCGTCTTCCGTCGATTTGATTTCCTCTGCCAGACTTGCAAGCTTCTCTTCGTACTCCGCCTTCTTGTTTTTTCTGTCGAGTATTTTCTTGTCTCTCTCTGCGGCGGCTTTTTCGGAAAGGAATGCGCGCTCAGACACCTCTAAACGGTTGTCCTCCAATTCCAGACTTCTCCGCGCAAGTTCGTTTTCGTCCTCGGCTCTGTCGTGCAGTTGTTCATACTCCTTGGCGATCTTAGACCTGCGTTGGGTGACATCATTCAGCTTTGCCAATGCGGCACTGAGATTGCCGCCTGTACGATTGCCGC
>JAKQPS010000043.1 GCA_029564595.1 bacterium | reverse complement strand
AATGCGGTTGAAATACTGGCGCTGGCCCTCAACAAAATCGGCAAGATTCTCCAAGTCCAAAACCTCGTCCGCCATGAAGTCGGCGTATTGCGCGGCATCCACGGCGGCGGTATTTGTGTCGGCGGAGAGATCGGCGGCAATGGCGGCATAGCCAAGTGCGGCGATGATAACGACAACAACGGAACCGGCTATTATCTTAGGATTTCTCATGGGCGTGCTCCTTGGTGTGTGCATTGGCCCGGTGCCGCGCAAATCGAAAAGAGGCGCGAACTCCAAGCCCATGTCTCTCCCGAGGGACCACGAAGCCCCATCTGTGAAACATGAAGCCAGAAGCCGCGCCCAGGTGGGCGCGTCTTCACAGCCTCGTTTCACAGAAGAAAATTCGTGGTTTTCGGAAGAAACGATAACTGCGTAAAACGCAGTAAATTTAATTTCTGAAAGAACAAAGAACCATGTCCGAACACGGATCACTTCGGAACAACCGAATTTATCGCAGAAACCCGTGAGGATGGCGAGGCCATTTTTTCGTGATCACAAAAGGCGTTTTATGGGCCAAAGATGATATTTCGCTAGAAAAGCGATCTTGCGTTGCATATCCGAAAATGTTTGGCATGATTCTTAAGCGTTAGGGGGAGCCATCTGGGTACGCGGGGTATCCAGAGAAAGACCCTAGGGGCCGTAATACGGGGGAACAATGAATCAGGAAATGTGGTTAGCACACTTGGAAACAAAAACCGTCGTCTATGTGGGACGCCAGAAGGAGATTGAAACGGGCTTTATTGAAAAAGAGGCGGCTCAGTTCATTGCAGAGGGCGAAGGAAAGACGCTTATAGTAGTAGATGGTCATCAGGCGATGTATATGGTCCATAGAGATCATTTCAAAGACCATCCGTAAGCGCATCTTACAATAGACGGACCGCCCAGATCGGCGTGATGCCGCAAGTTTTCCACGCAATGGAAAAACTTTTGCCGTTTTTTCCACGCAATGGAAAAAGTTTTCGGGATTTTTCCACACAATGGAAAAAATGTTTCCACAGTGTGGAAAACTCGGATTTAGGGCTGTTTTCGGGGGTTTTCGGGCTGTTCTCCGGGGCTGTTGAGCGGAGCACGCGGCGCCCCTTGTGAGCCGTAGAGCGCGCCCGACCGAGGGGCCGGGAAAACGGCGACCGCCAAAGGCGGTCAGCGCCCTCAGCCGCAGCCGCCTCGGGTGCGGCGTAGGGCGCGGCCGTTTTCTGGCCGCGAGGTCGGGGGGTCTACGCGCTCTCAGGCGAAACGGGGGCGATGCGTGTGGAGCGAGGATCTACTCAGGGGGCTGTTAATTATTCTTAGAGGATTGAGAGGTCATGCCGCGGAGCGCCCAACGGGCGCGACCCCAGTCCCGAACGCGTCCGCGCGGTCGGGACGGTGCCGGGCGCGGTCCAGAGTCCGCGCCTGGCAGGTAGGCCGCCGTTAAGCAAGTGGCCCCGAGTTTCACGCGTAGCGGGACACTCGGGGCGAGTTGCAGGCGGCCTTGCAGCGCCTTTTTAGGCCATTTTTTGGGTGAAATGCAGGCGCGGGGGGCATTT
>JAKQPS010000032.1 GCA_029564595.1 bacterium | reverse complement strand
GTCCCGGTTTCCGCAAACACGCTTCTCTGCGACCCTCTGTACGACGCGAGATAACGCGCCGCGCCAGCGTCGCGCGTTTGGGAAAAAAGGATAGAAAAAGAAGAAAAAAGAGTGAGAGTAAGAGTAAGAGTTAAGGAAAACTTTTGAAAAAGTTTTC
The DNA here is from genome assembly GCA_029564595.1 of bacterium. Lineage (GTDB taxonomy): Bacteria > UBP15 > UBA6099 > UBA6099 > UBA6099 > UBA6099. The sequence continues at coordinate 60,505 of JAKQPS010000032.1, read as the reverse complement.
CCTTAAAAACCCTTTCAAAACGTTTCTATGCGCGCGGCGGAGCGGGCGCGTTCGCGCCTCCGCTTCGCCGCGCTCATGGGAAAAGATATTGGGAAAAGGTTTTTGACCTGAATCCGTCATTTTGGGATGAATGATGATTATTAATGGGCGCATAACACAGCGCGAAAATGGGCAAGGGAGCTCTCCGCTCGTCCATGCTTCAAAGACAATGAAGCCCCAGCCTATGTTTTTATCTTATAAACTATTAGTTCCTTGGTTTTTCCCTTTACCGAAACACAGAGCTTTTCTTCAAACTGAAACTTTGTTTTGGTTTTCTCGAAAGTGTTGTCGCTGACGAGGACAGGGAAGCCTTTATCGGAAGACAATGATTTAATACGCGCGGCGACATTTACGGTGTCTCCGATGACAGTGTATTCCATTCGGCGGACGCTGCCGATGTTGCCTGCAACCACAGGGCCGGAGTTAACGCCGATGCTTATGTTAAATGATTGTCTGCCTTGAGCGCCCCAATCGCTGTTCAGTTTCCGAACTCTATCCAAGAGCGTCAGCGCGCAATTCACGGCGCGCTCCTCTTTGTCGATCAAGGGCAAAGGGGCTCCCCAGAAGGCCATCACGCTTTCGCCGATATATTTATCGACGGTTCCTTCATATTCGAATATTGTGTCGAGCGCGACAGAAAAAAACACATTAAGCCGCGACAAGGCTTCTTCCGGGGTGATTTCTCTCGTAAGTTCTCTGAAGCTGGTCGCTTCCACGAACATGACTGTCACATCGCGGACCTCTCCTCCGGGGAGTGAAATGCCGGGACTTTTGAGGATTTCCTCCGCAACCGGCTGCGAAAGGTAGGAGGAAAAGGCGGTTTTCATCTTATGTCGGCGCATTTCATGATTTATTCTTTCGCGAAGCTTAACTCCTAGGTCGAGAGCGCTTTCGACCGCTTGTTTCATTGCCGCGAAATAAGCGATGTTTTCTCTGTCAAATTTCTCTGTGTCATGATTCGCAACCGAGATAAGCCCTCGCGCGCGACCGCCATAAAAAATTGGAAAAACAGCAAGCTGGGAAATTGAATCAAGGCTTTTCAGATGTTCGACGCCTTTCAACCGATGGTCCAACGAAGGCTTGGGAATCAAAACCATTTCGTTTTTTTCGGCAATATCGTAGTAAAGGTGCGACGGCGGGAACGGTTCGCCGCCGGGATTCGCTCTCGCGACGAGCGCGCCGTCATCTCTAATAAGATAAGTCGTCGCCTCGACGGATTTGCCTTTTACGGCGAAAATGTCTTCAAGCCGTGAAAGAAGGCTGTCCTCTTCAATGCTCTTTCGTATCGATCCGATCAGAGAATAGGTCTGTTTAATGGTTTCGGAATTTTCCTTTTCTTTGCGGAAAACGCGTCCCATAATCACGCTGATGACCGCAGTGATAGTTCCCACAATCAGGATTTCCGAAGCGCAAAATGGTTTTTGCGCCGCGTATTTGCTAATGGCAAGCGGCGTTTGGGCCAAGACAATGATTGCTGCCGCGGGTATTGCCTTCGAGCGGCGGAAGTTGTAGGCGGCGTAAATGACAGGCGCCGCTATGGTCAGGCGCGACCAGCCGAAAAGCTCCCATTCGAAATGATGCGCGACATGAATAATCGCAAGTGAAATGAAAGACAATGTTGTAAGAATCGCAGTCTTTTTCATACAAGGCCGGCCATAAAAAGAAGCGCGGACATAGCCGTAAAAAGGCACGCGGCAGGAAGAGCGCTTCTAAATGTCGAGAAGACGACGGATGTAGTCAAAGCCATGATGACTGTAATCGCGGTGAAGCCCGCGAGCGTAATGACAAACGGCGTGTCTGAGGCTGCGCCGAAAAGAATGAAATTAGGCGCGTTTAAGGACGCCGATAAAATGACGAGAGCCACAAGCATGGACATGGATGACAGACCGGTCAATCTAAGTTTTTCCCAGACCATGAAAAAAAAGGCGAATATTGCAAGGAACATGGGAAGAACCTGCGCGGAATTAACTATCAGTCTCCATATCTCAATCTCGAATGAGAAGCCGAAATTAGCCATTCCCCATGCGATGTATGAAACAAACGCGGCGGACATCGCTATGCCGGCCAGAAGGTTCATCGCTATGCCGGTTTTCACGAGTCCAATTTCCTTCATCGATTCAGGATCGGTCCATAGCCAGTAGAAAGGAAGCCAGAGACCCAAAACGATTACAAAAACCGCCAAATGCGGCGTGTGAAAAAACAGCGTGTTCCACGCTTGAAAAGCAATCACGCTGAGTGTCAGCGCCGCCGCGCGTTTCCTGTCGAGCTTTCCGGAAAGGAGAAGGGCGCTTCCGTACATGATGAAGATATAAGAGCCTACGAGGCAGTCTTTTACTGTGACGCTGATAATGTTTTTTGCATAAAGAATGGAAAAAACTCCCGCGATTATGCCCGCGACGCAAAGAACAGCGGCGGCGACAAGCATCAATGGCCGGCTGAATATGCCCGGCGCTTTCCACTCCGCGCGCCAATCGCTATTAATGCTTATGTCCGCAATAATGCCGGTCATATCGCTGTCCTTAAAATCCGGGCGCTGGACTAATTTGCTTCCTATTGTTTCGCTGACTATTTTCATAATTCATCTCCGGCGAAAGTGAAAAGGCCGCCTAATTCAGCCGGAGCATCGCCAAGAGGCGACAGACTGAAGCCGGACGCTCGCGCCGCCGTTTCCGATACGATTATTTTTGCGCCAAGCGCTTTTGTGGCTGATTCCATTCTAATTGCTTTATCCACTTCATCGCCCATAATAGTGAACGCCAGTTTTCTGTCGTCGCCGATATTGCCCATCAACACATCGCACGTATGAATGGCAATGCCGGACGAAAAAGGCCTCAGCCCTCGACGCGCCCAAACAATGTTGAGGTTGTCCAGAGCGCGAGACATGGCTGACGCGGCCCGTATGGCGTTTGTGGAGTGTTGCGCGTCGGGGGCCGGAGCTCCCCAATATGCGATTATGCAGTCGCCTATGAATTTGTCTATTATGCCATTATTCTCGAAGATGACGTCAACCATAGCGGTGAAGTACTCGTTCAATTGGGCGACGACTTCTTCAGGCGCGGTTGTTTCCGAAAACGCAGTGAAACCCCTTATGTCCGAAACCAGCACAGTCACTTCCTGCCGGCGGCTGGACAGCAGATCGGGATGTTCAAGCACATAGTCGACTATTGCCGGGGCGCTGTATCTTGAGAACAGGTCTCGCATTTGTTTTTCGCGGAGTTTTTCTTCCTGCCGTTTTCTTTCCTGTCTCAAGTTATGTATCGCCCCTCCGGCGGTTTCGGCTATGGTTTTTAAGATGGAAAGCTCTTTTTCAGCAAAGTTATCTCTGTTTTCTCCTTTGACGACAACGAATGCGCCGTAAACTGTTTGTTCGAAAGAAACCGGCACAGCTATTATTGACCTTACTGCGGCGGCGCGGGGACCGAGGGTCACCCTCTCATCATTTCCCGCGCTGTTTGTTATAAAGGACATATTCCGCATGGCGCAACGCGCTAAAATGTTGTCGGGGGCCAACCCGGGCGTTGGCTCGTTGTTATTGTCGTCCGCGGACATATCAAGAATACGCCATTCAGCAGCGTCTTGTTCTTCGTCTCCGATAAGAAGGAATGCGCCTCCGGCGGCTCCTGTTATGGCCGCCGCCTCTATGCACGAACGCCGGATTATTGAACGCTCATCCGGCTCTCTGAATATTTCCAGAAGAACTTTAGACATTGTTTCGAGATATTCGCGGGATTTCCTTGCTTCGCCTACTGTGCCCCCAACCAGAATTCCGAACAAGGCGAAAAGCGTGAACAGCAACATTGATGCCGGCACCGGGAAATGGTACATTGCTTCAGGAGTGTCATATTTGATGATCGGGACAAATAGGAATATGGCCAGAAGGCTGGCGAGAAAACCGCCCTTGTGCCCAAAAGTCGCGCCGGCGTGAAACATCGGAAAAAGCACAAGAAAGCGAAGAAGATTGTGGAAGGGCGCATCCAGATAGGTTGTAATTAGAACAAGAGCATATATTAAAAAGAGTTCTCCAATAATAATAACCCATTTCATTCTGTCCGGGATAATTCGCCGCTTCTGAATTGCCTCTGTCATTCCTTATCCTGCCGAATCATTAGCGAATTCCTTTTGGGTCAAAATCATTAATGGTTGATTTGGCCAATAGTATCACAAATTAGCGATGGCTACAAATGACTGTTACGCGCTGATGCGCAAAGGCGCATGTGTTGAGCAATCACGAACACCTCGGCCTTGAGCTTAAGCAATCGCCGATTTTCGGCAGCGGGTTTGTTGCGGCAAATGACAGCTTGTGTTATTTGAGTCAAGGCGACGATGAGGGGGTGGTCGGGCTGATTTGAGTCTGGCGCGTTCGCGTCTTATCTCGCAAGCGCGGCTGGCAATTCGTGAATTGCGTCTGCAATACAAATGCGCTGAAAAAACCTGTCAATTTGGCCTTCATCTTCATCTTATGCTTTTGTTATTAAACCCGCGCGGCGCGCGGGGGTTCTTTCAAAGCTGGGTGATTTCTATTATATTGTACCAGTCAGGCGCGGGAGCGCGGGAGCGTTCGCGGCGCGGAAGGAGACGCCATGTGGATTTCCGAATTTGATAAAAAGTCATACAGATCGATTTTAAAGTGGGGCGCGCCGGACGTGTTCAAGCATCCGGAAAAAGAGTTGATGGGCTATATCAAAGATGTGTTCGGGTTGAAAGACTCGGATATGGCCAAGCCGCATCTGCCGGGGCTGGACGTGGTGAAGCTGGAAGCGCCGTGCAAGCTTTCCGCCGACAAGCTGGAAGCGTTGAAGGGGATTGTCGGAGCGGAGAACGTGTCTACGGACGACTATGACCGCGCAAAGCACGCGTACGGCAAGACATATTTCGACGCAATAAGGATGCGCAAGAACGACGTGACGAACCCGCCGGACTGCGTGGCGTATCCGCGCGGAGAGGACGACGTGAAGGCGGTGGTTTCGTTCTGCGACAAGAACGGGATACCTTTGGTTCCCGCCGGAGCGATGTCGTCCGTGACGCGGGCGATAGAGTTTCCCAAGGGCGGAATATGCTTGGATATGACGCGGCACATGAAGAAAGTTCTCTCGGTGAACGAGAAGGATTCGACGGCGAAGGTGCAGCCGGGCATCTACGGACCGGACCTCGAAGCGCAGCTAAACGCGACCAAGACGAAAAGCGCGCCGGGCGGCTACACGTGCTGCCATTTTCCGCAGTCGTTCGAGTTCTCGACAGTGGGCGGGTGGATTGCCGCAAGGGGAGCCGGACAGCAGTCAACCGGATATGGGAAGGCGGAAGACTTAGTGATATCGCAGAGGTGGGTGACGCCCGCCGGGCTTGTGGCCACGCCGCCTTATCCCCGCGCGTCCGTAGGCCCCGACCTCGACCAGATATTCCTCGGATGCGAGGGCGTGTTCGGAGTCATGACTGAAGCGACCATCAAAATTCGCAAGTTCCGGCCCGAAAACAGGCAGTATTTCTCATTCATCTTCAAGACGTGGGACGACGCGGTGTCAGCGTGCAGGGAGATAATGCAGGGCGAGTTCGGGTTCCCGTCAGCGTTGAGGATTTCCGACCCGGAGGAGACAAGCATCGGACTTAAGCTGCATCACATCGAAGGCAGCCTGGTGGATTCGATTCTGAAGATGCTCGGATACAAGGACATGAGCCGCTGCCTGTTGCTCGGCTCGACGGAGGGCGACGCCGACGCGGGGGCGCTGATTAAAAAGAAGGCTAAAGCAATCGGATCAAAATACGGCGGGTTCTTCCTCGGCTCCAAAGCCGTGAAGTCATGGTGGAAGGGCAGGTATTCCGACCCATACATGCGCGAAGACCTCATGGATATACAGGTGATGACGGACACGTTAGAAACATCGGTGACATGGTCGAACCTGATGGACGTTTGGAAGGGCGTGCGGGAAGTTGTCAAAGCGCGGCCCCACACCGCCTGCATGGTCCATGCCTCCCATTTCTACGAAAATGGAACCAACCTTTATTTCATATTCTTGTCCCGGATGATTCTGGGCGACGAGTACAACGACTATCTCGATTACCAGAAGAAAATAATCGACGCGATAAAGAAGAACGGAGGATCGCTCAGCCACCATCATGGAGTGGGCAGGATGCTTGCGCCGTGGATGCCGCAGCAGTCGGGCGACACCGGGCTTGAAATATTCAGGGCGATAAAGCAGCGGCTGGACCCGAACAACATCATGAATCCGGGCGGAACATTAGGATTGGATTAGCCGCGGCCCCGCAGCGTCAGCCGAAGCATTCCGGGTTGAAACATCTCCTGTTTGCGGATATATTGATTGATGCTCGCATGATGCCTGAGGGAGAAACAAATGACAAAAAAAACAAAGGCGCTCTCAAATATGGCCGCGGCGCTCGCGGCGGTTTTTTTCACGGCGTCCGCGCTCGCCGCAGAGCCGAAACCGTACAGGGAAGTCGGTGTCGAGGAATTCATCGACCTGATGGAGAGCAGACCGGAAATCCTGCTTCTGGATGTGAGGCTGGCCAATCAGCGCGAGGCTTTCAGACTCAAGAATTCGATAGGAATCCCCGTCGAATCGCTCGAAAGCCGCGTGGGCGAGCTTGACCTCGGCAAGCCAATGATCGTTTTTTGCAGAACCAATAACAGGATGCAGGAAGCGGTGAAGATTCTTGCGCCGAGGAACCCGGCGGAACTTATCGGCTTCAACGGCGGCATGGATGCGGTTCTCAGATTTCTGACCTATGAGAAGCAGACTTTGGACTCCACGCCGGAAAAGAAGAAATATTACGACGCGCTGCGAAAACGAATGGAATCGTCAATGGCGATGATAGGGCTGACGATACCGGAAGCGAAACTGACGGACGGCGCCGGCAAGGTTGTTTACACGTCGTCATTTGCGGGCAAACCCGCGGTGTTCGCGTTCTTCTATGCGCCGGAGGCCGAACAGTATGAAGCGGCGATGAAGGCGGCGGCGGAGTTCGGCAAAACCGCTCCGGGCGTTCGGTTTATCCCTATAGCAGTCGCCGAAGACGAAGAGAGCGCGCAAAGTCTCGCGGCGAAACACGCGTCGGCAAATAAAGGAGTTCCGCTGTATTTCGACCTCGGCGCGCCCGCCGCCGCTATGATGGGAATCCAGTCTCTGCCGTATCACATGATAACGGACGCGCAAGGGACCCTGAGGGTGGACGGGGCGGCCGCTGCGTCCGGCCCGCTCGACAATTACCGGGACGCGACGCTCCTCGGACTGGCTCAAACCGTAGCCGGCGGCGGAATACCTCCGTTCCCGGTGTCGGAGATGGAACTCTCCGCTCAGAAGCAGGACAGGCTCGTGGGCCTTCCAGCGCCGGATTTCTCTTTGCCCGATCTTAAAGGCGAGAAACACAGCCTTCGCGAGCTTGCGGGAAAAGATGGCGCACAATTGATATTCGGAACCCTCGGCTGCCCGTACACCGTCAAGCACCTCGTAGCCGCCGCCAAATGCGGCAAGGCGTCGGATGCCCCCGGTGGATTCAAAGTCATCGCCGTCTTGCCGGGAAACAACTTTCAGGATGCCGAACAGGCGAAAAATTTCGCGGCCCAGAACAACATAGAGTATCCCATTCTGATAGACGCGACCGGAGAGAGTTTCAGGGCGTACGCGATTTCATCCGTGCCGGTGTGGTGGGTCATCGGGGCGGACGGGATTGTAAAGCAGAGGCAGTTAGGTTTTTCAGACGGATCGTGCGTTGCGACGGCGCAGGCGCTCGGCAAGTGAAAATTCGGCGCGCGCTGCGCCTTATCAGGAGATAAAATGTCTTTAAACGACGATATGATAATAATTCTGGACGTGCCGCCCGGGATAGAGTCGGCCAGAATGCTTTCCCCCGTCAGAGCGGACATCTCTCCGCTGGGACTGCTTATAGACAGGATGTCGAGGATAACATCCCCGAAAAACATATCGGTTCTCGTCAACATGGAGCCGGGAGTCAACCCGTACGGCAAATTCACCGCCATGCGGGGAGTGTTCCTGTCCAGAGTGAAAGAAACGGGTAAACTGCACAGGCTGACAAGAGCCGCATCGGGGAGGGGCGCTGCCTCTTTCGTCAGGGTAGACGCCCGCCACGTTTTCGCGGACCCCGAAATTGTCCAGCAGTTGGGACAGTTGCGAGCGGAAAAGAAAGCGGCGATGACAAAAATCGACGGCGCGCCCGCATGGCTCGCCGGAGAGGCTTTCGAGACAAAAACCTTGCTCGACGCTTCAATCGCCGAAAAGGCGAACGGAGACGGCGACATCGATCCCGCCGCCGCGCTTGTCAAACACGTGGAAGGATTCAAGCCTACATTGCTCAAGACGAGAATCCGGGGCAGATGGAAGGCGGATAACATCGCGCTGGGCGACCCGCAGGGCGAACCGCATTTAATGGCCGCCTTGCGCTCCGCGCCCGATCCGGTCTTCGTATCATACAAAGACTTCCTCGCCTGATCCGGCACGAGAAAGGAATCCCAGCCGCTTGGAATTCATACTCGCCTCTTTTAATGAAAACAAAGCCCGCGAGATATCCCGCATAGCCGCTCCCTTAAGAGCTGTTTCTCTTTCATCTCTCGGCGTGAAGCTGGACTTCGACGCCGTCGAGAACGGCTCGACCTACGAAGAGAACGCGTTCAAGAAAGCCGCCGCCGCCGCCGAGCATGTGTCCGGCATAATAGCCGCTGACGATTCCGGACTCGAAGTGGAAGCTCTGGGAGGAGCGCCCGGCCTGATATCCGCCAGATACGGAGGCTCCGGCCTTACGGACGAACAGCGCTGTCTGCGTCTGCTCGAAGAAATGCGCGACATACCCGACCACGCCCGCGCCGCCCGCTTCGTCTGCGTCGTCGCCGTCATTTTTCCTGACGGCTCCCGGCGCGTGTTCACCGGCGAACAGCGCGGCGTCATAACGCGGGAACTTCGCGGCTCCCTCGGTTTCGGTTACGACCCTGTTCTTTTCATTCCGGAACTCGGCCGCACAGTGGCCGAACTAGACTCCGACACGAAAAACCGCGTCAGCCACCGCGCTATCGCATTCTCCAAATTTAGAGAATTCCTTCTTGAAAAGAATTGAAACAAAAGCTTAAAGAGAGGCTTGTGAAGAAGTTTCTTTTTGAAACCCATCGTAACATTTCACTTCGAATCCGCGCCCTCTGAAAAACCCTTTCCGGGTGGCGACCCCAAGCTGCGCTTTGGGTCGTTCTGCAGCAAAGAACAGAGCCGGTTTTTATCAGAATTCAGGATCGATTAATCCCAGAAGCTCATAAACTTCAACGGGTTTGGATTTTCCTTTTACGGTGACGGAGTCGATGTGTCTTGCATTGACTGAGTCTTTGACAAGTTCATAAGTGCTGCCGCTGATGACGATTGGGATGTGGTACTGCTTGGTGAGGCTTTCGAGCCGGGAGGCAAGATTTACGTTGTCGCCGATGACGGTGTATTCGAGTCTTTGCGAGTGGCCGATATTGCCTGCTACCACCGGGCCGGTGTGGATGCCGATGCCGATTTTGATGGGGTTGAGGCCGTCCTCGTTTATCCACTTCTCGTTCAGTTCGTCCAGTTTACGTTTCATTTTAAGGGCGGATTTGACCGCGCGCATGGGGTCGTCGGGGTGTTTAATCGGGGAGCCGTAGATCGCCATTATCGCGTCGCCTATGAACTTGTCGAGAGTGCCTTCGTACTCGAAAACGACGTCCACCATCGAGTTAAAATATTCGTTGAGAAGGCCGACCACGAGGTCTGCGGGGAGTTTCTCGGATATGGTTGTGAAACCTCTGATATCAGAGAACAGGATGGTGACGTCCTTTGTTTCGCCGCCGAGGGAAATGTTGTCCATGTCGCGGAGAAGTTCGTCGGCCACCTGACGTGATACGTAGCGGGAGAATGTGTCCTTTATCTGCTGTTTTTCCTTGATGCCTCTAATCATCTCGTTGAATGAGCCTGCAAGCTCCTGAATTTCGAGTCCGCCGGTGGAGACGGCGACGTTCAAGTCAAGATTGCCGCGTCCTATCTCGCGGGCGGTGTCGGCCAGATAGAGGATGGGTTTGGCGAACCTGCGGGAGACGGCGACGGAGGCGGCGACGGCGGCGCAGAGGAAGGCGAACACGATGGCGGCGGCTATAGCGCGGGCGCGCGCCGCCCTGCCGTACAGCCGCTCCAGCGAGTACCCGACGCGCAGAACCCCCGTTTTCATTCCGTCGCTCTCGATGAGGAACGAACTGTCGACTATTCTGCCCCATTCGTCGTCCACTCGCTCGCGCATGATGACTTTGCGCCGGGAGTCCACCCGCTGCGCCGCTTTCGTTTCCGGGTCGTCCAACTCCCGGCCTTCCATCTCCTCGTCCGGGTGTATCATCACGTAGCTGTCAGGATCGATTACGTAGCAGAAAACGATATCCGGATTGTTTTTCCGCAACTCGACGAGAATCTCCTTGGCTTCCGAGAAGATGAACCGGTCGATGAGGGAGCGGACGGTTTTCGCGACGCTTTCGCCGAGGATTTCAATCTGGCGCGCGCGCTCAAGTTCGAGCAGCGGCTTCGGCCTGTATGTCAGCGCGACGTATCCGGAGACGTGCTCTTTGTCGGGGCCTTCGCCAAGATATATTCCTATCTTTGCGACCGCCAGCGAGAATTTTGCGCCGTCCGCCCGGAAGGCAGGGATAAAGTATGAGCGGCCTATCTTTTTTTCGTCCGCCTTAAGCCGTTCGGCGATTAGGGAGACGGCTTTGCCGCCCGCGCCGTTTTCGTACAGGACGTTCCATCCGCTGTCGAAAATTGCGAGGTGCGAAATCTGCCGCTCGTCCGAGACGACGTCCTCGACTATCATTCTCAGGGTGTCGTTTTTGCGGGAGGCGACGGCGTTGCCGGACGCGATGGCGATCACGCTCGCGTACGCTTTCATCTGGCTGGCTTTTTCTTCTTCGTAGAATTTCTTCTGCGTCCCGGAGGTCGCGATGTACGCCACTGCGGAAGCTATCACTATGGAAACGACCACGAGAAGGGAGAGGTTGACGACGATGCTTCTTTTTTTTCTCGACGGGGAGGGAGAGTGCGTGGCGCCGCTCATTTCCCCTGCGTTTTCCGCCATTTCTCGAAATCCTTCAGCCACCCGTTCTTTTTCGCCTTGGCGACTCTGTCCCTGAAATCCTTGTAAAGGTCGGGCTTCACTTTAGTGAAGAACGCTTTCCCGGACACAAAATAGATATGCACATCCTTGAAATCGGGGTCTTTGTGCGCGGTGACGAGCATCTTGACTATCTTTTCGGAGTCCTGCTTGTTGAAGTCGTTCCTGAACACGAGCGGGTCTACCGGATACTTTCCCATGCACTCCATCTTGCTTATCTCGTTGAATCGCTTGTCCGTGTTTACCGCCATGACGTAGGCCATTTCGGTCATAATGGCGGCGTCGGCTTTCTTGAACACCAGAGTGTACAGCGCCGACTGCGGGTTGTCTCCGAGGAGCGTCTTTGAAAAATAGTCCGGCAGCTTTTCATCTACACCTTGGTCCGCGAGGTATTGCTGCGCGTAAATCCACTCTTTGTCTTCGAGCAGCATAACGTTTTTGCCGCGCAGGGCGTCCATTTTCACGGGCGTTTTTTTATTTGCATAGACGCATATTTCAGTTTCCTGTTTTTTGTTGATAGCCAGATTCATCAAGGGGGTCAGAGGGGCTTTCTCTTCGACCGCGCGCGCGTACTGCATCGGCCTGATGATGCCGAAGTCCGCTTCGCCCGACTTGAGTTTTTCGTAAGCCTCTTCCGAATCGCGCGCGGACAGCATACTAATCTTGATGCCGGTTTTTTTGTTGATGACGCCGCTGAGGCTGTTCAGGAGCGCTTCCACCTTAGAGGCTGATTCGCCTCCGAAGGACATGCCGTAGTTCACTATGAATTTGTATTGCCCGGGGTTCTTCGCGCAGACGGCGCCGCGCGCGCATAATATGCTTGCCGACAGCGCCATCAGAGAAAATCCCCAGAGAATTCGATTTCTCATGATGTCGTCCCTTTTCCAATTATCGCAAAGCTAAGTTTAATCTTACATGATTATAACAGCATTAGCCGCTGGCGCAAATTTTGCGTTGAGAATAAAAACTGTGAAAGGTTTCCTATCTTGATTTTCCGTTTGTTTTTTAACGCGCGAAAAAGGGTTCTTTTGATGCGGGGAATTTTCTAGTATATTGTAATAGGCAGGCGCGGGTGGATTTAAAGATGACAGAAAAGACTTATACGATAAGTATAGAGGGCGGGGCGGCTGTCCGGGCGAGGCCGGGGGACACACTGCTTGAGGTTGCGGCGGAAGCCGGGCTTGAGGTGTCCGCAGATTGCGGCGGCGCGGGGACTTGCGGGAAATGCCGCGCGCGAGCGGGGGGGGTGCTGGAGCCTCCTTCGGACGCTGAAAGGAAGCTTCTTTCGGCGCGGGAGATTGAGTCCGGGGTCAGGCTGGCGTGCCAAGCGAGAATAGCGGGCGATGCGGGCGCGGCGTTTGAGGGCAACGCGGTTTCTTCAGAGATAACTGATTTTTGCATGGATTATGAGCCGGCGGATTCGGGGCGATGGCATGCGCTGGACGGCGAGCGCGGGTTCGGGCTTGCCATCGACATAGGCACGACCACGTTGAACGCGCGGCTGGTGGATTTGGAGACGGGGCGAGCGGCGGCGAGCGCGGCGAGCGCGAATCCACAGAGAATATACGGCGCGGACGTGGCGAGCAGGTTGAGTTTTGCGGCGTCCGGCGGGCTTGGGGCGCTCAGGAGCGGCCTTCGTCGTCGTGTCTCCCGAATGGTCGAGTGGCTGGCGGAGCGAGCTGGCGTCGAACCCGGAGCGGCGAAACACGCGATTGTCGTAGGCAACCCGACGATGCTGAGCGTCTTTTTCGGGTTCGACCCGTCGGGCATCGGCGCGGCTCCGTTCACTCCGCCTTTCACAGGGACGGCGGCGGCGCTTGCGCGGGAGTTGGGAATCCCGGCGGCTGAAGGATCGGTGGCGGAGACGCTTCCGGTTGTGGCCGGGTATGTCGGCGCGGACGCGGTTTCGGCGGCGATGAGGGCGGGGCTGCTCAAGCCGGGCGGGCCGCGCCTGATGATCGACCTCGGCACGAACGCGGAGATGGTTCTGGCTGCGGGCGGAGAGATATGGGCTTGCGCGGCGGCGGCGGGGCCGGCGTTCGAGGGCGCGCATATCAGTTGCGGGGCGACCGCGCGCGAGGGCGCGGTGGACACGGTGATGCTGTCGGAAGGCGGGACGCTGGCGGTCGGAACAATCGGAGGTGCGACTCCGCAGGGACTGTGCGGAACAGGCCTCATCGACGCGCTATCTGTATTATTGGATTCGGGCGCTCTGGCAGTATCGGGCAGATTGACCGCGCCGAAGGACGGCCCGATTGCGGATCGTTTAAGCGGCGGCGACCTCGGCGCTCAACCCGCGTTCCACATCGTCAAACCCGGAGAAATGGGCGCGCGGCAGCCTGTTTCCATCACTCAGCATGATATCAGAGAATCGCAGCTTGCCAAAGGCGCGATTCTGGCAGGGGCCGAAACGCTTATGGCTGCCGCCGGGGTGGACGCCGCTTCCCTCGATGCCGTCTATCTGGCCGGGGCTTTAGGCTACAGCCTGAACCCGAAATCCGCTATCCGAATCGGACTTCTTCCGGGCGCAAGGCCGGAAATCGTAAAATTTATAGGCAACGCCGCGCTCGACGGCGCGGCGGACGCTCTGGTGTCCGCAAAAGCGCGCGAAGACGCCCGCCATCTCGGCGACAGCATCAGATACTTTGAGCTTTCGTCCGCTCCGGGCTTTGCCGACAGGTTTGCAGCAGCAATGGTTTTTCCCTCCGAATGAAGTTGATTGTTTATACCCCCAACCCCAACGTGGTTTTCCAAACCATTTAAGAAGACGCTGCCTTAACGTAAAAACACAAGACTTAACAATGCTTTTTCATTAGCGAATCGAAATCTTTGATTTGTCGATGCGGTCGGTGAATCGAAGTCTATTTTATCAACAACAACAATAAAAAAACATATTTTTATGCTAAAGGCTTTGGACGGATTTGCCGAAACATTAATGAGAAGGCTAGAAGCGACGAAATGGATGTCGCTTGCAAATATGCTTTCGCCTCGGCATATCCGGGTTGTGAGTCGCTCGGGAATGCCGCATACAATAAAACCATCCGTCGCGGGTTTTGCATATCCCCGGACAGGGTGGAGGTATAGTTGGCGTGTAATGCGGTTGTCCGTGGTTGGGTGTGCCATGATTTAGGCAACCCGCCGGTATAGCATACGCTACGCGCGCGTGAGAGCCTAAGGAGAGAAAGCCATGAAACTTACCGGACTGAACGGGTATGCGAGTTTAGCGAGCCTGAGGTCGAATTTCCTAAACTCGAAGACGGCGTTCGAGCGGCTGTCGTCGGGCCTGCGGATAAACAGGGCGGCGGACGACCCATCGGGAGTCGGCATTTCAACGACGCTCAAGTCCAGTCTCGGCGGGATAGGACAGGCGATTAGGAACGTTCAGGAAGGCATATCCATGTTGCAGACGGCGGACGCGGGAGCCGTCGAGATAGGCCACATCCTGCAGCGCGGCAGAGACCTCGCGGTCAGAGCGGCGAACGAGGCTACTCTCACGGTGTCCGACCTCCAATTGATGCAGAACGAATGCGACATGCTTCTGGAAGAGATTAACGCGATTGCAAATTCGGTGAAATTCAACGGAAAAACTCTCATAAACGGCGGCTCAGGAACAGTATATTCGTTCACGAGTCAAGCGGATTGGCAAGGCGGAACATACAACGCGACGGAGATAGACCTTGATTCGTCTCCGGGCGCGGTCAAGATGATGTTCAACGACTGGAACACGAGCGTGGCGTGGGGCGCCACCATCGGCGATATCAATCAAGATACCATAAACCTGTGGATGAACGGCGCGGCGGCGGGCAGCGGTTACGACACCGCGAACGGAACCTACACCGCGAGGTTTTACATCGGCGGCGAGATATTGGGCGCGGGCGGTCAGCTAAAAGGAAAAATAACATTTGACGCCGGGGCCGTTCTCTCGAACGCTTCTGGGGGGGCCATAGTCGGAAACACTTTCAATTTTGATCTGACAGCCACTACCGCCTTCAACGGCAGTTTGGCATACGTTGACATCACGGCTCCAGTCGATTCCAAATGGCAGCTTCACCTCACAGACAGGAACAGCGAGCCGATCCGGATGTACTGGGGAAACCAGTTGATGGGCAACACCCGGCCGGCGGTTTTTTATTCGGGCTATTTCACGGATATCAATCCAAGCGCGACGTACGCCACATCGGCGGTGGACACGCAGAACGCCACAGGCGGAACCGCGACGTTGAGCTACGGGGCCTCGACCGGAGCCGGAAAGAACGTTCAGGTGTTCGTCTACGAGAGCGCGGACGGCGTGGGCGGCTGGAACCTGCTTCCCCTTGTCGGCAACGGCGAAAGTTTCGAATACAGTCAGCGTTTCCTTCGGGCCGAAGTGACGCTGATGAGCAATGGAGTCATGTTCGGAACGCCGTCTCTGACCGACCTGACTTTCACGCTTTCCGAGGGCGTTCCTCTTCAGATAGGGCCCGAGAACAAGGAGTCGCAGCGGGAATACTTCACGGCGTGGAACCTTATGACCAGTTCGCTCGGCGTGGCTGGAATAAATCTTTCAGACAACAGCGGCGCGGCGCTTCTTCTCGACACTCAACTCGAATGGCTCAACGGAACCAGCAACCTTGTGAACATCGACCTGCTGAGCAATTCCGGAACAGCGCAGTTGGAGCCGGATATTGCGATAACGGGAAACCCGGACAAGCAGGACACTTTCAGCGTGGTTGTGAGCGTCAACAGCGCCACTCCGAGGTCGGACGGATTTGTCGATTACGTGGTTTCCGTCAGATACTGGGGCATGGCCGCGCAGAACATAATCTGGCAGGGCGATTTCCACGTCGAAGACGGAAACGGAGCGGTGACATTCGACGAAGTGTACGCGATAAGCACGGACTGGACGGGAACGGTCCCGATCAATCCGTACACCGGGCGGCCGCCTATCAGCTACGGCCTCAACGGCACAAGAGACGCCGTATACGGCGTGATTGGAAATCAGTTCCACAACGTGCCCAACCCGGACGGCACAATAACCGCCGGCGGATACGAATGGGTTTATATAGACGCTTCTCTCGGCAACCAGATGGACGGATTTGCGGTGAAGTTCACCGCGCTGCCCGACGCCACATTCGACGTGGACTTCCTGCAGCATAGACGGGACGGGGCGAGAAATTCGCTCGGCGCGGTGATCGATCCCAACCAGAGGGCGGTCATATATTACGGCGACAACGTCATAGCCGACAGGCTGGCTAGCAACCCCGCGTGGAACACGGCTGTGGACGCTCACAGATTTTTCGAGTTCACTCAGGACGGCTCTTTCAGCACGAACGCCACATACGTCGGCGCAAATACCAGCGCTTCGATTTCCGGCATGGCAAACGACGGCGTCAACACAGCGTACGAGGTGTGGGCGAGCGCGGACGGGGTGAACTGGACCGAACAGCTTATAACAGCAGGCTCAGGCGTCTCGAATTTCACAACCTCGGCTGACAAGCCTTTCGTTCAGGTGCGAGCGACGCTGTTCCACTCCGCGGCGGTGGTCGACACCAGCGTGGCGGGCGTATATAACTACACTCCCTCGTCCTCTCCGCAGATCGGCTCTCTCGGCATCATCACCGGCGTGAACCCCATATCCAAGTTCCAAGCCGCCATCGACAAGCTGAGCGAAACTCGCGGCGAGATCGGCATGCTCGAAAACAAGCTCAACTTCGTTTTAAGCGATCTGCAGATGCAGAGGATAAACATAGCCGCCGCGAACAGCAATATTGAGGACGCCGACATAGCGGTCGAGGCGCTCAGGCAGGCCCGCTCCGCAATCCTTATCGACTCGGCCACAGCCGCCGTCGCTCAGGGGCAGGAGCTGGCCGCGGACTCCGTGACGGACCTGCTCGACGGCCACGGCATGAACGTGACCATCCATGACATCGCTGAAAACGCGGTTCGGACTTCTTCGACGGACAAGTGACGCGCGGCGCGGCGCGCGGTTACGCTCTTACCAATTAGAATCGACCCATTCATATAGGCCGAAAAGGTCTTTGATAACGAGCGTCCCGCCGTCTGGCGACGCGATAGTTCCCGAATACAAGCCTAGCGCCGGGCGGCCGCGGCTGTAGCCAGACCCGATTTTCGTGTCAATGCGGCGCGTTTTGAGTGGTTTGAACGTCAAGTCCGCAAGCCCCTCGAAATCCCTTACCAGACAAGGTTTTTCAAGGTCTGAATCCGGAGGCGGCAAACATTCCACCGCATTCACCTTCGTGAGCTTTCCGTCGTAGAACAGCGCGTTCTCGGTTGTGTTTTTCGGGCTGTTCCCGAAGCCCAGATTGAAGCCGATAAGCTTTCCGTCAGAGTGGCGGCCCGAAGCGGTCGCCCAGTGCCAGAACATCTTTTTCGGATAGTGGCCTCTTCCGAAGTCGAGGGCCGCGAAAGAATTTTCCCGGCTCATCCGGTAGACATTCCCGCCGAATTCGACCGAGCCTTCCGTCTCCATGCAGTTGATCTTGTGCCCGTAGTGGCAGCGACGCGGGTTGGTCATGTGGACGCCCGCTATCGAAGCGTGGTTCGCCGGATACGACATCTCCGCCTCCACGTTGAAAGACGTCCTCGAATCCTCCCCGCCGCTCAGATTCAAGTCCGCCGCCTCTTTGTCCGCCGTCGAAAAATTGTCGAATCTAACGGACAGCTTGTGTATGTCGCCGACGACCTCGAAGACGGCCTTCGCCGGGCCCGCGTCGAAGACGGTGCGTCCGCCCCCGCTGTCCGGCATCATCTCTATCTCCGGGTTAGCCGGCAGGAAGCGGGTGTCCTCGTAGAACCTGTTCGTGGCCCTTACATATATGTTTGCGTTGAAAAACGCCGCGTAGGGAATCCAAGCCACTAGAAACTGCATGGCAAGCTCAGGCGTGTATATATGATACATGTCCCATTTCTTGAAAGCCTTTTTCATAACCTGTTTGGATGAAGCGAACTTGGCGTCGTCGAAGTTGAGTTCGAGGATAGGCCGCCTAGCCCAGCCGCAAACGCAGGAGCCATCTGGAGCGATAATCGGTCCCGGCTTCGTTATCTCAATCAGTTCCGGGCAGAAAAAAGGATACGAATCGTCGAGAAGCGGCATGTCCGCCAAAGCCCGTTTGAGGAAGAAAGACCCCATTCCGGAGCCGAACGCCGCCGCCCCCGCGCAAAGACGCATGAATTCCCGCCTGTCTATCATCATGGTTTTCCGTCCTCCCCGCGCACAAATGCGCTCTCCTTATTTTCACGATATGGCAATTATACTACGGGACGAGGATTTAAAGCGAGATGGAAACTATTTTAGACAGAGTGAATCGGGAGTTGAAAAGCGATAATGGCGGCGTATAAACGCGATATTGCGTTTAAATTCGTGCAACCCGGATTTTGAAGAGAAGAATCCGGGAAAAGCGCGATCTGCGTCGTTATATCATCGACTCGAACTTGGTCGCGTGTCGCATGCCATTCTTCGATTTCAGCCATCTCAGGTGAAAAATGCGGTCTAATAGTTTCTGTTTGCCGCCGCGGCTGTTTACGGTTTGTTTTTGTGGTTACCGGGGCAAGCTGGATAGTTCGTACAGGGCGACGGGGGAGCCGTCGAGAAGCCCGGCGAACGCCATGTCCAATCTGCCCTGCGCTCCCAAGTCAAAGTTGAAACAACCCCGTTTAAGAATAGGCGGCAGGTTGGGCGACGTGCGGTTTCTTGTCCTGAGCGCGAAATCGCTGTCTGTCAGATATGGATTCTTTTCGAAGATTATTTCAGCGACCGGTTCGAGTCGAGAGCCTCCGCCGAGGGCGGGGCCGATCCTGCGCTCGACGGCGTCTTTACCGACCCAGAATATCCTTCCGCCGTCTCCGGCCCATTCGCGCAGGTCGGATGCGAAAGCGGCGATTTTATAATTCTGCGGCATGTTGCCGTAGCGCCGCTCCCTGTCTTCCACCAGAAGGGTGGCGTCCGCGACTTTCCAATAACCCAGAACGTCAAGATGCTGGGCGACAGCCTCGTCGGCGACGACGACGGAGCCGCGCGGCGCATTCTGTTCGAGCATGTCTGCGATGCCGGACAGAGCGTTCTGCCGGTTTTTAAGCATGTTCAGAGAATACTTCGCCTGCGGTACTCCCCATAAAGCGGACAACGCGATGAGGGTTGCCGCGAGCAGCGTCCCCATAGCCGCTTTTCCGCTGGACAAATCTTTCAGCATCCACACGGCAGCCAGCGTAAAAAGGGGCATCATGGAAAGAAAATACCTCGTGGCTCCCGGATTCGGGTGTATGGTGAACGACATCTGCACCAGCATGAAAGGAATCGCAAGCGCGGCCAGCAGCGCTCCTGTCAGCCACGTTTCCCTTCGCGAACACAGCCAGACTATTCCTAGCGCGCCGAGAGACAGCGCGAACCCTCCGCCTTCGCCCAGCAGTTTCTGAATGTACGAAAGAGAATACAGCGCAAGGTATTCAATTGAAAAGATTCCCATCTCGCCATATTCGAAGACGGAGTAACCCGTCCGCCAGAATGCGCCGTAGTTTAAATGGTTCCAGACACAGAACGCGGCGATTGGGACCGCCGCGCCGGCGGCGAACGCCGCGGGCTTTTTCCAGAACGGTTTTTCTTTCAACGCTCGCGCCGCCACATAGAGGAAAAGCGGCGGCCCCAAGAAACACTCCAGAAGCCTTATAGAAGGGAGATATCCCGCGAAAAAACCCGCCGCGAACAGCCATAAAAACGCTCTCTTTCTGTTCCATCCGGCTTCGATAAACGCCATAGCCGCCATTAGCATCAACAGAGCGGCTATATGCGAATAGCGGTATTGAATATGCTGGTTAAAGAGCGGGTTGAGGACGAACACCGCGAGCGCGGCGAGCGCCCATCCCGGCCCGATTAGCGCGCGGCACAACAGATAGAACGCCGCCAGCGCCAGCGCCGCCATCACAGGGTCCGCCCAATATGCCCCCTCCGGCCCGAACGCCGAGCGAACCGCCGCCAGAATCGCCGGAAAACCCACCGGCCACAAGTTGTCGTACCTTTCTTCCGAACTGTTTCTCCAAGTGTATCCGGTATACTGAGCGCGCGACTCTTTGATTTCGTATGTCCTTCCCTTTTCCGCTATCAGGCGCGCTTGTTTGTAATAACCGTGAGAGTCCATGTTGGACGTCGCCGGGCGGAAGCACGTCGCAACGACAATGAAATGGGCGATTATGACTGCCGCGGCAGCGACAGCGCATATAACGTCTGTCGATATCCGGGCCGGTTTGCCGGATTCGGCGGAAGACCCTGCGACCGTTTTCTCCCGCTCGTTTTTGCCGCCGGGGCCAGCCTTCGCTTTTTCCTGCTGTTTTTCTTTTCCTGCTTTTTTCTTTTTCATAATCTTCCTCAGTGTCCGCGCGATTAAAAGAAAGTGTTGTTCTAAAAGCCGGATTTGTCTAGGCTCCGCCGAACTCGCCGTCGCGCTCTGTCCGGAACTCTCCGGCAATCGATTTTCCCCGCGCAATCATGTCGTGCATCCACGAATAATGGAACTCGGCGTTTCTCCCGGCGATTCTGAGGTTTCTTAACCCGCCGAGATAATCCATCACAACGCGTAGAGGTTTTTCGAAGCCTGTCTCCATGACCGGATAGGCGCGTTTCATCCTGCGAACGGCGCTACCCAATATATCATTTTTTCGAGCTAGACCGGCGGCTGACAGCGATTCGGCGACGATGCCCGCGATTTCATCGTCGCTCTTTTTCCACACGGCGTCGCCTTCCGAGCATGGGATTTCAAACACGAGGGAGGTTTTTCCGGTAGGAGACATCGCCGCCGACCTGTTCCGAGGTTCGCAGGCTCTTGTGAAAGGATACTTGAAGTCCGGAAAATATATCGTCGCCGAGCTGGACACCGATGATACGTCCAGAAATAGAGCGACGATAATCATGTCTCTGAACTTGAGCGAATCTGCGGCGTCGCGGACGCCAGACGGCGGCTTGGGAGTTATAATCCTGACCAACTCGTCGCATGGTATAGTCGAGACTACCCCTGCGGCGGCCTCCACAGATTTTCCGTTGACTTCAATTTCCGCGATTTCGCCAGCTTCCGCGTGGATGCCGGTTACTGTTGAGTTCAGGCGAATATTCTTGCGTCCGATGAAATCTGCCATCGCTTCCGAGATGGCCGAAATCCCGCCGTCAGGATAATAGAAATCTCCGTCCATGTGCTCTGTTGCGCCCCGAAGTCCCAGAGCCGCCGCAACTACGGTTTTTAAATTCATCCCCTTAAGTCGTCCGCCGGACGCCTCCGCGCTAAGCCGCGAACATGGGATACCCCAGAGCTTTTCCGAGTAATTCAGCAGAAAAAAACCTGCGAGTGTTTTTCCGTAGCGCTTTATCGAGCTGCTCTCGAAGTCCGCGGAGTCGCTTTGTCTCAGCGTCCGGCCCGCAAGCGCCTCTGCGGCGATCCTCATCGATAACGCCGCGCCGAGTTTCTTGAACGCGTCAGGGGCCGATATCGGAAATAGTATCATCTTTCCTTCATGATAAATGTGGCTGGGCGCGGAAACTTTCTTTAATCTGTCGCCGAGGAGCGACTTTATTTCCGTTGTGGCGTCCGGATCTTTGTCATGCAGCCTGTGCGCGCCCGAATCGAAACGGAAATCTCCGACGGCGAAAGTCGAGCAGTTGCCTCCGGGACCTACGCCGGATTCATATATTGTGAACGGGATGTTTCTTTTTTTTAGGAAATAGCCGCAGGACAGCCCGGCGATTCCGCCGCCGAGTATGGCAACGCTTTGTTTTTCCGCCTCACGCGCCATGATAATTTCCGCAGGGACGGCTCAGACCCGAATATCTATGAAACGCTAAGCTGTCCCGACTTGTTTTTTTCGCTAAACCGGATTGTACTAAAGATGCCGGGCGAAAAGAAGGGGCGGAGCCGATTTCGTCCGGTTTTTTCACGAGAACAATAAGTAAAATTGAATAAAGAAAGATCAGCCGCTGTTCATTTTACTGCAAAAATGCGCCTTGCGTTCCGCGATTCGTCCGCTCTGAACAATATCGGTGGAAAATGCGGGTAAGGGAAAATAAAGACTGTGTTGTTTACACCGTGAACCGAGGAGGAAGGACTAACTGTTAAGATGTTGAGTCGTCGCGGGTTTCAATTGCGAATCCCAGATTTGTAAGGGATTCGAGGGCTGCGGAGTCTTTAAACGCGCTCTCGTCCACGTCGATCCGAAGGACTGCCACGGGAAACTCAAAATCCACGAATTTCACGCCGGGCAGTCCCACCAGCTTGTCCTCAAGTTTGGAGAGGGAACCGGGGCCGGTGAAGTTGGTTATGCGGTACACGATTTGCCTGAATTCATTTTCCATAAGAATCGAATCTCCTTAACCCCGGCTTCGCCGATAAGGGCGGACATCTCGTTTAAACTGACATGTCAGTTCAGCCTCGGTCTAAAAAAAAGAACGCCCGCGCGCTCCCTCGGTCTCTCCTAGCGTTTCTCTTCGATGCCGAATATCTTCGACTCGATCTCCGTTATCCTGTCCGCGAATTCCCGCGTGGTCATCTCTCTAATTTTATCGAAAAGAAAATACTCGACCGCGTGCATCGTTCCGCCCATCATGTAGACGGCCGCGAACTCTTTGTCCGAGATGTTCGAACCGTATTCGCCAAGCTCCGTCTCCATCGCGTTCACGAATCTATCTATCATCATTTTCATGATGTCCCGTGTCACATCCTCGGTCTCAGCGTTCCTTGCCCGCGCTTCTTTCACCAGAATCGTATATATATCGCGGTTGTTCGATATCTCCTCGAAAAGCTCCAAATGGAGCGAGTTGAGAGACTCCCGCATCGAGAGATTCTTGTTTTCCGATTCAGCTTTCTGTCTGGCGTGAATCCTGTCGTGAATGCCGAGAAGGTAATTCTCAAGAAGTTCCCTGAAGAGGGAGCGTTTGTCGTTGAAGTATTGGTAAAGCGTCGGGCGGGCGATGCCGGCTTTTTCGCAGATTATGGCGATGCTGGTGCGTTCATAGCCGTGTTCGGCGAACGCCGTGAGGGCCGCGTCGAGGATTTGTTTTTTTCTGTCAGAAGCTTTCAAGAGAGTCGCCGCCGGATTATTTGCCACAACTGAACTGACATGTCAGTATTATGCCTTGCTATCCTATTTTTATCAATACTTTTTCTGGTTTATTCCGAATCTGCCTGTCGTCATGACAGCGAATCCGGCGCAAATCGCAGGATTCTCATTTCAAGGGCGATATTAGGGCGGAGATGGTTTTCCAACGGGAGCGGGAGGCGGCAAGGAGGGGCGGGGCGGGGAGTTCGGGGGTTTTGAGCATGGAGCGCCAGTTGACGGAGGCTCCGTCTAGGGAGGCGACGCGGCCTCCGGCCTCTGTGAGAATGAGGGCGGCTGCGGCGATGTCCCAAATCTTTGCGGTGGCGACCGCCGCGATGGCGGCCCCTCGCGCCACAAGCGCGAAATGCAGCGCCGTGCTTCCCATGTTCCGGGTCTTTCCCTGATACGCGATTTTGTACCTGAGGTGGACTTTGGAGGGGACGCAGATGGGCAGGTCGTGTCTGGACAGAGGGCCTGCGGAGCGGATGGGCGCTCCGTTGTAGAACGCGCCGCCGCCGCGCCGCGCGGTGTAGATGTCCCCGGTGGCTGGGAGACGGAGGACGCCGGCGACCGGGCGGCCATCCTTAAACAGCGCGACGCTCACGCAGAATGTCGGAAGCCCGTCAATGAACGCGGACGTGCCGTCTATGGGGTCGATTACCCACGCCCAGCCTTTAGCCGCCGCGCCCCGTACGCCCGCCGCGCCGCAGCCGTCTTCCTCGCCGATGACCGCCGCGCCGGGGAGCGCGCGCGAAAGTTCTTTTCTCAACGCGCGCTCGATTTCCCTGTCCGCCGCCGTCACGTATGTCATGTCCGGCTTGAGGGACGCGCGGGCCAGCCCGTAATGCTTCATGGCCGTCGCGCACGCGGCGTCCGTCGCCTTAGTTATTATTTTGATGATGTCGTTCGGGACTTCGCCCAAGCGGCTACCTGCTTTCAATCGGCGCGCCCGCGCCCGGATGTATGGTCATTATGTAATATCGCGCGACGAAATGCCAGCGCGCGCGCGCGGCAGGATGGCGCCGAGGGCGTCATTTAATTTTCCGGTTCAACAAGCGCTCCCGCATGATATATAATTGGACACTTGATGGAGGCTGAAGATGACGGCGACTGATTCCGGCAAGAAGGAAGCGGGCGGTTCAAGCGCGCTGAAGAGTCTGGTGTATGTGAGCGGCCAGTTCGGAGGCAACCTGCCCAACCTGATATTCAGCGGGTGGGTGTTGTATTTCTACACGAACGACGAGGGTCGGGCGCAGCCGCTGATATCGATGTACATCATGGGGGCGGCGCTTATCTGCGGGCGGATAGTGGACGCGCTGGCGGACCCGCTGATAGGGTTCTGGAGCGACAAGACTCACACGCGCATAGGCCGCCGCAGGCCGTTCATCCTTATCGGCGCGCCTCTGATGGTCGGCTCGTTCATACTGCTTTTCCGTCCGATGTTTCCCGCCGGGAGCGCGGCGCTGGTGGTCTCGACCATCGTTATCATGGGGCTGTTCTGGTTCTTTTTTACAGCAGTCATGGGGCCGTACCTTTCGCTCATGCCTGAGCTGGCGGAGACGTCTAAGCAACGGGTGGGGCTGACGACTTACATGGCGGTGGCGTTTCTCATCGCCAACGCGTATCAGGGATTCATCGCCGCGCGGATGGTGGACGCCAATGGATGGAACATAGGCTACTTCAACATGGCGCTGATATCGGGGGCGCTGTCGATTATCTTCCTGTACGTCACTGGGCTGGGGGTGCGGGAGAAATACGTCGCGCCCGCGAAGACGGAGGCCCCGGAAGAGAAATATTCGATGTTTCAGGCGTTCGCGTGGACATTCAAAAACAAGGCTTTCGTGGTGTACATATTGGCGTCGGTGATGCAATACCTCGGTTTCGCCTCTCTCACGGCGAGCATACCGTACATAGTGACGCGGCTGATGGGGAAGACGGAGAGTTTCGTGGGAGTGGTGTACGCGGTGAGCATCCCCGGATTCGTGATTTCGTTTTTCATAATCAACATCCTGACGAAGAAACTGGGGAAGGTGACGCTGTACAAGTACTGCATGCTGATGCTGGCGTGCGTGCTTCCGGCGCTGTTTCTCATCGGCAGGGTGGACCTTCCGGTGTCGCCCACGAACGCGGGGCTTATACTTATCGCCATTCTGAGTTTCCCGATAGCGGGGAACATGGTGCTGCCGATGGCGATACTGGCGGATGTGGCGGACTACGACGAGAAGCTGACCGGGCACAGGCGGGAGGCGATGTATTTCGGGATGCAGGGCTTTCTGCAGAAGGCGGCCACCGCGATGTCTCAGGGCATACAGGCATTGCTGTTCGGCTACTTCGGCTACTCGACCGGGAACACTCTTGGGATAAACTTGCTCGGCCCCGTCGCCGGGTTCTTCGGGTTTATCGGTTTCTTGGTGTTCCTGAAGTTCCCGCTGAACGACCGGCCGGGAGCGGAAGCCGAGGGCTGAAGGGGAGCGCGCCTAGCCGCGTTTCACCCGAAAAATCACATTATTCGAAGATAGATGTCTCTATGGATTTGGGCGGCTCGGCGCCATGTGAACAGGCGCAGGACGCGGTTTCTGCCTGCGGCTGACATTTCGGCGAGCTGTTTCGGGTTGTCTATCAGGGTGGCGAGGGCTGCGGCGAGCGCCCGCGAGTCGCCTTCGGGGAATATCACCCCGGCGTCGCCAGCCACTTCGGGTATCGAGCCGGAACTTGACCCCACGACGGGGACGCCTCTGCTCATCGCCTCGACTATCACACGCCCGAACTGCTCTTTCCACTTCGGAGTGGTCTGGGACGGCACGGCTAGGATGTCGAATCCGCTCATTGCGCGGGCCACCTCGGAGTGAGGGATTGCGCCGACGAATACTACGTTGCCGGAAAGCGAAAGCTGAGAGGCTAGCGCGCGGGCGCGGTCGGCGTCGGGTCCGGGGCCGACGAATACGGCTCTGGCGCCGCGCCCCAGTTCGGACATCGCCCGCAGCAGCGTGAACACGCCTTTTTCCTCCACTATCTGTCCGACGTATCCGATTACCGCTCCGCAGAGGGCTATCGTTCCGTTGTGCGGCTTGTATTCGAAAAGTTCGGGGTCTATCCCCATCGGGGAAATCTCGAACGGGCCTTTGAATCCTTTCGCGCGAACCACCTCGCGCACGCCCTCGCAGCATCCGTGCCCGGCGGAGGCGACGGCGTGGTTCCAGCGCTCGATGCGGCCGAACGGGAATGGGTAGTTCTTTTGGATATTTTGCGCGGAACAGAAAACCACTTTTGCGCGCGGGACGTATATCCGCCTGAGGGCGAGGGTCTGCCCGGTGGTCAGCGACCACGGCTCGTCGTGGATGTGGATAATGTCGGGTTTGAAGTTCCGCATGGCCGCGCCGAGTTTCTCAAGATAGACAGTCGTGGAATAGTGGAAGGTTAGGGCGGTGCGAGCCGTTTGGAGGTCCGCGCGGGGCGATTGCTTCAAGTCCCGCCTGCTGCCGCTTTCGATTCCCCATGTCGGACAGAGGGCTTTTATCTCAAGATCGGGAAACGCGCCAAGCTCGTCGAGTATCCTGTGGTTAGTCGGCTCGACGAAACTGTGCTGCAATCTTAACACTTTTATTTTTGCCGGCATCGCATATCCCGCGCGCTTGTGTCCCGCAAAGATTATACACTATCCGGTTAGGGAAAAATTATGGGAAACTTTTCAAAAGCATTCCCTTAACGCTTCGCTTGTTGACTCGCCGTCAGAATTTTTCTTTATGGAGAATTGTGTCTATGGAGCGTTTGGGGACATGAAGGAGACCCCTGTCGTCTCGCCAATATTTGGTGTCGTCGCCCGCCAGTTCGGTTATGGGAGACTCGGCGGGTTTGCCTAGAGCGACGACGCTATCGACGTCGCAATGGTCGGCGATGCCGAAAGCTTCTTTGATCGCCGCGCGGTCCACTGAGCGCAGCCAGCAGGCCCCGTAGCCTTCTTCGATGGCGGACAGGAGGATATTCTGAACGGCGGCTCCGGACTCGTGTCCGCCGCCCTTTGCGGCAATGTTCCTGTTGATTAGAACGACTATGTACGCGGCGGGTTTTTTATCTTCCGCCGGAGTGTCGCCGCCGCCGATGAAACGCGCCCATTTCAGATGCGGAAATATTTTTTCGCACCCCGAAGCCGAAGCCACGGTGATGTATTCAAGGGGTTGAGAGTTGCCAGCCGAGGGGGCGAGCCGGGCGGCGTCGACAAACTTAATCAACATTGATTCCGGCACAGCCTGATTTTTAAAACGCCTTATTGTGCGCCTGCGCTGTATGGCGGATGAAACATTCACTTGAAGTTGCCTCCGGGAAACCGCCGCAGATTCCGGCCGCGGCGGCGTTCGCGGTTATGATAGCGGGCGGCGCGTTTTTTTCAAGTCCCACGCGCCGCCCGTCTCTTTCACGCGTTCTCTTCCTTCATTATCTTTATCATCTTCGCTATCGTCTGGTTGTCCTTTTCGAGGTTCTTCTTGTAAGCCTCGAGGATAACCTGTTCAGCCATTTTTCCCAGCAGGGGAAGGTCCACTTTCACTTCCAGCTCAAGCTCCCGCTTGGTCTTCTTCTGCCCGCCTTCCTCGTACTCGTTGTATTTCGAGTATCCGGTGCACTTGAACAGTTTGCTTCCGGCTTTCGGCGTGATCGTCCACGTGTGGACGTTCGATTCCATGTCATAGACCGATTCGTCGATGGTCTTCATCATGTCGTCAGAAAGAACTTTCTGGAGCGGTTTCGGGATGCTGGCGGAAAGCTCGATTATCCTCTTGGAGAAAATCTTCTTGCCTTCCTCTCGGCGGGAAATCTCCTCGTGCTTCTGCAGTTCGGGAAACTTGTCGGGGTTCTCGAACCTTTTCTCTCTGGCCTCCCACACCATGTCGATGGGGCCGTCGAACAAGAAGTTTGCTTTGAATTTCATGTGACTAAAAAACCTCCGGATTTATTCTTCGTCGCCGCAATCCGGTTTTCGGGAGCGGCGAAGATTCCAATCGTCGGACGAATACTTCGGAACTAGAGCGGCGGCGGCGGCGAGGGTTTCGTTGGACGGCGGTTCCGGGTCTCCCAAATCGAAAACAGTCTGAAAACCCAGCTTGACCGCTTCCGCCGTTTCCTCGAAGGTCGGCGCGTAGCAGAGGATTTCCTTTAGGGAGCAAACCCGCCTGCGGGCCTCGCTCAGCCCGTGTTTTTTATATTTCTCCTCCGGAACCCGCAACAGCCCGAACATCTTGTTCAGATCCGTGTCAAGCAGCGCCGTGCCGTGTTGCATTATCATTCCGCCGCGCCTGACCTGAGCGCTTCCGCTTACTTTTTTGTCTCCGAAGATAATATCATTAACAGGGGAGAACTTGAAACCATTTCGAAAAAAATCCAGTCCGGCGGCCAGCGCCCCACAGATGATTTCATACGAGGCCGAGATGGGGCCGGGGAAAGCCGACGCCGGGACGACCACGCAGTATGTCAGTTCCGCTTGATGAAAAACCGCCCCGCCGCCGGTAATTCGGCGAAGCGCCGGGACTCCCGCCGCGCGGCACGCGTCAAGGTCGATCTCTGCCGCGGCGTCCTGCGAGTAGCCGAATGTTATCGCGGGCGGTCGCCACGAGTAGAACCGCAGCGAAGGCCGCGCGCGACCGGCGGCGGCCTCGTTCAGCAGCGCCTCGTCCAGAGCCATGTTCCACGGCCCTTCCGCCGCCCCCGGCTCAAGAAATGCCAGCCGCAACCTT
Organism: bacterium; assembly: GCA_029564595.1. Taxonomy (GTDB): domain Bacteria; phylum UBP15; class UBA6099; order UBA6099; family UBA6099; genus UBA6099. Next base: position 31,541 of record JAKQPS010000032.1, on the reverse strand, counting down.
TCTTCCATCGCGCCCATCAGCCCTTCATCGGCGGCGAGTCGAACAGCTTCAGCGTCCTGATGTCGAACGACATGTCCGGCTGCGCCTGCGCTATCCTTATCGCCCACAACTCCTCGCGCCCCGCGTCGCTTCCCACCGACGTGGTTGCCACGTAGCGCGTCTTGCCCTCCGTTATGTCTTCGTTGCGGTGTATGTGCCCGTAGAAATAATACGGCGGGTTATACTTCTTAATCAGACTCAGGAACTTGTTCATGCCCACACAGTCGGAACACCACTGCTGTGGCATAGGCTCGAACTGCCTCGGCCCGTGGTGAGAGACGAGCACGGGAACTTTGTCGCCTGCGGTGTCGAGCGAGCGGCCCACGAAAGCCAGTTCCCTCCTGCTCAACGTTCCGCTGTACGAAATGGCCCCGCCGTTCTTCTGAAAATATTCCAAGTTGCGGTTGCGCACCGTCAGCGAGTCCCAGTCGTATGAGTTGAAACAGATGAACCTGTGCGGGCCGAAGTCGAGCAGCCGCCTCGTCGGGCCGAAGAAATCGCGCCAATACGTCACGCCGTCCGTCCGCAGCGTTCCGTCCGCGTCCAGCCACGAATAGAAATCGTGGTTGCCGGGGATTATGACCATCGGGACGCGGGCGTGTTCAAGCAGTTCGGCCACCGCCGCCGGGTAGTCCTCGTCGTAAGTTTCAGGATACGCCGTTATGTCTCCAGTGAGAAGAATGAACTGCGGGTTCTCTCTGTTGGCGGCCTCGATGGACGCGACGCGGACTTTTTTGATATCCATGCCGGGGAATTGTTTTTCGGCGCGCGGGTCGCCCATGTGGTAGTCCGTCACATGAGCGAACTTGAGAGGGGCTTCGAACGATTCGATTACGGAGACCGAGTGGCGTTGCAAGTCCTTGCGGGGTTCTCCGCCGGATGTGAACTCGACCTCTAGGTCGTACAGCCCCGGGGGAACATGGGCCGGGATGTCGATGGAAAAATCGCCGCCGCCCTCCGGCAGAGGCGAGTCAAGCGCCGATTCGGCGACCGTCTCCCCGGTGAACGAGCGAAGCAGCCTCGCCTTGGTCGCGCGGCCCGTTTTCGGCGCGCTCACAGTCGCCGCCGCCCGCCCACCGGGAACCACGAATTCCGGCTGGCTGAAAGTCGGCCGCTTCAGTTCGCGCACCGCGATTTCAAGCCCTTTCGCGCGCGTCGAAAACACCGGCAAGCCAAACGCCGAAATCGCGCCCGCTCCAACCGCCAGTTTCCCGGCCGCCGCTAAAAACTCTCTCCTGCTCATTCTTCCGAAGTTGTTTTCTTTCATATCGCCGTCTCCTCTGTTGATAAATGAAAATCATTCGGCGGAACTTGCGCTGAGCGGGGAATAACCGCGTCGCGCTCGCGCTCCTATGCCGCCTCGCCGCCGAACCCTCCGCCGCCCGCGCCTTCCGGCCCGGTTTCAGGAGCCGATATCGGAAGGGTGAAAGTGAAGACGCTGCCCTTGCCCGGCTCGCTGCTCACCTCGATTTTGCCGCCGTGAAGCTCGACAAGCTCGCGGGCTATCGCCAGCCCGAGCCCTGTCCCGCCGTACTCGCGCCCGTCGTGCTTGTCCACCTGATAGAACCTGTCGAAAATATGGCTCAGTTCGTCCGCCGGAATTCCTATCCCGGTGTCGGCCACCGAGACCTCGATTTCATTCGTTTCCCTTTTATGTCTTGCGCGGATTGAAACCCGCCCGCCCGGCGAGGTGAACTTAATCGCGTTGCCGACTAGGTTTAGCGCGGCTTGGTTTATCCTGTCCCTGTCCGCGTGGACGCGGGGGAGGGAGTCCTCTATGTCCAATTCGCATTCAAGCCCGGCCTCCCGGAGAGTCTCCGAGAAGACCTCCTCGATGCCTCTAAGCTCCTTGCCGATGTCGATGTAGGCGCGTCGCAGCTCCAGCCGGCCCGCGTCGATTCGCGACAGGCTCAACAGGTCGCTAATCAGCGCCTCTAGGTTGCGTCCCCGGCGCAGCACCACTTCAAGGCTCTGCGCCGCGTCTTCGTTCACCGCCCCGAACGCCCCCTCCAGTATCATCGACACGTAGCCGATTATCGACGTCAGCGGAGTCTTCAGCTCGTGCGACACCGTCGAAAGGAAGGTGTCCTTGACCTCGTTCGCCTTGCGAAGGCTCAAGTTGCTGTTCATCAAATCCCGGTTGACCTTTTCAAGCTCGCGGGAGTACATCTCCAAGCTCGAGTGGGCGGACTTCAGCCGCGACGAATAGTCCTCAACCTGCTGTTTGGACAGTCGCATCTCCTCCATCGACCTGTGCAGCCTCACGCTCATGTCGTTGAACGTGTCCGCAAGCTCTGATATCTCGTCGCCTCCGGGTATGTCAATCCTGCGCAGCAGATTGCCCCGCCCTATCTCCTCGGCGCCCCTGCGCAGCTCTCTTATCGGCTCGGTTATCCTCTTCGTCAGCAGCAGGCCCACCACGAACGCGGACGCTATGCCGACGATGATGAAAAATATAAAATTGCGCAGCGAGACGGCCCGCGCTCGATTTATCCATTCGGTCGATCCGCTCAACTCCAAAACTGCGGACAACTCGCCTTCCACGTTGTAAAGCGGGATGTATCCCGATATCTCTCCAAGTTCGGGACGGTTCAAAACGTATGCCCCGGTCTCTTTGTATATGGCGGCGTCGAAAACTGTTCTTGGCGGAGCCGCGACTTCTTTGGGAGCGGTTGACGCCAGAAGGCCCTTTCGCGAAAAGACGCTCGCCCTGCTCTTCGTGCGCTCCGCCACTTCGTTCAGAGCCGACATGTCCCGCGTCATCAGATATCCGACCACGACCACTCCCACTACGCGGTCCTTCTGCCAATTCTCAGGTGACAATCCCTCGGCGGTGTCCGCCTCATACGGAGTCAGCACAGGGGCGGCGGCGATAATCGCCAACCCCTGCGGGCCTGCCGCGCCGGGAGCCGGAGGCTCCGCCAGAAGACCTTCCCGCCACATCTCCTCGGGGCCGAGCAGCCTGAACGAAGACGCCTCCTGCCCCCCCAATGCTCTCTTCACCGCCGGGTCGGCGCTGATATCGTCTCCTGTCGAGTACGCGCTTTGCGACCTGAACAGAGCCACCCCGTCAGCGTCCGTCACCGTCATGAACGTCAAGTCGGCCTCCGTCAGCCCCCTGATGAAGAACTTGACCCGCTCCCTCACCAAGTTGCCGATCCGCCCCGCCAGCATCCTGTTGAACCAGATGTCCTTCGACAGCACGCGCGCCGGCAGCATCAGCGATTGCTTCTTCTGATCCAGCGCCATTCGCGCCACTTCGAGGTCGGATTGCATCTTCATGTCCGATTGGTTGTACACAAGCCGCATCAGAAAAGGCAAATAGAAAGACGTCGCGATGGTGATCGACAGCGTGACCGTGACCAGAAAAACTATGACTATTCTAGCGCCTATGCTTCTCATTCAACCCGCCCGCCCCCGACGCGATGTCCCGCCGCTCTCCGGGCGCGCATATCATTATAAGCCATCCCGCCCCCGGCGGCAAAACCGTCCCCGCCGCCCTGCGATTGTAATATATCCCTCTTTGAATTAATATAGATTAACGGCAAATATCGATTTCTGGAGAAACGACTATGAGAACGATTTTAAGAAATGCGCGCCGCGCGACCCTAGCCGCCCTCTGCTTTGCCCTTGTCGCCACAGCGCCGGCGGCTGCAGACACCGCGTACGTCGATCTGTCCGCGGGCATAATAGTCGGCGCCGGCAACGGCAAGCCCCTCCCCGGCGAAAGCTACAACGAAGCCCGCGCCAAAGCAGTCGCCGACGCCAAGAAAAACACCCGTAAAGCCATTGAACGCCTCCCGGTAGACTTTGACAATCCCGACTCCAAAACTCTCGGCGACTACCTCGCTTCCAACCCATCCAAAGAACGCCACATCGACGCATTCCTTGATTCCGCAACAGTGTTCCGGGAGACTGAACGCGCGGACGGCTCGGTGGACGCCACAATAATCCTTGCCGTCGAGGGCAAAAACGGCTTCAAGGCCGCCACCGCAAGAATGACCGGCAAAGGCATGGTAGAGTTCGATATGACGGAACTGAAAAAGACCGGCGCTCTGCTCGACGACGACCTTCGCGAAGAACTCCGCAAAAGCGTCGCCGCCGCCGGCCCCGACCAGATTGCCCGGCCGTACAGAATCGCCATGCCCGCCTTCGTCAATGAGTCCGGCTACTCGCAGACCGACATCGCGGCCGCTCTCTCCGAAGCGGTCCGCGACCGGTTCCAGAAAGACCGCCGCTTCGAAATCATCAATGAATACGAGCAGGACGAGATAATGATGGACAATAAAATAGACATCTCGGACATTCTGGCGGCTGACCCCGCCCGTAAGCTCAAACTTAACGGCATAGACGGCGTAGTCGCCGCCGTGGTGACAGGATACGAGGCCAGAACCCGCCGCCATGGCTCCGGAGCATCCGGATTTGCGGAGGTGGATGTCATCCTGTCAGTCGATCTGCGCGTTCTCAACGCCGACACTGGCAGATGGCTCTTATATAAGGATTTTGATTACATCCGCACAGACAAAGCCCTCAGCATAACGACACAGGAATCCGCCGACGCGTTCATAGGGCTGGCCGCCCCGAACGACCCGAAAACCCTCTCTTCGAAAACCCTCAAAGTCGCCATAGACGGCATAGAAGGCGTCATCCGCGACTACTTCCCCATTGAAGGCTATGTCCTAAAAGTCGCCGACAACAGAGTTTACATCAACCTCACGCGCGCGGACGGACTGGAAGAAGGCCGCAGCCTCGCAGTGTACCGCATCGGAGACCTCCTTTACGACCCCGTCACCGGCGAGGTCATCGATAGAATTCGCGACCGCATAGGCTCTCTGCGCGCCGTCGAAGTCAAAGACACTTACACCCACTGCTCAACTTCCGAGACGCCCGCCCAACCCATCAAACCCGGCGACGTAGTCGTTATGCGCTAGGACGTTTCACAAAAGTTTGTGGCAAAACGCCGCCGCCACCGGCGGCCTATATGGCTCATGAAAACGCGGCGGCAACGAAGGGGGCGCCGCTCTGAACAATCTCGCCGGTTAGTCTGCTGTATAGACGAATCCCGGGACCAGATTACTCTTTGGTAAATATTCTTGTTTCTTTTCTTGCCGTCGGCCCATATTTCCATCAGTCTTTTTCAACATGCTTCTTGTTCCGGCTATCTTGGCCGGCGCGAACTTTAAAAGCGCGGCGGAAGATATTATGATTGGTGTCTGTATGAAAAGGAGTTGCCGGAGGCGATGAAAATGTTCTGGGACAAGGAAAAAGAAACGATGCCGCGAGAGGGGTTGGAGGCGTTGCAGTCCGCGCGCCTTAGAGATGTTGTGCGGCGGGCAGCGAAATCGCCGTTTTATAAAAAGAAATTCGCGGAGGCAGGGGTCGATCCGGAGACCGTTCGCGGTCTTGAGGATTTGCGCAAACTTCCTTTCACCGTCAAGCAGGACCTGCGCGACTGGTTCCCGTACGGTCTGGTTGCGGTTGACATGAAAGACGTAGTGAGGCTGCACGCCTCTTCGGGCACGACCGGCAAGTCCACCGCCGTGTTCTATTCGAGAGCCGACATAGACAACTGGGCGGACATGGTGGCGCGGTGCATGGCCATGACGGGGGCGAACAACTCGGATGTGTTCCAGAACATGACTGGATACGGGATGTTCACTGGCGGGCTGGGAATGCACTTCGGCGCCGAGCGTCTCGGGATGCTCACCATCCCTATGGGAGCGGGCAACACTAAGTGGCAGATGGCCAATATGAAAATGTACGGCTCCACAGTCATTCATATAACGCCAAGCTACGCCCTTCATCTGTGCGAAGAGTTCGCCGCAGAGGGCATAGACCCGAAGAGAGACCTGAAAATACGCATCGCGCTCGTCGGCGCCGAACCGTATTCGGAAGGAACTAGGCGAAAGCTCGAAGGATTCCTCGGCGCAAGCGTATTCAACTCCTATGGCCTCTCCGAGATGAACGGCCCCGGCGTCGCGTTTGAATGCGTCGAAAAAAACGGCATGCACCTCTGGGAAGACCATTACATACTCGAAATCGTAGACCCGAAAACACTGGAGCCTGTAGCCGAAGGAGAGCGCGGCGAAATCGTCATGACCACCCTCACGCGCGAGGCGATGCCGATTATAAGGTACAGAGTGAGAGACCTTACTTCGATACTTCCCGGCGACTGTCCCTGCGGCCGCACGCACCGCCGCATTGACCGCATCACAGGCCGCAGCGACGACATGCTGATCATCAAAGGCGTGAACGTGTTTCCCTCTCAAATCGAAGACGCGCTCATGACCATGACCGAAGTCGGCGGCGGGTGGCAGATTGAACTGACTCGCGTCGAGGGCGCAGACCACATCGTCGTGAACGTCGAAGTGGCGGACTCCTTCTTCCGGGGCGACATCAAGGAACTCAACAGGCTGAGAAAGACCATACAGGGGGCGATCAAGGACGAAACGCTGGTGACGCCCGAAGTGCGGCTCGTCGAGCCGAACACCCTGCCGCGCAGCGTCGGCAAAGCCGTTCGCGTTATTGACAAAAGACAAATATAACAAACGCGCCCGCGAGGCGCGGCTTGGAGGCAATCGGATATGGCGGTTCAGGCGGTCGTATTCATGCAGAACATGCCCGGGCGTCTGGCTAGGATGACCGGCGCTCTGGCGGGGGCGGGCGTCAACATCCGCGCCACCGCCATTTCATCCTCGGAAGGATTCGGCGTGGCCAAATTTCTGGTCGATAAACCGGAAATCGCCGCAGCCGCTCTCAAGGACGCGGGATTCCCCGTCGCCCTCAAAAACGTCGTCGCCGTCAAGATGGACGACACCGTCGGCGGCCTCGACAGGATTCTTCCTCTATTACAGAGCAGAAACATCAACGTCGAGGACGCATACGGCTTCATACTCGAACGAGGCAAAGAGGCCGTCTTCGTGTTCGAAGTGGATCAGCCCGAAGACCTCGGCGAATTTCTATCCCGAAACGGTTGCTCGGTCATGAGCGAGTCCGACCTATACGGCCTGTGACTCCGCTATGAACAATCGCCCCCGGCTCGTCGGCGCTATCGACGAATCCGGATTTCATTTCAGCCCGCATTGTAGAAAAATGGCTGGCAGATGATAACCCTTGATTTTGAAAAATGTTGGCGGAGAGGTTGTGCTTGCGCGAAAAAGGAGAGGTATTCCTCAATGTTGTTCAGACCGTCGGCGTCGCCATTCCGTCCGCGCCAAAACGCATCGAAGCAGTTTGCTCAGATGTTTTATACGGAGTTAGGGGCTTAATGGTAATATCCAGTCGAGACAGATGAGTGACTACTGCAAAAATCAGTCGCAGTATTTAAATAGTGAAGCAATTAACCCAAGCCCGATTCCTATATTTACAAAAATAAAAAGCAAGTTTTTTAGTGTGTTTAAAGCTATAAAAGCAATTGCTTTTTTCCTGTTATTAAATCTTGTCATATAGGCAAACAATCTTAATGTTATTATTACCACATTTTCAATGATCCCAGCGAAGGGAATAATAATAAAGAGTTGAAGCAGAACCCCAAAATCTGAACCTGAAATATGCCAACTGTAAGCAACTGCCGACTCTGGAGTATATACTGGTAAATTACCTGTAATGAAAGCAACAGTGAAAAGGATGCCTATCGCGATCAAAGCGATAAGAGATGAATATAAACCACCAAGAAACTTCGCTATAATCAGAAATCGTTTCACAGAATATTTCCTACTCGTCAATGATTTCTACATAATAATCCAGCAACAGTCAATGAATCAAGCCCGCTACAAATGCATATTAGGTTACAGCAATCGTCAATTTGTGTTGATATGGTTAAGGCGGCGAAGGAGGCGGGGTCAGGTTGATTTGCGTCGGGCGCGGGAGACGGCGCGGGTTATGTTTTCAAGGCCGGCGGCGAGTTCGTCGGGCTTGGGCCAGCCGTAGCCGATTCTCATGTGTCGGCGGTCCATTCCGAACCAGTGTCCGGGGCCTACGTATGTGCCGTATTCTTCGTTGAGGATGCTATAAAATCCGTCTATGTCGATATCGAGAGCGGGTTTGATTCTGGGGAAGCAGACCACGCCGCCGCATGGCTCCACCCATTCGAGGGAATCTTGAGAAGCCATCCAGTCGCGGGTGGCGCCGAAGGCGGTCTTGATGTGTGCGAGGGCGTCGGCCTGAAACTCTTTTTTGCGGCGCATAAGAGCGACGGCGGCGCGCTCGTCGAGAGCGGAGCCGCAGATGACCATCTGCTCTTTTGCAGCGAGGAATGTCTCCATGAGGGCGGCGTTTTTCGAGATTATCCAGCCGACGCGGATGCCGGGCAGCCCGTAGGTTTTCGACAGGGAGGAGACGCTGATGGCGGAAGGCGAGATAGAGGCTGCGAGCGGGGCGGGGCCGTCGAACGCCATGTCCCTGTAAGTTTCGTCGACGAGGAGCAGGCAGCCGGAGCGCTCGGCGATTGCGGCGGCTTCTCTTATCTGTTCTTCGCTTAGCGCTGTTCCGGTCGGGTTGTGCGGGGTGGTGAGGCTGATGAGTTTTGTCTGCGGGGTTATCATCGAGCGGAGCCTGTCGATGTCAAGGCTGAAGCCGTCCTCGAAGCGCAATTCGAGGAGATCGACGCCGCAGCCGATGGCGCGCGGAGTTTCGATGTTGGTCGCGTAATTGGGATGCGCGACGAGAATCCTGTCGTTAGCGCCCAGCATGGAAGTGGCGATGATGAAAAGGGCGGCGGCGGCTCCGGGGGTGGCGAGGACGTCTTCGGCGCGCAGTCCTTCGCCCTCCGTGGCGATCATCTTCCGCAGTTCCGGGTCTCCCGCGTGGTCGGTGTAAGCCAGAGTCAGGCCGGAGAAATCCACTCCGAGAGCGTCGAACTTCATGTCGGGCATCGAGCTTTCAGTGAGGTTGCATCTTATTTTGTCATAACCCAACTGTTCGGGAGATTCGATTTCGATGGGCATTCTGCGGTAGTCCACGGCGCGGCCTCCAGTGGCGTGAAGTATTGCCGATAGATTATTTAACCCCGGTTTTTTTAAGGGCTTCGGCGGCCAACGCGAGGTCGGGACTGCGTTTCAGTTCGAGTTTGAATTGTTCGGCTGCTTCTTTTTTCTTTCCCGCTTTTAGGAGAGCCTGACCGTATTCAAAGCGCAAAAGCTCGGTGTCAGGTTTTGCGGCTATCGCCTTCTTGAACAGTTCCAAAGCCTCGCGGTTCCGTTTCGATCTCGAAAGAACGACTGCGCGGTTGCGCATGTACACCGGGTCGTTCGGGTCCATCTCAAGCGCTTTGGCGGTGTAAGCGTCGGCCTCGCGGGGTTTGCTGTTGTTGAGTGCGTAGAGGTAGCCGATCTGCGACATCGAATCCGGGTCGGCCCGGCCGATTTTTACAACGCGGTCGATTACTTTCGCGCTTTCTTTGAATTTTCCCGCGCGGTTCAGGAAGTGTGCTGCGGAAAGCAGCGCCGGAATCTTGAACTCTGATTCGGCCTTAATCTCCGCGATGTGCCTTCCGGCGAATTTCGGGTGTATTCCGGCGTCTTTGTAGATGTCGGTTTTGTCTTGAGCCGCAGAGCGGTCGGACTCCAACTTTTCCTGAATCTCTATAAGTTTTTGGACCTGTTCCGGAGATGGCAGGGTGTCCGCGTATGCCAGCAGCAGTTCAGCCGCCGGGGCATAGTTTCCCGCGAAGCCGGAGGCGTTGCCGTGGAAGAAGTCCGAGCCTGCGGCCAGAAGCCGGGGATAGATTGAGGCGTCGCCGGAGCGGGAAGGGGAGGGAGCTTTTTTGAAAGCGGCTGCGGCCTCTTTGTACTTGCCTTCCGCGCTGAGGATTTTTCCTTTGAGCTGGAACGCGACATCCGAGTCGGGGAACATCTTTATCACCCTGTCTGCAAAGGCCAGCGTGTCATCGCGTCTGCCTGACATGAAATAAGCGCCGAGCAGGAGGTCGTGCAGGCCGCGCCCGAAGAAAGCTCCTCGGTACGCCGCCATCAGGGTCTTCGCCGCCATCTCGGGCTGCCTGCCGTTCATGTAAAGCTCCGCCAGCCCGATATATGGCATCTGGAAATCCGGCCTCGCCGCAATCGCCAGATTGTAAAGCTCGACAATTCTGTCCGCGTCCTTGTCCGGGTCGAGCGAGTACAGTTTAATCATGTAGTTGCCGACGAGGTTGTAGGCGATATCCGGGTTGTCAGGCTCGATTTTGACGGCGTGTTCGAGTTCAGAGATGGCATCATCGAAATACCCTCCCGAAGAAAAAGCCATTCCGAGGAACAGCCGGGAGGCGGCTGAATCCGGCCAGCCGACAGCTATATCTCTAAGCAGTTGGACTGCTTTTGTGAAGTTTCTTCCGTCCCATTCGCCGATGGCGCGCTCAAGCGCCTGCTCCATCGTGTTTTCGGGTCGCGTCGTTTTCGTCTCTCCCGCGATGGTTAGCTCTCCCGGGAACGTTTTCAGGTTGATGCGCGAGATCGCCGACGGGCCGACCACGAAGAGATGTCCTCCCCCGGAAAACAACGCGGCCTCCGAGTAGTTGTCAATCGCCGACGGTTTCTCGTCCCAGAACCTCATATCGATTATTTCCGAAAGCGAGCCGGTTCTGATGACTGCGCCGTTCGACGGGTTGAGCGCGGTCCATCCGCCTTTCGCGTCCACTGCGAACAGTCGGGAGCCGACAACGGCCGCCGCTTTAGTTATGTCCGAGTCGAAACACCTGTGCCAGCCTTTTTCCAGAAGGTCGGCTTGCGCGAAAGAGACGCATGTGTTTTTTATGATAAGCTCCGAACCGGCGCCTAGGATCTCCGGGTTGATCTTCATGTTGCCGGAGCGCGACAGTTTAGCGATGTCTGAGGAGATGGAAATTATGTCGGCGATTTTTATTGAGGAGACGGAGCCGTCGGGACTGATTTTTTCGGCCGAGCCGTCTTTGTAAACGACCGCCGCCGCGCCTGTTTCCTGCGAAAAATAAAGTTCTGCAAAATCTGAGTTTTTCATAGCGGCGGACCACATTCTGCGGCTCTCTACCGCGCTCAGGCAATGAAGCAGCCTTCCGGACGCCGCGAGCGCGACTCCCCTGCCGGCGGGATAAAGCGCGGCGGGCGCGCCCAGACCGTAGCTCCATATCTTCTTGCCGGTGACGGCGGATATGAAGTGAACGGCATTCTCGGAACTTGATAGAGCGAGTATCTCGCCGTCGAAAATAAGGTTGTCCCGGCTGATATCGGGTTTGACCCGATAAGTCCAAACAAGCTCCGGATAGGCTGCTGCGAAAGCGGGCGTGAAAGAGGCCGCGCCTGTCGCCAGAATCGCCGCCGCGCAAAGCGCCGCAAGATATGTTTTCAGTTTCAAGCTAAAAATCTCCTTCCGTTCGGGGCCCGGCCTTGCCGGGAACTTCACGTATAATAACAAAGTAGTTCAACCTAATCAATGAGGCGCGCGGCAGACAGGCGCAAACCTGTAAAACTATTTTTCGCGAGATTCGAAGAAATGGCATTTTTGAATTAATCATTCAATGATTTTAGTGGACGCGCCGTCCTGCGCCCCAATTATGGACTATATGCGCTCTTCACTGATTCCATAGCGCGTTATATAATAGATATGCGAGGGATGAACGATGAAAACCAAAGAAAAGCGCTACATAACAAATGACCGGGGCGAAAAAGTGGGCGTGATCCTAGATATCAAGGATTATGACAAGATGCTTGAGGATGTTGAGGAACTGGAATCAATTCGCGCTTATGACGCCGCAAAATCGTCTGAGGGCGAGGTTGTTCCGTTCGAGCGGGCGGTAGAGGAAATTGAGAGCCGCCGCTTGTGAAATACAAGATATTCATACAGCGTTCAGCGCAGAAGGAACTTGCGGATTTACAATCCGAATTTTATGACAAGGTGAAGAATGCGATTTGGGAGCTTGCTGATGAACCAAGACCGGAAGGATGCCGGAAATTAGCCGGCCGAGACGGGTGGCGCATCAGGGTCGGCAACTATAGGGTTATCTACGAAATTTACGACGCTAATAGAACTGTCACTGTTCTCCATATCGGGCATAGGCGAGACATTTATAGATAAAATCAAACAGACATGTGAAATGAGCGGCGAGATAGCAGAGCTTCTCGAAGACGGTTTTTCGGTTGTTTACTAAGATCGTAATTCCAGAAAGTTTCCGCAATGATCAAATAACGGAACCGGCCTTGTTGTCGATTCGGCGGTTTCGTGCGATAATTGCCGCATGAAACCGATAAACTATATAGAACTGACGAACGTGGAAGTAGAAGCGCTGAGCCGCGCGGACACGGTTTTTCTTTCGGCGATATCGCCCATTGAGGCGCACGGTCCTCATCTTCCGCTGGGCACGGACATTTTCGTGGCGGAAAATCTGAGGGACAGGATAGCCGAAAGGCTGGTCGCCGCGAGGCCGGAAACGAAAATCATTTATCTGCCCACCCTCGCGCTCGGCTCGGACCCTATCCCGGTGAAAGGCTCTATCAGCATCGGGCATCAGGGCATCCAGTCGATTGTGTTCGACATCGGAAAATCGTTGTCCGGTCTCGGATTCAAATACTGGATACTCACGGACAATCACGGGGGGCCGCACCATCAGATGGCCATAGAATTGTCCGCGCGGAAACTGGCCGGGATGGGGTTCAACCTCATCGCGCCGTTCCACTCCCTGTTCAGGCGCATGGTGGGACACGACTCCGGGCTGCTCGAAAAGACCGGGCTGAGACCGGGGACGTGCGGCGATTCTGACGACGCGCACGGCGGAACGAACGAAACGTCTCTTTGCCTCGCCGCGTTCGCTGACAAGATGTCCGACCTGTGGAAGTCGATGGGGCAGGGAAAAATATCGGACAAGAAGCTCCAGTACCACGCGCTGTCAGCGGTGTCAAAACTGTTGTCAGCGCTGGGCGCGAGAGACGCCGCGCTGGACTTCGACTTCCTAGCCCACGCTCTCACATGGGTGAGCGACCCTGAGATGTCTCCATATCAGGGCGACCCGTCGAAGGCAAGCCCCGAAGCGGGCAACGCCATGCTGGACTACCACGCAGACCTTGCGGTGGACTTGTACGAGCAGGCCAGAAGCGGCAAACCGGTCGAGCAGAAACCTCTGGGATGGTCCATCCGCGCTATTAGAAACCTCGTCTAGTCCGTGAAGGTGAAAACCCGCGCAAGCGTCCGGGCGACGCCCGCGCAGTTCGTTTCAAAAGAAAGGCTTCGCCATGTTCATCAATTACAAGAAATACTTCGGCAAAACGGTTCTTGTGGTCACCGCGCACACGGACGACGCGGACTACAACTGCGGGGCGGCGGTCGCGAGACTGTCTGACGCGGGCGCGCGCGTCGTTTACGTCGTGTGCACCAAAGGCGAAAAGGGAACGATGGACAGAGCGCTTTCCGCAGACGCGCTTGTGCGGGCGCGCCGCGACGAACAGGACGCGGCAAACCGCATTCTCGGAGTGTCAGAAACAATTCATTTCGACTATCCCGATGGGGAACTCAAGGCGGATTTCGAGTTGCAGGGACATCTGACGGCGCTGATAAGAGAGCTTCGCCCGGAGCTGATGCTGGCGTTCGACCCGGAGTGGCCAGAACACCGGCAGCATCCGGATCACCGCGCGTGCGCCGTCGCGGCCATCCGCGCCAATTCCTTCAGCCCGCTGTTCCAGTATTTTCCTGAGCAGGTGGAGGGCGGGGCAGAACCGTTTCAGTGCCCGCTAATTCTTCTGTTCGATGTCTTTCGCAACCCGGACACGTTCGTTCCGGTCGGCTCGATGTTCAGGCGGAAGTGCGACGCGATGTTCGCGCACGAGTCGCAGATCGCTCACCTGCTGAACGATGACCGGAAAAAGATGCTCGAAACTTTCATGAAGATACCATTCGACGCGGCCAAGCAATTGCTCATCGGGGCTTTCGCTCCGGCGTTTATTGTCGAAACATTCCGCGCGTTGCGGGCGGGCGACACTCTCCGGTGAATTTCGGCTTCTTGATTTATTGATTATCATCCTGCGATTAAATTGTTGTTAACTAAGTCGTTGTTAGGACGGCGAAGCTGGGAGCGCGCGACTATTCTTTGCGCCTGAGAGAGAGCGCGGGTAAAATGTCTGCGGAGGCGAATGATGAAACATTTGATAAGCGCGTGCGCGTTTGCTGTTTTATTCATTACGGTTGCCGCGTTCGCGGATGACACGCCATCGGGCGGCATGTTTCCCGAAGCGCCGTTCGACGCGGAGGAACCCGGAGAGGCGTATGCGGAAATCAAGCTGTCCGCGCCGGACTATTCATGGGCGAAAGGCAGGTGGCGCCCGCCCCTTGTGGTATTGCTGGACGGCAAGAAAAGGGCGTCGCTAATACCGTTCCGAGGAGGAGAAGCGGCCGGATATAAGATGTTCCTCGGCCCAGTCGGCGCGGGCAGGCATGTCGTCTCAGTCGCGGACCCTTCAAAAAAGGAGGGAAGAGTGACAGTTGAGTCCGCGACTGCGGGCGTTCTATATCCGGGGAATGAGGGATACGAGCTGCTTAGGCGCGCGCCCGTCCTGCTCGGCAGGCAGGACAACGAGAGCAGCGACGCGCCGTTGATGATGTGGGCGATAGAAAGCGAAACTGCGAGCGGAAGAATTTTGGAATACACGATTATTTTCTCCAACGAGGACGGCGGGACTAAGACCGCGGAATTGATGGCGCGGTATGGCCGCACTGTGGATATCGAATACATTTACCGCGTCGCGCTCGACCCTGAAGGGCGGATCGCGTCTGAAACCTATCAAGGCCCCAACCACGAGGAACTCCCTTTCAAAGGAAGAAAAATAGGAGAGCATCCTGTCCTGCGGACCTGCACTTTCAACAACATGGTCTGTGACGACGGAGATTCGTCTTTCGCGTTCATGCATTACCCCGTTGAATTCGACGCTGACGGAGTTCGCGAAAGGATGCTCGACAGGGAGCCGTGGATAAACAGGGTGGCTTTCGAGGAGTTAGCCAGAGAGGGCAAGCTTACGAAAACGACTCCCGACCCTGAGCGAAAGAAGATAGACGATCCGAGGCTGTACGCGCTTGTGGATATTGAGTTGGACCTTCCGCCGGGAGGGCCGGCTGTCGAGGTGTCTCTTAAAACGGCGGGAGACGGAGAATGGCGGTCAGCTTCGCAGGGCGTTGATGAAATGCGTTTCAAGGGTTCGGGAAAAGCGAGGCTGGGAATACTCATGACCGAAGGCTGCGGACCGGAAGACGTTGAGGGAGTCCGACTGGAGGCCATTGGAGTCCCCGGCTCCCGCGCGACTGTCGTTTCGCTCGGCCCGATAACTATTCTCGACGCCGATTTCAAGCCCGCGAAGAAAGAAATCCCGTGGAAAAAGAAATTGCCGCTTGTCGCCGGGAGCGCGCCGATTGTCATCACAATAGCCGAATAGCAATGCGTGTGTTTAATGAAGTAGAATGCGCGCGGGTTCAAATATTGAAGATATAGTGTTATATTAATACTTATGCGGACGCAGGGATATGCCTTGAAACATATATTCAGCATGCGCCGCCACGAGTCCGATAAGGACATAAGCTTTCATAGCAAAATGGGACTGATGTATCTCTTGAGATGACGCGGCAGAGTTTCGGCCCGGAGTCGGGGAGGCTGGAAATTGAGAATGAGGCCCGTAATCACATTTTCGGTTTGCGCGGCGCTGGCAGTGTTCGCGGCAGCTTTTGCGCCTTCGCGCGTTTTTGCGGAGAAGATAGTGAGGGTCGGCATATATGAGAACAAGCCGAAAGTTTTTACCGGCGAGGACGGCAAGCCGGCTGGGTTTTTCGTCGAGCTTGTCGAGGAGATAGCGAAGAGGGAAGGCTGGACGATCCGGTTCGAGCGTTGCGAATGGGCGGACTGCTTGAAGCGTCTTGAAGACGGACGCATAGACCTGATGCCAGACGTGGCATATTCGATCGAGAGGGATGAGAGGTTTGATTTTCACAAGAAGCCGGTGGCTGAAAGCTGGTCGAGAGTTTACACAAACTCCTCGAAGTCGATAGCCATGATGTCGGACCTGAACGGCAGAAAGGTGGCGCTGCTCGAAGGCTCCATACAGCAGAGGGCGCTGGAGCAGATGGCGGGGGGGTTCGGATACGACGTTAGGGTGGTTCCAGCGAGGTCGATGGAAGAGGCGTTCAGGATGGCCGAGGACGGGCGGGCGGACGCCGCTCTCACAAACAAGTTCTTCGGAGACTACTTCCACCGCGAATACGGGCTTGTGAAGACAACTATCATCTTTGATGTCGTGGCTCTGCATTTCGCGACCGGGCAGGGCCGAAACGCGGATATTCTGGAGGCGATTGACAACTGGCTCGGCAGGTGGTTGCGCGAGCCTGACTCGCCTTACTATAAATCGCTCTCCGTCTGGATGGAAAAACCGGCGGAGAAAGCGTTGCCCGCGTATGTTCTCTATGCTGCTATAGCGGGGGGCGCGGTCATCCTGTTCGCCACCGCCGTCATTTTTGTTCTGCGCCGTCAGATAGCGGCACAGAAACGGCTTCAGGCGGAACTGCGCGTGAGCAGAGAGAAGTACAAAGGCATTTTCGACGAGTCAGTCGCCGCGATATTCGTCTTCGACGCAGAGAACAGGTTCGTCGACGCGAACCGCGCGGGGCTGGAACTGCTAAGATACACGATAGAAGAACTGACGCGGATGAGCATGGAGGATGTCTCCTGCGACGGCGCGGCGCTTCCGTCCGGCGGAAGCGTTCGCAACATTCCGCTCGCCCTAAAAAAGAAAACGGGAGAGACGGTTTTTGTTCTATGCAATTCAAGCGTGATCGCCGCGCCGTCGGGGAGCGCTGCCGGAACGCTCAGCGCCATGATTGACGTGACGGAATTGAGAAATATGGAGGAAGAGAAGAAACGCATTGAGCAACAGCTTCTTCAATCGCAGAAGATGGAGGCCATCGGGCGGCTGGCGGGCGGCGTCGCGCACGACTTCAACAACATCGTCGCCACGATAAGCGGGACGACCGAAATGTTGCTTAAGTCGGCTAAGCCGGGTTCGCCTGAATGGGAAAAGCTTAAACGCATACACAAATCATGCATGAGAGCAAAAGACTTGTCTATGAAGCTTCTGACGTTTGCCCGCAAGGAAAAACTCAATGTCAGGATTGCGCGCCCGGAGGAAATAGTCAACGAGGTGGCGGACATGCTGGAGAGCGTGGCCCCTTCAAAAATTTCTGTCGTGGTTGAAGCCGACGAAACCGCGAAGACTGTGAACGTCGACGCCAACCAGATTGTTCAAGCCGTGCTGAACATCTGCCTGAACGGCTGCGACGCGATGCCCGACGGGGGGAAGCTCGTGTTGAAAACGAGGGGAGAGTTGGTTGACGAAGAGACGGCCTCGTCTCGCGGCGTCGCTGCAGGCGAGTTTTCCGTGATCTCAGTAGAGGATTCAGGAGAGGGGATCGACGAGCCGATCCTCGACAGACTGTTCGAGCCTTTCTTCACTACGAAGGAAAGAGGAAAGGGATCGGGACTCGGTCTCTCGGTCGCGCACGGCATAGTCGTAGCGCACGGAGGATTCATCAAAGTTCGCGCGAGCAGGGGCGAGGGCGCGGCGTTCAGCGTTTATCTTCCCGCCGCCAACGGAAAAATCGAATCGCAGGAAACGGAACAGGCAGAGCCTTTTCAGAGGAAAGGCTGCGGATTCGCTCTCATCATCGACGACGACGAAGAGTATGTTCAAATGATATCCGAAGCGCTTGGTTTTTCAGGGTTCGAGGTCGCGTCCGCGCTTTCCGGCCCTGAAGCGGTGAGCTTTTTTAGAAGCAATTTTCGCAGTGTCAATGTTGTTCTGCTGGACATGCTATTGCCTGAAATGGGCGGCAAAAAAATCTTCGCCGAGTTAAAACAGATTGATCCGGCGGCGAAGATCGTCATCTGCTCAGGATACAGCGTCGAAGGCGACGCCTCGGAAATGCTCGGCAACGGCGCGCTCGATTACATCCAGAAACCTTTTGACATTTCTAAAATCGTATCCGTCGTCATGAACGCCATAGACGGGACGAAAGAATGTTGAAATTGATATTGGCATAGTGATTATTCTTGTTGGCGAAACTTATGAAAAAGCGCTCCCAAAAAACCTTTGATTGATAACAGCGGCGAACTGCTTCTGACGCGCAAACGACCACGCACAAACTCGTGTATGATCCCCGCCCATATTTATCCCGAATCCGTCATTAGGATTCGGGAGCGATTGTTCAGAGCTGATGAAATACGCCTTGCGTTCCATCTTAAAAGTGTTTTTTAACCTAAACGACTTATTGTTTGGAATTACCCATGAATTGTTGCTGTTCTCGCTCATGCGCAAAAGAAAGAATTTTTTACGCATGGCGCACAAACGGGCGGGTAAAATCGATTAAGAACTGCTATAACATCCGACTCGACGGTTCAGATGACGCGCATGATGCGGGAGCCTGATGTGAGGGGGACGGGGCCGTCTTTAGTCTGAAGGAAAGTGTCTTCGATTCTGACGCCGCCGCGGCCTTTGATATAAACGCCGGGTTCGATTGTGAACACCATTCCGGGGACAAGTTTTTCTTTCGCGCCGGGGGCGAGTCGAGGTCGCTCATGGACTTCGAGGCCGACGCCGTGTCCCAAGCCGTGTGTGAAATACTGTTCGAGGCCGTGTTTGCGGAGAGCGACGCGGGCGGCTCTGTCGGGGGCTTCGCCGGGCGCGCCGGGGACGGCGGCTGCAACGGCGCTGTTCCGCGCTTCGAGCACTGCGCGGTACATCCGGGCGTCGTCCGCCGAGGGTCGCCCGACATGCGCGGTGCGCGTCATGTCCGAGTTGTAGCCGTCGACGCGCGCGCCGAAGTCGATCACCACGAAATCGCCGGGCGCAAGCTTTCTGTCCGTCGGCGCTCCGTGTGCGTACGCCGACCTCGGCCCTGACGCCGCTATCGTGTCGAACGCTATCCCTTCCGCGCCAGACATTATCATCCGGGATTCGAGGCCCGCGCGGATATCCTTCTCGGTCGAGCCGGGAACGGTTTCCGCGAGGGTCTCCCTTAGCGCGCGAGCCATTACTGCCGACGCCCGCCTGATGGCGGCCGCCTCGGAGCCGTCCTTGACCGTCCTGACGCTCTCGACCGCTCCCGAATGCGGGGCCAGCTTGACTCCGCGCGCGCGCTCCGACAGCTTCTCGTAGTCGGCGAACGAGAGCGCTTCCGGCTCGAAGCACAGCTTTCGCGCTTTCGCGCCGCCGAGGATTTCCCTGATAACTTCTGGCGCGCGCTCGGACTTCGTCTCTTCTATCTCGTCGGCCACCGCTTTTTTCCGCGCCTCGAATATGTATCTGGAATCAGTGAGAAAAAAGAATCTGCCGCCGACTGCGAGCAGGCTGCCGTACGTGCAGGCGAATCCGGTGAGGTATCTGACATTGATGAGATTCGAGACGAGCAGCGCGGGGACGCGCTCTTTTTCGAGCAGGACGGTCAGCCGCTTCTGTCTGTCTTGGAAGATGTCCGCGCGTTTCTTCATGATGGAAAATGAGGCGGCGTCAGTCTCCGGCGATGCGGGCCTTGAGAGCTTCGAGCGCGAGTATGTAGCTGCGCGGTCCGAAACCTGAAACGATGCCGGTTGCGACGGCGGCGGTGACGGACACCGACCTGAAAGCCTCCCGCGCGTGGATGTTCGACAAGTGGGCCTCGACAACCGGGATTCTTATCGCCGCGATGGCGTCGCGCACCGCATAGCTGTAGTGAGTGAGAGCGCCGGGGTTGACGACCAGTCCGTCGGCGTCGCGGCCCGCGCAGTGAATCGCCTCGACAAGTTCGCCCTCATGGTTCGTCTGGGATATCTCTATATCGACGCCCGCGCGCTCCGCCCACGCCCTCATCGCCGCGTTGATGTCTTCGAGAGTTTGAGAACCGTAGACATCAGGCTCGCGCGTTCCCAGTAGGTTGAGGTTCGGGCCGTGAAGCGCAACAAGTTTCATATCAGACGCTCCGCGCGGGCAATCCCGCGTCACGAAATCTCGTTCAGTTTCTTGCCAATCTTGTCTTCTAGGTCGCGGCGGGTGTTGTAGCCGATAACCTGAAGAGCCTGCTTGCCGCCCGCGAACATTATGATTGTGGGAGTCTGGATGACCGAACACCTGTCCGCCAACTCCTCGTTGCCCTCGACCTCGACATGACGCATCGACACCTTGCCTGCAAACGCTTTTTCGATTTCTTCAAGGTCGGCGCGCATCAGTTCGCAGGGTTTGCAACCGCCAGCCATAAAAATAAC
This sequence comes from bacterium, assembly GCA_029564595.1. Classification (GTDB taxonomy): domain Bacteria; phylum UBP15; class UBA6099; order UBA6099; family UBA6099; genus UBA6099. The sequence goes on along the minus strand of JAKQPS010000032.1, from coordinate 11,272 downwards.
GATTACGGGTATAGGGGCGTTGAGCGCCTCGGACTCGAAATTTTCCATTGTCAGCGACTTCATGCCACTCCGCCGCGGTTCGGAACCGCCGACGCCGGGGACCGTTTCCCCCGACCCGGCCTATTATATAACAACAACCGTTTAAAATAAAAACCTCCGCCGTGCCGGTGGGACAGATCTTTGAACCTGTATAAAACAGGTGGGTGTTCCCGCATGCGCCCGGAAGTCCTCTCGAAGAGGCGTTTCCTCGCGCTGCTAGTCGGAACTCCCTTTGTTAAAATGTTGGCTCAAGACTCATGGCCCTGCCGCGCAAAGCAGAGATTAATTAAATGATAGCACACGACGAAACATCCTTCAACTTCGCGGGGAAGCGCAAAGAAAAAGATTTTCACCACAAAGACACGGAGAAGACTTATTAATAAAAGAAACGAACCGGCGGGGCTGTCATTTCAAAAAATCGGCGGGGGTTATAGTGTCAAGCCAGTCGCGGAAGGCTTCTTTTTCGCTGTCCTGAAAAACGCTGTCTCTCGGAGCGAAGACAACGTATATGTTGCCTGTCTCCTCGCCGACTTCGGCCCATCCGTTTATGGGGAAATGGGTTTCGAGCATCTGGAAAAATTCCGGGGGAGGGTTCCTGACGAGGTCGGCGACGGCCTCGCACAGCCTGAAAAGCTCTCTCAGCTTTATGAGTTCGCCGTTTACGGATTCGTAGAATGATATCTTGAACGATTTCATCCGGCGGCTCCCTTCGCGCCACGCGCTGCGGATTTTCCTCCCAGCCTTCCGGGATCGGCGAATATGGAATGGTAAACCTCGTCGAACTGCGCCGCCGCTCCGGAAAGATGCTCCACGATTACGCCTTTTTCGTTTAAGAAAAACACGGACGGCACGTACTTGACGCCGTAGTCAGTCATAATCGCCGAGGCGGGGTCCATCAGGTTGGGATATGTGACCATCTTCTCTTTGACGGCCTTTTGCGCGTCCTTCTTGGAGTTGTCGCCGGAGTCGCGGGTCACTCCTAAAATCTTCAAATTATATCGCGCGGAATTGGCGGCAAGAAAACTCTGTATCTTCGGCATCTCCGCCATGCAATGTCCGCAGCTCGGACTCCAGAAAATCAGAATAAGGTTCTTGCCCTTGTAGTCGGACAGTTTGTGATTCTTGCCTGAGAGGTCCTTCAGAGAGAAAGCCGGGGCGGGTTTTCCTATGAGCGCGGCGGACTGCTCTGAGCCGGACCCTCTGGGCAGCAGGTCGATGTACGGGATTGCCGCGCCGGCGGAAACTGCTTTCAGAAAATCCTCGAAGGATCGTTTCCTCATCTTTTCGGTGACGGAAGACATGAGGGTGGTGCGAGCAGCGCCCGACGCGTCGACGATGATTATTGCAGGGAACTGGGTGACGCCGAGTTTTTTGGCGGCCTGAGACTGTGTGTCGAATGCGAGGCGCGCTCCGTATTTGCCCGAAGAAAGGAAGTCGCGGGCGCGCTTCTTTTCCGCGTCGTTCGCGCCCCGCGTGGCCATGATAAAATCGAATTTGGCAAATTCTTTTTTCTTGAGAAGTTTGGAGATTTCGGCAAGTTGCGCCGCGTCTTTGTCTCGCCCCGGCACGAAGAAGGCTAGAACGTAAGGCTTGCCGTAAGCTCCGAGGTCTATCGCCGGGCCGGATGCCGCTTCGATTTTCAAAGAGCCGACGGCGGTTCCGGGGGCCACTTGAGCGGACGCGGCGGCTCCGAACGCCACCATCGCGGCGACCGCCATCGCCGCCGCTATCGCGTATATGCTTTTCCGATTATCCATTCCTTGTCTCTCTCCGCTTCGGCGCAAACCGTTTTTGAAGATTAATATAAAGATAATCCCTGATCTTTCATCTCTCAGGCGGAAAAACCCGCTCGACTCATTCGAATCTTTCCGGCTGGCCGGTGCTCTCGATGACGTTCAACCAGAACGCGCCGTTGACGTCTATCACGTTGCGCCTGAGCGTCGCCATAGCAATCGGCACGTGGGTGAAATTGTTGTTCCACTCGCCTACCACCATTGCGGTTTTGCCCGACATCGCGGCGTGGACGGCGTTCTGCGCAAGTTGCGTGCAGTAAACACTGTCCGCCGGGTTCGCGGGCACGCTGCGGATGATGTAGCTGGGGTCGATGAGTTTTATGTTCGATTCCATGTTGATCGATTTGAAGTATTCATTGAACTTATCTTTGAGGAAGACGCCGATGTCGAGGAGCCTGACGTTGCCGGAGGCGTCGCGCTCCTGTTTGAGGCCCTGTTCGGCCATGATTTCCTGACCTGCCCCCTCGGCGACCACGAGCAGGCAGTGCCCGCGCTCGCGCAGCCTGCGCTCGACATTCTTGAGCAGCCCGCCGTCCCCTTCAAGCTTGAAGGGGCATTCCGGCACGAGCACGATGTTCACATCGCTCATCGCCAGCGTGGCCATTGCGGCGATGAAGCCCGAATGTCGCCCCATGAGCTTGACTATGGAAACGCCGTTCGGCGCGCCTCTGGCCTCTTCGTGCGCGCCGTTTATTGCGTCGGCGGCCGCGCCGAAGGCCGTCTCGAACCCGAAGGATTTCTCTATGAAACACAGGTCGTTGTCCACCGTTTTCGGGATGCCGACGACGGCGAGTTTCATGCCTCTTTTTTTTGCTTCCTCGTAGATGGCGAGAGTGCCGCGCTGAGTGCCGTCTCCGCCGATGGTGAACAGGATGTTGACGTTCATCCGTTCCAGAGTGTCGGCCATCTCGGAGGGGTCCTGAGGGCCGCGGGAGGTGGCCAGCATGCTGCCGCCTTCCTTGTGTATCGACCTCACCATCTCCGGCGTCATATCGATTGCCTTGTGTTTGTATTTCGGCGAAAGTCCCTGATAGCCGTACTGGTATCCGAAGATGTTCCTCACACCGTAAACGTACCAGAGGGACATCACAAGAGCGCGGATCACGTCGTTGATGCCCGGACACAGGCCGCCACAGGTCACAATGCCCGCCTTGGTCTTGGAGGGATCAAAGTATATCTTGCGGCGCGAACCCGCCACTTCGAGACTCAATGGCCCAGTGGCGCGCTCTAACTCCTCTTTCAACTCCGACATCCTGATGTTCAACAGAATCCGCTCGTCGTCGCCTTCGAAATGCGCGGTCTTGATGGGCGAGTCCACTTTGCAAGGCCCAAGCGTTTCGATGCTGAAATTCAGTTCTTCCGGCATATCGGTCTCCTTTTGTCAAATTATCGAATTCTTGTTTTAGTGTTGCGCCCCGCTCCTGCCTGCCTCGCCCGGCGCAAGAGTAAATTATAGCGCCCGGCGCGCGCGGAATCCATTGCCGCCGCATTCGTCCGGCGCTACACTATGAATCCAAAGGCAGGAGGAAAGCCGGCGTCGCCGGTTCGTCAGGGATGAAGAATAAGGATAAAATAAAAAGCGGGCAGCCTGCCGCTTCCACTAGGGAACTGTGTCCGCGCATGACGCGCCGGGAGTTCATATCCGGGACGCTGCTGGGAGCGGGCGCGTGCCTGCTCGGCGGAACGTCGCTTGCCGCCGCTCTCGCGCCCTCCGCCGCTCCGCCGGATTCCGTCTCGTTCGTCCACTTTACGGACACCCATCTCAATCCTGCCCGCGACTACTCGCACTGCCGGATGATCAAGGATTCGCTGGCGCTGCTCGAAGACGCCGTATCGTCCGTCAACACGATGAAAAACATCGACTTCGTCATCTTCACCGGCGACATGATAGACAGCCCGAACGAAAAACTCATCGAGACGTTCGCGCGCGCGGCGAACCGGCTGCAAGTCCCGTGGTTCTGGTCGATCGGCAACCACGACGTCGGCCCCGGTGGAATGAAAGTCCCGAAAATCGTCGAGGCTCTGAACAAGCACAATCCTCATTTCTCCGCCCCGGCTCCGCGATACTCTTTCACGGTGAACGGGTTCCTGTTCGTGTCCATGTGCGGAGCGATAGACAACGCGGTGACCGCCGCCGCCCGATTCCCGGAAGACGAACTGCGGTTCCTCGACGAGCGGCTGCGCGCGGACGCCTCCCGCCCGGCCATCCTGTTCCAGCACTTCCCAATCGTCTATCCCTTCAAGTCCGCCACCCACGTCGTGCTCAACCAGCAGGAGTATTTCGGCCTGATCGACTCGCGCCCGAATGTGAAAGCCGTCTTTTCCGGGCACTACCACGCCGCCCGGCTGTCCGAACGCAACGGCGTCGCCCACGTTTCCACCCCCGCTTTGATCCAGTATCCGAACGAGATAAGAAAAACAACCGTCACACGCGCCGCGCAGGGCGTCAAGTTCGACTTTGAGATGATACCCACCCGCCTGCGCAATATCCGCGAAAGCAGCCGCGCGGCCTGCTCCTCGTCCGCGCTCCTCGAAGGGAAACCTGTGGACAGAAACGCCTCAATGTCCGTGAAATAACAGCCCCCTCCCAGCTCCGCGCCGCAAATTTTCTTGACTGCTGTATTTTTGTATAGCATAATTGTCACAGGCGGCCGATACACTATCAAACATAGCCCGGATTTTTCACCAATTCGGGTCAACAAGGCCGCCGCTCGCAGGCGCGGCTTCAACGGAGAAGGAGGCTGATGCGCTATGCCGGTCGAGGATGTCGGCGAAACAATCGATGTGCTCGCCGTGTTCAGAGACGGAAGGTTCGAGCCGAGGAAGTTCAAATGGCGCGGACGGGCGCATAAAATAGGCCGCGTCAACGGCCGCTGGGCTGAACACGACGGAAAATACCGCGTCTACCACTTCGCTGTGGTCTCGGACTCCGACTCGTTCTACGAACTGTCTCTCCGCACGAAAAGCATGGAATGGACGCTCGACCGCTTCATGGTCGGCGAAGCTTAGTTAAGGGAATAAAAGAAGAGAAGAGAAAAGGAAAGGCAAGGGAAAACTTTTGAAAAAGTTTTCCCTTAAACCCTTTCAAAACTTTTCATGCCGGCGCCGATGCCGGGGCTTCGCCTCCGCCATCGGCGCGGACAGCGCGAAAAGGAATTGGGAAAGGATTTACAGGGGAGAATCTTCATAACAAGCGTTTACACAGGGGCGTCGGGAGAGAAGCGCGGCAGCGATTCGCTCCCGACGACCAGTGAAACGTTTTGAAGAGAATCCAAAGAGAAACTTTTTCAAAAGTTTCTCTTTGGCCGCCGGAGGCCAGCTTTTCATGGCGCATGGAGCAAAGACATTCGGGAGGCGCGCGCCGTTTTTGTCCGGCGCGCCGGTTGGCGGGGCGTTCGACTACGGCGGCAGAGTTGTTGCGCTGATCGACATGAACGCGTTTTTCGCGCAGGTCGAGCAAATATGCAATCCGTCGCTGAAAGGCAAAGCCGTGCTTGTGGGCGGCAACCCGAAGAAGCGGACCATCGTCGCCGCCGCGTCCTATGAAGCGAAGAACAAAGGCGTAAAGTCCGGCATGTCGTACTACGAGGCTCTGCGGCTGTGCCCCGAAGCCGTCATCGTCGAGGGCAACACCTCCAAGTATCTGGATTACTGTTACCGCATAGTGGCGATATTCAGGGAGTTCACCGATCTGGTTGAAGCGTTCTCGATAGACGAGGCGTTTTTGGATTTGACGCATGTGAGGAATCTGTTCGGGGAGCCGGAAGACGTTTGCCGGAGGATAAAAGACAGGTTGTACGAGGAGTTGGAGTTGAAATGCTCGGTGGGAATCGGGCCGAACAAGCTGGTGGCGAAGATGGCGGCGGACTGGCACAAGCCGGACGGGCTGACCCGAGTCTGGCCGGAGGAACTGCCGCATATACTCTGGACGCTGCCCGTTGAAGAACTGGTCGGCGTGGGGCGGCATATGAAGCGCCGCCTCAACTCTCTGGGGATTGAAACCATCGGCAACCTCGCCGACTATCCGCAGGAATTGCTGAAACGCAAATACGGAGTCTACGGAGAGCTACTTCATCAGTGGGCGAATGGGGTGGACGACTCCGAGGTTGATCCCGGCGTGTTCATGACCGTCAAGTCGATGGGTCACAGCTACACGCTGCCGTACGACACCGACGACGAGGAGACGGCGCGGCAGTTCCTGTTCTGGCTGTCCGACAGGGTGGCGCGGCGGCTGAGGAGCGACGGATACCGGGGCCGAACCGTCACCCTTACGGTGCGAAACAGCGACATGTTCTGTTTCACCCGGTCGCGCACGCTGCCGGCGGCCACCGCGTCTTCGCACAAGATAAGGGACGCGGCGGTGGAGTTGTTCCGAGCGAACGTGCCGCCGGGCGTCAAAGTCCGTCTGCTCGGCGTCGGCATGTCCAACCTAGAAACCGCAACCCGCCAACGCGAACTGTCCATCGACTCCGAATCGGCTTGGGACCGCGTCTTCGAGGCCGTCGACGGCGTAAAAAACAGATACGGCGACTCCGCCATAACTTTTGCGTCGCTCGTCGACCGCCCCAAACGAATGGTCCAACCCAAAATCGGAATGTTCCTCACCAACCGCGAAAAAGGCCGCCCCGACTCCCCCTTAATCCCTTTCGCCGATTGAACGCCCGCCGCCGCTCGGCGAATGAATGCTAAAAGGAAAACGGTTTTTCACGAGAAAATCCGATTTAGCCCGCACTGGCGCGAAATGCGGTTAACGCTTTCTCCTCTTCTTTTTCTTTTCCTCGGTTCCCGTCGACTTCTTCTTCTCTTCATTCATTCGATAAGGGAAATGTCGAGGTTGGAAAGAGTGAACTTGTTGCCGGGGTCGGTTTTGAATTCGTCGAGCAGCGGAGAATAGGTTTTGACTTCGGCGGTTCCTGCGGTCGGGTCGAGCTTCACGATGCGCATATAGCCAAGCCCGCCGAGGAGCAGGTCCTGATAGTTGGCGAACATCATGTGAACGACGTTGCCGTGGTCGCCCGGCATGGACACTAGGCCGGATTCGCCTGCGGTGTAGTGGCCGTTGAACGCAAGGGAGACGTTCGGATAGAGTCGCAGCAGGTTGTTCCAGATGTTTATTCCGATCGAGCTGAGTTCGCTTGAAGGAGAGACGAGCGCGTGAGTGACGAGGATGACGCGTCGGCGCGGGTGCGCCTCAACGACGCCGCGCGCCCATGCAAGCGCCTCGTCTCGCGGGTCGTATTCCAGCGAGAGAGCCAGCCAGTCCGCGCCTCCCGCGCTGAAGTAGTAATATGCGTTGTCCAACTTCCCGGCCTCGAAAACGCCTCCGAAGTGGTCGGATGCCTCATAGCGCGACACGGGGAAATGCGAATTGAACCGCGAAGTGTCGCGGTCTGCCCCGTCGTCGTGATTGCCGACGCACAGCGCGTACGGGACGACCCCGTCGAGAATTCCCATCGCCGCTTCGGCATTCGTCCATTCGGCCTCCGAGTTGTTGTGCGTCAGGTCTCCCTCGTGGAAAACGAACTTGATGTTCTCAGCGGCGGCGTTGTCGGCTATCCACTGCGTCTGTCCTGAAAAAACTGCAGGATAGTCCAATGAATAATATTGAGTGTCCGGCAGCGCGGCCAGCACGAACGGCTTATACGCGCAAGCGGCGTGCTGGCGGGCGGGCGTCGAGTGGTTGCCGGACGCGTCGAGCGCAAATGCCGTGTAGTAGTATGAAGCGCCGTTGCGGAGGCCGGAGTCTGACCACGTCTGAGAGGGGCCGGAGTAGATCACCGTGTCTTCAGGCGACGAAGGAGCCGCGGGGTTGCGCGAAAAACCGTTGACCGCGCGCCGCACGACCACCCGGTCGAAATCGGCGTCTGCGGGGTTGGACCACGTCAGGTAGATAACACAGTCGTTGGCATTCGCGACGAAACCGGCCACCGGGCTTGGGGGGACAGAGTCAACCGCAACGGATGATTTTGAAGACCCGCCGCCGCAACCGGATATCAGCGCGGCGCACACCAGAACCGCCGCCGAAAGCGCCGGTATCCTGTTGCCTGCGGTCATAGCGCTTCCCCCCGCATCCGCCATTGCCCGCTGCGGCCCGGCGTCAGTCTATGGGCTTCAGTTCCGCGCCGTTCGGCTCGAACGTCACGATGTCCCAGCCGGTCACCTTCCCGTCTTTGACGTAAACCTTGCGGTATCCCCATTTTTTATCGCCGCCGCTTCCGGCTGTGAGAGTCATCAACTGTTTCATGTTTCCGTACTGTTTTTCCTCGTTCCAGTGCATGTGGCCGACGAACACGTGGCTGACGCCGAACTCGTTCATCAGAGCGACGAACCGCTCTTTGTCCGGGCCGGAAATTTTCTGCCTGTCCTTAAGACCGATCATCCTGCCGCCCGCAAACGTGTCCAGCGGCACGTGCATGAACGCCACGATGTCGGACGCGCGCCCTTTCGCGCTCTTCAGGTCTGCCACCAGCCATTTCCACTGTTCCGGCATTATCCTCGCAAGCCCCTGCGTCCCGAAAAACGCGTTGTCTATGTTCCACCAATCCCTGAAATTCGCTTCCCATTCAAAATTGTTTATCCCGACCACGCGCAGAGAGCCGTAGTCGAAAGCCATGTTTTTAACGTCGAACGTCGCGTTCCAGTAGTCGAGGCCGTCGATGCTCGGCGTGAAATTGTTGTCCACATACATCTCGTGGTTGCCGGGAACCAAGAACACCGGCTCCGTCATGTGGGCGGCGAGTTGCTTATAAGCAAAAGGATAGTCCGCGTCGTATGTTGCCGGCCTTAGGCCGAGGTCGCCCCCGAACACTATAAATTCCGGTTTCGAGTCGCACATGCTCCTGATGATTTTCGCCCGCGCCTCGTTCTGCTCCGGCGACCCGGTGTTGAAGTGCATGTCAGTGAAATGAATGAAATGGAACTCTTTTTTGAACTCGTCGAAGAGCTTGACCGCATGAGGCTGGGAGTCCGACGAGCCGTCCGTGAAAAAGACCGATAGGTCGTACAGCCCCGCCGCGGCGCCCTGCGGGACGGACGCCGAGAAAACCGCCCTGCCGTTTTCGTCTACCGCCGCGGAAAGCCCCAAAGCGACCTTCGCCGAAGCGTCTGCAGTCGCCGACAGTTCCGCCCGCGCCACCTGCTTGCCGCCCGCCACGACCAGCTTGAACTCGCCGCCCCGCAAAACCAGCGCGGGAGAATTCAGAAGCGGGCTTCTGATGTCTTTGACCCGCGCCACCGGCTCCGCAGAAACAGACGCCGCCGCCAGCGCAACGCACACCGCCGCTAACATTGCCGCAACCCTATTAAACATGACGCTCGCCTCCGGATGATGTCAAAGTCCGCGGCATCCCGCCGCCACACTATTCTTATACAACCCCATCAAAGATTCAACCTGAACCCGCCATCGTTATATTGAATTGAATATGAGATGTGTCGCGGTGAGATTAACGGGCAAACGCAGATCGCATCGTTGCGGGTTATTGCGATGTGTGAAATCGCATGGTGGAGAGGATGTCTTGGATGTCGAGCCACCCTTCTTCGATGTCTTCTTCTTTCATTACGAACTCGATGATATACATCCTGTGGCCTTCGAACGTCATGAACGTGAAGTCGCGTTTCGTATCCTTGCTTCCGCGTATCTCGTTGCCTTCGACCCAGATGGCGTCTCTGCCGTTGACCAGATAAGTGGAAAGCTGGAGCATTCGGTATTCGGCTCCTTCATCGCTCTTAATGTCTTTCATCATTTGCTCGATGCTGGGTTCGATCCATTCGAGGGTGTTTCGGGAGAAGTGTTTGGGGATGCCGGTGTCGGCGGACGTGTAAAAGACTTTCATAACGATCTTCGGCTGTTTGCCGCCTTCGAGGAAGTAGAATCCGAGAGCGTTGATGTAGCCGGTGCGGTACTGGGCTTCGGGGGCCTCGTGCCAGCCGGGGGGAAAGTCGAGGCTGAACGCGCGGGTGGGGCTGGAATATGAGCCGCTGACGGGCACGCCGTGGATGCCGGACGAAACTAACCGGGCGGCAAGGTATCCGGAGGCGATTATCGCAGCGAGGATGGCGAGCATAACCGGGGTTACGGACCAGTTCGCAAACGAGTCCCCGAACGAGACGCGGCGGTTGTCAAACCTGAAACCTAGGTCGTCTTTGGGTTTCCTGTAGACGCCGGGCGGAGGGAGGGCGGAGATAGTGTGGGCAGGCGGCAAGGCGATGTTAGGGGGAACTAGGGACGGCTTCGGGGTTGTCCGGGCGGGCGTTTTTGCCGCTCCGGTTCCGGCCCCGCACGCGACGCAGAACTTTGCCTGCGGCGATAGCGTGTTTCCGCATTTCGAACAGAACATGGTTTTCCAGTTACCTCGGTTTGCTGCGTCGATTCTCATTTTGATTATACACTGAAACCGGCGCCGGCAGAAGACGCCGCGAACGAAGATATTCAGCGCGCGGGATTCTCGCGACACGGAAGGATGAAAATGAGTTCCCGCGGAAACCCATTTCTGATAATAATAAACCCGAAGCTTTCAATAAGATTCGGGAGCGATTGTCGCTTTGCTTTGCCGGGAATTTATTCCCGACCCCCCCCGTGTTGAGAAAAGAAGATTGGCGCCGCCTTCAAGCGTTTTTTTCTTGTGGGTGAGCATGGTTAGGAATCACCCACAACGGAGTTGTGGACGCCACCCCGAATACACCCGCACAATCCGCCAAAACAAATCATCCACCAAGAAAGCTTTTCCTTTTTGCCTTAGCGCCTTTGTGGTTCATTGACATTTACTATCCTTTTATTCTCTCCCCCGGCCCACACCCCCAAACTCGATTTGTGCGTGGCCGAAAAAAAGGGGACTGGCAGCGCGCATCCATGCGATGCATGCACCCTCTTTTCCGATGACAAAATATAAACGCACGGGCAATCCACGAATTGCCCGTATTCCCCCCCTGCCACCACTCTCCTTTCCCGCCATCCCTCATTCTTCTTTCCCGCACCGTCATTCCTATTATTTGTGCTGTCATTTCTTTTAATTCTTTGCCGTCATTTCCGCGAAAGCGGGAACCCATTTTCACCCAATCCGCCGCCATTCCTTTTCCTTTTTGTGCCGTCATTCCTTTTGCTTTCCCCCGCCGTCACAATATTTTTTATCTTTCCGTCATTCCAATTTCTTTCTTTGCCGTCATTCCTTTTTATTCTTTGCCGTCATTCCCGCGAAAGCGGGAACCCATTTTCTAAAACCAATGAATCTGGGCGCTGTCAATTCGCCATTGTGCAGATGCCATCCTCGCCCCCCTGAATAAAGAAACCTCATTAAGCCCCGTTGCCAAATCGCTTTCTTTCGATCATAATGGCAACATAACCGCTATGAATCTGCGTCAGACCTCACATCCGCTTGCTCACCTCGGTCGAGGCTACCTCGACTCCGACTCCGAATTCGTTTACGACCCCGCCGGACGCCTCC
>JAKQPS010000027.1 GCA_029564595.1 bacterium | reverse complement strand
ACTGATAGACAAGACCGCCAAGGCGGTCAAAGAACGGCTCACCGCCGAGATACAATATTGGGATTTCCGTGCCGCCGATCTGAAAATGAAAGAGACTGCGGGCAAGGCCAACGCCAAGCTGAATTCCCAGTTGGCTTCCCGACGCGCAGAGGAGCTTGAATCTCGGATGCAAAAGCGTCTTGCAGAGCTGGAGACCGAGAAACTCATCTCCGCGACGCCGCCCGTGGTAGTCGGAGGAGCAATAGTCATACCACGCGGTCTTTTAAACAAACTGCTTGGCAGACCTGATACTTTTGCCGCCGATGCGTTGGCTCGCCGTGAGATTGAACTTATCGCCATGAAAACCGTTATGGAGATAGAAACGTCCCTTGGATATATCCCCCGTGATGTAAGCGCAGCGAAAGTCGGCTACGATGTAGAGTCTCAAATACCGCAATCTAAGCGTGGGGAGGACGGCGCGACGCTCCGCTTCATAGAAGTCAAAGGCAGAGCGCGGGGCGCGAACACAGTGACAGTGAGCAAAAACGAGATACTTACGGCTTTCAACAAGCCTGACGAATATATACTGGCGATTGTGGAAGTGGACGGCGACAGGGCGAAGACCATATACCTAAAAAACCCCTTCCGCGAACGCCCCGACTTCGCCGCTACGAGCGTAAACTATGACATCGTGGAATTAGTGGGCAGCTCGGAAATCTTACTACAGAGAGGTAACTGATATGGAATATAAGAAAAAACTCATCGAAGTGGCTCTGCCACTTGAAGCAATAAACGCGGAGTCAGCCCGCGAGAAGTCAATCCGCCACGGCCACCCGTCCACCCTGCACTTGTGGTGGGCAAGGCGTCCGCTTGCAGCAGCGCGGGCGGTCATCTGGTCGAGCCTTGTGGACGACCCGTCGAGTTTGCCTGAGCAGTTCCCGACCGAAGAAGCGCAGAACGCTGAGCGTCAGCGTCTTTTTGGCATACTGGAGCGGCTTGTAAAGTGGGAGAACTCGAACAACGAGGAAGTCCTTGCCGAAGCGAAAGCTGAGATCATGAAATCCACGGACGGCAACCCTCCTGCTCTGCTTGACCCCTTTGCAGGCGGTGGCGCGATTCCGCTGGAGGCGCAGCGATTGGGATTGGAAGCCCACGCCAGTGATCTAAACCCCGTCGCCGTGATGATCAACAAGGCTATGATAGAGATACCGCCCAAGTTTGCCGGGCAACCGCCTGTCAACCCTGAGTCGCGTCGCC
>JAKQPS010000026.1 GCA_029564595.1 bacterium | reverse complement strand
TCGCTGACGCAGCCTATGAGGTGTCCGCTCCCGCCCTGACCATGAATGGAATTTCATATAACGGATTAGGAACAGGCGGCGGACTCATCTTCAGTTTGTGCCAATCTGGACTTGAGCCCATTCCATCGCCGGGATTGGACGCATGCGCAACAGGGGCAAATGACGTTTACTTCTTTCTGGTGACGGTTTACGACATGCCAAGCGGACAAAGCGGCTCAATACTGCCTGAAACAAAAATTACCATATACACAGCCGGGAATCCGACAAGCCAGAGCGGCGACCACTATTCAATGGTATCGCAAGTGTTAGACGCTATATCAGGGCAATCTTTCAGCGGCTACGAAATTGATGGATACGGTCCCGCGCTGCTCGCGCCAGCCTCTGGAGCGCCCGCCCCGTACACGCTGGCTTCTCCGCTCATTGCCCAACAGCAAGTTTGTTCCATCCGCTCTGGCTCTCCGGCTTATCTGCGCTGGGACGCGGATCAGCAAGCCTACATCGGCTCTTACACCCCTCTTTCGTTCGGTGGAGAAGTGTACGACGGTATGGTTATATGGGGAATGGAACAGTTCGAAGACGAGCCGAACGTCATCGCAGCAGAAATGCGAGAAAAGCCGATATGGTGGGCAGACGGCATGGAAAGCGTCTCCGCGGGAGTCATCAGCATTCCAACAGAGCAACAAACAATTAAAGCAACCGTATTCGCTCCGCTTGCACTATTCACGCAACTCGAAACAATGGGGATCCCGGTACAGGCGCTGGCTGCCGACGCGCTCGTCGCCCCCGCCGATCCGCAGGGAGTCAACACCCCCGGCATCCCGGAAGACGATCACTACACATGGAACCAATCCGCCCTCGCCGCCGCAGGAATAACGCTCGCTCCGACACATATCTGCAGCAGCGGCTCATATCAAATGATTGGCTCAACAACCGCAGACCCAGAAGGCAACTTCGCCGCGCAAGTCAGCCCGTTCGACACCCCCGGCGACCACCACATCTTCGCCCGCAGTTATGATCTGGAAACAGGCAGTATGATATCTGAATCTCATAGCGAAATATATCATTTGGTTGTCTTTGGCGATATTACGCCGCCGGAAGCATCCAGCATAATTGTATCAAACAGCTTTATATCGCCAACAAATCCTTCCAGCGTTGGTGTAAATGACTATTTGAGAATATCCGCAGATATTAGTGACGAAAGCGGCTATGAATGGTTCATTACGGTAAGAAATCGTGACACTAAGGAAATAGTTTTTAGAAGAACCGGATCAAACACGCCAATCGAAGTGATATGGAATGGAGAATATGACCAAGAATATTCTGACGCAGGTTATTATGCTCATGGCGCTATATTAGCGCAGCTAGAAGGAGGGACAAGCCTAGATATAGTTCCAGATGGCACATACGAATTAATAATCAAAGCTATAGATCAAAGCCCGAACGCTAATGTGCTCGAAATTATCCGAGAAGTATTTAAAGACGACACGACTCCAGAAGTGTCATTTCTCGATCTTGTGAATGGAGATATTATTAGAGATCCGTGGTCTCTAATTAAGATTATTGCAACTGATAATTTTGATATTGATTCGGTAGCTTTTAGTTACGATGAAAACCCATCCACACTGATAAACGACCGATCTGGCAATGTGTTCAATATCCTATGGATAATACCGGAACAACCTACCTATACAACACGAACGCTTCGAGCAAGAGCTACTGACCTTGCCGGAAATGTGTTAATTGCCGAGATTACCATAGGAATTGATTTAAGAAATGATTTTCCAACAATCAACATTGTGTCACCTAGCGATGGAGATTACATTCGACTGACAAGGCAATTTAATGTGCTATTCCGTAACGAGGCTCATGCGCCCATTGATAACATAAAATTACTATTTAACGATTCTCCGGATTTTACATACTCGCCTTCTGCAAATGATAATTTTTACGCTTTCGAGGTTGACACAACGATATATCCTGACGGACTTTACGCGGTATCAGCAGTTTTAAGCAGAACTACAGGAGCAAATATTTCCACAGGACCTATATACGTTTTTATCGACAATACTCCTCCTGAAATTGTGCCACCTGTTATTCCTGCTGACGGCTACACGCTTGACGACAAAGCAGTTCCTATCGAAGTAAGAGTCACTGATTTTGCAACTGGGTCTGGTATTGATATTCCCCAAACAACCCTCGAAATCACACGGTTCAGACCTGCTTTGCCCGATGCGACACAATATCCTAATAATGAGGTTGTTTTTAAATATCCGATAATGCTAATAGATGGGGAATATAATGCAAAGATCAATTTCCAAGATTTAGCCGGAAACGAATCGGAGTATGAATGGAGTTTTAATGTTGACACGAGCGGTCTTATAGAAGCGTTTGTTCCTGATTTTATTCATGACAAGGTTATTGTGGCTGAAGGAAAAGAGATAAGGAATGTGTTGGAGACGGAAGGGAACCCGTTGGAAGTGATGTATCACCATAGGTATTATCCGGCGGTGGCGAGCGTAGCGGGACAGGACAGGATACAAGGGTATACGTGGGTCAATTATGGGATAGGTTTTGAAGTCAGCGGAGACAAGAAGGTCGGGGATATGCCGGTATCCAACGTAGTGACGCCGGATTTAAGAACGATGGTAGTGTCCAGCGGATTGACTGACACCATGGCGGCTGTGGACATGACTTCCGGTCAAACCATATACGACGTCAATATCGGTTTAAGCCCGTCCAAGATGGCGATGTCGGCGAACGGGCGAGAAGTGTATGTGGCCATACAAGGGGAAGATCGAGTTGCCGTGTTTGATCCTAGAAGCGCGACGCAGACCGCGTCGATACCGATGCTTCCGGGGTCGAGGCCGAAAGCCGTAGCGATAAATCCTGCGTCCGATGAATTTCTTTTTGTTGCGAACACCGAGTTGGATGCGATAACGGCGGTTTATTTGCGAGCAGAGCAGCCCGAGGCGCACGCCACTTTTTCAACATGTTCAAAACCAATCGATATTGAGTCGGATCCTCAGGGTAGATATCTTTGGGTTGTATGCGCGCAGGACAACCGGGTTGAAATCTACGACATGTCCAATCTTAATCGCGTTGAATCTTTGGACATCTTTGAGCCGTATGCCATAGATTTTTCAGCCAATGGACAACACGCTTATGTGCGAAGCATATCGCCTAACGCAATCACGGCGATAAGCGTTTCTGAAATGCGGATAATTGGAAAGCTTCGCTATTAGTTTGACATGAAGCGAGGGAATAACAGGCAAGAGCCGGGGAGACTGATATGAGGAGAGTTTTGTCCGTAAAAACGAACTTGGTCCGCGCGTCGAAACGCGTTGTATTTATTGCGTTCGCGTTGAGCGTTGTCATAGCCGCTTGCGCCGCCGCGCAAGAATCAAGAGGCTCATTCAACGAGGATGTCACGCTTGGGGACTCATTCGCCACGCAAACGCTTAATATTCAGCGTTGGGAAGCGACCGGAGACGTGGCGCTGGAGAGCGACGGCGAGGATTATTCGGCGGTTGTCAGGACGAGCTCGATTCAAGGGGCGTCGTCTATGTCGATGATAGGAAGCCGATGTTCATATGATTTTTCAGAAGGAGACGACATTATAGAGGCGAGTTTTACGTGGACCAGAGCGGAGGAGATCGGCGAGGATCCCCCGAACGATCATGTTACAGTTTTGTTCATGCTTGCAAACGCCGCCGGCGGCTCTGAATCCTTGGCTCTGGTTTTCAGGTCTCTGCGCGGAAACGAATTGTTGGTAGACAATGAGGACGCCGGCCAGTTGGCTCTTGTTTATTTGAACAACGGAGAAATGACGAATATCGACAGTTTTTCGACCTGCTCGGCGTACGACGAGGAAAACATGCGTTCTGAAGGATGCGAATTTCTGTTTGTCGTGCCGATCGCTCGAATTCCTTTCAATGCGCCTCAACATTTCAGGATCAGGTTCAACAACTCTTTCGGCAGAATGGATGTGTTTCAGAACGGCGTTCCGATGATGTCATATTCGGAACTCGGGGTGTTGATGGCGAAAGGCTACGGTTTGTTGCCGATGGATCATCCTGATTACATTTCCGTCATGTCGCCTATAGCATTTCCGTTCAAGCTTGCTTTCGGGCAAATAACTCAAGAAACGGATTCCATATACACTCCGGACAGGAGTTCGGAGATAAGTTTCGGCCATTACAACACGACTTTATCGCGCGCGTGCAACGGAGAGAGAGAGCCGTCGATATCGGACGCCACCCCCGTCCGGGCCGCCAACAGCGAATATCAGAAGATGGTCGGCTCTTCAGTCGGCGTTGATTCAGGCAACCTGACAGTCTCCGTTTCTCCGCCGTCCGTTCGGATTCTGGGCGATAGTTACGCTCCCGCTCTCACGTATCACAGCGGGAGCGTCAATGTCAGGCAGCTTCTGGACATTCGCACTGGAAACGCGCCCAGCCATGTTCCGCCGGACACTCAATCAATGGAAATCAAGTTCAGAGACCTAACACAAACCTATATCGTAACCGGTTCATCCGACGACGAATCCCGTTTTGCGGTTCTAACCGGCGAAGACGAGCCTCTTGAAACGGGAGTCTATTTTTATCGGGTCAGGACTTCGTATGATTATCAAGGAGACGATTTGCGGCTCGGCTCCGCGTACGGCAACTATGTTCCCGTGCTCAGCCTCGACACAAGCCCCTACGGACGTGGGTGGTATCCAGCGGATATCGAGCAGCTGTATTTTCCTCATGAAGATATAATCATCTCCTCGGGCGCCGGCGGCGACATCAAGGCCTATATAGAGCACGGCTCTCTCTGGATGGCCACAAGTCAGGTTTACATAACGGAGCCTGAATTGCCGACGCAATCCTATCACATGCTTGCCTTCTCGGATGAAAACATCATCGTGACTTCGCCTGTCGACGGGTCCGTCATTTCTCACTACTTTGAATACTTCCACGGCAGCAAAACGATCAAGCTCGCGGATTCTTATAATCTAGGGTTGGTTCCCGGTCCCGGTCAACCTGCTCGCGTTGACGGTTATCATGCCGTCATTCCTAGTTTTGACGAAAACACTCTCTATTCCACATGCGGAAATCCGGGATGCATGCAGAAGCTGGAGCCTTTGCGCCTGCGCCAGATGATCGAACTGAACCTCTCAGGCCCGACGGGAGCCGCTTCAAAAGGCGACAAAATCCTTTACGTCGCAAATTACACATCCAACAACATAATAAGGATTGATTTTCAGCATAACAGAGTCGACTTGTTCGCAGGGGACATAACGAAGCCGCGCGCTCTCGTCCTTGACGGCGACATCCTCTACGCGCTTCACAGCAACAGGGGCGGCGTTCCGACCATATCGGCTTTCGATGTGACGGCTCCGTTTCCGGCGACCTCCCGACACACCGTGATGACTTTCAATTTCGCGCTCAACCTTTCCTCCATGTCCCTAGGGGCCGACCATAAGCTTTACGTCGTGGACTCATGGCCTAACAACGCCAGAATATACCGCGTCTATCCCGAAATCGGCGTCTATCATCCCTACGTCAACGACCTAGCGTATCCCGTGGGCGTCGCCGTCACGCCCGGCGAGTTCCTTTTCACGGGAGAGGCCTCCACCAATAGGCTCCTCGGCTACGGCCCGAAGGAGATATATCATAACGGCCCCGGCGACTGGTCTTACATCACGAAAGACCCCGCTGACAATTACACGAAACATTTTAAACACGGCATAAAGTGGTCTTATGACAGCAGAGGGCTTCTCAAAAAGAAAACCGACCGAAATGACAACTCCTACAGGTTCACATACGACAGTTCCGACCGTCTTACCGATATCTACGATCCGACCGAAAGCTCCAGTTCGTGGAGTTTCCACTACTCCGGCGGATGCGTTCAAAGAATCACATATCATTCCTCGCGGGAAACCGGTTTTTTATGCTCGGGCGGAGACCTCGCGGGCATAGCTTTCCCGGACGGCCTCTCGATGGGGTTCAGCTACAATTCCAAAGGCCAGATGAGAACGAAGACGGACGTTCGCGGCAAAGAATATAGATACGAATACGGAGACTCCGACCGGATATCCGCCGTCAATCCCCCCGGCGACGGCCAATACGCGTTTAATCCGGCCCAGACGCAAGGCTTGCTTTGGGTCGGAGGCGCCGGAGCCCCGAATTCTCCGGCCCCCAGTCCCGACTCGGCCTCGCCTTCCGGGTTCACCGATCTTTCCGGCAACGAATACACTTACAAGATCGACCGCTTCGGTCAACTGATGGATGAAGTCGGCCCTCTTTCCTACGGCGTCTCCGTCACTCGCGACCCTCAACTCAATCCCATCGTCGTCAAATCTCCGGACGGCGTCGTTTCCGTCATGAAGTTCGACGAGAGGGGCAACCTTGTCTACCGCACCAATCCCCGCGGCATGGGCGCTTATCAATACGAATATGAGCCTGTCTTCGACTTCCCGACTCGCGAAATAGACCCTCTTAACCGCGAGACCGTATATGAATACGACCACCGCGGAAACCTTGTCCGCGTCACCGACCCTCTCGGCCAATCCGTCTCTTACACGTACGACTCGCGCGGGCTTCCGTCGTCCTTCACCGACCAGAAAGGAAATAAAACCGACTATTCATACAATGACAAAGGCAACGTTCAGTCCGTCTCCGCGCCCTGCGGCGGCCCCATGGACGATTTCTCGATATGCGTCACACAGTTTGCTTATGACTCCTTCGGCAACACATCTTCGATAACCAACCCGCGCGGCTACTCCTCCGTCTTTACCCATGACCCCATGAACCGCCGCGCGAGCTCCAAAGACGCTCTCGAACGCGTCACGATTTATGAATACTATCAGGGCATGCTAACTGCCGTAAAACTTCCTTACTCAATCGATATGCAACGCGTCACCTCCTACGAATACGACGACCCCGGCCGCCTCGTTTCCGTCACCGACCCCATGGGCGTCTCCACTAGCTACGAATACGATGTTTCCGGCAACGTCGTCGCCCGCCGCGCCTGTTGCGGCCGCGATTTCTCGTACGTCTACGACGAACTGGGCCGCGTCACCCGCGAAACCATGCCCATCGGCTTTTATGATTACTCATACGACGCCTCCGGCCGCCTCGCTTCCGTCACTGACGCTCTCGGCCGCGTCGCTTCATACACTTACAACCACTTCGGCGACGTCACCGCCGTCGCCGGCCCCGGCGACATTGTCTCCGAATACGGCTACGACGCCATGGGCAATCTCATCGGCCACCGCGACCCCAACGGCAATCTCTGGCATTATCAGTACGACGCTCTCGACCGTTTCACCGCGTTTATCGACCCCCTCAACGCGGTCACTTCCTACACCTATGACTCCGTCGACAACATGGTCTCCGTCACCGATCCCACCGGCAGGTCATGGACCTACGAGCACACCCCCGACGGCCTCGTCCACACCGCCAGCGACCCTCTCGGCGCCGCATCCCGCTATGCGTTCGACAAAAACGGCAACATCGTCAAACACGTCGACGCGCTCGACCTCGAAACTTCTTACGAGTACGACAAGCTCGACCGCGTCGTTTCCATCGTCCGCCCGGACGACAAATCTCTCTCCTACTCCTACAACATCCCCGGTTTCCTAGTCTCGTCCACCGATTCCGCAGGCCGCCTGACTTCATTTCATTATGATCTCAACGGCAACATGCTCTCTCGAAGACGTCCCGGCTATCAGGCCGAAAGTTTCACTTACAACGACGCTGGCCTCATGACCTCTTTCACAAAAAAGGACGGCCATTCCATCTCCATCGTCCGAGACGCCATGCTCCGCCCGGTCTCGGTGTCGGCGCAGTACGACTACACAGGCTCATCGGTCTATTTCGAACTGGACGTCCTCGGACGCGCCGTCTCGGCAAACAACGCCGTCTCCGCTTCCTCGTTCACATACGACCCCGCGGGCCGCGCCTCTGAAATCTTCGACACAGTCAAGAGCGGCGGCATCTCGGGCATCTCCAACCTTAACATTGCCAAATCGCTTTCTTTCGATCATAATGGCAACATAACCGCTATGAATCTGCGTCAGACCTCACATCCGCTTGCTCACCTCGGTCGAGGCTACCTCGACTCCGACTCCGAATTCGTTTACGACCCCGCCGGACGCCTCC
>JAKQPS010000023.1 GCA_029564595.1 bacterium | reverse complement strand
TACCTTGAGGAGTTCGTCTTCCGGTTCAATCGGAGAAAGACGCCGATGGCGGCCTTCCAAACGCTTCTGGGGATCGCATCGGGCAAACCTCCGCAAACATTGGCCGGCTTGAAAGAACCTTAGCCAAGTGCATAAGCATTTTGTCATAAATGGACAACAGGTAGACGACACCTTGCCGGGTCCGCAGATAAGTGATGATCCGCACGCCTCCGCTTTTTCCTCTCCCTTTGGAAGCAACGGCGAGACGTATCTTGTACAGGTTGTTCCCCAGCGGCGTACCTTGCGTGGGTTTGACTTGAAGCTCACGGATGAGTTCCGCGTACTCGCCTTTAAGCGAGGCGTATTTTTTTGCGAGCCGCTGCAACTCGCGCTCGAATGTGCGACCGGTTTTAACGGTGTACGTCATGGTCACAACTCTGCAAGAAGCTCTTCTGCCGGACGGCCCTCATATTTTCCGGCTCTGATTGCCCGCAAATCCTTGGCTGACGCCCTGAGACTGGCGATGACATCATCACGCGAGTCGCCATCACCGCCAAGGTCAGCCACACGTACAAAATCGAAATTCCTGAGAAGCTCCATCAGGAAATCATATTTACGCGGGACAACATCCAGCACCACCCGCTGTCGTG
This sequence comes from bacterium, assembly GCA_029564595.1. Classification (GTDB taxonomy): domain Bacteria; phylum UBP15; class UBA6099; order UBA6099; family UBA6099; genus UBA6099. The sequence goes on along the minus strand of JAKQPS010000023.1, from coordinate 553 downwards.
ATTGCCGCCTACGCAATTTCGTACTCTCAAGTGTCGGTGTTTCCATAAGATGCCCCATTGTACGGTTTTCCCGGTTCCCGGTCAATGGCCGGGATTTGACGCGCGGAGAGAAGGAGAATAGCCGCAAAAGAACACAGGGAGCGCAAAGAAAAATCTCTGTGTTCCTTGCGTTCTTTTGTGGCTAAAAAAAGATCCCTGCCTGGCCGCGCGCTACTCCGTCAGGAACACGGGGATGCCGACCTTCTGCCTGTTGACCGTCGCGGTGCCCGCCCCGAGGCCGGCGAAGCCGCCCTCCTCCGTCGGCACCAGAACGCCCGTGTACGACACGCTGGCCGTCTTGTGCTGCGCCTTGCCTTTCGCGTCCGCGCCGTCCCAATACAACTTGAACGTCCCCTTGAAGAGGCCCGTCTTCGCCGTGTAGGCCAGCGTCGCCGCGCTCGGGTTCGCGCCGCTGTAGTCGTACTCCGTCCCGACCTTCTTCGGAGCGGTCGCCTTGGGCAGCGACCACTTCGCCCCGCTCACGGTCACCGCCAGCTCCCGCGGGAACGCCTCG
>JAKQPS010000018.1 GCA_029564595.1 bacterium | reverse complement strand
CTCCGCCGTCAGTCCCCGCTCCTTATTGATCGTATGCGTGTAGCCCGCGGTGCCGATCACCTTCGGGCAGAACACCTGAGTGAGATTCACGCCCATAATATGGCTCATCGTCTCTCCCTCGTCGAGGCTGAACCTGTTCATATAGAACGCCCCGCCGATAGTCCCCTTGTCCAACTCGCGGAACAGAGAAACCATCTGATAGCCGAGAACCTCGCTGCCGTAGTTGCCCGAACCGTCGTCCATCTTGCTGTGAGACTCCACTCGCGTCATCGTCGAAATCTTCACCGGCCCGGAAGCGCACAACGCCGCCGACCCGAACATAGCCGCGCAAACTGCCAGCGCCGCCGCAAACATCGCCTTTCCTCTCATAACCTGTCTCCTTTTAGATAGCAATTTATTAATAGATGGTCTGAAATACTACCACAAAATTAAAAAATTAGCAATCGTTGAGTATGATAAAACAATGCTTTGAGAAATATTTCACATGAGAAAATAAAAAAAAGCCCCTGACCAAGGGCTTTTTATGCATGTTGAAACTAATCGTGACCGCAGTCTTTAGATTAAGCTTTCTTTTTGCGGCCGCGCGCCCGCTTCGTGGGTTTGATCTTCTTGATGCGGGATGCTGAAGCGCCGAGTTCCTTCCTCGCTAGTTCTTCGAGGGGAATTTCGTAAATCTGTGAAAAATAGTAACCGGCCTTCAGTGAGAGTTTCCTCTCATCGCGCTCGATTCTCGAAACAGTCGTTTTGTCGATCTGATTTCCGGCCATATCGACAATGTCCTGAATCGTGAACCCTGCTTTGAGGCGTTGCTTCCTCAAAAATGCGCCCATTTCCATAGATACCACCCTCACTTTATAATATTTTGTTGTTGCTAACAACACACCTTTATAAATTGCGCCCGAGGCGATTCGAACGCCTGGCCTCGAGATTCGGAGTCTCGCACTCTATCCAGCTGAGCTACGGGCGCCCACTTATGAAAGGATAACGGCATCCCTTCTCATTGTCCATAACTCTTTTGAATTAGAGCCTTTTATCATCAATGAAAGCCGCGATCTGGCTTTTCCTTCCGTCAACCTTCCTAAATAGTCAAATCTATGCCGCTTCCCAATGCGAATGCGATTCGGGCATCCGGAATCTTCAGAGGCGCGGCAGCTTCCGCCTTTGCCTTCTGAAATTCATATAGCGTTCCTTCCACAATGCTCTTCGCTTGGCCGGGGCCGCCCGAAACTCCCGCGTTGCCCATGTTGGCTGATACGCTGGATACTGAAGCTGATATATTTCCTCCTTAACCTATAATCCATAATTTCCATTCCATCGTATTCAAACTGTTATCATTTGTCAAGCGTTATTTATTTATTCAGCTACCTAAATAATTGAAAAAAGCGGCCTCAATCATCAGTTTTAGTAATCGAGCTTATCTGCGCTATTGATTTTTCCTATTATTATTATACATGAAAATAGCGAAATAAGCGTATCCGATACAATATTTATTTTTCAGCAACGCCAAAAGGCTAAATTGGGATCGCTCCGCGTTAAAAATTCGAGTTAACAATATTTTCCGCGCGCTAAATGTCGATTTGAGATTTCAGTAGTTTTTTGCTGCCGCAATCCGGCTCTGATTTGCCATGCGGATAGCATGAAAGGGGCGTATTGTGTTATGCTTACGTTTCGTTGGCAACGAATGACGGACAGCGGAGGTTTATCATGAAAGAGCTTAGACTGCCGAAGGAAGGGACTCCCCGGAAATTGCTTTTCGAGAAAATGAACGAGATGAAAAGCGGAGACGCCGACTGGCGCAACGGACGGATGTTCAGCCTGATATACAACGCGGGAGACACCGTTCTGGAAGTGGCCAAGGAAGCGTATGCGATGTATTTCATGGAAAATGGATTAAGCCCCTTCGCGTTTCCGAGCCTTAAGAAGATGGAGACGGAAGTCATCGCGATGACAGCAGGGTTGCTGGGCGGAGACGCTAAGACGGTGGGCAGCCTGACCTGCGGAGGCAGCGAGAGCATCCTTATGGCGGTGAAGACCGCAAGGGACTATGCCCGCGAGAAGAGGCCCGGCGTCACAGCCCCGGAACTTCTGGCCCCTTCGACCGCGCATCCCGCGTGGGATAAGGCTTGCCACTATCTCGGATTGAAACCGGTGAGGGTTCCGGTGGGCAAAGATTTCAGGGCAAATGTGGACGCCATGAAAGGCGAGCTGAACGAGAACACAATTCTCATAGTGGCTTCCGCTCCGACGTATCCTCACGGGGTGGTCGATTCCATCTCGGAATTGGGAGAGATTGCGCAGGAGCGCGGAATCTGGCTGCATGTGGACGCCTGTCTGGGCGGGTTAATATTGCCTTTCGTTTCTAAACTCGGATATGAAGTTCCGGCTTTCGATTTCAGCGTTCCCGGCGTTACATCGATGTCGGCCGACCTCCACAAATACGGATTCTGTCCTAAGGGTTGCTCTGCGGTACTCTACAGGGACAGCGAGAGGCGGAAGAAACAATATTTCGCGCACGCGGATTTTCCGGGCGGGGTATATGGCACATCCACATTGTCCGGAGCGCGTCCCGGCGGGGCGATAGCCGCAGCGTGGGCGGTGATGAACTTCCTCGGCGAAAGCGGCTATATGAAGCTGGCGGACATCGCGATGAAGACCACCCGCAAGCTGATTGAAGAGATAAACGCGATGCCGGATATGAAGGTTCTCGGCTCTCCATCTGCGTCGGTGTTCGCGTTCGCGAGCGACACCGTGAACGTCTATGCTCTCTCGGACGCCTTGAAGGAGAAGAACTGGCTTGTCGAGAAGCAGCAACTTCCGGCCAGTCTGCACATGACGGTATCGCCGTTCCATTCAGTGGTGGCGGACGCGTTTATAGCCGATCTTGCGGCGGCTGTGGAAGAGGTCAGGGGCATCGACGCTAAAAAACTGTCGCAGGAAGCCGTCATGTACGGAGTTATGGCTACGCTGCCCGACCGCGCGACGGCTAAAGAGTTCGCAATAAATTATTTGAACCAGATATACACGCTGGAGTGACGCGCGCGGGTTTTATTTCTCCGCGCGGCTGTTTCTCTCGTCCTGAATGTCTTTTCTCATCTGGTCGCAGTACTTCTTGATTTCCATGAGAGATTTGCGCACGCGCGTTCCGGCGGCGTTGTTTCCTTCCATGAACTTGTAATAATCCGAGGAACCGGCTTCCACCATTCCCTTCAAGCTTTCCCAACTTGTCGCCATTAGTGTGTCCTCCACATTTTTTCGTCTATGTCGTCGAATTCAGCAAATCTCTAAATAGTTTCGCGGTTTTCAGTCGAAGAGCAAAACGCCGGCCGCGACGGCTGCTCCAATCAGAGCGTATTTCCTAAATATGTTTTTCTTTTTCGCGCTCATCTGAATGGCCGCGAACTTCTGTTTTTCCTCGCGCTCGGCAAGAAGACTGGCGAGCGTCGTCTTCATTTCTTCCGAGTATTCGCTGAAGTAGGCGCGCGGGGCATGGTTGCCGTCGAATATGAACACGTGCGCGTCGTCCTTGCCGTCTCCTATTCCGAAGTGGTTATAGTACGCTCCGCTAGTGTCCGCTATCATAATGTATTTTTCGTCCAGCGGTTTTTCCTGCTTGAAACCTTTTTCCTCAAGCTTCTTTCCCAGAGTCTCAAGTTCCTGCTCGTATTCTTTTTTGAGCACGCGCCGGACCATCGGCCCCATTACTTTTGGATACTTGCTTGTTTCGGCGATACAGACGAACATTACGCCTTTGGTGTCCGGATAAGCGAGCGTTATCTCTTTCAGCCAGCCGACCATCGTCATGGCGTTTTTTTCGTTGCCGAACCCGTAGACGATTATCCAGTCTTCGAGCTGCTCGGCGGGAATGATTCTTCCGTATATGTCCTTGATGTTGAACCTTGATATTTCTTGAGGGATAGCGCGGGAAGAGGGCGCGGATTGTTCGGCGATTGCGGATACCGCTCCGGTCGCCAAGAGTGTCATGAACGCAAGAAGGACTGTTAGCTTTCTCATTCTAGCCTCCGTGATGATGTGAAGTAGAGATTAACAGAGAAACGCCGGATTATCAATAAAATGTTTTCCGGCGCGCGGCTTTGTTTTTGCGGGCATTCGTCTATTGCCAAAAGTCTCGGCGCGGAAGTAATATGAATAAGAGACTTAAGAAGCATTTATTCCGGGGAGAACGATATGAGCGCAAAGAACAGGATAAAAAAGATACACGCGGTTCCGCATTATCATTTCGATGTCGAGTGGTGGAAGACTGAGGAAGGATACAACGAGGATGTCGCGGAGATTCTGGACAGGGCGCTGGAAATGTTGGACGCCGACGAGGAGTTCACCTATGTGATAGATCAGGCGCTTGCGCTTCGGCCTTACTGGCGTTCGAGGCCGGAGACGCGCGAGAAGATATCCCGCTATGTGAAAGAGGGGCGGATAGAGCTTGTCGGCGGAACGTTGTGTTCCCCTGACGAAAACATCCCGACTGGGGAAGCTCTCGCCCGGCAGTATGTCTATGGAAAAAAATTCCTTGAGGACGAAGTTGGCGGGAAGGTGGAAACTGCCTGGGAGATAGACGGATTCGGGCATCCGGCGCAGTTCGCGCAGATAGCGGCGCGGGCCGGGATGCGGCAGTTCGTGTTCGCGCGCGGCGTGCAGAACTGGAGGGACTCGGCGGAGCCGATTCATTTCTTGTGGGAGTCGCCGGACGGCACGAAGCTGTTGAGCAACTGGTGGGCGGCGCATTACATAGGGTTCTCGCCGCCTTCTCTCAGCGCGGCAAGCTTCGCGGCGTTCAAGAGCGAACTGCTTACCCGCGCGGACTATGAGGGCGACCGGACGGATTCTTCCACTCTCATGTTCCCCTTCGGCTCGGACTTCACGCCGCCGGCGCGGAAGTGGTCGAATATGTTGAGCAAGTGGCGGGCGGGCGGCGGCTCTCCGAAAGTGGAGTTTTCGCTGCCGAGGCGTTTCTTCGATGAGCTTCGCGAAGAGTCGGGCGGAGAATTTCCAGTAGTCTCCGGCGAGTTGAATCCGCTGTTGACCGGTTGCTACGAGTCAAGGGAAAAGGTTAAACGCCTCTGCAGAAAATCGCAATACGCGATTATGGACGCTGAAAAGTGGTCTGCTATCGCGTGGTCTCGCGGCGCGGAGTATCCGAAGGAGAAACTTGATTCCGCGTGGGAACTGATTCTGACAAATGATTTTCACGATATCGTATGCGGCACTGGCACGGATAAAGTTTACCGCAACACGCTGAGGAGATACTCCGAGGCGATGGCGGCGATAGAAGAAGCTGGAGCGGCGGCGCGCGAAAAACTAGCCGCGCTCGCGGACACACGCGGGGCGGGAGTTCCTTTCGTCGCTTTCAACAGTCTTAACTGGGAGCGGCGCGCATTGCTTCGCATCCCGACGGAAAGCTTGGGGGACATAGCGGACTGCGAAACATTCTCGGCGGTCGGCCCGGCGGGCGAGCCTCTGCATTGCCAGCTCTCGGACGGCCATGTCCTTGTTCATGCGATTCTTCCCGCGATGGGCTTTGCGGTCTTGAACATCAAACCGAGAGCAAAATCGCAGCGCGGGGGAGTTCCGAAACCTTCGGACCTGAGCGTTTCTGAACTCTGCATGGAAAATGAATATCTCAGGGTGACTCTGGACCCGCGCACAGGCTGCTTGGTGTCCGTGTTTGACAAGGAGACGGGGCGGGAAACGCTCGACTGCTCGCGCTATCTGGGCAACGAGCTTCTGGCCGAAGAGGACGCGGGCAACCTGTGGACTGTGCAGAAGACGGGAGAGGCGTGGGAGGGCAAACGCTACAGGTCAACGATAAGGCTCATCGAGAGCGGGCCTGTGCGAGCAGGGTTCGAGGCGAGAGGCCGACACAAAGACATGGACCGCGTTCAGCGCGTTTATCTTGAAGCGGGTTCGCGCCGCGTTGACTTTGAGACGGACATCGATTTCAAAGGAAGGGACATGCGCGTCAAGGCGATGTTCGGCGCGGCGGCGGGCGGGAAGCCTGTGTTCGAGACGCCTTTCTATTCCGAGCCGCGCAATCCCGGACACTGGTGCGCGCAGAACTGGGTTGACATTTCAAGCGGGAAACGCGGCCTCGCCGTCCTGAACTCCGGCAATCCCGGAATGGACGCGGAAACAGACTGCATGGGGCTGGTTCTGTTCAGGAGCGTTTCTGTTTTCTCGGCGGCGTACCTGAGGTATCTTGCGCGCAATATGGCGAGCATCCTTCGCGCGTCCGTGGAGGCTAAAGAAATCATGAAGAAGGGACTCGGACACGCCGAATGGGCGCTCTACGAGCATCACGGGATAACTCTCAGAGAATGGTCTAGCGAGGGCGGGATGAGCATGAAAGGCGTGTTCACGCCGGACCATCTGGCTCCTTTCATCGCGATGACCAAGCCCGCAGAATGCTGGGAGCGCGGCATGCACTCTTTCAGATACGCGATATATCCGCACGCCGGAGACTGGAAGGCTGCCTCATTGCCGCGCGCGGGGGTCGAGTTCAATACGCCTGCGGTTGCGCTTGCGAGGTGCAAAGCCAAAGGGCCGCTCGGAAGGTCGGCATCTCTTTTCAGCGCGGGGGAAGACGCCGCCGCAATCATGGTCGCTTTGAAGAAAGCGGAGAAATCCGACGCGCTTGTGGCGCGCGTTTATGACGCGCTCGGCGACGGCTCGAAACTAAGATTCAGCAATCCCGGCCCGGCTATTGCCCGCGCGAGAAAGACGAATATCACCGAGGACGAAAAGGGCGGCGCGCTCCGCGTCAACGCCGGAACCGCGCAGGCTTCTCTCTCCAAGTGGGAAATCGGAACCTATCTTCTGGAGTTGTCGGACGGCAAGAAATAGCATAACCAACGCATGCGAAGCCGTATAGTTGGCATGGGTATATGCGGCGTGAAAAAGCCGGGCTGCGCAGCTATCTGCAACCTATATGGCGCGATATGACAATCCGCTGGATTTCGGACGTGCCTTCGCCGATTTCGAGCAGCTTCTGATCGCGGTAGTATCTCTCTATGTCGTATTCCTTCATCAGTCCGTATCCGCCGTGAATCTGAACGGCCTGATTGACGACGCGGCTCATCACTTCCGAGCAATATAGTTTCGCCATCGCCGCCAGCTTTGAATACTGTTTTCCTTTGCTTTTCAGCCAGCAAGCCTTGTAGAGAAGGTTTCTTGCGGCCTCGATTTCGGTGGCCATGTCCGCGAGTTTGAAGGCGTTCGCCTGAAAGCGCGAGATCGGCACTCCGAACTGGTATCTTTCCTGAGAATACTTGAGAGCTTTTTCGAAAGCGCCCTGAGCGCCGCCAAGGCCCATAGCCGCTATGCTCAGCCTGCCGCCGTCGAGCGTTTCGAGCATCTGTTTGAAACCGTCTCCGCGCCGTCCGAGAATGTTTTCTTCCGGCACGCGGCAGTCGTCGAAATACAGCTCGCACGTGTTTGACGAGCGCCACATCATCTTCCCGTGCATTGTTTTCGCCTCGAAGCCGGGAGTGCCGTTCGGCACGAGGATGCAGCTCATTTCGTTGCGACCGTCCTCGCGCGTGCCCGTGATAGCCTGAATGGTGGACACCAGCGACATCTCCGTGCCCGCGTTTGTGATGAATATTTTGCTGCCGTTTAAGACCCATTCGCCGTTGCGCAGTTTGGCGGTCGTCTTGGACGCCTGAGCGTCCGAGCCTGCCTCCGGCTCCGTAAGCCCGAACGCGGCCAGCCCTTCGCCGCTGCAGAGTTTCGGCAGCCAATCCATCTTCTGTTTCTCGCTGCCGAAATAGTAGATGGGGCCGATGCCGAGAGAGTTGCCCGCCGCCACGGTTGCGGCCTGAGAGCCGTCCACCCTCGCCACTTCCTCGACCGCTATGATGTACGACGTGTAATCCATCGCCGACCCGCCGTATTTTTCGGGCAGGAACATTCCGAACAGGCCGACGCCCGCCATTTTCTTTGTCAGTTCTAAGGAGAACTCCTCTTTCTCGTCCAGTTCGCGCGCGATCGGGGCTATCTCGTTCTCCGCAAAATCCCGTATTGTGCTTCTGATGATGTTCTGTTCTTCTGACAAATCAAAGTTCAACATAGTCGCATTCCTCCATGCGCGGCGTCCGGTTTTCAATTCCCGCCCCTCAGGGGCATGATGCTTTGCCCGCACAATATCACAAATGCTGCTCGGTCACAATGTTTTTTTTCAGTAATTCCAGCGCGCTCGCAAATTCGCCCGCCGGCAAGCCGAAAATCGCTGATTTTCAAGGTTTTGCTGTCAGTAGGACATAAGATGATGCCGCGCAATAAAGAAGCGCCCGGGTATTGTTGTCAGACTGGAAATCGCGCGAAAGAGTCGCGGCTTGTCATTGCTCAGGGCGCTGGGAGAAGTCTATGACGATGTCGTCGAGGCGGTGGAGCGGAAATATCGCTTCCCGCGCTAGGGTTCCGTATGAAATGGAGCGTCCGAGGAAGGATATTGTGTAGTATCCGACGTAAACCCCGTCCAGAAAGGCGGCGGCTTTGGAATCGGCGTCCAAGCCGTCGCCTGAGCCTCGGTCGACCACAAGCCAAAGTTTTGTCGCGGTTTGCGACGCGAACAGGGTGGTTCCGATGCTGTTGTTAGGGTTTCTGACGGGCAGGGCGTCGGGGAGCGGCGACAGTATCGCGTCGCTCTTTTTCAAAATGATGTCTTTGGAGTGCGAGCCGAAGTACCCGTGAATGTTCATCGTTCCTATGGAAGAGCACTTGAAGATGCCTATGACTTCGTCGCCTCGGACGACCGGCAGTTCCAGCCCGACGGGTATCGTCGAGCGCTTTCCGTACATGAAGGAGACGCGCTTTCCTCTGTCCCATATCGATTGGGGGTATATTTTGGTGAAACGTTCGAACTGCGCGGGAAAGGTTTTCGCCGCTTCCGCGTTCGACCGCGCGGCGAAAGCCGCCGCTGAAACAATTATCGCAACCGCAACTAACGTAGCAAGTGTTTTGTTTTTGAACATTAACGCGCCCGCCGCCTCACATGTAAGGTTCCAGATTGATGGCGAGCCAGAAAAGTTCGGGTTTCACTCCCGCGATATTCAGAGCCTCGCTCAACTGATTCTTGTTTGATGTGGACGCCTTCATTGAATTGTACACCGTTTCAACTTTGCTGAAAGAGTTCCCCAAACCGAGGAGGTTGATCGCGTTGTCCGGGTGATTCACCCACGCTTCAACTCCGTCCACGACCGCGCGGAGCTTGGGCAGGTCTTTCTCGTAATGAGTCTCGATAAGGCTGATGACTTCCTCTTTGTCCGGGCAGTCTGTGGAAGTTATTGAGAGGGGCGGGAAGGTGTAGCCGAACTGGCAGTTCTTGCCTTTGTTGTTGTTGTAGAGGGTCATTGCGGCGGCGGTTGTCGCCGGTGATAGATAGTCCAGAAGGACTGCCTCAAGTTGCGCGTCGGAGAATCCGGGCGGCAAATCCGCTATGTCATGCGCAAGCAGCATAAGCGGGTCGGTCTTCGCGCGCACATCCATTTCCATCGGGAAGAGAGCTGTCATCAGATTGGTCGCCAGAGTGGCGTCCTCCCAGCTTACCACCCAGTTGTCCATTATCGCGTCGAAGGAGGCTGTTCCGTTCGAAGATTCTCCGAGGTCGGCGAGGACTTCAAGAAGTCCTTCGACGGCGTCTGCCGCTTCGTCGCGCGTCGCTCCGGCTTCCTTTACCATCACCTCAATCAGCATCCCCCGGATGATGTCGTATGCGCTAATAATTGAGTTGATATCGTTTGAAGTGGTAAGCGTTGATGCTGCCGCCGCGGCATTCGGGGAAATCTTCTGCGCCATTCCGGAGCGGAGAAGCCCCATCGCGCTGTAAACGTCGCTGTAAGTGAAAATCTCGCCGTTTCTTACCGCCATCGCCTTGTCTTTGACGGCAAGCCTCTTTGCGGTCGTATTCGCGTGCGCCGCATCCCAGACGTCTACGACGTCCGACATCGCCGCGCACAACTCCGCCGCTTTGGGTTTCGTGTCGATATTGTTCAGTGTGCTCAGCGCGCTTTCTCCCGCGTCCGTGAAAACCTCCACGATTGCGTCCACCTGCGCGCGCGAATAATCCGGCTCAATGAGGTTGGCTATGATTTCATTTATGCTTGCGATTCCGAGCGCGACCTTGGCTGCCGTGTCCAAGCGTTCGACAAGTTTTTCAACCTCTGCGTCCAAGTTGGTGGCGGCCAGCGTGTTGCCTATCTGTGTGTGAATGCAGTCGTAATCCGGGTTTGCGCCGACATTCGGGCAGGCGGTAATGATGGAAGACATGTAGTTGACTAGTTCTCTCGCCCGAGTCGCGTTCGTTATCGACGCAGTGGCGTCGATTCCCTCTCCGGCCATCAGGTTGTCAACGCCGCTGATTGTGTTCATAGCGACATCCGGAATCAGCTCGAAAATCACGGCTTTCCTTGTCGTGCCTTTATCTGCGAGAAGTCCTGTCCTGTTGGCGCTGATGCTTTCGACGGCCAGTTTTATGTTTCCCGCGTCTCCGGCGGGGCCGATGAGCGCTTCAATAATAATGCTGGGTGTTGTGTTTTTCGGTATCGTAATAGTGGCGGAGAAAACGCCGTTCGCTCCTGTGGTTCCGCCTGCGGTGATGAGGTTGGTTTTCGTCGCGTCGGTCACATTATAGGCTTTGAGGGCCGCGTTGGTCACCGGAATGTCATCGGCGGTTCTGGAGGCCGCGCGCGAGCCGCTTTGCTCGGACGAGGTGTACACCGTGCCCGCGATGGTGCGCGTCACAGTCTGGTTGTTGTCCGCCGGGGGATTCACTACCGGGGTTCCGCCGCCTGTCGCGCCGCCGCCGCCGCCGCAGCCTGTGGCCAGCGCCGCGCCGAGGCATAGAACTATTGCCGCAAGAATGTTTCTCAGCATTCTTCTATTCATTAGAATCATCCCCTTTGGAATTTACAATATCACTCAATACATTTTACTTCCGCGTAAGCTCTTCGTCAAACTTGTTCCTGAGCTTGAAAACAAGCGTTTTACCGAAAACTTGTCTTGTCACAACAGATTTGACGCCTATTTAGACTTTGAGCGTTTAAGGGCTGTTTTTTCCATCGCCGCAACCATTTTTACGGCTGTCTTCTCCGCCTTGGGTCCGATGCTTTCAGGCGAGACGCATCCGGGCACGATGAATTTGCCCGCCACACAGCTTTTCCCGTATCCGTTCAGCCGGTCGAACATTATCTGAATGAGGTCGGCGTTGTCTTTGACCGGTCCCTCGCAAGTGACCAGCAGCGCGGTTGTTTTTCCTTCAAGCGCGGACGCGTGCGCCGGGGTCTCGAATCCTGAAACGAGGCATACGTGCCTGTCGATAAGCGCTCTCATCTGCGATGTGAAATCCCAACAGTACAACGGCGTTGCGTAAACTATCGCGTCAGCCGACATCATGGATTTGAAAACAGGGATCGCGTCGTCTTTAATTGCGCAGCCGGGAGCCGATTTCGCTTTCGCGCACGCCCAGCATCCGCTGCATCCTGCTATTTTCTTCCCCGCTATGTTTATCCTCTCGACCCTATGTCCGTTCTCCTTCATTTTCGCTTCAAATAGGGAGAGAACTTTGTCCGTGTTGCCTTTTTTTCTGGGACTTCCCATCAGCGTCACTATTTTCATGCTTTCCTCCGCCAGTTTTCAATATATGATGTCACAAATCAAATCCATTTGAGCGCGCCCATGAAAATCGCAATCAGAATCAGGTCGAGCGCCAGCAGGCTTCCGACCGCCAGTATCTGCGAGCTGCGCTGCTTCATGTCGTGCACCTTGAAAGAGATGGTGTAAAACAGGGAGTAGCCGCCGAAAATTACAATTGCCGCCGGGCCAGTGTTCCACCACGGGTACTCCCATGTCAGCGCGCCGGTATAGTTGAGGGCGCATTCTATCGCAGCGCAGATCGCCCCGGCGAACGCTATGAAGACCGCCCTGTTGGGGATTCCGAGGATTCTCATGCTCTTGTCTTCGGGCAGGAACTTTGCCATGACTAGCCCGACTATGGCGAACATGAAAAATATCTCTATGTTCATGCCAATCATCAACAGATATGCGGTGGCTCCGGGCGTGCCCCACGCCGGCGCGTATTGCGTGAAATGGAATATCAGCGAATTGACTATCTCTATGAATATATCGAGGGCGAAATATGTCAGCCCGGCAAAAATGACATTCCAGTTCTTCTTCTGCGCTTCGTTGGCGTAAACGTAAACCACGAGAGTCAGAATCGGAATGACATACCATTTGAACTGAGACGGGTCTCTGAGAATCGCCAACGCCTGCGCCGCTGATTCGGTCATATCTGCCTCCCCGCGCCCGAACAGCTTTCATGTCGCCAAAATAACACTGCTCAGGCCCGCGTCTTTTCGGACATTTTATCACGAAACAGCGAATTGCGGGCGACAAGCCGTCAAACGGTGAAAAAACCCGACGGAACTTCCCGTCACATCCTGCCGCCGCCGTCCACAAGAATGGTCTGCCCGGTGACGAACGACGACGCGTCAGACGCCAGATACACGACCGCGCCCGGCACTTCGTCCGGCTCGCCGATCCTGCCCAGCGGGTATCCCTTTTTAACTTCGTTCAGTATCGCTTCGTTGCTCCAGAGGGCGGCGCTGAACTTCGTCTTAATCACGCCGGGGGCGACCGAGTTGACACGGATTCCCGCCGCGCCCCACTCGTGCGCCAGCACCTTAGTCAGCATTATCAGCCCGGCCTTGCTCACCGAGTACACTCCCAACCCCATGCCCGGCGTGATTCCGGCTATCGACGATATGTTTATGATGCTTCCGCGCGTCTTCTCTTTCAGCATCCTCTTGCCCACTTCGAGCGACAACAGGAACGGCCCTTTGAGGTTGGTTGCCATTATCGTGTCGAAGGCCTTCTCGTCGGCGTTCAGCGTCGGCCCGAAGATAGGGTTCGTCGCCGCGTTGTTCACCAAAATATCGACCTTGCCGAATTTGGCGTAAACTTCGTCGAGAAACGGCTTTATCTGGTCGGACTTGCCCACATGGCAGGCAATAGGCAGCGCCTCCCGGCCTCTCGCCCTTATTTCCTGCGCCACCGGCTCCAGCGTCTCCGGCTTCCTTCCGCACACCGCCACGTCCGCGCCCGCTTCCGCCAGCGCGATGGCTATCTCTTGTCCGATTCCCCTGCTTGCTCCCGTCACTATGGCTTTCTTTCCGTCGAGCCTGAACTTGTCGATTATCATCTCGCGCCTCCTTAACAGTGTTCGCCACATATAATATACTTATGCGCGCCGCGAGTGAATAGCGGCGGGAAAAACGAAAAGGCAAATATGGAAGAATCTGAAAACAAACAAACCAAAGCGCGCCGTCCCAAGACAGGGGATAAGCTGACGCTGAAGATAGACAGTCTGGCGTTCGGCGGTTCGGGCGTCGCCCGCGCGGACGACGGCATTGTGGCGTTCGTCAGGGGCGGTGTCCCCGGGGACGTCGTAGAGGCCACAGTGACGCGGCGCAAACGCGGCTACATCGAAACCCGCGCGGACAGCCTCGTTTCCGCATCTCCCGACCGGGTGGAGCCGAGGTGCGCGCATTTCGGCGGCCCGACCGGCGGCCTCTGCGGCGGCTGCGTCTGGCAGAACTATCCATATCATCTTCAGCTCGAATGGAAACGCCGTCAGGTCTCCGATTGCCTAGAACGCATCGCGCGCGTCCCCAACCCGCCGGTGGAACCCATCATCGGCATGGAATGCCCGTGGGAATACAGAAACAAAATGGAATACACCTTCGGTGATGGCGCGGGCGGCTCGCTGAGCCTCGGCATGCACCGCGCCGGCTTTTTCGACAGGGTGGTCAACGTGGACCGCTGCCACCTTCAGGCCCCGCGGTTGTGCGAATTGCGCAACATGACTAGGGCGTTCGCCTCCGCCAGAGGCCTGACTCATCACTGGGCGCGGAGACATGAAGGCCTCATGCGCAACTTAGTGGTCAGAGCTTCATCCAAAGGCGACGTCATGGCCTGCGTCGTCACTCACACCGGCGACTTTGACAAATATTCGCGCGAGTACGCGGACGCTGTCGCTTCGGGCTTTCCGGAAGTCAAAAGCCTCCTGTGGCGGATAAACGACTCCCTCTCCGGAATTGCCGTTTCGGGCGAGGAAAGGGTTCTCAGCGGCGAAAACCACATTATCGACGAGGTCTGCGGGCTGAAACTCAAGATATCCGCCGCCTCTTTCGCTCAGACCAACCACGCGCAGTCCGAAAAACTCTATCGGCTGCTGATTGACAACGCGGAGACCTCCGGCGGGGAGACGGCGTACGACATTTATTCCGGCATGGCCCCCATAGCGATGCTGCTGGCCGGGCGCGCGGGCAGGGTGATAGGCATCGAGAGCAACCCCGACGCGGTGGCGGACGGACGCGAAAATATCCGGCTCAACGGCTTCTCCAACGTCGAGATGGTGGAGGGCGAGGCCGAAAAAGTTATTGCCGAACAATGCGCCCAAGCCCCCCCTGACATCGTCTCGGTAGACCCTCCCAGAGTCGGCATGCACCCGAAAGTCCTCAAAGCCGTCGCAGAGGCGCGGCCCCGTCAAGTGCTCTACATTTCCTGCAACCCGTCCACTCTCGCAAGAGACGCCGTCGAACTCATCGAAGCAGGATACTCCCTCGAAAGAGTTATCCCGGTTGACATGTTTCCACACACGGCGCACATCGAAGCGTTCGCCAGATTCGACCTTCGCCCGCGATAACCGCCGCGCCGCGCGCGCTTGCGGCGGGCGCGCCCTTTCCTCAAACTGATATTTCGCCCGCGCGAAAAGAATCAGGTTGACCGCCCCGGAGCCGTTCGGCTATTATCTTTCTGACTATAACCTTCGAGGCGGCCCGAATATGAGCGGAACAAAAAGACACGCGATGATTCTGCTGGCGGCCATTTGCGCGGCGGCATTGACGGCCGGGTGCAGCGGCAGAGACGCGCAGAAACAGAAACCCCGCCGCGCCAATGGCAAACCCGCAATCTCAGACGACTTCGCCCTCATACCCGCCGGGTCGTTCACTATGGGGTCGCCCCAGTCCGAGCTTGGACGCGAACCGGACGAAACCCAGTTCCACGTCGTAATCAGCAAGGGCTTCAAGATTGGCGTTAAAGAGGTGACTCAGAAGCAATGGACGGAAATAATGGGGGCAAACCCTTCGCATTTCAAAAACTGCGGCGACGACTGCCCTGTCGAAAACGTCTCATGGGATGACGTTCAGGAGTTCATCGTCCGGTACAACGAGAAACACGGCGGCGGCTACAGGCTGCCCACCGAGGCCGAATGGGAATACGCCGCGCGGGCGGGAGCCTCGTCCGCTTTCCACACGGGCGACATAACCGAAGAGTCATGCGCGTCCGACCCCGCGCTCGACCGCGCCGGATGGCATTGCGGCAACAGCGCGGCGGACTATCCCGGCTGCGAAATGCTGTCCGCCGGCGCGCAACCCCAATGCTCAGGCGTACAGCCTGCGGGCGGCAAGGAGCCGAACGCTTGGGGCCTTTACGACATGCACGGCAACGTGTACGAATGGACGAGCAGTTGGCTCGGGCCGTATCCGACCGGGGAGGCCGCGGACCCGGCGGGGCCGGACACCGGAAGGTTCAGAGTTGTTCGCGGCGGAAGTTGGGACAGGCCGGTCAAATACTGCCGCGTCGCAGACAGGCGCGGCGTGCGCGCGGACATCAGGGACAAAAGCATCGGGTTCAGGCTTGCCCGCGACATCAAATAACCCCGAATCCGTTTTCATGGTTCAAGCAAGATTGTTCAGCAATGCTTTTCTACATTCCCAACTCGCATGGGAGAAACATGCGGGCTAGAACGGGTTGACTAATACAGGCACGAGCGAATCCGTCGTTGTGCCGTTGCCAAGTTGACCACTGCTGTTATTTCCCCAGCATTTAACCAGACCATCTGAAAGAGCAGAGCAGGTGTGATCGCCTCCTACCGAAATGGATATGGCATTATAAATGCCTGTTCCATATAAAGGCACTTTTGAACTTATCGTCGTGCCGTTCCCAAGCAGACCATACATATTATATCCCCAGCATTTGACCTGTCCGTCTGAAAGAACCGCGCAGGTGTGATAAAAACCTACATCAACGGATACTGCGGTTGAAACACCTGTTGCGGCTACAGGCACGGATGAATCGGTTGTCGTGCCGTTCCCAAGTTGACCATAGCCACCATTCCCCCAGCATCTGACCTGTCCGTCTGAAAGAACCGCGCAGGTGTGAGTATAATGTGGTAAATAACCGTTTCCTACCGCAACGGATACGGCGTTAGAAATGCCTGTTACGGATATAGGCACGAGTGAATCCGTCGTAGTGCCGTCGCCAAGTTGACCGAAATCATTCCATCCCCAGCATTTGATCTGTCCGTCTGAAAGAACCGCGCAGGTGTAAAGATCACCTGCTGAAACGGATGAAGCGTTAGAAATGCCAGTTACAGCTATGGGCACGGATGAAGCCGTCGTCGTGCCGTCTCCAAATTGACCATTTGAATTATTTCCCCAGCATTTGATCTGTCCGTCTGAAAGAACCGCACAGGTGTGATTTCCGCCTGCTGAAACGGATGAGGCGTTAGAAATGCCTGTTACGGTCACGGGCATGTATGAACTTGTTGTCGTGCCGTCGCCAAGTATACCATGTCCATTATATCCCCAGCATTTGACCTGTCCGTCTGAAAGAACCGCGCAGGTGTGATTATAAAAACCTACATCAACGGATACGGCGTTAGAAATGCCTGTTACTGTTACAGGCACCAATGAATTCGTCGTCGAGCCGTCGCCAAGTTGACCATAGCTATTATCTCCCCAGCATTTGACGGTTCCGTTCGTGTGGATTGCACATGAATGTGAGTATCCTGCCGAGATTACGTTTAAATTTGAAAAGGATAAACATTCCGCTTCGCATGAGGCTGGAGCGAAGCACATATCATTCGTGTCCGGGTTTCCGTCATTGCAATCGGAAGCGGAATAGCAGGCGGCTTCGCAAGGCGTGTTTGAACAATAGGCGTTGATTTGTCCTTGATTCTCACACACATCCCATGTTAACGGGGCTGAATCATCGCAGTGTGAATTATTTACACAAACAACGCAATCAGAAGAAAGTAGTCCGCCATTAATACAGGCTGGGGTTCCCCCGTAACAGTCCGTGTCCGTATTGCATTCTATGGGCGTGTTGACGCAAGAGGCGGCGCATGTGTTCGTGTTCTCGCATGTGTCAAATGTGAGCGGGTCGGAATCATTGCATTGAGAGTTGTTCTCGCACGCGGGTATGCAGTTGACGCAGGCGGCTTCGCAAGTTCCGGGGGCGGAACATTCGTCAACTGTGTTCGGGTCGCTGTCGTCGCAATCGGAGTCTGACGAACATTCAGCCGAGCATGTTGTGTTCGAGCATTCCGCGCTGCATGTGTTTGGATTCTCGCACACATCGGACGTGAGCGGGTCGCTGTCGTCGCAGTCCGCGTTAGTTCCGCAGAAGATATTGCAGACGGTGGCTGTTGTCTGAGCGCTTACTATTCCGCCATTGCCGTCGTTGACAGTTAGTTTGAAGACATAAACGCCGGCGGTGGACGGGGTGAACGTCGCAACGGCGGAGGTAGAGTTTGAAATGACGACAGACGGCCCTGAAACCTGTTCCCAGTCGAACGTGAGCGGGTCTCCGTCGAGGTCTGAACTTTCGGAGCCGTCAAGTGTGACGAGCGCTCCGATTCCGGCGTCTTTGTCCGGCCCGGGGACAGGTTCGGGCAGCCTGTTGGTTCCGTCAGACACTGTGGAGAATGAGCCAGTGACGCTTGCGGCAGTGTATGAGACGACGCCCGATGTTGAGGAAAGATAGGAAGAGAGTTCGAGCTCCGCGCCGTCATCTGCGATAATGTATGATGGGGCAAGGCCGACGGTGAAGGAGTAAGTTTTTCCCGCTTGAATATCGTCTGCGCGGGCGACAGTGAATGAAAGTGTCTGAGCGGTTCCTACAGATGCGTCAGGCCATGAAACGGTTCCGAGAGTCGAAGCCGCAACATTATCAAGAATAGTGTCTGCTCCCTGTTTGAGCGTGATTGTGAGAGGCATATCAAAGAAAATTGGATACATCACGGGTTTGGAGAAAACTATGGTTCCATTTACTGACGCTTCTGGATTAACACCTATCGCTTTGGCAGGCGTTAGGCCTGAAACACGCAGAGGCTCATCGTAGCTGTTTGTTGGACAGCAAGCATTGTCAAATAACAATTGCACTGATTGCGCAGTGTATGCGTTAGTGGTCGTCAATAAATCGCTCTTAATGTCCTTGCAACTGTCAGTTGATATGCCGTATATCGTTACTTCAGTATTGGGAGGGAGCAATAGAGATGCTGTGCCGTGTAAGGCTTTTTGGGAGCCTACTCGAATATTTTCCTTGTACGCATAAATATTGACATCAGAGTAAGCGCGGCCTCCGCATGTGGCATTCGCGTAAACTCTTGTGCCATTTAGTCGATGCATAGGAATGGTAACGTCATTGCATCCAATCATACTAACAGTGTCGCTATAGAAACCTTCCGCCCAAACCCGAATGCTCCACGGGATGTCAGCCGGAGCGCTCATGAACTCTGCTATGCCGTCATTGGTCTGCATGGGGTATGTCCAAAATGCGGAATCACTATGTAAAGTTGAAACAGAAAAACTCGTCAAATAAGCTCCCGTATCATCAACCGCTTTGATGGCGGGATGGCCGTCGGGGCATCGAAGGCCCTTCCAATCGAGGTTGAACCAAGAAAGGTGGTCGGTGGTGAAGGGCACGTAGAGGCCGTCGGTGTCCCGCATCACTGTTCCGCGCTTGATCGTCCCGTTGCTGTTATACTCGACTTTCCATTCTCCGGCTGCTTCGTCATAAGTAAAAATCGGCACGTTGTCGCCTTCGGCCACAGTCGCCCCGGTGTCGGGATTGAAGACGCCGTCGGGAACCCGCATCACAACGCCGACCTCCGCGCCGTCCGCGAATGAAGTTATCTCGTCTCCCGAAGAATCCGTTAGCTTTATCTGGGTAAACCCGGCTGTGACTAGAACCCCTTCGCCGCCGCCCCCGCTGCCCGCTGTTCTGCGCGCCGCGCTGCTGGGGACATTGTCCTTCGTCAGGAACTCGCCCGGAAACACCTCAAGAGCCTTGGGGTCCGTCGGGTCGCCATAGAACAGCGAACCTGTGACCTGAATCGAGCCGCCCTCGCTGCCCAGAACCCGTCCGGCGGACCTGCCAGCAGACACCGCGCCCCCGATGGTGAACGTCACGGACGACACATTCGTGTTTGCCGGCGACGGCAGCTTGAATGACACTTCTTGGATGTCGTCTTCGATGGTGACGACTGTTCTTGCCACAGGCAGCCCGCTGTCGGGGTCGGTCACTATCGTCGGCGTGAAAATCGCGGTCGTGCCGTTCGCGCGCCTGACTTCCGCCACTGTGGCGGTCTCAGGCGACTCGCTTCCCGGCGCGCGCAACATCCTGACGGGCATCAGCAAATCCTCGTTCTCAACGGCGGAGTATCGAACCCGGTAAACAACATGGTTGTCAACATAGCCGCCTTTGGAGAGTTTGAGGACGATGCGCTCGTTTTCAGCCGGAGAAGAGGAAACGGAGAAATAGAACATGCCGTTGGCGTCCGAAACGGCGGAAGCGCCACCGCCCGCAGCCGCGACGCGCACGCCCCGCGCCGTAGTGACCGATTGCGCTCGAACGCCGGACACAGGCCGACCGTCGCCGTCATACACATAGCCGATGACGCGGGACAACTTATTCGCCGCCGGAGCGCCCGGCTGACTCGGCAGCAGCGTTCCCCTGCCTCCGCCGCCCCCGCAACCTGCCGCCGCTAGAATCAGACACAACAGTCCCGCGCAAATCATCCTCGATTTATTCATCAGACACCTCGGCTTAGTTAATATTTGACTTAACAGCGAATAGCTTTTTGGCGCTTTTGCAAATGTAGGGCAAGAACCATGCCAACCGCGCGGAGAAAACCGCGTTGCAAAAGCGGGCAAAAGCATGTAAAAGTTGACAATAGTTTTGTTCGAATTCGGCTCATTTTCACCAGACTGTGACATTTTTGCGACTAACATGCGGCATTTTTGTCACAATTGATAGCGCCAATCCCGCAGGAACCGCGAAAAGCGGGTACAGGCAGCCGCTGAAACGCGCGCTGCCGGTCCCCGTTTTTCGCTTTTGCTGTTCATCATGACCTAATGTGACCGATTTTCTTATCATACGTTCAATATTCCTTGAAAGTGGAAATTCCGGCCATCGGAGCCATAAGGTCATCCACATCGTAAAAACCTATTACGGCTCTCGCGTATCCGCGTATCTTGAACGACATCCCCACAGACAGAGCGTCGTCGCCGCATGTCGAGCAGTCGATTCCCTCCGAAGGGAGGATAACCCGGTTGAACACGAGCTTGTGGATATCCTTCGAGTTGTAGTCGGCGTAAAGAGTCAATTCGTCGCCGACGGAATAATAAACCGAAGCCAGAGCGCCGGAAAGGTTCTCAACGTCTCCGGTGGTCCAGTTGGCGCCGACGCGCCCGGAAACGCGGTTGCCATGCCTGAACGTGTATGCCGCCCGGTGTTGCGCGAAGTTCTGGCTCCCGGCTCCATTGTCGTCGAAATACATAACGGAGCCGAGAGCGATTCCTCCATTCAAAGGAAGCCGAAAAAGTCCGGGGCTTGACTCCCATCCGACCCCGATTATATCCGCCTCGTGTTTCGCCACGTTCTTTGTCTTGCCGGAAACTCTCGTCAGCCTGTAGTCCTGCTTGACATACGAGACGTCGAACCCGGCTACGCTCGCGAGAGCGTGGTAGTTCGCGCCCTCGGCCCTTATGTGAACGTCCGCCGACGGCACGTTGGCTATCCGTCCGAATTGCGCGTAGCTTGTTCCGATTGAGACGCCGATTCGCTTTTCGGGGTCCGGCTGATTATGCTCCAGCGTCAGAGCTTCGGGAACAAAAAGAGGCGTGGAATAGCTCCGGTCGGATTGAGGGCTGGAGGCGAAAACCGCGCGCGGAACTCCGAATAGCAAAACCATAACGGCAAACAAGGGGATGAACGCTTTTTCCAACGCTATTACCATCGCTTTCTTTATAAAATGATTTTCAGAGCTTCTTAATGTGTATGTTATTCATTTTAAACCATTGTGTCAATAAGCAAAGTTGCGAAACCATGAAAGATATTCATTGAATCGCGTTGCCATCATTAGGATTAATCATCGTTGCTAGGGTCTCTCGCTCATCGTTGCCAAGGTCTCCTTGGCAACGCAGATATAAAGGAAAACGAGAAAGCGGAGCTTTCGGTCAATCCGTTACCAAGGAGACCTTGGTAACGATGGAATAGGCGCGAAAAGCGGGTACAGGCATCGCTGAGATGCGCGCTGCCAGTCCCCGTTTTTCGCTTATGCTGTTCTTCAAGACCGTATGTGGCCGATTCTCTCAAACAACGATCAAACATCACTCATCGTTGCTAGGGTCTCTCGCTCATCGTTGCCAAGGTCTCCTTGGCAACGCAGATATAAAGGAAAACGAGAAAGCGGAGCTTTCGGTCAATCCGTTACCAAGGAGACCTTGGTAACGATGGAATAAATCCTATTTTCCGGATTATTCTCGTTAAAAATTTGGTTTAGAAGTTTGCTTTTAGAGTTGTTTCAATGATGTGGCCGGTGTAATTGCTGTCTTCTCTGCTTGAACTTGAATGCTGCGACATTTTGTATGAGAAGTTCATTGATATCAGTTCAGACAGCTTGCTTTCCGAGCCGAGTTCGAGGATTCTAGCGGTGTCGCCAATTGAGCCTGACCTTGAGGTGTGTTGAAGGTTGAGCCATCTGGCGCGGCCTTCCTTGGGCTTGTTCATCGCCCGGCCCGAAAAAGAGAATGTCTCAAAATCGGACGCCGAACCGGAGCTTGTGGAATCCATTTTAAGATTCACGGAATAATTCCAAAATTTGCTGGGGTCGTAGCCCAGAGCCAGATTCCATCCGGAGTTTTCGGAGGAGTTGGTTCCGCTCGCAGAGGTCACATCCGAAGTCGTCTGGTTGCGCATGATCGCCGCGTGATATGTTTTTCCGGGAGGTCTGAAGTCGAGCTTGTAGTTCTGTGTCTGGCTGCTCGTGGAGGATGTGTCTCCTGAGTAGGAGTCCGTGAAAGCGAAAGCGGGAGTGAAAGTCAGGGCTTTGTTGATAAGGTATCCGGTGGTGAAAGTGGTCGTTTTGCTCCCCGTCGAAGGGCCTGTCGCGCTCGGCGTGTCCTGTTGCGAATAAGATATCACAACCGATTTGACGTTTCCGAACGGAGCGGTGGAAAGCATGAGCCGCGAGCTGTTTATTTCCCTGTCAGCCACAGTGGGCCGCGAATCGCTCGTCTGCTGCGTGTCCAAGTCCGCCGTCAGCGTCAGCATAGTGGACGGCGTCCATTTGACTCCGATTTTCCGCGAGCGGTTCATAGAGGAAAATGTCAGGGTCTCGCTCTCCGAATCCAGCTTGTTGACGACGAACATGGTGGTCAGGGCCAGTTTGGACGTTGGCTTGTAGTTAATGCCGATTGTGTTGCTTTGGTTCGTGTTTCCGGCTCCGGTAACGTTGTTGCTGTATTCGCCGGTCTGGTATCCGAGAGTCATGTCCGCGTTTTTGAGCCACGGCAGGGGCATCGCCATAGTGAGGTTGAGCTTGTCGTCGCTGTCGTCAGTCTGGGCCGGGGAAAGGTCGTCTGTAGTCTCCCGCGTTTGGTAGCCGAGATTGAAGTTGGAGACGAATCCCAGCGAGCCTGCCAGAGAGAACCGCGTCTGGACGCTTGAGCGCCTGTTGGAGTCGGCGAGGTCGAGCGCGGTGTCAACGTTCAGCCGGTCGGCGCTGAACGTCAACGTATCGCCGATTTTATGCGACAGCGACATGGAGAGTTTGCCGACCTCGAAATCGGACGCGCCGCCTATGGGAGTGTAGTAGGTGTCGCCTGAGTTGAGGCTGAACTTGAAATCCGTGCCGGCCCGTTTCCATGCTCCGGCTATCCGCTGCTTGTATCCCCTCGAAAGCTCGTCCGGGCTTTCCGGGTTGAACTGGTAGTCGGCGATTATGGTCGTGCCCGCGGGAAGGAATATCGCAGGGGCGATCTCTCCTCTGACGCTGTCCACGGTGTAGTCAGAGCCTCGCTTCAGCACGGACTCCTGCGACACCGTGTCGTTCAGGTACAGCACAACCGTGTTCGCGACGATGTCGGGCTTTCCGAGCGGGAAGACGCAGTCCTTCGCGTTCGACGGCAGGCGGCAATCGAGGTCCGCCTCGATGACTTTCACAGTTTGGCTGGTCACTGATATCGGCCTGCTGGAAACGTCGGCAAGGCTGGTCGCCATCTCATACTCTATGGTTATGTCGCTGTTGGGCTGATACTTCAGCCGGATGTCGTTCACTACGTGGTCGTAGTCGGTCTCCAGAGAGCCGATGTCGGGATAGCTCCAGTAGTCCGCCCTGATGTATTCGTCGGCGGCGTTCCTCGGTATCAGAAAATCTATCCTGTTCAGCCTCTCTTGAACCACATAGTCTGCTCCGGGCGAAAGCAGGATAGGGCAGATGTTGAGGTCGATGTCCGAGCAGACGTAAATGTTTTCGGAGCCGGAGTAGATAGTGAATTTTTCGGGAAATCCTCTCGAACCGGTTTCATCAAGCGCAAGCGGCTCTCTGATAGTTTCCTGTATCGAAGTGTTTTCTGTGTAATAGGAATAGCTGACGGCGAAAGTGTCCGCCGGGTCGGGAGGCGTCCGCAGCAGAAATCTTCCCTGCGCGTAAAACCTTTCGATATCGTGCGCGCCGATGCCCGGCTGCGCCAGCCAGTTGTAATCGATGTTAGGCTGGAGCGTGACGTTGTTGTTCTTTATGATTGTTTCCGTTCCGTTGGTCGCGTCGCTGCGGACGACAAACCTGTTCTGGACCTGAAGGAAATAGTTGCCGCCGTCGATTATCAGAACGGGCGTTTCCAGTGAAACGCTCTCGGTGAGTTTTCGCGCCTGACGATTGGCCTGTTGAACCACGTGGGTCAGTCCGTATGCGAATTTGCCGTTTGCCGATTTTCTGTTCGCGGCGATTCCGGTAAGTCCTCCCGCGTTGAATCCTCCGGTCAGCTTCTTTTCGTACGAAATAGTCACTTTGTCCACAGGGCTAAGAATCCTGTTGAATGTTATCGTTCCCTGAAAGACGTCCAGAACGTAATCCGACGCGGGGGCGGCCTCGTCGTTGACGGTCACGCTCACCGAGCCGCCGACTATGTCTCGCGCGTTCAGGTCGTAAGGCCCCTTGATGTTGCGCCCCATGAAACTTACGACGCCCGACTGGCTTTTCGATTTTGACATCAGAGCGGTAACGTCTGTTCTGCTGTCTTCATATGTAAGGCCGATGCCGTCCGCGCTCTTTGAAACGCCAGCGAACTCGCCACCGTCCAGCGACACCGAGACATTGCCGTATGTCAACCCATAATGCCCTCGCAGAATGTCGAATGTCATGTCCCTGTCTTCGCGCGGCATCTCATAAAATTTCCCTGTCACTTTCAGGTCGTCTCCGACAGAGGCTGTCACCGTCATGTCTGTTCCCTGTTCGATGCGCTCTCCGGCGTTGCGCAAACCTTCTCTAGACATGAATTCCTGAGAGGCTCCCGAAGACTCGTAAGCTCTGTATTTCAGATACCTATATCCGGAAAGTTCTACTTTCGTCTTCTTGTCGGCTGCTTTTTCAGGTTGATCTTTTTTTTGTTCGGTGGCGGGCGCGGCAGGCTGTTCAGAGGGATAAACCAGAGACGACGGCCTTGGGGCAGGCGCGGCGGGCGGAGAAACGGCGGGCGGCGAGGCGGTTGCGGCGGGCGGTTCAGCCTTTTTCGTCTCAGAGCTTCGTTTCAATTTTTCTTTTTTTTTATCCGTTTTCTCAGGCTCTGCGGCGGGCGCAACCGTCTCTCTTTCCGGGAATGACATTATGGTCGAAGGAACTGTGAGAGAGCGTTTTTTTCTCTCCGGCGCGCGGGGAGCAGTTTCTTCTTTTTTGATTTCTTCCTTCGTTGTTCCATCGGCGGAGTTTTCCAGACGAAGAAGAAGCCGGTCTATTTCGCTCTGTTCTGAAGCGGGCGGGGCGGCTGCGCTTGATGTCGTTTGCGAAGCCTCGGTTTTTTCAGTTGTACCGGAAGCGGTCTGCGGTTTCTGTTTTGGGACTTGTTCAGCAGGCGGCGGCGTCTTTTCTTCAGGTTTCTTCTCGACAGGTTTGGTTTTCTCTTTTTGAGGCGTTTCCGTTTTCGATGCAGGAGCGGCAGGGGCAGGGGGCTTTGCTGTCTTAGCTCGTTTTGCCGCCTGTTCTCTGCGCGGAGAGATTGTCTGATCCTTTTTTTCGGCAGATTTCACTGGGGCAGGAGCCGCTGTTGCAGGCTGTTGTGAAGGTTTCGACTGTTCGGAAGCTTTTGGGGCTTCGGTTGGCTTAACCGGCGCGGGTTTGGGCGTCGCCGCTTTCTTTTCCTCTTTTTCCGCCACAGGCAATTCCGCAGGGGCTGCGGCGGGAACTGGTTTTTCAGGCTCGATGCGGGGCGCGCTCTTTTCGGCCATAATCTCCGGCGCGACCGCTTCTTTTTCTTTTTCAGGTTCGGCTTCTTCAGTAGGGGATTGATCGGTTTCGATGCCACCCACCTTGTCCAGCTTATCCAATAGTTCCTGAATTTTAGGCATCGCCGGAGCCGGCGGGGCGGGCGGCGGAGTCGGTTTTTCTTCTGCTGTCTTAACAGCCGCCGAATCCTCCGCTCTTTCAGGGATGGCGTTTTCCAATTGATATATCAGGCTGTCTATCACGTCGTCGAATTCCGGAGGCTTCACCTTGCCTTTTTCTTCTTCTTTTTTAAGTATGTCGTCGATGATTTTTAATAGTTCATCGGACTGAGGGTTTTGCGGCGCGGCGTCGTGGAATATCTGTGGTTTTATCTGAGGGGTGTCAGCAGACGTAGCCGCTGACGCTGAGCTTGCTACGGACATAACAGTCGCGAAAAAAAGCGCAGTCACTATCGCAAATATGCGCGCGGCACGGATGCGTGATCTTTCAAATGTCATCCGCGTAAAAAACTCCCGGTCAGTTTTTCTCTGCGCAATTCAATTGTTTCCATTCAAATATATATATAAAACAAGTTATAATTATACACAAATTGACATATCAATAAACCCCTAATGGCAAGGATGCCGGTTAAAGGCAATTCAAAACCTTTGGTGAAAACTTCAATTCAACTTCGCGGGCCGTCCGCAATAAGGGGCGCAATTCTCGCGTAAATCTCATAAGGCATTCCGCATGTCATGTGGTCGGGGCTGTTCATGCCCCAAGCTATGCCCCCGGTGCAGAAGTAAGAGACATTCAGTTTTCCTGACAGAAAAGGCATGACGGTCGAATTCCTGCACATGGACATATTGGCGAGATATTTATCGAGAAGAAGATCGAAAACATAAGTGGTCAACTGATGTTTAAAAATCCATTTAGTGAAGTCGCGCCATTGTTCGAGGGAGTTGAGGCGCGCCAGAGCGCCGTTGACGAGTTCGACGCGGGTTTTTTCGATGGAGTTTCCGCTTTTCGACAGCACCGCGAGCGCGGACTTGCTGAGATCGTCCGCGTGTTCGTCCGCCAGAGAGGATTCCCCGGCCAGCTTTATGATTTTTTTAATTTTGGCGGGCGTCGTTCTTATCAGAACCGTGTCCGGAGGGCATTCCGCGTCGAACATGGATATCGGAGCGATAAGTATAGATTCAGTTCCGAAAGGAAGGTTATGCTGCACTTTAAGGTCGAGCGCCGGGTCAGGCTCCTTGAATCCGAGAACCACCTTTGACCACCTGCAAACGGTTATCGATTCGGAGTCTAGGGTAAACGCCTTGCCATCGCCTTCGGTAGCCGCTCTGACAGCGTCGCAAAAAGAGATGCCGGAATATCTTTCAGAGTCCGGCCAACGGCAGTCCGCGCCGGGGTTCGTCTTAATGCCCGCCGCGACAGGTTCGGATTTTTTTTCATTGATGAGGATGTTCATGGCAGTCATGCTCCGTATGGTTCATTCGTATTGCGTTGGCGGGGCAAGCCGCCGCGCACAGCCCGCAGCCGAAACAGTCCAGCGTTGCGCCTTTTCCGTTGATGATTTCTCTTTGTCCGAAGGGGCAGGCGGCCACGCATTCTCCGCTGCCGTCGCATTTATCGTCGATTGTGACCGCGACGCTGTGCCCGCGCAGAAGCGGAAAATAATCCTGTCCCAATTCCCGGTTGATTATGTACGGCACGCACCCGCATTCGCAACAGTTGCAGATGACGTATTCGGCTTTTCCATGCGAAGGGAAATGAAAAAACAACATGTGGAACATCCCAAGCTCATGGCATCTGCCCACAATGTTCAAGGCTTCCTGTTTATCAATCACTCTGTACTCGCGCGGAAACGCCTTTAGCCACGCCTCCGTCCCGGTCCGTATCACGATATCCGTGTCTAAGGGATGAGGGCAAGAGTGGTGGGAGATTCTGCATCGGCAAGCGCCGACGGCGATGGCGCCGTCGAGCCTGTTTATATGTTCGACGATTTCTTTATAAGGGACGGGTCTAGCCGAATCGCCGTACAGCGCCAGCGGCCTCGCCAAAACGACTCCCATGATTCTTTTGAACAGCGGTTTTGAACCGAGCCATTTCCATCTGCCGCGCAACAACTGATACGAGCATCTCAGAAGAGGCAGTTCGACGAATTTTGCGAACACGAAAAGAGCCCGCCTCTGAAAAGACGTTCCCTCCGTCGTTATGTCATGAAGCATCGTCATAGAAAACGCTCTCCGGCCGAATAATCGTCCGCGCGCAATTATAACCTAATTTTGTTTCCCGCGTAATCCGGATTATGTTTTCGCGGATATCGTTATCTTGGGACAAACAAAGTGAAAGACTTCTGGTTGCTTTTGAAATCCGGGTCGACGACGTAATTGTCGTCGATGGCTTCCAGTTGCTCTCTGGCAAACTTAGGGAAGGCCACCGGATAGGTGTCGACGGCTTTCTCAATGTCGTACGACATGACCACCGCATCCCACTGTTTATTTCTTATCATACGCATCAGGATGTCATCGTCTACCCCGCCGATCTTTGAATATTCAACGTAGTTCATCCTCACATCCCAGTTGAGTTCGAGAGCCGGCTCCATTGTGTCGTAAAGCAACATGTTCTCAGAAGAGTATCTGGATTTCAACTTGTCAGCAGCCGTTTTCAAGTCTCGGACATGCTCAATCCGTCTCGGATTGACGATCGCGATATTTTTTATTTCCCGCAAGTTGACGAAAACGCTCTGGGAAAGGGCCGCGACGGCGAGGACGAGAACAATCGCTTTGGCCACTTTGTTTTCGCGGAAACCGGCGACTGCGCAGCCTGCGCCTAAGGATAATGCGGCGCATGTTTCGAACATATAGTTCACGGAAGACCCGTAGTAAGAGAGGGCGGCCGAGGCGGATATCCACGAAACCAGAGCGAAGGCGGTTTCAAACTTGAGTTTGCCGCGCGTCGCAGACGTCAGCAGCGCCAATGCGGTAAAAACCAAAAACATGCCGTCCGACAGTATCATTTTAAGCAGAGCATAGGCGCGGTCCGGCAACATCGGGGCTTGATGCATCCCGAACATCTGGAAATAGAATCCGCCGTCGGTAATCGAGTTCAGCAATAAGAAGGCGGCAAGAGATAGAGCGGACCACGTCGCGGCGAGAGCGACGGCTCTTTTCGCGTTCGAGAACAAAAGGGAAAGAACAAGCGCGGCGAAACACGCTAGCATAGTCTGTTTCGAGTAAACGGCCAGCGCGAAGAACACGGCGCTGAACAGATAAGCGAATCTTGATTTTTCAAATTTGAAATACCATAGCGCGCCCGCAACCGCGAACATGAGAGCGGTGATATCCACCCGGTTCTGTCCCGACCATACCAAAATCGGATGGAAGAAAAGAAAGATGCCGGCAGCGGCAAGCCCCGCGAGCCTGTTGCCGCTTCTGATATTCGCTATCATTCCAATCATAGCGGCGGTAACGAAGACAAACGAAAAACAAACCAGCCGACCGACTATAAGCGAATCGCCGAACAGCTTGTGAGCGAAAACAAGGATGTAATAGTGAACGGGAGGGTACATAGGGTAACAGAAAGGCGCATCGATGGCCGGACTGGAATGATATATCTGATAGCCGCCGGCGAGCAGCCGGGAGCAGTAGAGAACTATGTCCTCTCCGCCGCTTAAGACCGCGTCGTTCTTGAAAAAGTTGACGAAAACGAAAAGGTAAAGAGCGGCTCCTGCGAGCAACAGGGCCGCGAATATGATTGATGTTATTCTGATTATTTTTTCAGCTTTGGAATCGCTCATATTTATGAAACGCTTTCAGTAATCGTATCGCGCGCGGCAAATATTCATAAAACGTCTCTGAAGAGGTTGTTTCACGCCCAACTGACGATGACCGGCTGCGAGGATGAGAGGTCCACCCGGATGTAATGGTCTACGAAGTCCTCCAAGTCGGGCAGGTGGGAGATAAGGAAAATCTGCTGGAAAGTTCCTTTAAGGGTTTCAAGAAGTTTAAGGAACAGCTCGCGTCTGGGTTCGTCGAAGGAACTGAAAGGTTCGTCGAGGAAAAGGAACTGGCTGGAGTCTCCGGAATGAGCGATGGCGGCTCGGGCGAAGGCGAGCCTGAGCGAAATAAGCAACTGGTCTACCGTCCCGCCGCTGAGAGAGTCCAGTTCCACGTAGCCGCCGCTTTCGTCCGAGAACACGCTTATGTTGAAGTCTTCGGCGATGCGCACTTTGCAGTATCTTCCGCGCGTCATCTTGGGCAACGCCCACCCGAAATATGATTCTATCTGGGGTATCATCCTCTTTCTTATGTCGAGTCCGGTCTGAATGAACAGGCTCTCAAGCTCCCTGAGTTTCAGAATGACAGTTTCCTTCGAGTTCAGTTCGGCGGCAATGGCGTTGATTTCATCGACGAGAGGGGAAACGCGGTCGAGGTCGGTTTTTACGACGCCCATTTCCGCCTCGATTTCCTTTATCTGCGCGCGCGCTTCCAGCGATTGTCTTTCCGCTTCCTCGCGCTCAGATGTCAGTTCGGCGAAACGCCTGTCTGAGCAGTCTATCTTGTGCGTGTTCTCGCGCAGTTCGTAGAACTTTATCAGATCTTCGTCTATATGGTCGATAATCTCGCGGCGTTTTTTATCCAATCTGACTGACTCGAATTTCTGAGCCTCAATGCGTTGGATTTCGACGTTGTTGTTTTCAATTTCGCGTGCAAGTTGTTCGAGTTGGATTTCCGTCTCGCGTTTCCTGCGGCGCGCTTCCGGCTCGTCGTCGGCTGTGACTCCGAGACCGATCATGCCCGATTCGATTCTGGCTATCTGGGCGCGTATGTCGCCGATAGTGTTCAGCAGCCCCTCGGACTGCTCAATGAAGCGCATCTTCGGTTCCACAATATCTTTCAACTCGGAGAGTCTCGCTTTAAGGTCGGATTCTCTGCGTTGTTTGTCGGACAGCAAATCCGAAGACTCGATATTCGCTATCTGAACGAATGTCTTTCCTTCTCCCGCCATAGCGCGGAGAGGGGAAAACTTCTCGATGATGTCTTTCATAAGGCCGCGAGCGCGCTCGAACTCCCGCAGCCCGTGTTCGTCCAGAACTTCGATGGATTTTTTCAACGACTCGAAGCTGTCCGTCCGCAATAGAGAGAACACATTTGATATCTTTTCCGCCGATGCGCTGTCCGATTTCATCTTGGAGAGACGGGTTTCGATGTCGTCGAGTGTTTCGCTCATTTCGGAGACGCCGCGACGAGTTATTTCATACGCGTAGGTCTTTCTCTGCAAGTCCTGAAGAGTTTGGCGCGTGAGGGCAAGTTTTGACTGAAAAGAAGCTGCGGCTGCGGCCGCTGGAATCATTCCAAGCATGACGACGAGCATGGTGGTATTGGACATTGCAAGAGTCAAAGCCACGCCGGCGGCGAGAGAAGCTCCCGCGGCTCCGAGGGAAATGTCTCTCGACCTAGTCTGTTTCAGTTCGGCGTTGCGCATCCTGTCCACGCTCAGCGGGTCAATCTCTTCGACGTTAGCCGCTGACATCTGCCTGTTCATCCTGTCGCGCTGTTTTTCAAGAGTGTCTATCAACTGGGCGGATTTGTCGGCGTCGTGGACGGACGAGGTTTTGACGCGCTCCAACTCGTTTTCGAGGAACTCGATGTCTTTCATAAGCTGAGAGCGCATGCGGCTGAGACTGTCGGGATCGGAGTAGGCGCGGAGGAAATTTTCGACGCCGAGAAGCTCGGCCTCGGACTCGCGGCCTTCCTGTTCGGCGGCTTTGATTTCAGCGAGTTTGCGGGAGATGTCCGAGAGGGCGGCCTCTTTAAGTTCGAGTTGTGAGCTTACCTGATCGCGCTTTGCCGCCATGTCGCGCCAGTCGTCTATCTTTTTGAAAAGTTCTTCTATTTCGACCAGCCGGACATCTTTAAATTCGGCGATGAGAGCCTCTTTTTCCAACGATTCTTTCTGCATAGCGGGGACGCGGTCGGCTTCCCGCATAAGCGCGGCGCATTCAAGCTCTATCCTCTTGAGTTGCTCCCGGCGGCTCTTTATCCGCATGTCGAGCACTTCCGTCTGCTCGGCCTTCCTGCGGATGTCTTCCAGCATGGAAAGAGTGGAGACCGCGCGGTCTCTTTCTTTGAGGATGTCGGTGAGGGAGGCGGCGGCTTTGTCCCTTTTCTCAGTCAGCCGCTCCATGTCCATCTCGCGCGCGCGGTACACATCGAGGACTTCGTTCTTCTCTTCGAATCGTTCGCGTATATATTTGATTTCAAGCTCTCTGTCGGAGCGTTTCGCGGCCACCTTCTTAGCCATCTTCTCCATAAAACCGACGCCGAGCATGTTGTTCAGCACCAGCCGCCTGTCGTCAGCGCTGTGGAGCATGATGTCCAGTTCTTTCTGCGCGATGAACATCGAGTATCTGAATTCGCGGAAAGTGAAACCGAGCAGTTCGTTGACTTTCGGTTCGATTTCGTCGAATGAAGTGGCGATAGGGGAGTTGTCCGAGGTGTCGATCATGCGGCCGTCGGTGGAGCCGTCGGCGGAGAGCCGTCGGGACGCCTTGACGGTGGTTCCGTTGATGGTCACTGTGATTTCGGTCGAGCAGGTGTCCTGTCCCCACCTGATGATTTTTTTGGGGTCGCCCTCCGGGGCCTTGGGGGTGCGTCCGAACAGGCAGAAGCATATCAGTTCGCCGATGGAAGACTTGCCGCACTCGTTGTCGCCGAATATTCCCACCACTCCGGTGTCCGGCATGCCGCCGAGAGCGAAGTTCTCGAACCTCATGAAATTCGAAGCTTTAATTTCTTTTAAGATCACAGGCCTTCCTCGATCTCCTTGACTCCCATTTCGAGCAGTTCTTTAAGCAGTCTGACCTCGTCGCCCCTGTCCTGAGCGGCGGCGATTTCCCGTTCGACGTATCTTTCAAACTCCTGCGCCGGAGAGTTCACGCGGAGAGCGTCGAAACGGTATTCCTCTCCCGCGTCCACCAGCGCCAGCCGGTTTTCCACGTGTACGAACGCGAACTGCTCCCGTAGTTTCTTCAACGTCTCGCCCTTCATGAATGAGTTAAATTCGGCGAGGCTTATCTGTCCGTTGAGGATGATGTGAAGAGCCTTCTCTTTTTTAGCGCGGCGGAGAGTGTCTTCGAGGGATTTAGCGATATCGGCATCGCCCGCGCTGAAGGTGAGGCTGACATATTCGAGAGGGCGCGCGGACGAGCGCACGGGCGTCGGCGGCTGAATCTTTCCGCCGGACACCTCGAACTGCACGAAGAACTTCCGTTCCCTGTCAAGCTCGTAATTGAAGCGTTCGAGGCTGCCGGGGTAAATGGCGGTGAAGTCTCCGGCGGTAAGGGTCTGGAATTTATTTTTGTGTCCGAGGGCGGCGTATTGATAGCCCCGGTCGCGAAGCGGGTCTAGTACCCGTTCCCTGAGGAGGTCGTCTTCGATGTTGATGAGGCCCTGTCTGCGGGAGTAGGCGCACATGAGGAAGATGCCCGCCGCGTCCCTCGGAAGAGGGATGCGCCTGCGGCTGAACGCCTCGCTGAAGAAGAACGCCGCTTGGCTGGACGCTATCATGACTTTCTGACCTTCGAACTCGAACACAACTTTTTCCGGGTCTTCGGTCGTCCCCATCACTTTCACGTATGAAAGGTGGTCGAATATCGACAGGGCGCAGTCCGAGCTGCCGTCTTTCTCCGCCACTAGTTCCTCCTGTCCGGGGGTGAGAACGATGCGGGTAGAAGGCATCGCTTCGTGGATGCGCCCGAACGCAGAAAGGGCGGTGGAAACCGTCTCCCGGTTGGGATGCATCTTGTCGAACAGGCTGCCGGCTATCATGAGGATGTTGATTTTGTTCTTGATTACGTAGTCGGCCAGCTCATTGAAAACATTAACAACATCCGCCGCGCGGAGTTTTTCCGCCTCGCTGTCGAGGCTGGGGAACCGGCGTCCCAAATGTATATCAGCAGTGTGAATGACTCTTACAGGCATAACCGTCCATTCAATATTTTATATATAATATCCTTTTTTCATCGGATGAATATAACCTAAAACATAAAAAAACGCCATTTCGGGCTGAAAAACCACTGGACAAGCCTGTTTTTTCTTAGTATTGGGAAGAATGAACGAGTAAAAAAAAGCGGGGGAGAGGAAAATGGGGCCACTCATCGAGAAGAAGCCGCGCTGAATGTCCCAATTTTCCTAGGACCGGGATAAATGATAACAAAAACATTATTCGTAGGGGCGACCCGATGGGGCGCCCTCTTCAGAAATTGCCATCCTATCCGGGCGACCCAGCGGGTCGCCCCTACGAATTAACGACAGAAACGCATTGTGACTGTGCACGTTTTTCGCCGTTCGGGGAATGAGCGTCAATTTTTTAACAGCGCATGAATAACAACGACGATAAGAAATTTTATAATTTAGGCGAGCAAGAAAGCTTGCCGATGGGGCGGGCGAAGCGGAATTAACCGCAGTCGACCGCCGGGAAAGCCGGGTTCGCGAACCATTTGAAATCCACGCCGGGGAACAGCCGGTTGCGCGCCATGCAGTCTCCGAGGAAATACCAGTCTTCCTGAGAGAGCGTGTCTCCGCGCCCGTAGCCGCGCGCCATAGCCGCAAGACGTTTGAAATCCGAATGGTGTT
The DNA here is from genome assembly GCA_029564595.1 of bacterium. Classification (GTDB taxonomy): domain Bacteria; phylum UBP15; class UBA6099; order UBA6099; family UBA6099; genus UBA6099. The sequence continues at coordinate 45,716 of JAKQPS010000018.1, read as the reverse complement.
GGCCGACGCGGCGTTCGGCGTGGTCTGCCGCGCTGCTATTGGTTATCATGAACTTCCAGTCGGAGGAAGAAAGCAGCATCATCTCGCGCGCGCACTGTTTTAGGATTTTGATAAGTTCCTCGTCGGTGGTGTGGAAAAACTCGCGGGCAAGATTCTGCATATCCCGTTCGGCGTCGCATTCGCGGTCGATTATCCAAGCGATTTTCTCGTTTATCCAAGTTGACGAGTCGTATCCGGCTCCCCAAGAGGATTCGGGCAGATAGACGTCCGCCTTCGATTCCATTCTGGCGAGGTATTCAGAGCAGGTCTCCGTCCGGATTTCCGGGTCGCTGTTAATCCACTTAATGACGTTATAGAGGAACTGAGGCCCCTCAAACCACCAGTGGCCGAACAGTTCGGTGTCGAAAGCGGTGAGGACCATAGAGGCGGTTCCGGTGTGGTCGTAATGAGTCTTGAGGCTGTCGGCGATGAGTTTTTTGTAGTGTCCGGCGTGTTCGATTACTTTCTGGTCGAGGGCGTCGTCGGGGTAATAGTAGTCTTTGTACGCCATGTCCGCTTTGGTGTGGGTGATTTTCCAGTAGCGAAGGCGGCCGTCGGAGTGTTTTTTGTGGAAATCGAGGTATGAGCCGTCGCCGGGGTAACCGACTTCGTGCCGCCATACCTGAAGTGAAAGCTGTATGTCGCGCGCGAAAACGGAGACGGGCTGTTTGGGTGTCTGAGCGCCGGCGGCTCTGTACGCAAAGAAGGGGTCTTTGACGTAATCTGACGGGTGCGCCTTCATCAACTGGTGGTTGTCGATGATGAAGTAGTTCAGGTCGGCCTCGCTGAGGAACTCTTCGACGCCCTTGCGTGAGTAGGGAATTTCGCCGAATCTGGAGCCGACGGGCGGCCCCCACTTGCAGGCGGGCCGATAGCCGCATTCGGGCAGCCACATGCCTTTCGGCTGGGAACCGAAGCTCACCACGTGAGACTCTACCGCCGTGCGCACCTGAGCCTGAATAGAAGTGTCCTCGGAGGCGGCGGGAAAATACATGTGCGTCGCTCCGCACGTCATCAGTTCGATATGCCCGGCGTCCTTCAGCGCTTTGAACGCTCCGGGGATGTCTTCGGCAAACTCTTTCGTGAATGTCTCAAGCGTCGCCGAGTAGTATTCTTCCCACCGGGAGGCAAGATATGCCAGATGCGGCTCGGAATTGGACTTGAAGTTCTCGCGGTCGTTTCTGGCGGCATCTATCTTGGATTGGCAGTATGTTTTGAACCTCTCTTTGAAATGGTCGAGCTTTAACTGCTCAACGAGGACGGGAGACATTGTATAGGTGATTTTTGGAGAAATGCCTTCGGCCACCAGCCGCCGAAGAGACAGCAACTGAGGGATGTACGTTTCGGCGACGGCTTCCATGAGCCAGCCTTCCTGCAAATCTTCATGGTACATAACCCACGGAAGGTGGGTGTGCAGCACGAGGATGAAACTGCCGTGGAAATTTGACATAAGGGCCGCCCGCTCCGATTCTTTATGGCAGTCTCATTTTGAAGTCATGGAAGGAAAAAATCAATCGCCCGGTCATTATTGTTGATGCGGGAGCTTAAAGATTTTTTAAATATTTGTGCGGGGAAACCATTTTTTTGCAAAAAATTGGTTTCCCTGCGCCCCTTCCCAAAAAACGTTTGGTCGCCGATTTTCGGAACTTCGTTCTCGCAAAATCGGCTTCTGTTGTATTGATTTATTGCTGACACAAGCGATGAATTGCCGGGCGCGTTTTCAGCTTTGTTTTTTCTTGATGAACAGGGATGTCGGGAATATTTCTCCGCGAAGGAACATCCTCAAAGGCTCAAAGCCGAATCCCGCTATCATGCAGATGAAAATGCCGAGCATGACCGCTGCGGACACCAAGCAGTACGGGCAGAAACTCTTGATGAAGAAGGCTTCGACGACGGTCAGATATATCGAGAACAAAATGCCGAGCCATGCGCCCACCCAAAGCATGAAGACAAAAACGTCCGACCTTGATATGCGGCGCGCGGCGTGGATTATGACAAGGCCGATGAGAAGGATGTAACCGATTATTCCATACGCGCTCACAGCCAGCCCCGCGATTTTTGAATAATCGCTGTCGTCCACTTTTGTGCAGCTTATCGCTTCCGAAATGTCGCAGGATTCCTGCGGGACGAACTTCTCTGTCGCCGCAGGCGCGTTCATAGCGGCGGCGTATGGGTCAAAATCCGGGTTGTCGAACGGGTTTATCGTGTTAACGTCCGCAAGAACTTCCAGACTTTTCACCGCCGACTCCACCTGATCCCTCGGATACCACTTTTCCATGAACGGCAGCGTGTCTATGAGCATCAACTGATGATGCGGTTTTTTATAGTGTATTTCCGCCAGATGAATGGCTGAATAAAGTCCGACTACGGAGAAAATCACAACGAGGCCCAGACAAATCAGACGTTTTTTCATAATCATTCTCCTTGCTTATCGCAAAATATTATAGTGAAAAAGCCGCAAAATTTTAAGCGTTCGGAACAAGTTGACAGCGAAAACTGTCGAAAGAGAATTGAAAAAGCGGCGCGCAGGCGGGAGCGAAGGAGCAAAAAATGATGAAGGGCAGGGAATATTTCCGGCGCGTTCGGCTATAATTCCATCCGTCGGTTTTTTGACGGAGTGTTTGGCGCAAATTATTTTCGATGTGTTTTTCATAGATTTGACGGAGGAAGGCCATGCTGGAAGTAAAGAACGTCACAAAGAACTACGGCGGCCTGCGGGCGGTTGACGGGGTGTCGTTCCGGCTCGAAAAGGGCGAAGCGCTCGGCTTGCTCGGCCCCAATGCCGCCGGAAAGACCACTCTGATGCGGATCATGGCGGGCTATCTGCCCGCCGACGGCGGGAGCGTCCTGCTGGACGGCATGGATATCGCCGAATCTCCCGTCGCTGTGAAACGCCGTCTCGGTTATCTGCCCGAAATCCCTCCCCTCTACAACGATATGACAGTCAAGTCCTACCTTTTGTTCGCTTCGGAGATAAAAGGAGTTCCGAAACAGTCGCGCGCATCCCGAGCGGACGAAGTTATGGAGCGCACAGGCGTCGCGGATGTGGCCGGGAGGCTGATAAGGAACATTTCAAAGGGCTACCGGCAGAGGGTCGGGCTGGCTCAGGCGATGATTCACAACCCGGATGTTCTCATATTGGACGAGCCGACGGTCGGGCTGGACCCAAACCAGATAATCGAGATACGAAACCTGATTAAGGAACTGAGCGAGACGAACACGATACTGTTAAGCTCGCACATATTGACCGAAGTTAGCGCGACGTGCGACAGGGTGGTGATATTGAACGAGGGCAGGGTGGCGGCGGTGGACACGCAGGAGGGCCTCGCGCGGCGTCTCAGGGGCGGCGACGCGCTGACAGTGGAGGTCGCCGGGGCAAAGCCCGGCGAGGCCGCGCAAGCGTTCATGTCCATCGACGGGGTAGATGGTGTTGAGCCGGCGTCGGAGGTCGCTCCGGGTTCGGAGCGTTTCACCGTCTCCTGCCGCGCGGGGTTCGACGCTCGCGGCTCTATTTTTCACAAGACCGCAGCTTCCGGATGGACTCTGCTCGAACTGTCCCGCGACTCCATTTCTTTGGAAGACGTCTTCATCAAACTGACCGCCGACGAGGAGGCATCAAGCGATGAGTAACGCTTACTATATATTCAAAAAAGATGTCAAATCGCTTTTCATGTCGCCGCTCGCGTACGTCGTCATGGCTGTGTTTTTCTGCGTGTCGTCATTCCTGCTCGTGGCAGGCATGGAAGAGGCGAGCATGAGAGGCGCGTTCGGGCTGATAGCCACAATGCTTATCTTCATCATGCCGTTTCTGACTATGAGGTCGTTCGCGGAGGAATTCGCGTCCGGCACGGACGAGCTTCTGATGACGTCGCCGGTGACGTCCGGGCAGTTGGTGGCGGGGAAGTTCATGGCGGTCATGGCTCTGGCGGGGGCGATAATCGCGCTGTCCGGCCAGTACGCGCTGATAATCGGGATATACGGCGACCCGGACTGGGGACCCGCGCTGACGGGGTATGCCGGGCTTTTACTGCTGTCCGGGGCGCTGGCGTCGCTTGGGGTTTACTGCTCGTCGCTGACGCGAAGCCAGCCGGCGGCGGCGGTGTCGGCCTTCGGGTTGGCTCTGTTGCTGATTGTCATTAGGGCCGCGCAGAGCGCGGTGGACGCGCTGGCCGCCAGCTTCACAGGCTCGGCGGCGGCGGAGGCGGTCGCCAAGGCTCTCTCTTCCGTGCTCGAAGCGGCGGGCGTTCTCGACCATTATTTCGATTTCGAAAAGGGCGTCATCGACTCTACCCACGTCGTCTATTACGTCGCGTTCATCCTTCTCTTCCTTTTCTTCACGGCGAGAAGGCTTGATTCGAAGAGATTTTAGGAGGGCCGATACAGTGAAAAAAAGGTCTCTGAATAGAATAAATTCCGCGGTTCTGACTTTTCTGGCGGTGGGCATCGCTTTTATGGCTTATTACGTGGCGGCCCGCAATCCCGTCAGGAAAGATTTCTCCGAGATGGGGCTGAACACGCTTTCGGACAAGACGACGGCGGTTCTTCGCACGCTCGAATCGGATGTCGAGGCGAAGGCGTTTTTTGAGACAGGTTCGATACCCGCGTCGATGATAGAAGACATTTTGAAGGAGTATTCGAGGGTGTCGCCAAAGTTTACGTTCGAGATGATAGACCCAGCCGCGCGGCCTGCGGAAGCCAGAAAACTGAATGTGTCGGACTACGGCGTGGTGTTCATCGCGGGCGACAAAAAAAAGAACGTCGGCATGTCGGATATTTTTAAGTTCAGCTACGACCCTTACGGAGGCGAGACGCCGCCGGAGTTTTCCGGCGAACAGGCGTTCACGAACGCGGTCATAGCGCTGACATCAAATGAGCAGAAGACGATTTGTTTCGTCGAAGGGCACGGAGAAGGTGGCATAGACGGCTCCGGGGGCGGGGACTACGGCGCGGTCGGGGGGATGCTGGAAGGCGAAAATTTCATAGTCAAGACGATAAATATGGCGGTGGACAAGAAGGTTCCCGGCGAATGCGCGGCGATAGGCGTTCTAGGGCCACGGAAGATGTTCCCGCATCTGGAAATTGAAGCGATAAAGGAATATCTCACAAACGGCGGGCGCGCGCTTTTTCTTCTAGAACCAGCGGTCGAAACCGGACTTGAGCCGCTGCTCGCCGAGTGGGGCATCTCCGTCGGCAACGACGTGGTAATCGACCCCGGCAGGTTCTTCGGAGAAGACCCGCTCGCGCCTATTCCGGAACTCGCGCCGCACGAAATAACCTCGAAACTGCTCGAATCTAAATTGACAGTCACTCTTCAAGGGGCAAGAAGCGTTTCGCCCATCGGTTCCACGCGGGACGGCGTAGAGACGCTTTCTTTGTTGAAAACCACCTCGAAGGGTTGGGGAGAAACCGACCTGAAGACGGCGCGTCCCGCGTTCGACGCGGCGGCAGACTTGGAAGGGCCGGTGTCCATCGGCGCGGCGGCGGAAAAACTCTCAGAGCCGAAACCTGCCGAAAAAGACGCGCCTGAGGATGAAATCGGGGAAGACGGCTCCGACCCCGCGATGGAATCCTCGACTCGAATTGTTGTTTTCGGCGACGCGGATTTCCCGTCGAATTCTCTCGTTTCTATGGACGGGATTATCAAGCAGCTTATGGGCGGCACGGGCAACGCGGACCTTTTCATGAACGCGACGGCATGGCTGGCGGGCGAGGAAGATATGATTGTGATAAGGCCGCGCCCGGTGGACTTCAGGCCGCTTGAAATGACGGCTCAACAGCGGGGCAGTCTGTTTATCATCTGCGTCGCCCTTATTCCGCTGGCTCTCGCCGCGACGGGCGCTTGGATATGGTTCAGGAGGCGGTCAAAATGAAGAGCTTCACCGCGACAGCAGTCGCCGCCGCGCTTTTTCTGGCCCTTGCGGCTTATGTATATTTCATAGAGAGAGGGCCATCTCGGAAAGAGCGCGCGGACGAAGCGAAAAAACCGGTCGTGGCGGAAATTGACGCCGCAAAAGCAGTTTCATTGGAAATAGTTTTCGGCGGCGAGACTTTGAAAATCGAAAAGAAAAAAGGCTCATGGCGGCTGGCCAGCCCGGTGGACGCGCGGACTAACAAACTCGCCGTCGAAACGTTGCTCGACGCTCTGCGCGAGATAAAATCCGAGGGTGTGGCCGGGAAAATGGAAGACGCCGCAGAGTTCGGGCTAGACAGTCCCCGGCTCGAAGCGGCAATTACTCTGGACAGCGGTCAAACCGTAAAAATAGTTGTCGGCGACGCCGCGCCCGTGGGCGGCAACTTCTACGCGGCGCGCTCCGGCGGCGACTCCGTTTACCTCGTTTCATCCTACACGATAAAGAGTCTGGAAGTCACCGCCGATGGACTGCGCGACAAAAGCCTCACAGAGCCGCTCGAAAGGGACAAAATACGGCGCGTCACGGCCGCGCTCGGCGCGGCTGCGGTGTCGTGCGAAAGAGGAAAACACGGCGGCGGGGAGAAAGAACAGTCGGTCACTGGCCTTGATTGGAGAATATCCGGCTCGAAGGAAAAAGAGTGCGCGAACGAGGCTCTCGACCTGATGTCGGCGCTGGAATTTTCAGAGGCCGCAGGGTTTGCCGGGCCTTCGGACGCCGCCTCGTGCGGTCTGGACAACCCTGCCTATTCTCTCGAATTCGGATACTCGAACGGCGAAAATAAGACATTCACGATTGGCGCTCCGGGCGGAGACCGCTACTGCCTGAAAAATCCGGACAGAAACGAAATCTACATCATCGACAGACGCCTGATTGAAAGCATGGAAGCCCTGAGAATGCTCTCCGCCAAGCTTTGAAGCGGCGGAAAATTTATTTTTCACTTGATTTAATCCCCATTTCATTAGTATATTTAAATTTGAAATGCCATAGGACAGTATTTATATGAATGTTTCATCGTCTATTCGCGACGAAAAAAACAGAGCGAAAGGTGAGTCATGGGAAGAAAAGTCTATGTGGTGTTAAACGGCAAGGCCGGACGCAGAGGTTTGGATTTTTCCAAACAGGAGATCGAAAAGTGGTTCAAGACGCATGAACCGGGGATAGAAGTCGTATTCGGGATAACCGAGCGGGCGATGCACGCGGCGGAACTGGCGGCGGCGGCGGCGAAGACCGGGGAATACTATGCGGTGGTCGCGGCCGGCGGCGACGGCACGGTAAACGAAGTCACCAACGGGCTGGCTCATTCGGGCGCGCGCATGGGCATCATCCCCAACGGCAGCACCAACGTGTTCTGCTCAGAGATGAAAATCTCTTCCGACATCCAGATAGCCACCAAGAACGTGCTCGAAGGAATCCCCGTCCGCGTGGACGTCGGCAGGGTGGGCGAAAGATATTACATCTGGATGCTCGGCATCGGCATCGAGGCGAAGATCGCCTATCAGGTCAATCCCAAAATCAAAAAGTATGTCGGCGTTCTGGCTTACGTGATATCCGCGCTCAGGCAGACTTTCGACAAGGGCCGTCAGGTGATGAAGATTATTATCGACGAGGACAAGGAAGTGACGTTCTCCACCTTCAACACCATCGTCGGCAACGCGGCCAGCTTCGACGGTTTTCTCGGAATCAAATCGAAGTTTTCGATCAAGAGCGGGTTTTTGGACGTCTGCGTTCTGCAGCACAAGTCGCCGATCGGCATTCTACAACTGATTATCAACTTCGCGCGCGGAAGGCGGGACTACTACAGGTTCGTAGACAAGTTCAGCGCCGGCCACCTGAGAGCCAAGAAAATGCGCATCGAAACAGTCCCGAACGCGTACTACCACGTGGACGGAGAAGTATTGGGAATGACGCCGATAGAAGTCGAGGTGCATCACAAAGCGTTAACCCTCATCCTGCCGGAAAACACCGCCGGCAAGGCCGAAGCCGAAAACTGGAGAAAACTCAACAAGGAAGAACGCGAGAGGCCGTTGCCCTGACGGATTGTTTTTTTCGCCGGTTTTGTTTAGGATATGAAAGTCGCGGGAACGATATAGAAAGGAAATGAAAAATGGAACTGATGATAGAAAGGGACGGCGCAAGGGTAAACATCAAGCCGGAAGAGGAAATCCACTTCGACAACTATAAAGAGGTGGAAGCGGCGATAGTCAAAGAGATCGAAGCGGGCGCGACCGAGGTTTCCCTCGACCTGTCCAACGTGACGACTCTCTACAGCATGACGCTCGGCATGTTCAACAAGATCGCCGCCGCCATTTCCGAAAAGGGAGGAAAGTTCGTTCTCACCAATATCAACAGCGACATCCGCAAGGTGATGAAAGCCACTAGGCTCGACAAGATTATTACTGTGCGATGACAATCACAGCGCCGGGATTCCCGGAATCGGCTCCGCCGCTCCGGCTCCCTGACGGGACATCCGGTTTTTCTCCCGGAATTATCTCATATTGATGACCTTAGAAAAGAAACACATTTTAGTTGTGGACGACTCAAGGTCGGTCCGCGCCTTCTTTGAGGATATCTTTTCAAAAAAAGAAGATTTTAGCGCGGTTTTTGCCGCTTCCGGGGAAGAGGCGGTCAAAATTTTTGAAGCCGACCGCGAAGACCCCAACCCCCTGTTCCAGTTCGTGCTCACAGATATCAACATGCCCGGAATGGACGGCTTCGAGACGATTGAGGCCATCAAAAAAATCGACCCCGGCATCAACACCGGGATGATTACCGGATTCAACATCGACGACTATATGAAGATGGCCCTCGAAAAAGGCGTCTTCAACATTATATGCAAGATGGACCCCCCGGATGAGATTATCAGAACGGTGGACAACCTCATCACCGGCAATAATATCTTCGGCATAGACAACTACCTCGAAGGCTCTCCGAATATCGTTAAAGTTAAAATAACAGAGACTTCCATGTTGAAGACGGCCGTCAACGACATAATCGAATTCGCGCGCCCCAACCTAGACGAGGAAAAACTCTACGGGCTGAAAACCGGCCTCATTGAGATGGGCACGAACGCAATCTATCACGCCTACGGATATGAAAAAGGCTCAGTCGTCGCCCTCAAAGACACCGAGGAAGTGGTGATTCAATACGGGGCGGACGATAAAAAACTCATAGTGGTAATAAACGATTCCAGCGGCTCGCTTTCAAAAGAAAAGGTATTGAGCCAGATAAACAAAGGCGTCAATCCAAGCCCGGAAGACCTCATAGCTTCGGGCGGCAGGGGCATCTATCTGACACGCTATCTATGCGACAAATTAATAGTGAACATCGAGAAGGATAAAAGGACGGAAGTGCTGATTTTTATGTACTTCAATCAGGAATATATTGAGAACAAACCGTTGTTGATAAACCAGATATAGTGACAAAAAAGTCACAGGCGATTCGCAAAAAAGTCACAGGTGGGAGAAAAAAAGGCATTTTCAAACAGCACGATTAGGAGCAATGAGGCACAATAGAGCGCTTTTAAAACATGGAAAATCCTTTGTTTTTGGCAAGAATTTTGCTATAGAATAAGGCGGAGTCGTTTTTTTAGACGAAACGGGGGAGACGAAAATGAAAAGAATACGAATAGCAGGAGCGGCGCTGGCGCTTGCGGTTCTGTTGAGCTGCGGAGCAATAGCGGATGATGTCAAATTCGAGTTTGACATCCCAACCATTCCGAAGACGCCAAAGATTTCGGCGATAGTAAACTCTTCGGCTGTGCAGGGCGCCGTAATGACGGTGTACGCGACCATCGAAGGACAGGAACAGATGCAGGCCTGTTGCGGCGAGGACTGCGACCAGAAAGACTGCGCAATGGCGGAATGGTGGGGAAGGGCCGACCCAACCGTTGTGCCCAATCCACCTTGCATTCCCAACCCGAACGGAACGGGAAACTGTCTGAAGCAGGGAAACCCTAAACTGTATTACTATATTAACGAGGTTTCCGCCACAAGACCGCCGGTGACGATGTCCTATAACTCCGACACTGGAAAATTCGAAGGCCAAGTCGATCTTAGCACGGCGGTTGTCGGGGATATTGTCACGTACTACATCGTGGCGGTGGACGGCAGAGGAAACGTCACTTCCCAGCTTCCAAGCCCCGATAACGCGTCATGCACAAGCATAACATCATGGAACAACTACTATGAAACAGCGGCGACGAACAACTGCACCATGATGTCCAGCTATGAGCGTTGCTCGAACAACCAGACCGGTTCTCCTTCTTGCGGAACGACTTATTCCGTCAACGACCCCACTGGAGACACTTGCGGCGAGCCGGACGCGAACGGAGACCAGTCCGTAGTCTCTGGGTGGCAGATACTTGATATCGGAGGCTACTCTGCCAGCTCCGGAAAAGGATACGGAGAACTGCCGACGGACGATGTGGTTTGCACGAAAATAAAGCTGGGCGGACAGCCGCCTCAATCCGGTTCGGGAGCAATCGAAGGCTATCTAATGATTTTCTTCAACCCGGATATAGCGGACCCGAACCCGGCAGACGTTTATTTCCCGAACGCATTTGCGGTATCTTTCGCTCCGAAAGCGGAAGCTATAGACCCGAACCTCGCAAAAGTTCTCTGGAACGGCGACTGCGTCACCAACCCGAACACTCCGGACCCGTTGGCATGCAAACTCGTCGTGGGAACAGACACTGAAACAAAACTGAAGATAGGATACACCAACAGCGAGCTTAGGTTTATCGCCAAGAATTCGCTTCCCAACGGGAAATCAATTATCGGCTCGACAAGCAAAAGCACGACGATGGTGTTCCTGACCGGAAAGATTCAGTTGTCCGGCGGCACGCCGTTCTTCGCGGTCGACCTCACGCCCGGTCTGGATATGCTTAAGGAAAACAGGTCCGTTACCGTAGCTCCTCCGGGAAAACCGGCTCCTCCGATTCTAAAATCGTCCACATGCCAGACGGGCGGCGTGGGAACCACCTCCACCTGTATCAAACAGGGAACGACTATTCCCCCGGGCGGAAACAACTGCAATTTCGAGATACTTCCGTCCCCGGACAAATCGTTCACGAGTTACTATAACGTTTACTACAACACTGTTGACGACAAGGCGACCGCTACTCTTGTCGGCGCGCTGTCCGGAGCAAGCAATTTCCCGGAAAACAGCTCGGCCCTGTACAACAAAACTTATAACATTCCCAGTTCCGGCAATCAGTTGAACGGTAATCCGAGATACTTTTACTTCTCTTCGTTCAACTCAACGGCGGAACCCGGCAATCAGGAAACTGTTCAAGCGCAATGGACATCCGCAATATGCACGCCGGAAGACTGGGTGGCCCCGGCGGCTCCCACAAGTTTCGACTGCGGCACGCCTTCCGGGCAGGAAGAAAAATGTTACTGCACTTGGGTTGCGGACAAGGCGTCCGACCCGTCTCTTTACGGTTTCGACATTAGAAGAGGCGGAGTTCAGTTGAACACCACCGCAATTCTTCCCAACTCATTTGACGATCCGGATCTCATAAACGCGACTACGTACAGTTATGAAGTCAGGGCTATAGATGTCGGCGACAATAAATCGAGTTGGACGCCCACGAGCTGCATCCCCGAAGACTTGAAGCCGCCCAGCAAGATAGAGCCTTCGGTCGTTCTTCAAATGGGAAAATACGGCGTGGTTGTCAACTGGGAACCCAGCGCCGATGACGACATGCTCGGCGGCGGTTACAACGTCTATTACTGTCAGAAAGCGACCCCATCCTCATGCGGAGAGGATAGCGGCGGACTGCCTGTGGGTTACTCAAAGTTGAACGGAAGTCTCATCGCGCATCCGGCTGTGCTCAATCCGATGTCTCTATCAAACGACACCGCGTTCGGAAGCACGGACCAAGAGTGGTGTTTCTGGGTTGAGGCTTGCGACAATTGCAAGACGGCAAGCACATGCCCGTCCAATACGGGGGCCAACTGCAGCGCATTCGCCACTATCTATCAATATCGGAAATGTATCACGATAACATCGGTCGTTCCAGACGTCGCCCCGTTGTGGCCCGAGAATCAGGTTGTGACGGCTGACCCGACAGGACAGACATGTGTGCTGACTTGGAGTCAGGTATGCGCCGACGAGGGCGACGGCGGCGGGCCTTTCGCAAACTGCGATTATCCGACACCCGACGAACTTGTGGGTTATAAGATAATGCACACCGAGTCAGTGTCAGGCGGATGCACAACGTTGCCCACACCCGGCGGCGGCACTCCTATCAGAACAGTCATGGCCGGCGGCGACACGGAATTCAATCATTCAAGCTCTGCTCTTGTCAATGGCACGCCATACTGCTACAGAGCGTACGCTTACAATATGTTTGACAAATTCTCCCGCGCCAGCACGGTGCCGCCGACATCCGTAGCCGTAATTTGCACCCCGCTTGACACCACTCCTCCCGGTAAGCCGGAAATGATTGAGCCTATTCCGTTCGACTCGTTCTCATGCACTCCGACTTGGACCGCCGTGACTGATAAAAATCCCGTCACTTACGATGTTTACAGATGCCAAGGAAAATTCGCAACATGCGCCTCCGCAGGAAGTTTCACCAAGATTACGACCTCTTCTTTGTCAACGCTGAACTACATGGATGAAAACGTAACGTCAGATACGGATTACATTTATTGCGCGACCGCAAAGGATCCTAGCGCAAACACGAGTTCCATTTACTCGGCATCCGATCTTTCGAACTGCGGCCATTGTTATCCGTCAGACAAGTGTGCGGTGCCGACTGCGGTAGAAGGATTCGAGATAGCGCCGTCGTATTTCGGGGCTAGGGCCGGATGGACCAATTCCTCAGCCGACGACGGGATGGGAGCCGGATACCATGTGTATCTTTGCACCAGCTCGGACCCGGCGTCCTGCTTGACCCCTTACGGAAGGCTGACGTCATCTACGCCGATTGCGGGCGAATATGACAGGCAATTGGGGCAGGAGCCGAGAACTTTCGCGAACATTCCCGTCACATCCTCAGGCAACTACTATTTCGGCGTCAGCTACACCGGAGTCTCATGCGGAGAATCACAGATAGCGATGTCGGGAAATGCCGTAAGATTGGACACGCAGGACGCTTGCATGATAGACCCCGAGGCTTGTCCGGTGGAGATAGCGCTTAACACTCCGATTACCGCTTATGAGATACAGACATGCAACAGCGGGGACGCCGGATGCTTGGTAGCGACGGGGCAGGCGACAGGTTTCAAGAAGGCGTCCGTTGGAGTTCCCGGCGTTACTATTGAAGTGGTGGATAATACGACAAAAGCGATTGTCAAAACAGCGACAACGGACAATGACGGAGAGATACCGACATTCAGATTGAGGAGCGGAACATGCGCCGATTGCGTGGACCCGACGAAGCAGTATGTCGTGCAGGTAAGATTCACTGAAGGAACGTGGGATCAAAGCGCGTCAGGCTTGATGGGATGCGCGGCGGGCGCGCCTGCGGGAGAATGCGTTGTGACTCTTGTTGCGGCGGGAACTCTGAGCGCCACGGCAGCGACAGCCGTAACTGGCGTAACCGCGCCCGACGCCGCCACGGCGGGCGGAGGCGATGTCGGCAACCCGACTTGCAGCCCGACGGTGGGTATGCCCAACATGAATCCTCTCAAATACAGGTTCGGCACTCAAGTCGGCGACGCTAAGTACCACCCCGCGGTCGACTTCGATATGAATGGAAAAATCGGCATGCCCGACCTCGCCGTTCTTAAGAAGAACTTCGGAAAATCCGTTCCGGTGTCGGCAAGCACAATGTTGTGCGACCCCGAGTTCGACAGAAGAACTCCGTGACGCCGGCAGCGGGAGCGCGTAATTAAGTCAGATTCGAATTTCAAACCGCGGCGGACCGACATGGACGCCGCGGTTTTCTTTATTTTGGCGAACCTGAATTGGCAAAAATATCGCTTGTCCGCAATGAACAAGGATGAATATCAATAGACCGCCGGTTTGACTGGTTGATGCCTATGTGTTAACATGAGCAAATAATTTTGCCGGACAAATCCCGGCGCGCGAACATGGAGAGGCGCAATGACGCTTGAAGAAATCGAACGGCAGGAGACCGCTCTTGATGAATCGCTAGAAGTCGAGGAAGAAGAATACGCGCTTCCCGCGATGAAAATCGGGCTGGACGAGTGGTGTTTTCATAACTCGATGCTGCTTGGCAAAATGACTTTGATGGATGTTGTCGACAAGGCAGCCGAACTGAAGCTGGACGGCGTGGGTTTCGATTATTTCATGATGAAACGGGAAATGCGCAAGAATCCCGAGGAGATTAGGGACAAACTGAGAGAATCCGGTCTTGAGTTGGTTTTCGGATTCGGCTTGCCGTTCTCGCTGCCTGAAGTGATATTTCAGGCGATGGAAAAGATGAAAAACGAGATGTTCGACCTCGCGCACGAGTTCGGAGCGGACATAGTGAGGGTTTACGGCGGGCTTATCATCCCTAACATGTTTCACAAGCCGTTTCATCTGGTGACGGACCGAGAGGCGGAAATCAAAGAGGTATCGCGAAGGTTGAAGTTGTTCACGAGGGACGCGTCGCTCGAAGGGCTTACCGTCGCTTTGGAGAACCACTCTGATTACACGATGAGAGAAATGCTTCAGATAGTTCACGCAGTGGACAGCGAGAGCTTCATGGTGACGCTGGACACAGGGAACGCGCTGTTCCTCGGCGAGGACCCCGTGCTGACCGCCGAGAGGCTGGCTCCTTACGCGGCATACACGCATATTAAGGACTTGAAACACACAGGGCCGATGCTGCTGGGATCGCCTCTCGGACAGGGCGAAATAGACATACCCAAGATAGTCGAGATACTCAGGGACAGAATGTACGACGGCCTGTTCTCCATAGAGTGCAACCTGCCGCCGTGGCAGGTCGAGCGGGAGGAATCGGCTGTCTGTGAAAGCGTGGCGTTTTTAAGAGGATTGGAAGGATCGGCTAAGGAAGATGAGGGTTGACCGAAGCGGTCGAATGGAAGCGAGGCGCGGCAGTTTCAAAATCATCAGAGGACGCATGCATAATGGCTGACACAAAGAGCAAGGATGGAAAGAAATACAAAGAGAGAAAGAAATGCCGGAACTACCACGGGCGAATGATAGAGCCGTTGGACGTGATGGCGGAAGGCTCTGTAAAAAAGTTCATAGACGATGTGTTTGGAGCTTCGGGATACAACGCCAGAAGGCTCGGCGAGGCTTGCGACATATACAGGCGGATGGCGGAGAGCGGGGCGACCATCGCCCTGACGCTGGCCGGAGCGATGACTCCCATAGGAATGAGCGGCCCGATAATAGAACTGATGAAGCGCGGCCTCGTGGATGTGATAATTTCCACCGGCGCGAATCTTTATCACGATTTTCACAGGGCGTTTAATTTTCCGGTCATTCAGGGATCTCCGCATGTGGACGACGCGCTCCTGAACAAGCGCGGCATCGCTAGGATATACGACACTTACATAATGGACGACGACACGCTGCTGCCAACCGACGCGATGGTTTTGGACGCGTCGTTCGAGCACAAATTCAAAGGCCCTGTTTCATCCGCTTCCCTGCACAAACTGTTGGGAGAAAAAGTTCTGAAAGACGCGCCGTTCCCGGAAAAATCTCTGGTCGCCCAAGCGGTCACATACGGCGTGCCCATCTACACTTCGTCCCCCGGAGATTCCTCCATAGCGATGAACATGATACTGCCGTATTTCATGGGAAAAAGGATTGTGGTGGACCCCGTGATGGATGTTGTTGAGACGACGGCGATAGTGAGGCAGGGAAAGAAGAACGGAGTTGTGATAGTGGGCGGAGGCTCGCCGAAGAATTTCTATCTTCAGACGCAGCCCACGCTGTGGCAGATACTGAAAGACGACATCGGCGGGCACGACTATTTTATCCAACTAACAACCGACACGCCGCAGTGGGGCGGCCTATCGGGAGCCACGCCTCAGGAGGCGAAATCTTGGGGCAAGGTGAAGGGGCAAACCGTCAATCAGACAGTGGTTTACTCCTGCGCCTCGATTACTTTCCCTCTGTTGAGCAGATACGTGATGGAAAGCGTCGGGGAGAAGCCGCTTAAAAGGCTGTTGGACAAGAGGGAGGCGCTTGCCGCGGAGTTGAAGCGGAACGCTCTGGCTAATCCGGAGTTGAAAAAACTGTACGGCAAGAAAGCCTTCAAAAATCCGAAACAAAAGAAATAGTTCGTGTTTCTCGAATGAGAAATCCGGAATAGGCGTGTTTCTTCGCGGTTGAATTTGAACGCGGGTTGAAATGTGTCGACGTTTGTATGCCGAACGTGTTTGATTATGCCGCGGTCTTCTGGTTATTTTCCGAGAACAGTTTTCCTGTATGAATTTTCCCAATCGCCGGCGACGGCTTCCTTGTGAAGGTCGATCCACGGCTTCAGGTCTTCGTGCGCCGCGTCCGTCCACATCCCTTTCGAAATTCTAAAGTAATGGCGGAGGCTCTTGAAAGATTCGTAAGTGTGCATGTTGGTCAGAACCAGCCTTAGAGATTCCACCAGCCTTTCATCCATGTCTTTTCGATAGACTATAATGACATTCGGCAACGGTTTTGAGCAGACGAGCGGAACGATGCCGTCCGCAAGAGGCTTGTTTCCGTAGACGATGTGTTTAAGATACTCCGGCTCGAGAACGATGGCGTCCGTGGTTTTGAACATGAGAGCGCGGGCGGATGATTCCCGGTTTAAAACTTTGAACCCGGTGAAAAAGATTGTCGGATCGATTTTGTATTTCGAAAGTTCGGGGTCGTCCGCGAAAATGCCGTTCAGAACGGCCCAAGCGGATTCATCAGGGAGATGGACGCGGCCGGCCATAATGTCCTGCATGTTCTTGTGTCCGCTGTCCTTCCTGACGTAAATGCAGGAAGGCGACCTGATTGATGAGCCTGATTTGTAAATGACAAGAGGCCGGATGGAAGATTTCGGGTTGAAATATCGCGCGCGCGCGTAGTAATAAGGCGGCATCCACGCGAAATCCGTGTGTTCGGTTTCAAGCCGCGCTATAACCTTGTCCCATGAATCAGTGTCCGTGACGAACTTGATTTCTATCTCGGCTTCCGATTTCAACGCGGATTGAAACGCTCTAAGATGCTTGTTGATAAGAGAAGAGCCTTCGCCGAGAAGGGACGGCGGAAGGGGAAAGTCGAAAGAAATTTTATCCGTGTCCGCGGCGGCTGAAGACGCCGCGAAAAGCAAAACCGCCGCCGCGGCGGCCAGCGCTCGCCTTATGGTTCCTACCCTTATGGATGCCGCGCAGATTCCGAACATTCCGTCTCCGCCGCGCAAGAGATGATTTGCGTTCTCGTATTCTCTAATATTTTACAATTAGCGGGACGCCGTGTAAACTAATATTACGCTTAAAAACGTCCGCGTGGTTGACATGCGGCAATGAGCGCCGGGATGTTTGAGGCGTCGAAATGAGAGACGGCGGTTCGCGCGTGAACGATACGAGAGTGAAAAGAATAAGGCTCGCCACGGCGACGCGGTTGTCCGCTCTATTCGGAGTGGTTGTGTTTCTAGCCGCTGCGATTGTGTATAAGGGCGTAGACATGAGGACGAGGAGGATATGGCTGGAACAGAGAGAGGGGAGCGCAAGAATACTCGCGGCGTCCATCTCGCACGGGATGACGAACGTGATGGTGTCCGCCGGGCAGGAAGAGAGGGCGGCGCTTGTGGCGGAGGGCTTGTTGCGGGGGGCGGTCGAGTCGGGCGCGGCTCTTTCAGGCTGCGATATCAGGAATGCGGACGGCGCGACGGTTTACTCCTTTAGGAAGAGTCCCGGCGACGATGGAAAAAATTTGAAAAGCGTCGCGGCAAAAATAGAATCGGAAGGAGTAATTACAGGCGAAGTCGAGGTATATTTCGATCCCCGGCCCGCGCTTGAGAGCGAGGAAACGGAACAGTTGCTCGTTCTCGGATATGCGGTAGCGGCGCTCGCCGCGCATCATCTTGCCGAGGAGGATTTTTTCCAGATCGAACTGATGGTCAGGAAGATGATTGAAGAGGCTTCAGACGCGCTTTACGCAATCGTCACAGGGCCTTCCGGCGAGGTCTATTACGAATACAGGACGGATGAATTTAAGGAATACATCACTGATGAGCTGGCTGCGGGCGCGGCGGAAGTCAGCCTATTGAGGCCGTTCATCGTTCAGGAGATAGGAGAGACTCAGGAACGCGGCAGGATGGTGGAAGTCTCCGCGCTGTGCAGAGACGGGAACACGGCGCTGGGCGCGGTCCGCATAGGATATTCGATGAAATCGATAACGAAATCGGCGGAACGCACGCGGAATCTGTTCGGGCTTATTATTCTGGGGTTCACGGCAGCGGCGGCGGCGGCGGGGGTTCTGACGGCGCGCAACATGACAAGACCGCTCGCGCTGATAGCGCAGACTGCTTCAAGCGTGTGGGAGATGAAAGCTTCGGGCGAGTATTCGAGCATCGAAGAGGCGAGCGAGGACATGAGCAAGCTTCGCTCTTCTTTCGAAAATCTGCGGAACAAGTTCGCGCGTCGCGGAGACGAAATTGGGGATTTGTCGGAATCCTTTCTGAACATGACGACAAGGCTGGAGATGCGGCTCAATGAGATTAAATCTATGTATCAGAGGATGGCTGTGGCGGACAGGTTCCAAGCGATGGGACAGTTGTCAGCAGGCATAGCTCACGAGATAAACAATCCTCTCGCTATTATTTCAACGTATGTGCAGTTGATTTTGCGGCGCGAGGGGCTGGACCCGGAGTTGAGGGCCGAAGCTGAAATTATTCTCGAGGAGTTGGACAGGATTGCGGAAAAGGTGAACGACCTGATGTCGTTCGCTAAAGAAAGAGACTATGTTTTCGAGCAAGTAGACGCGGGCGAGATTGTGTCGAAAACCGCCGCGCTGCTCAGGCATCAGTTTAAGAACGCGGGAATATCGTTCGAACCGGACTACTGGGAGGGCGGGCCGTTGATTGTCAGCGCGGACGACAATAAGCTTCGTCAGGTATTTCTGAATGTCATGCTGAACGCCTCTCACGCTATGCTGGATTCCGAACGGAAGGTCTTGAAAGCGTCGACCCGGCTTGCTCAGAACGAAAATAGTGTTGAAATCGTAATCGAAGACACTGGCTGCGGCATTAATCAGGAAGACCTCTCAAAAATCTTCAATCCTTTTTTCACAACCAAACAGTCCGCCGTGGGAACAGGGATGGGGCTTGCGATAAGCTACAATATCGTGGCCGCGCACGGAGGCAAGATAACCGCTGAGTCCGAACCGGGTCGCGGATCACGGATAATAATTGTTCTTCCAAGAGCCTGAATTTCTGAAAAAATACAATCGCCTGTCATTTCAATCCGATTATGGCTTCGGCTATGTTGTGGGAGTGGGATCGAATTTTCTGGAATGCTGTGAGAATGTCGTTGTACAGGAGTCCGGGGACGACGTCGCATTCGCCTCTGTTAAGCCTTTCGACATGGTCGTCCTTCAACCTTTTTATTGTTTTCTGAAGGGATTTGCTTCTTGAGTCGGCCTCGTGTCGGTTGCGCGCTTTTTCTTCTATGAAACAAAGCATGCACATCTCAAGGTATTCGAGCAGTTCTCTATGCGAATCCAGCAGTCCTTGAGAGGCGCTTTCAGTGAAAACCACATTCTGCTGTTCTTTGCGGACGCAGTATTTTGCCAACTGTTCGCAGTAGTCGCCGATAGATTCCAACTCGTCGGTAACTCTGAGATATCTGCGAGCTTCTTCCGCGTGATCGGGGCCGGGGCCGCTCTGAAGAAGTTGCGCGAGGAACTTCGAGATTTCAGCCTGAAGAGAGTCTGTGATATTCTCGTATTTGAACAATCGCTCGACTTTGTCTTGGTCGAGCGACTGGGTGACCAGCATGTCCGAGTTCCACTTGAACATGTCTATGACCATGCCGGACATCTTGATGATTTCTTTTTTCGACTGGCCGAGAGCTATCGCCGGCGCGGAGATGAAACTGTAATCAATGTATTCGAGTTTGTGATCGGATTTATCCTTGTCGCCGGGGATAAGCAAAGTCACCAGCTTGATGAGAAGCCCGGCGGCAAAGAGAAAAACCAGAGAGTTGAAAATATTGAATACGGAATGTCCGGCGGCGATGTGCGCGGCGATATACGGTCGCGTGCCGTCAGCAGCAACATGGTTCATTCCCCCCGGCACGATGTGGTCGATGAGTTTTATATAGTATGGAAAGACAAAAACCATATAAGTGACGCCGATGACGTTGAAGAGCGTATGAATGCGAGCGGCTCTTTTTGCTG
This sequence comes from bacterium, assembly GCA_029564595.1. Classification (GTDB taxonomy): domain Bacteria; phylum UBP15; class UBA6099; order UBA6099; family UBA6099; genus UBA6099. The sequence goes on along the minus strand of JAKQPS010000018.1, from coordinate 25,470 downwards.
AAATGTTGGCGCCTATGGAAGCAAGTTCCATGGTGATGGTGGTTCCGATGTTTTCGCCGAGCACGAGAGCGGCGGCGGCTTCGTAGGTCAGCAGCCCCTGATTCGCCAAGGCGATGGTTATGCCGATTGTCGCAGAACTGGACTGAACGATCATTGTAAGCAGCAGGCCGGCGAGGACGCTTTTGAGAATCTGCGGGAAGCTAGCCGCTCCGAATTGCGCGAAGAATGTTATGAACTGCTCGTTCTCTCTCAACGGCATGAACGCCGTCTCCATGAGTTTAAGACCCATGAAAAGAAGTCCGAAGCCGAGCAGGGACTCGCCCCATGTCTTGACTCGTTTATTCTTTGAGAAAAGAGCCAGCAAAGCGCCTATGCCGACTATAGGCATCGCATAGCGCGTTATCTTTATCACTATTATCCATGAAGTTATAGTTGTTCCGATGTTGGCGCCGAGGATGATGCCCACAGCGCTGGACAGTTCCATCAGCCCGGCGTTTATGAATCCGACTATCATCACGGTCGTAGCCGAGCTTGACTGTATAATCGCGGTGACGGAAAGTCCGACCAACAGGCCGACAAACCGGTTGTTTGTCAGTTTGTCGAATGTCCGCTTTATTCGATTCCCGGCGAGTTGCTGCATCCCCGACGACATGGTTTTGATGCCGAAAAGGAAAATGCCAAGTCCGCCGAGCAGGTTGAAAACGATGTGGGACCAATCTATCTGGTTCATACTGACTTTCGGATGAATCTCATCCTTAACGATTTATCGCCACTATTTTTATCATGATAAGGAGGGATAATCAATACGCAGCCGAAATACGGATGCGCCGCCGGTGTTGTGCGGCGCAGGGATGTGTGGTATATAAGATGTGCGCTGCGCGCGGGAGGGCAACTTGATTAGAGAATACAAAGACAAGCCGGGGAAAGTTGTGGCGGTTGGATTGAACTACAGAGACCACGCCACGGAGTTTAACATGCCGTTGCCGCAGGAGCCGATACTATTTATAAAGCCCTCCACGGCGGTCATCCACGACGGCGGATTAATCGTCTATCCAAAGGGAGCGACGCGGGTGGACTACGAGGCCGAGTTGGGCGTTGTGATTGGACGCGATTGCAAGAGAGTCCGCGCCGAAGACGCTATGGACTTCATTGAGGGTTTTACCTGCGTCAACGACGTGACGGAGAGGCACATGCAGGGAAGAGACGGGCAGTGGACGCGGGCGAAAAGTTTCGACACTTTTTGCCCCATCGGGCCGTTGGTTACGGACGAGATTGACCCCGGAGCGGTTGGCGTGAGATGCTATCTGAACGGGGAACTAAAACAGAAATCGCACACGGGCAATCTGATATTCACAGTGGAAAAAATAATCGAGTTCGTCAGCGGCGTGATGACGCTTGAGAAGGGCGATGTTATAGCGACTGGCACTCCGTCGGGAGTCGGTCCGATGTCGCCGGGAGACGAGGCGGCAGTCGAGATAGACGGCATTGGGCGGCTCGTCAATAGAGTCGTCGCCGAACGGTAAAATCGCTATTTAGTTATCAGTTGACCGGCTCGAACCTGTCAATCTGCAACATCGTGTTGACGGCTTTGTCGGCGAACACCGCTTTGACTTTCATTCCTGTTTTCACCGAGTCGGGGTCTACGCCGCCGAGGATGTGCGCGATGGGCGTGTCCGCGCCGCCGAGTTTTATCATGGCAAGAACATAAGGCGCTTTTCTCGGATGGTGCTTATCGTCGGTTCTCACAACGGTGAAGTTGGTCACTTCGCCTTCGTTGGAAAGCTCGACCCATTTTTCGGATATATCCTCGAAGCAGCGTTCGCAAGTCTTGCGCGGGGGTATAAACACTTTGCCGCACTTTTCGCATTTCACGCCGAGGATTTTCTTTTTGTCGCGAAGCGAGACAAGGAACTTGCTGCCGACGCGCCCTGCGAAATACTGGTAGGGCAGGGCGAGCTTGCCCTCTTTTATGTAGCAATGCTTGTTTTCTTCAGTCATGGCCGTTGCTCCTTTCGGAATGCTCGTCAGTCTCTGATTCTTTCAAAGTGAATAATATCGTGAACGGAGCCGACGCGTTTGTCGCTCCACACGGGGCGCACGCGGTCGCCTTTTTTGGTGTCCGCGAGGTCCTCGTTTTTCAGCAGATGCCAGAATGTTTCTTCTGTGCCGATGCCGTCCAGCAATATGTGAACCTGAGCGTAAGGAGTCTCGCGGGTTTCGCCCGTGAGCGGGTCGGGGCTGGAGTAGTAAATGATCTCGATGAGAGTTATCGTGCCCGACGGCCCGACCTCTATCATGTCGCCCGCCCAGCAGCGGCATTCCGCGCACACCTCGCGCGGCGGAACCTGCATGCGGCCGCACTTCGGACACTTGTTCGCGAGTATCTTCTTTTCGATAAGCCCCTCGAAGAACTTGCCCATCACCGGCCCGGTGGAATACTTCATGTCAACCGATATATTTCTCTTTATGACAATCAGTTCCTGCTCTTCCTCTTCCTTGGGCGGCTCGAACTTGGCGAATATTTTCGGCAGTTGCATCGCCACGTTCATATCGCCTTTAAGTTTCAGCCTTCCCGCGCCCATTGCCACCATCGGGTCCAGCTTGCCGAGGATCAAATCGATGTAGTCTTTGGCTTTGACGATGTTGACGACGGCGCAGTTGTCGCGCAGACCGGTTTCGAGCGCGCATTTGCCGTCTTTTATGACGGCGGTCCACTGTCCGCCGTCTTCGCCTGTGATGTCGTATCCCACTGAGATATCCAGTCCGGCGGCGTTTTGCGGCTGGAAACGCGCCACCAGAGTGTCGAATATTCCCTGAACGGTGACGGCGCTTTTCTTGGGCAGGGAATATCTGGTGAACATTTTGGCGGACGCGGCGACCAGCGCCATGTCGCCCTCGATCTTTATCTTGCCGGACATAAAAGCCTGCGTGCCGTCGATCTTGCCGATGTTCACGCCGACGAAGGTCTCCGCGTCGGCTGACGTTTTGACGGAGAAGCCGGAGAGGTCGTCCGTCTTGGCGACTTTAACGGAGTCGTCGCGGACTTCCACCAGCCATTTGCCGCCGCCGTCGCCTGAGATATCGTACGCGAGGACGGCGTTGACGCCCTTCGCGCCTTCGACGCGAAACCGGGCTTCCATTGTGTTGAAAATATCTTCCACGCTTACATCAAAGTATTTGGCCATGTCACTCAGCCTCCTGCCAGTCAAGGTCTTTTTCAAGCATGAACAGAACGGTCCAGAAAGTGCCTCCGAAACCGGATGCGAGGGCGTGTTTCACCTCGCGCGGGATCTGATGCGCGCCGGCGTCGCCTCTCACCTGAAGGGCCGCTTCGGCCACTCTCAGCGCCGCCGTCGCCCCGATTGGATTCGTCGATATGACTCCCCCCGACGGGTTCAGCGGGAACGAGCCGTTTATTGACACCTCGTCGTTTTCCACCATCTTAAGGTGTTCGTCTCCTTCGAGTTGGAGGAACTCCCTCAGCCAGTCCAAGCCCCACCACGAGGACGGGTCGTACATCTCGAACACGTCGAAATATTCCCTCGGATTAGTTATGCCGTTGCGGCCGAAGAGCTTGCGCGCCGCGTTGTGGTGGGTGACTTCCTGATTCTCGTTGATGCCGAACATGTTGAAAGTTTCTTCTCTATGGACGGTGACATGGTCGCGTATCCATACGGGTTTCTTGGATATCTTTTTCGCTTTTTCTTCGCAGGCGAGGATGATGGCGACCGCGCCATCGCTCTGAGAACACATGTGGATAAGTCGCAATTCGCCGACAAGCTGCGGGGAGTTGACCATGAGGTCGTCAATCTGGTCGTAGTCAAGTCCGAAGTTGCGGTGCGCGTGCGGGTTGAGCGATGCGTGTTTGTCCAGAGTAACGCGGAGCCTCATAGCGGCGCGCTTCGCTCTGTCCGCGCCGAACTCGTTGATTGTTTTTTCCGCTGTGGCTCCTGTCAGCGCTCCGGTCTGCAGGTTGCGCGCCCAGAGCGGGTCAGCCATATTCGTTATGCCGCCCGTGGTGTGCCCTTCCTGCTGCTTCTCAAACCCGATGATCATCACTATGTCATGGAGACCGGAAGCCACGATATTGTCTCCGACGCCGACGATGGTGGCTCCGGTCGTTCCTCCTGTGGTGACGCGGTAACAGGCTTTGCCGTAGCCGCCTGTGCCGATGACGTGCCAGAGGTCGGGCTGATGCACCATCTCGAACAATTCCATGTTGCCGTGAACCAGAGCGTCCACGTCTTCGATGCCGATCCCGGCGTCCTTCAGAGCCCGTTCCACCGCTTCATGAATCATTTCCGGCTGATTGACGTCTTCTCGGTGGCTCGAGTGGTGAGTCTGCCCGATTCCGATTATCGCCACGTTTCTGTTCTTTTTATGTTTCTTCATGGGTTTCACCTCCCGCTCAGTTTTCGAGAATCATGACTGCCTGATGTTGTCCGGCAGGGCCGGTCGTGCCTTGAGCGACAGCGCGCTTGGCTCCGGCGACTTGCCTTTCGCCCGCTTCGCCACGCAGTTGAATAACTGCTTCAGCCGCTCTCGCCAACCCGCCCAGCATTATAGGATTGCCCGCCAGCATCCCTCCCGACGGATTGATTTTTCCCGTTTCAAGAATGCCGCTCTCTATCCATTCGCCGCCTTTGTTCTCGTCGCAAAGGCCGAGGCCCTCGGCCCACATTGCAAGTTGATACGCGTAAGCGTCGTTTATCTCGACAACGTCGAACGCGCCCTTTGCGTCGGACACCCCGGCCATCTTGAGCGCGGCGGCGGACGCCTTCTTAAGAGAGAAATTCGAGGCAAGGTCCCTATCTCCGAAGAAATAGCTGTCCATGCAGTTCGACCAGCCTGTGAGCCATACCGGCTTGTCCGTGTATTCCTTATATTTGTCCTCTGCCGCCAGCAGCATAGCGACGGCCCCGTCGGAAACAGGGTACGCGTGGAGAGCGCGAATCGGGTCGCACAACATTGGAGAATTGACAACTTGTTCGACGGTGACCAGTTCCCGCGCGTTCGCGAGCGGATTCTTGGCGGCATTGCGCCGCGCGTTGACAACAGCTTTTGCAAGTTGCGTTTCGGATATTCCAGATTTCAGCGCGTAGGCTCTGGCTTGGAGCGCCGCGCCTTTTTCGAAGTCTAGCCCCAGATCCCGGCAGTAGAACGGGTCGAACGCGAGGTTAGAGCACATGTTCCGGCTTTCGGTTTGGGATTCCTTCGTGTGTCCCACAACGAGCACGACATCGTCATGGCCGGACATGATGCACGCCATGGCGTAAGCGATGGCGTTGATGCCGTCCTGAGCCGTTTTCTCCTCGCCTCTGAAATGCGCGCCGACGGCGTCTGTTATTCCGTTGTCCGATATGGTGCGCGCGTCGAAAACGTCGTCGGAACATGTCACGATGTTTCTGATGCCCGTTTCCTCGTTCCAGTCGACGCCAGTCTGTTTGACAATGCTTTCGACAGTCTCGAAGCACATCTGCTGGAAACGCTTTTGCCACATGTTGGAAACGAACCCTGTCTGCGCCACAGCGCAAACGGCAACTCTTCTTGCCATATTTCACCTCCGGATGTGCGGGCGCGACGCGCGCCCAAATCTCTGAAAGTAATCTATTAATAACCTGCCGGGTCGCTCCGGCTAGACTACTTTACTCTAACGGGCGAAGAATTATCAAGCATTTTAATAAATTTCAACCGGGATGCTTTCAGTTAGGCAATCAATGCCGGTTCGGATTCATTAAAGCATAAAGCTCAAAGCGTATCTCTATCGTGAGACGATAAACCCGGATTCGTCGATAGAGCCGACGAACAGGGGCGGTTTTCACAGCGGCGAACTGCTTCGTTGACGCCGCCTTTTTTGTTCAGTAGGGGCGCGGTTTCCGCGCCCAATAACTACGATAATTTGGGGCGGGGCAACCCCGCTCCTACTGTAAAAACGCGTCTTGCGTTCCGCATTTCATCCGCTCTGAACTATCGCTCCCGAATCCTAACGACGGATTCGGGATAAAACAACAGGGATAATACCGCGCGCTGCAACATCGTCGTCAAACTGCGGCGCATAACAAAACATGATATCGTATCGCCTTTATTCACTTCAGAGTTATTATACGGAGAGAGTGGGACTCTTTGTAAAACCTAAATATATCACTAATGACGGATATATTATTATCATGGGGTAGCATAATGGGGTAGCACTTGTACGTTTGCTAGGCATTTTTACGGCAAGTTCCTTGAACACGACGCTCCTGTAGAACATTGCCAACAGGATTACTCTCCTTGCTTCTAATCAGCAAAAAATATTTACTCTTGGTGGAAGCTACTGAGCTTTCTGCGATATTTAATCGCCGCTATCATTCTAGCTATATTCGGCACGGCTACATCTCCGCGTTCTACTGCACTGTAATTGTATCGACTCATCCCGCGTTTTATCGATAGTGATATTTGCTCGTTGATGTCCCGAATCTGCCCGGAGTCATTGATTGCGCCGTAATGTCCTAACCAACCTGAGACAACATTTTTTACAGCTTCGACACAATCTCGGGCGCTAGAAGAAGAGGATTCCTTGAGTGCCTCGTCGATTTTGAAGTTCAGTTTAACTATAGCTTTTTCAGAGGCTTTTATCATTATTGTTACATCGTCAATGAGCTTGATGTCATAGCCGAGAAAGACGAATCCTTCGTAGGCTGAAACTTGGTTTGTCTTTTTTGCTTTATGATTCATGCCCAATGGCGCTAGCGTCTTTTCAGACAACGCTTCTGCCTGTTTCGCTTCCTCTTTCGTATGACAAAAACAAATGATGTCATCGGCATATCTGATATTTTTCAAACCGGCTGCAGCCATTGTTCGGTCATAATCGGTCAGATAAACATTGCATAGGAACGGCGATATGTTCCCGCCTTGATGGAGACCGCATATGTTCGGTTCGTTTGGACAAGTATCAATAGGCGCTCTGATAATGCGTCTGATCAGCTCGATTAAGTCCGGGTCTGAGGTCGTCGCAGAGACTTTTTCGAGTAGAAGTCTATGCTGAATTCTTGGGAAGCAACTTTCAATATCTGTCTCGAATATATTGATGATTCCTTGTTTTAAAAATGAGCAAATCCGATTAAGTGCTGTGATCTGGCCCCGAGTTGGTCGGAATCCGTGGACGGAGTCCTCAAACAATACCTCGAATATCGGTTCGATTATCGATAGAATAGCTGTACTGACTACACGATCAAAAACTGTTGGAATCCCCAAAATGCGGCAATCGTCACGCTCGCTTGCTTCGATTATTGGAATCCGAACAGGCAGGCCTGTTGCCTTGTCCACTGGGAACTGCCTAACGGGACTAGGTTCATATGCCATGGACAAAAGATCGCGCTGAATCTGCGTTGCGTAAAGTGTGTATCGCTTAGCGAACATCGCGACGGTTATGTTATCTACACCAGCTCCTTGATCGACATCGCGCGCTCTATTCTTAACATGAGCAAAGGCTTCTTGAATATTCTCTGAGGAAGCTATCTGTTGTATCATAAAAAAATAAACGGAAGGCAGATCGTTCCGTAGGTTTGGGAGCGAGTGTGCGAGTCCGAATGAGTGAAAGGCCTTTTTCTTCTAAGCTGCTTCAGGGTCCCGCTGGGCCTTCACGAATGAGGTGAGCCACACGAGCGACCATCTTCACTCATCCTATCTCGCACACTCTATATACAGATGCAATCCTCACCACGCCCGGAAACCCTGATAATACATCTTATCAGTGTTCATCTGCCCGAGGGTTTGTGTCTCGGCCGGTTCTGTCGGGCGATGGTTTTGGCGCCCGTGCGGATAGGATCACCTCTAAAAAAAAACACCTCGCTCTGATGATAATAAAATCCTGAGATTTGTCAACCGCCGATTTTGGGGGTTTTGGAACATATCACATAACGATTAAAGCTAGTTGTAGCGATGTCCTAGGGTCTTCGGCCTTCATGACTCGAAAAACTCCTGTTTTCTCGTATTTTTTATCTGGTTTTTCAGTTCCAAAATATTTCTGCGATTATGCAGTCATGCGGCCAAAGCATTTTGTATCCAAAAACCTCTTAAGGCGACGAACACAAAGCTGTATATGGCTGTTAATCATGTATCATAGATTAAAACAAGTTATTATACCAGATTAGCTCGCTGTTACGAGCACTAACGCAAGATATCTTTCATGCCTTACAAGAAAAACAATCAAAAACAGGCGATTCCTAGGATTGTTGTTACGTTGGACCCGGAAATCCTGTAAAACGGCGTAAAATGGCGAAATGAGGTGTCCCAGCGCTGCTAAAAGCTTAGGGAGTATGTTTTTTCGATTTTGAGCCGTCGAGTGGCCAACTTATAAAAAGTTGCCCCACAATCTTCCTGTCGACCTTCATAAATATTACCCCGATATGACCGGGCATTTAGCCGAGCCGGGCCATGTGTACAGAGGGTGGCACGGAAGCGGCGCGTGAGGCTTGATAAAGTCGGCAGAAGGATGTTTAGTCCTCGCAGAACCAAATCTGACCTCAACGCGCACGCTACGCACCGACGCCGGCGCCGAATATTCGAGGCATCTGGGCCTAATATGACCACGACAGACCTTCTTGACGACAATCTCGTTATTCGACCAACCTCGACATATAAAATGAAAAGTCCATGACACACTAACAATGTTTATTAGACATTATGTCTAGTATTACTACCATATTCTGCCTTTTTCTTTAAATATTGTTAATAATCGATATAGTAATCATCATACATCATAGATTGTGGTTATTTTGGGGTCGTTTTTCAACCCGAAAATGGTGTCTCCCTCTCCTTGAAGGACGAAAAAAACATTTTTCGCTGAAAAATATATCATTTGATGTCGATCATGAAGCAAGATAATCCAGACGCTCTTGCTATACAAATGAACCTAAGTTCTGAGTTTATTTTGACGACGTTATATCTGTAATCATTGTTTATTTTAGTATCTTTCGAATCATTGGCTGATGATAGAAGCCGGAGCCGTCCGGCTCGCGGAACAGGACATTGCAGGCGTCGAACTAGGCCGGGAATATCTGCCAAAGAAGATCAGCATTGTGGCAGAAGATCACACCACAGTCCACCACGAAAAGATCATCGAAGCCGTTAAGTCTTTCCGAAACAAGGTGCGAGATGCGGCAACAACGATCCTGATGGGGCATGGTACGCCGAAGAAGAAAGAGGCGGCTTTTCTGAAGCAAGTGTTCGAACTCACGAGGCGTGCTCCTCCGTGGTCGATTCAGAGCTTCGGAAGCTTATAGATGATTCCCATATCAGCGGCTGAACGCAACGAGGGTAATCGTTCTATGTTTTTCCATTACCAATCTATCTGCCGTTGCTTCACGGGCGCCTTATCATCCGGGTGCTGTGGTTCGTACCACCAGAAGTTGATCGGGAAACTGGGATTCATGGTCTTCAACCCAGAATGGGTGTCAAGACTGACGTACATCTTTCGGTCTTTGCACATGCGATTGAAGTCCCGTATAATCCGGCACCGTTCCTTCTCCGCCCTGCTGAAGCTCATCTCACATTCATCCTCGTTGAACAATAGTGATGTCTGCGATCCCTGACTTGATTCCCATGTCTTGTATGTGTTGTAGTTCACCCGAGAAAACACGGCCAGCCCGGCGAATATATCAGAGACCTGTATTAAAGGCGTATCGTGCGAATGACAAGGAACTATGCGCTCCACATCAAACTCCCTGATGAAATCGAGACCCCAAACAATGGGTGTAAACAAGTCCGGCCTTTTTTCCGGCTGAAGGCCTACATGCTGAAGTATCCCGGTCAGATCATTCCAACGGATTCCAGAGTTATGGTCTGGGTATATTCTCCATATTGCATCGTTCGGCCATCGGTACTTCATCGTGGTTCGCAAGAGATGGTAGTACATCCGGTTCAGGTTCTCGGTATCGTCGCGGCCGATTATCATGTGACGGCTATCCTGAATGTCCCAGACTAGGATGTCGATCCGAAGGTTGCCACGATGTGCTTTTTCTACTATGCACTCAAGCAACCTAATGACGGCATTTCTGTCGCTGGCCCCATATATATTGCTGAACTTGAACTCACTCAACTTGCAGTCGCACAGGATGCCTGCGGCGGCGATGTTGCATGAGCTGAGTTGCCCCATCGGCAGCGTCACAAGCGCTATACTGCGGTATCGTCCGACGTTATGATGTGACTCGTCGGCAAAGGCGACATGCGTTGGTTTCTTGGAAGGATTGATTTGGATGGTTTCAGGAATATCTGTCATGTCTCTATTCACCGGAGCGGATCGGCAAGAGTTGTGTCGATTTCATTGAAGCTTATACAGGTCTGTCTTTGGCCACAGTCACGCCATTATCATCCTGAGCATCTTATTGATATATCAGTCCCGGTCATTCAAAAAATAACATGCTTCTTTAATGCCCTAAATAGAGCGGTTGACAGATTAAACCGGCGCGATGGCCTTTGACAGCAGCCGCTGGAGATATGCGCCGGAGCCGTCCGGCTCGCGGAACAGGACGTTGCAGGCGTCGAACTGGGCTGGGGACATGCCTCCGTCCCACCATCGGACCTGACCGTACGGCGTCACGCTTACTATAAACGAGTTCAGGGTGACGCGCGGGTCTCCGAGACGTCGCTCAAGGTCCTTCACCGTCTGGTAGAACTGAATCTTAGGGTCGGTGCGCCCCTGCAGGTTTCGCAGACCCTTCGGATCAATAAATGAAACATACTGCCGGTCGCCGACGAGCAACCACAGGATGAAATCCGGGTGGAAGTTGCCGGCCTCAAAGAAACCGATGCCGCGTCCTTTGCTCCGGTTTCTCAGCAGGTAAAGTTCCTTGTCTTGAAAAAACGCGGAGTTCCGGTCATATAACTGCCGCAAATCCATCACGAAATCCCGCTCACCTTCATTCAGCGCAACCGGCCTCACATCAATGAGGTCGCTCGTGCAATAGATGAGCGGTTCGTACAGGTGACGGCCAAAGAAGATCGCCCGGAAGCGGTCCAGCGCAACGTCCCGCAGGTTCCCGGCTTCAATGGCCTGCTTCAACTGACCTATCGTCTCCACGATGGACTGCTGCGATTCGTCTATGAGAATCCTGTACTCATCAAGAAAGTTTGGATCGTCCGGCGTCAACTCCGTGTATTCAAGGTTCGGCAGTTCAAACTCCGCCTTGCGATATTTGTAATACTTGTCGCAATACTTCTGCAGCAGGGCCACGGCGATCTCCTGCCACAGGCGCACACGGTCGAACCGGGTAAACTGCATTTCCTCCGGGGGTATGAGCAGCGTGTACCAGTCGGGCGTCGCCAGCAGGCGCACGACAGTTTCTCTCGTGAGGTTAAAGTTGAACCACGTCCGCTCGTTCTTGTACTGCTGTAGCGCGAAGTAGATGGCGTCAAAGTCCATGAACGCGAGATGCTCGCGTGAAAGCGTCGCCTGGTACTTCTCCGCAATATCTGCCTCCGCCCGGATGCCCCGGCTGCGCTCGGACTGAATCTTCGGATACCAGTCCAGCACAACGGGATACCGCTCCAACTGTTCGGGTGGCATGTCGAGTGTCGGATATGGCCTGTTCTTCTTGAAGTCGAGACCTTCCTTCAAACGCACGGTGCGTAGTTTCACTTCCCCGAGATTCTTCAGAACCGGCAGCACAATCTCGATGCGGTCCTCGTTCGACGGCAGGCCCTCGTCTTCGAGGTACTCCTTGAACTGGCGCATGTAATCGGCGCGGATGCCGAAAATGTTCAGCGTTTCGATGGTGCGTATGAACTCCGGCGCGCGCTCCTCCAGCAGGTAGCTGCTTCGTTTCAAGCAGAAGTTCTGCCCTTTGAGGCGGACGCCGCGCCCGAAAAGCTGGATGATCTCCGAGCCTTCCGACCGGCCCACGTTCATGAGTCCCATGGTACTGACGCGCCAACTGTTCCAGCCCTCGGTGAACTTTTTCGAGCCGATGAGCAGATTCACGGTCGTGTCGGCCTTGTCCAGTTCCCGGAAAAGCGAACCGGAGAACTCCCTGTCGGTCACCACCATCTGCGAAGGGTGATTTTCGCAAAGCCCGCACAGCTTCGACGCGTCTCCGACGTTTATCAGCCCGAATGGCTCGTTCGTGTCGCCTATCTTCAGCGCGATCTCGCCGTCCGCGCCTTTCAGATTCTCGACATGCAGCATGGCGGGCGCGGGCGCGTTGAACACGGTCTTGAGCACATCTTCGAAAATCTGCTCCGGCGTCTGGCCGGTGCGAATCAGATATGCAAACGCATTGGCGAAAACTTCGCGGCCCCGGCCGTCGAGCAATCCGGCGACGCCGGTCTTGAGCCTTTCGATCCGGCCCACGGCCTGTCTCGGGTCCTTCACAAACCCGGCGATAAAAAGCAGGATGTCCACCACGTCGGACACCTGCCTGCCGCCCTGGGTGCGCACGGCGTTGACCGTGCCGCCCACGAAAACCCACAGCGGATGCTCGATGAGAAATCGCCGGTACTCATTTTTTCTGTCGTGATACAGCCGTAGTTGCTGATAGAACATCAGCAGGCATGCGGTCAGGTACAACTGCCGCACATCCTCCTGCGTGTCGTCTTCAAGGTTCAGGATGTGATAGTCCTTGCCGTAGCCGTCCCGGTAGAAAAACTTGTACGAGTAATCGAACAGGATGCAGCGGGTGTACTCCTGTGTCAGGGCCGATTTGTTCGCCGCTTTCATGGCCTGGCCGAATGTGGCGGAGTACTCGAAAGAGAACCCGTTTTCGCACAGGCGGTTGCGCTTGTCCATCCATTCGATGCCGCTGGCGCCCCGGTGCCCCTCGTCCACTAGCACGAGATTGTTTCCCTCGAATGCGTCAATGGCCACGGTTTTCTCGCCCATGTCGTCGCGCAGTTTCGTGACTTCGATGATCTCCACGGAACGCCCGGCGAACAGGCCGCGTGACTCCTTGGAAAATATTTCCGCTTCCACGCCGGACAGCAGGAACTCGTCGAGGTGCTGTTTGGACAGCCCCTCGTTGGGTGTCAGCAGTATGACCCGGTTCAGGTCGCGCTCCATGCCTGCCTGCGCCATGTAGTGCAGATACTGTTTGATATTTACATGCATGATCAGCGTCTTGCCGCTGCCCGTGGCCATCCAGAACGCCAGCTTGTTCAATGAATCCGGCGGGAACGGCTCCACGCGGTCGGCTTCGAGCTTGTCCGCGTTGAATATTTCCACATAAGCGTTCAACTCGTTCAGCAGCCCCTCGGCGTCGCGGAAATAGCGGTCCAGATATATTTCCGTGAACAGCAGGGCAAGGTACTGGAAATATTTCATGTAAAGGCGGCGGCCGTCGTGGGTTCGCCGATCGGTGATAGCCTTCCAGTGCCGCACAATATTGCCGTCATAGCGCAGCAGGTCGTCCTTTGGCAGGCGGGGCCGGTCGAAAAGCTGGGCGGTGAGTTCGTGGTAAAACCGGGTCACGTTATCTTCGTCCCAGCCTTCGAGAGCCGGGTTCTTGAATGCGTCTGTTGCGATCTGGTCGAAACGCTCGACCTCGAACAGGCGCAGCATCCACTGGTTGAGCACCAGCTTCTGGTCGAACTTCAGCCGCGGCTCCGCGCGTCTTGCTCGTCTGGTAGTTGTTCTCGCCATGGCTGTGCCCTCACACGTCCTTTACATCGAACATCAGGCGGTGGAACTCTTCCTCGATGAGGCGGACCTTCCAGGTCTCGTCCTCGCGCCGCAGGTTTTCGAGGTTGTTGTCGCCGTTCACATAGATGATGTCGAACTCGTAATCGCGGGTGTTGTAGTTCTGCGCCTGAAAGAACGCGTCGAGGTCCTCGCTGGACTTTTCCCGCGTGTTGCGCCAGATCGCCAGAACCTTTTCTCCCGATGGATTCCGGCCCTGTATCACGCGGAAGCCCCGGATGTGGTCAATGTGCTCCACGCGCAGGCCGATGAGATAGTTGAAAGTCTCCACGAGGTCCACGGCCGCGGGCTTGCTCTCGCCCGCCGTGCCCGTGGAGATATTCATGGTGTAGTTGAAGGGATCGTCGAACTTCCCGATGTTCAGCAACGACGCGCTGCCGCCGCTTTCAACATCCAGCATGTAGCGAAGCGTATAGTCCTCGCGCAGAGCCGCATTGCCGTCGAGCAGGCTCGTCTGCGCTTCCGTCCGTTTCAGTTCGAGGTTGTTTACCGCGTCCTCGTATGATTCCAGACGGATGTATTTGAAAGCTCCAGATTTCCCATCATGCAAAACCGTCTTCAATCGTCTCATGGTGATGGTGTCAAAATGAACTCCCATTTCTATCCCTATCCATTTTCTTCTCATTTTCTGAGCAACAGCTAAAGTTGTTCCACTCCCAGCGAAAAAGTCCATCACGATCTCACCACTTCGTGAACCAACCTTAAGAGATCGCTCAAGTAATGTCTCTGAGTTCTCAGTGGAAAACCCCCATGAACTGGAGTAACCCGATATGTCCATCCAGTTTGTATCTAATACTTTCTGGTCTGTCTCTTCGACGAGATACTGTGGTGTTGCTTCTTTCTTATTACATTTTGAGCAATGAGTCCACGTACCTTCATAATGTTCATTTCCACATGAGTTGCAACGCAATCTAATCCTTCTATCGAGAATCATCTTGTCCATGGTTGTTTGCGAGAACTTGAAATGTGCGTCATGTTTGTATGGAGTAAACACCTGTCCAAATATAGTTCTTTCGGGTGGGTTCCTATAACCAGCAGAATCATCGATACGACGCCAGTAGCTTTCGCGCTTCGACGAGAGTTTTAAAAACGGGTCAATAAGTGTGCCTTTTTCGGTCTTATAGTATAGAAAGAGTGAATCATTTGCCAATGGCATAGAAATCTTGCCTTGATTGGTTACATTTTTCCTTATCCTTTGAACGGACAACTCATATTGGAACTGATCGGTTCCGAATATCATATCACCAATCATTCTTACCAAATAGTTCCCATGGTCATCGCACCTTATATAAAAAACCCCATCATCTGCTAATAACATTTTACCTATCATTATTCTATCAAACAAAAACGAAGCCCATGTGGAATCCTTATAGTCTGTCTTGTAAAGAAAATCGGCGTTCTGCTGAAGGTTGAATGGAGGATCAATATATGTGCAACTTATGCTATCTTTGTATTTTTTTATCATGAGGTTTAATGCATGAAAGTTTTCACTATGTACTAACAATCCATCCATGGTACAATCAATAGACTCCATACTTGTCAGGATCTTGTCTTTGAACTCTTCATCAAAAAACTTCGTGTCAATGACGAGGTGTGGATTCGCCTTGAGGAACTCCGGTTTCAACTTCTTGGCATAGCCGGGGTTTACAAGGTCGCCCTTGATCTCATCAATCGCGAACAGGCGGGTCCACTCTTCGATTTGCGCGGCGTTCTTCACAATCTCTTGGTACAGGTCCTCGGGCACATGGTCGAGCGTGACGCAGTAGTTCGTCTCCACGACAAACTTCTTCTTGATCCAGAGCTTCTTCTGGAAGTTTTCAAGCTGGGCCAGCATGTCAATAATCTTGTGGGCGATGCGGCGGATGGCCCTGACCTTTGCAAGATACTGCTCGACGCGCGGGGCGGTCTCGCTCTCGATGTCGTCGAGGTGCATGATCTCGTTCTTGATAAAAAAGTCGAGTTCACGGTACAGAAACCCGCCGAGATCCTTGTGGATGAAATAGTCGAATGTATTGCGCGCGGTGTAGTCGGTGAGGTGCTTTTCGAGGATCGTGCGGCTGGGATTGGATTCCGTGGGCGCTTTTTCGCCGATGGCGATAATCCATGGCTGGCATGCGCTGTCCTGTGTGTTCAGGATGGTTTCGAGCGTTGCCGTGTTGATGTCCTTCTGCTTGCGCTTCGCGGCGTCGGGCCGGTACTCGAAACGGATGACAAGCTCATCGCCCTCAATCGCGATGGGGCTTTCCTCGCAGAGGATGAACCGGCGTTCCTGCCCGGCCGCGGCCTTGATGTTGTCCCGTTCGGTGTCAGCCTCCACGACCTTGAAGTGCACGCGCTTGTCCGAGCCGAACAGGCCGGACGGCAGCTTGAAGGTGTAGTCTCGGAAGTTCTCGGCGGTCTTGATGTAATACTGGTCGGCGTTGGACCAGTGGAGCTTGACTTCCTCGCCCTCGTAGGGGATGGCGTACACGCCTTCCTTGTAGCGGCGGAGCGACAGGAAGTCGCCGCTCTGATAGTAGCGGCGAAAGAAGTTAAAAAGGGAAGAAAATACTTCATTCTCGATGGCGGCAATGTCCGGCTCTGCGGACAGTTTCTCCCTCAGTTCCTTAACCCTGGGCGAGGCTTCGGGGTCCACGCCGAGTTGCCGCGCCTGCTCGATGGCGTTATCGAGATCGGCCTGGATTTCAGTTCGGTTGCCGGACTGGAGTTCGCCGAGTGTGAGCCGCACCTGCGGGATCAGGTCGTTATCGAGGAATCGCGTAATCTCGCCGCGCTTCATGTTCATGATGCGGTAGATGCCGAAGTCGAGGTCGCCCTGGTCCAGCATGAAAAGTTCGGCAATGAGTTTGCGGAAACGGTCTATGTTTGATTCAGGCATGGCTGTCTTTCTCCCTGTCACGCCACGGACCAGCGGATGATGAACAGCGGCTCCGTGGCAGTGCTCTGGCTAAGGCGTTTTTCGAGCGCCTCGATAAGTGTATCCCTTTTTTCCTTTATTTCATCTTCGACATCGAAGATGCGCTGGCGTCGTTTCCTTTGCTCGCGTTCGAGTTCCCTGATTTTCATCTGCAAGGAGTGCTGCTCCTCGACCGTGGGCGCAAGACGCGACTGCCGCGTGGTGGCCTTTATCTGCTCCTTGATGTCCTTGAGTTCTTTCTCGGCGGCGAGAACCATATCGTCGGCCCAGCGTTCGAGACGTTCGCGCTCCTGTACGAAAAAGCGGTTGTTGGCTTCCAGCGACGCGGCAATGGCTGCTTCCTCGTGACGCTTGGCTTCCTTATCCAGTTTCTCCCGGAGGGTCTCCGGCATTTCATCGCAGGGCTGGGTTGTGGCGGCGCAGCGGAATAGTTTCTCGCTCGTTTCCTGATCGATGGTTTTTCCCTTGTCGTCGAACGCGGAGAACAGAAGGTACTCCTCGCGTTCGTAAGACTCGACCACGAGTTTCTGAAGTATGAGCCAGCCGGAACGACCTTTCAGCTTCTCCACGGCGTCGATGCGCGCGGGATGCGCGGAGACATCGAATGCTACATCCGCAAGCGGGGCGACACACTGCTTGCCGGTGTCAATGACATGTTCTCCGAGCGGATGCGACAGGCGGTACAGGTATTCTCCCGTGATATTAGGATGCGTTTTCGATATGAGATGGTATCGCCCACGTGAAAGGTCGGGACGCGGCGGAGTATGCAAGTCGAATGCGAGAGCTTTGTCGTCGAATGTTGCATGGTCGCGGAGCATGTAGCCGGTGAGCGTCCAGAACATCCGGCCTATGTTGTCGAGATGGTCGCGGGCGTTGTCGAGCTGCACCTTGAGGCGGGCGTGAACATCTTCATCGAAGTGTTCGAGCAGCAGGCGGCGGGTGTCTTCAAGCCGCGCCTGAATGGACGCGTCCATTTCCTCCTGCAGCTTCTTGAAAGCCGCTTCGATCTCCTCGGGTGTGCGGCACTGCTGGTAGATGTCGAGGATGCGTTTCTCGAAATCCACGCCGGACTCGATGGCTCCGAGCACTTCGTCCGACGCGCCGAATATGCCGTTGAAGAGCTTGAACTTCTCGGTGAGGAGTTCGAGGACGCGGCGGTCGGCGTCGTTGCGTTCGTTGAGGAAGTTGACGACAACGACATCGTGTTTCTGGCCGTAGCGGTGGCAGCGTCCGATGCGCTGCTCGATGCGCTGCGGGTTCCACGGCAGGTCATAGTTAATGACCAGAGAACAGAACTGAATGTTGACGCCCTCCGCGGCTGCTTCGGTGGCGATCATGATGTCGGCGGTGTCGCGAAAATGCTCTATGAGCGCGGTGCGTATGTCTATGACGCGGGAACCGCTGGCGCGTCCGGTGCCTTCGTTTTTCTTTATCCATGTGTCATATATGGCGCGGGCTTCCGGTCCGCCGTTCGTTCCGTTAAAGAGAATGACGCGCCCGGCATAGCCGTTGCTTTCGAGGAATGATTTCAGGTAGTCCTGAGTGCGTCGGGATTCAGTGAAGATGAGAGCCTTTCGATTCGCGCCTGTTTCCTGCATCTTCTCGAATCCGATTTCGAGGGCGTTCAACAAAGTGCGGGATTTAGTGTCCACGCCGATGCCGCGCGCCCAGGCAATGAATCGGTCGAGTACGGCGATCTCCTCTTCGATTTTCTCGCGGTCAACGGCAAGCTCATCGGTTCCAGGCTGCTCGCCGTTCTCCGCTTCCAACTCCTCCGCCTCGTCGAGAAGGTCGCTCTCCATTTCTTCGAGGTTCACGATGCCTTCGAGCACATTATCTTCGACCGGCAGGCCGTCGCGAATGCGCTGGATGCGCTCCTTCATTGTTTCGAGCGTACCGGCGATGGCGTGGGATGATGACGCGAGCAGCTTGCGGAGAATGAGCGTTGTGAGCGCCCGCTGCCGCTTGGGGATGGAATATGTGTCCTCGCGAATGAGGAAATCGGAAATGGCTTCGTAAAGTTTGTGTTCGTCGTCGTTGGGATGGAACGTTTGTGTGTGCGGGCGGCGTTCGGTGTATCGGATATACTCGATGACCTGATTCCGAAGGGTTCGTTTGCAGAAGTTGGTGAGGCGTTCGCGGAGTTCTTCGAGGTCGCTGTCCTGCCTCGTGTACTGAGCCCTGAATGATTGGACGTCGCCGAATATGCGTTCGTCTATCACGGTGGATAGGCCGTAGAGTTCGAGGAGTGTATTCTGCAACGGCGTGGCGGTGAGAAGCAGCTTGCGCCGGTCTTCGAGCGCCCAGCGGATGCGCTGTCCCATGCGGTTGCTGGGCCGGTAGGCGTTTCGGAGCTTGTGGGCTTCGTCTATGACCACGAGATCCCATGCAATCGGTTTGATGACTGCCTGCATGGCGCTCGCGAAGTTTATGGATGTTATGACGACGCGATCGGTGTTGAATGGGTCTGGATTGCCGTCGCGCTGTGCCTGACGGCAGGCCGTGGCGTCGAGAATGGTTGTGGGGATGTTGAACTTTTCCTCAAGTTCGAGGCTCCACTGCTTGCGGATGGACGCCGGACATACGATGAGCAGTTTGCGGCGTCGCTCGGCCCAGTACTGGCAGAGCACAAGTCCGGCCTCGATGGTTTTGCCGAGTCCGACTTCATCCGCGAGAATGACGCCCTTGCTGATGGGTGATTTCAGGGCGAAGAGCGCGGCGTCGATCTGGTGAGGGTTGAGGTCAACGCAAGCATCGAAGAGCGACATCGAAAGCCTGTCTATACCTGCCGCTGGGCGGCGTCGCGTGAGTTCGTGGGCGAAATACTTGGCGTGATACGGTGTGCTCATTACACCTCTTATTGCCTTAATGAAAGCTTTCGCTCGGTATTATATTCTCCGCTTTTACACATGACAAATACATTTGCAAATAAGATGCAAGACAGCCATTCAAATCAACTCAAACTTTGACATATAAATCGCTTGTTCGTGAGCATTATATGTCATAAGCCTATATACCACACAGGGTGAAATAATCTTGGACAGCTTTTTTATGTTTCTCTAAAGGCGATTCCATTTTATAGTTATCAGTCATTTCATAAACGCACCTAAAACCTGCTCCTGCCGAAGGTTGTATCCCCCATCTTGTAGTAGTTGTAAGATTTTGCGAGCCGTAACTCCAATGTCCGCCCCTAGTTGTGCGAAGCATGCCAATCGGATTGTCGATTGGCGTGAGGTTTACAGGATTCATTAAAGGCATCTTGCTCAGCCAGTCATCTGCATAATAATCCCTAGTCCATTCGTTTACATTTCCTGCCATATCCCAACATCCGTATGGACTAACTCCTTTTGGATATAAATCCACAGGCGTAGAACCGTTTTCATTGTTAGCAAAGTTCACGCGTCCGAAATCCGGCCTTTGATTTCCCCATGGGAACTCGCGCTTATCTTCCCCTCTCGCTGCTTTTTCCCACTGAGCTTCTGTTGGCAATAAAACTTTCTTTTCTGTTTTATTACTTAGCCAATCACAGTATCTGCAAGCATCTTCCCAACTGACATCATCCACTGGATGATTTGAAAGATAGTTGTCATATCTATACCCGCGCCAATAACTAGGAGATCTTCCTAAGCATTCCCTCAAAAAACACGCATATTGGTCATTTGTGACTGGATATTTTGAAATACAAAAAGAGGATAACTGGATTCGTCTTTGTGGCTTCTCATTATCCGGCGCGTCTTGGAAACTATTGCCCATTGTAAACTCACCTGCAAATACCAAACAAAAAATGTCATATTTCGACTCAGGATAGCTATTGGGATTTGCCGTTATTACTATTTCCATGAATGCCCTCAAGGTTTTATGATAGCTAAAAAGGGATAAGATTACAAGAAAAACAAATAACAAGAACACTTAAGTCACTGAGAACAGAGACGCATGAAGCATCGTATTTTGATACAAGAGCACATTTCCGACAACAGAGTTGCCGTCAATATGTATACTGACGCCTTCGCCGGGCGGTGAATATGGCTCTGCAATAGAATCGGATGCCGCCGACAAGAAATCTCTTGCGACTTCAGTCTCTGACGGCTCAGCCATTACACCGGTTCTTATGGACTCGACAACAACGCTCCTGATGATTCTATGCCATTTCTTCTGCAGGGTTTCAGAAGTCGCAAATACATCCCCGCCTAACACACGCTTACCGATACAAGCAATATATCCTGACGCGTCCGATGGCAGTTTCATCATTTCCGTATACTCAGCCAGTCTTGACGACATAGCCTCATATCCGTCGTGCATTGCCGAAGATTCAGAATGCGTGCCGAGATCCCCCATCATTCTGTCGACATCGTTCCAAACCCGGTGTTGATTGCTCATATACACTCCGCGGCTTCTGGCGTTATTCATGGTTTCAGATTTAGTGCGAGAGCGCATCGATGTAGGCGCGAAAGCTCCTGCCGAGAATATCCGGGACTTATAATGCCATCGTCCGGCTTCGACACAGGAAACGGGGATTTTTAGTTTTGATTCAGCCGCGACAAGCATGCTGAGATTAATAATCCTGTTTTGCTTAGCTCCTATCAGTTCCTCACCGTCCACTAATAGAACATGTTCTTTCCCGTTGTTCGTAAATAACAGTTCCGGGACACTTCCATCTTCGGAAATCTCTGTTATTTCGACCTTTTTGTCTTCGAGAGCGTTTTCAAGAGATATATGCTCTGGAATGTCGGTCTGCTGGAACATCAAAGGAAAAACAGTCAAACCTCCGTAATAAATAGGCTTTCCGATGACAATCCTTTCAAAAGCGGTCTTTGCAACCTTTCGATGATTTTCGTTATTAATAGACATAATATCCCCTCCTTTTGCGGTTATTATGACGATAGGGTGTGACAAAATAGACTTGCGAATATGACTAAGTGTTGACGTAGCGTTCAAAGAAAGCGGTTGTCACATCAAACAAAGGATTTTCTTCGACGACGTGCTCGCCGTCCACCACGAACCATGGCAGATTGATTTTATCTAGCGCTATAGACCGGATAGGTTCGGGAACTCCACCGTAAAAAGCCTCAGCTATACCGCCCGCGATACAGGCGATGGTGTCGCTGTCTCCTCCAATGGAAACAGCGTTCCGGATAGCGCTTTCAAAGTCAGACGATTCGAAAAAAGAGATAATAGCTTCAGGAACCGTGCCCATGCATGTTGCGTCAAAATGATATAAAGGTCGAATGTCGTCGAGTTTTCTGTTCAGGTCATATCCGAACTCAGTGTGTATAAAATATTTTATTTGTGTTTTTGTTTTTCCGTTGCGAGCCATGAATACAGCCGCAGCGACGGCTTGCGCGCCTTTTATGCCTTCTGGATGATTGTGCGTGCATTCAGCGGTTTCTTTGGCTTTGCTTAACGTCTCTTCGATGCTGTCGTATGCCCAACCCACAGGGCACACCCGCATCGCAGAGCCGTTTCCGAACGAGAAATAAGGCTTATGATCGTCTGAGTTTGCCCATTGAACAAAATGGTCTCCATAGACTAAACTTGGATTTCTGTGATAGTAATACAATAATCTTTCTTTAAACGGAATGTCGTTCATTATGGCATCAGCAATCGCAACGGAAAGAACAGTGTCGTCGGTGAAGTTGCTATCCTCGCAAAAAAGAGGAAATACGGTTGTTTTAATGCCTATTTTTTCATAGGGACTGCCGATAATATCTCCCGCGATCGCTCCAAGCATAAAGACCTCCTTTTTGTGATAAGCCCTGAAGATTAGCATATGGTCGGTAGACAAAACTGTCTACCATTTTGCGCATTCCGTCACAAAATCGCACCCCGGGCAGAACATATGTGATGGCGAAGGGTGAAAGATTCCAGACTCAATACCGCGTGAGACGCTTTTGATTATGCGGAACAAGCGGTCGAAGTCATGGATGCAGCGGTGAGTAGAGAGACGTTGGAACTTTGGCGTCTTTGTTTTAACGATGATTTCGTAATCTCCGTCAATCTCGTCGCACTCGTGATAGTAGGCCAACAGATACGAATAGATGGTAAACTGTAGCGAGATATCAACGCGAAGCTGGCTGTAGGACTGGCTTGATGTTTTAAGCTCGACTGGACGGATGCCGGGGTCTATGCGGTCGATGATGCCGACCAATCCTACGCCATCAAGCATCTCGCCGGTTCCTAAATGTACGACCGGCGCGTGTAGCTTCTGTTCAACTGCCAGCGGCGGCTCTGATATGGGCGCGGCCTCAAGATAGGCATTAAGAAGTTGAATGCCTTGCTCCTGAAGCTGCTCCGGGGTGCTGCCATTCCATTTGACAGGCACGGCGCAAGCTGCCTCCCAATCCTCAGCGAACGCAGCAGCTACCTCTTCGGATGACAGTTTCTTGCCCTCCATGCGCCTCTTGTGAAAGTGTTTCAGTGTTCCATGCACGGCTGACCCGAACACTAAAGGAGCCGATGTTTCCTCCGGCTCTATGCCATCAATGTACCGAAAACGGTACTTAAGCGGACATTGAAGATATGCGTCAATCTTGGTTGATGAGAGTTCCATTTTGATTTCCTCCGAAAAAGGTTTAGATGGCAAGCAACGATGCTCGTCACTCTGTATTGTTGTCTTGCGTTGCACGCCTCACGCTACCTTCAGAAGCGTAGCGGCATAGTGTTCAAGCTCCGTTTGGACGGCTGGACGGAACGCGTGTGCTGCCTGTGTGATGGCGCCGACCGCATCGAACATTGTCCTGCCGCCATGATAGCTTTTGTTAGCCGTCTCTATCATTTTTTCAGCTGCTTTCTGACCTAGCGCTCGGGTAATGTCTAGCACAATGTCGGATTTGTTCTTTGTGGATAGATACCTGCTCTTGGAATCGTAGAGTTTTTCCGTCCACTCAAAGGACTTATTTAGCACGATGCGGATGTCAGGTAACGATATGTCGTTTTTTCCGATGTGCATCCAGCGGCTCTTTGCGATGTCAGATACTGGAACCATCATTCCGTTGGAGCAGACCCAGCGATAAACGCCCGCCCATAACGAAAGAGACGCAAGGCCGTTTTCACTATTGGTGACAGTGATGCTGGGCGTCAGTTCCCCAACATTTGCGTTTTCAGGCACAAGCACTACGCGTGTATGATCGTGATTGAGCGTCCATTTTACAGGTTTTAGTCCTATGCCGGAATCGCTTGCAGCCTGAAGAATATCGAGGATTCGAATGTTATCTATCTTTTTATATCTTTCACTGACAACGCCATATAGGCAGTCATTCTGAAAGCGGTAAAGTCTCTCGACCTCCGCATGCTGGATATTCAGGCGGTTGAACACCGCGCATCGTTCACGCTCGTTCATTCGTTCGATAAAGAACTGGGTGGGAATACCACAAGTGGCGCAAAGCTGCTTTACAGCTGTGTTGGTCGTCCTTATGTGTTTGCCACCGAAAAGGAATCCGTGCGGGCTACAGACGACATAGCGCGCCGGGGCGATAGCGTCGTACTTGGATTGCTGTCGTTCGGTTATGACCTTAACAAGTTTTTCAGTTTTATCGTTCATAACAATCTCTCCATTGATTTGTGGTTTAAACAAAACAAGAAGAGGGCCGGAACATCGCGCTCCGACCCTCTTTTTTCGCGATGACACCTAAGCGGACTTGCGCGAGCGGTCCATCAGTATTTCGATTATTCTGCTGGCCTGTTTTCGAGATAGTTGCGCCGCATCGGCAACGCCGGTTTCTTCTCCAAGCCAACGGTTTCCCTTTTCTATTCCGCCGAAGTTCTCTGTGAGCAGGCGACGTATCAAGCCGGTTTGCTTGGGCGTGATCGAATAAACGTTGCCTCTGCCAGCCTGTTTTTGCGCTTTCGGCTGTTCCGGCTCGTCATGTTTGGTAGTGGACGGCATTATTGTCTCCGGCGTGGTCATCGCCGCGCCTCCATCGATCTGTCGCTGTACAGCCGCGCGTGCCTGACTAAAAAGGTAGTCGGCGACTTCGGCGACATTGTTAAACTCGCTTTCCGCCTCGACAGTGACGGTGTATGTCTCGTTTTCGTACTGCGCAGTTGCGACCTTCTTTGTAAAGTTTGCAAGTATCCTCATCGGGACACCTCCATAAATGTGATTGAGCCTGTCGGCCCGAAAGTTCAAAAAAACAAACTGAGGACGACAGGCGCATCGCCAATCAGAAGTAAAAAACTCTCAATGGGGACCTATGGGTATTTTCTCGACCATCTGTTCGATCTCTTTAACAAGAGGGGATGAAAATAGCGGCTCAGCAGAATCAATGTCGGAATCTGGGATTTCAGGATAGTCGTAATGTGAATGAAAGATCGGGTCATCCCATGATTCAGCGTCATTGTTAGGCGAATATTGAGTGCAGAAGGAGAACTTCCAGAGTATGTCGTTTTCTATGCTTTTAATGCTTCGATAAACCGGGCCTGTTCGTTCAGTAATGATTAAGCGGCTGTCGAGCCATTCCTGAATAGCGACTTCGACCTCTCGGCCCTCCTCCTCGCAAATATACTGTGGCTCTTCTTCCAAAGAGCAATAGGGTGACTCATCAGATTCCCACGTCGAAGACCAGTTGCCGTTGATATTCCAAAATCGCATCTCAGAGCGAATCATTTCTTCGACGGCTTCTAATCGGGCACATCTGGGAACTGTGCCTCCTGAAGCCTGCTCCCAGCGGGACAAGTTGGAACAATCGAGACATTTCGGTTTCATGTCGAGCCTCCATAGTTTTGTACTCACAGGCGTTGTGCCCGCTGGCGACGGCAGCAAAACCGGAGCGCAGGATCTGTCACCCGAAGGGGCAAGTGGAGAAAGAAGATTGCGCGAGGAGCGTATGCGGAATCTTTTTCGGAGCGCAGCAGGAAGCGAAGCTGCGGACGGCACGGATGCCGC
>JAKQPS010000013.1 GCA_029564595.1 bacterium | reverse complement strand
GGTCAAGGTGGCGAACGGGACAGAGGATCAGCAGCGCGAGGCGGTAAGCCGCTGGAGTCATGCTCTGGGCTTGAAATTTCCCAATGCGGCGGGCTGCGGCTCGTGGTGCAAGAAGAGCGTCGCCTATGACGCGCCGGTGGTCATCGGAAGCGTCACACAACCCAATGGGAAGGCGCTTTCCCTCGAAACCGCGTGCTTCGAGCGCTACCAGACAGCGGGCGACTACTCCAAACCGGTCAAAATCGAGCGTAGAGGCACCGCCACGCTCTCGGAGAGGGCTCGGGCTTATGTGGACAGGGTCCCGCTTGCGGACGAAGGCACGCGCAACCAGAACCTCCACGGCGCGGCCTGGAACGTCGGGGACAAGTTCGGTCTGGACGCGCTGGTTCAACTCGTCCCCCTGTTGCTTTCACGTTCAACGCTTCCCGAAAAGGAGAAGCGCACGATCATCAACCGCGCGATAACGCGCACAAAAAGGAAACAGAGCACATGAAACTGACATTAGCGCAGTACAAGGCGTTCGTTGAAAAAACGCTACGAAAGATAAAAAGAGCCGCAAAAAAGAACGACAGCGTTAAAGCCTCGCTGTTCGAGGACGGATTATTGGGGGATTTCGTCGATTATGTGACAACGCTCTCCCCGCAGTATCCCGAATTGGCCGAGATCGCAAAGCTGGTACGTTCCACACACACCATCGAGTTTACCCGCGACTATGAAATCTACGATGTGAGATTTAACGAAGCTGCGAAGAAAGGGGAGCCGAAGGCGTGAACGAGAAGTGTACGAAAATGAACAAGTGGCGGGATGAGGCGGGCAACGTCTACACGGTGGAGCAGTCGGCGAGGAATAAGCGTTTTATGGTGATCCGCACCAACCCCGAGGGCAACCGGGAGGCGGCGAAAGTCGTTCCCTCGGTTAGGAGCGCCGCCCATGTGCAGAAGGCATTGGACGAGTACGCCAAGATGTGCGGCTGGGCGGAGGTGTCGGCATGACCGCGAAAGAGCGCGAGTTTTGCGAGAAGGTCGTGGTTGTGATTGTCATGCTGTTGGGACTCCTCGCCATCGGCTCCGTCGTGTTCGGGACGCTGGCGCGGTAGCCCGTCGCC
>JAKQPS010000006.1 GCA_029564595.1 bacterium | reverse complement strand
CGGTAACATCACTTCCAAATGGATGGAGGACTGAAAAATGACTGTAGTGAACACCAACATAAGTTCATTGATAGGAATGAACAATCTCAGGCTCACGAATCTGGGATTGCAGACATCGCTCGCGAGACTGTCGTCCGGCCTGAGAATCAACTGGGCGGCGGACGATCCGAGCGGGCTTGCCATCGCCAAGGGGATGGAAGCGCAGATAGGCGGAATCAGGACGGCCGTGCAGAACGCGGAAGACGGAATCAACATGATACGCACTGCAGACGGCTCTCTGGCCGCAACACATGAGATTCTTCTTCGGATGCGCGACCTAGCGGTCCGCGCCGCCAACGAAGCCACGCTGACGACATCGGACCTAAACAGACTGGAAAACGAGTTTCAGAGTCTGGTAACTGAAATTGGAAGGAAATCTGACGCGGTTACATTCAACACGAAGAACCTTTTCAACGGCGATTACGCCGGCGGTGGACAGGTTCTTCAGATCGGCGCCGACAACGACACTAATTACCAGTTGGCGATATCGATACCAGCGTTGTCGGCAACAGATTTGGGCATAAACGCGGCGCACCTTTCAGGTGGAAACGCGTCGGCGGCAATAGATCT
The DNA here is from genome assembly GCA_029564595.1 of bacterium. Taxonomy (GTDB): domain Bacteria; phylum UBP15; class UBA6099; order UBA6099; family UBA6099; genus UBA6099. The sequence continues at coordinate 648 of JAKQPS010000006.1, read as the reverse complement.
GGTTCAGAGCGCAATCAACCAGCTATCCGACGTTCGCTCGAATCTGGGCATACAGGAGCGCAGGCTCAACTACATCATCGACGACCTTAAGGCCGCCGACATCAACATTTCAGCCGCGAAGAGCAGGATTATGGACGCCGACATGGCGGTGGAGATCAGCGAGTTCACCCGCCTTCAGATTCTCCAACAGAGCGGAACGGCGATCCTCGCTCAGGCCAACGCCCAGCCGCAGAGCATTCTGCAGCTGCTTCGTTAGCCCTGCCGGTCAACAATGACGGCGCGGTGGCTCTTCGCTTCCCGCGAAGGGGAGCGATAGGAGGAAGAATGACTGATTTGCCGGAACGACCGGCAATCGGAAACAGAGGCGGAAAGACCGAACGCTGAAAAGCCCGTTGGAACAGGGCGGTTTCCGGAGTAACAGCCGGAAGGAAGGCAACGGTCATTAACGGCTAACGAAACCCGAGCCGTCGCGCGGCGCGCGACGAGGGAACCCGATAGGGCCGGCTTGGGGGCAAGGCCCGGGTATGGAGACCCGGTAACATCACTTCCAAATGGATGGAGGACTGAAAAATGACTGTAGTGAACACCAACATAAGTTCATTGATAGGAATGAACAATCTCAGGCTCACGAATCTGGGATTGCAGACA
>JAKQPS010000005.1 GCA_029564595.1 bacterium | reverse complement strand
ATGAAATGCCATGCCTGACGAATTTCTTGTTAAGGACAGGCAATATCATTCCGAAAAGGTTATGCCCCTCGATCACATCCGGGTCGCGCTCGCGGATCATCTCTATCAACTGTCGCAGCATTTCCTCTTCCGACATGGCGCGCGAATCAATGACATGGCTCCATCCCGCGCTGTCTGCGAGCGCGATCTGCTTCAGCGCGATTCTTTTATCCGCAGGAGAGGTGTGTTCCGGCTCGAACGGCGTATCGGCTCCGATGGCTATTTGCATCCTGCGAAGATCGGAAAACTCCATGCCCCGGAACTGCCCGATGCCCGAAGATATCAGAAATTGCGCTTCTGAGTCGGGAATGAGAAGCATGTCCGGAATCCGCCTCCAGTCCGTCTGGAAATGCTTTGCGCCGTTGGCGTTGTTGTATTTTTCGGCGACATCTTTCACCGCCTGCCACATTGCGCGGCGGGAAGGGTAGCGGCAGGCGTACCGGAAATGTTCTTCGCCGGAAAGGCGCTTGATGTCGGCGGCAACATCATTTTCGGGAAGAAGTCGGTCGTCCGAGAGAAGGAAAAAATGTCTGAACATGGCGCGCGCCACCAATCGACGCATGCCGTCAGCCTCTCGACGGGACATGACAACTCTGCCGTCGCCTTCGACTTCCACACTGACGACGCCCCGCATCGGGTTTTTTCCATACAAGAGTGTTTCAATCGTGTCCGGTTTTATGGTCAAATCAGCCGCAACGGCTTTCACCATGCTTACAGTCCTTTCTTATCCAAAACCTTGAATTGATATTCATCGTGAAACTCAAATTCTTGCGCAACCTTTCAAACGACTGGACACCCGGAGACAATACTGGCGGCCTCCGGATTTTACCGACCGGCATCATTGCGTCGCTCTCCGGCGGGCGCGGTTTCAATCTGTCCGCTCAATTTGTGAAAATATTCAGTTGTTTTGCGAGACTATTTAGTTGTTTGAGATGGATGAGTGTCTTAAACCGAGGTTTTTCAGTATTGCCCGTTCGAATGCGTCGTGCATTTCCTTCGTGACCGGCCTGAAGTAAAAGTACAGGCCGTTCCCGCAGTTTTTCTTCGCGGGAAACGACAGTATGTGTCTTCCGTCATTGCGCCTGCGCACCGCTATGTTGTTCAGATACAACCCTTCGCCCAGCACGCAGGACACCCACGCCACAACGCCATCTTCCTCCACCTGATCGACAAACTTCACGCTGACATCGGTAAGCCTTACTTGCATATACTTCCTCCTTGGCGTTTTTATTGGTGATACTTAAATAAAATTCGAGATTAAATCAGGTCTAAATCGGGAATCCCGTCGAGTTCAGCGAGGCCCTCGATCAGCCAGTCGTCGCTTATGCGGACGTCGTATCTCTCAAGGATGCGCTCAACAAGCTCGCGGGCGCAGGAGACCGTGGTTTCGATAACATTGAAGACTTCGTCTGCGCCTTTTCTTAGAAGAATACCATTCAGGGGCATCAGAGCTTTTGCCAACTGGAGTGTAAAGATCATTTCTATCTCGCCGGCCAGTTTTTCTCGACAACTTGCATTTTTCATATTTCACCTCCTACTACCATACGGAAAGATGCGCCCCTGCTTTTCGGAAGTTTTTAATAATTATTCTGGGGATAGAAAAAGTTATACAGAAGGATTATTAATAGTGTGCCTTAATGTCTGAAATTGGGAGTGGCGCTCATTTCAAATCAAGTCTTGGCGGCTTTCTGGGAAACTTGCTTTCAGGGAATAGGGCGTCTCTGATTAGCCCGGAGACAATTCTGTCGCGCCCGTCCTTCACATGGTCATAAACGGTCTTTTCGTCTAGGCTCAGAAGCGCCGCCGTCCTGTCAATGCCTAGAAAATATCCTTGAAAAAACATGGTTTCTATGGTTTTCTTCTGCGCGGGCGTGCAATAGGTGACAACCCATCTGTGAAGTTCCGGGTCATGAGGCTCCTTCAGCAGCCTGCTGATAATTCTGTCAGGTTCAAAACGCGCCGATCCTTTTAGAATGTCCTCAAGAAAAACATCATTTCCGGACTCATCCTTGCGGCGTAGGATTGTGGACGATGAAACTGTCATCTTCCGGCGCTTTTTTTCTCTCTTTTTATCACGGTCTTCGCTCCTGACGAGTTCCACCCATGTCGGATAAACTCGCAGGTAGCTTCTCCACCGGCTCTTTAGCGTTTCACCCATCTTCTCGTATTTTCCGAATTTTTCAATGTCAAAAACAAGCCTGAGAACCCAGTGGTCTCTCGTATTCTTATGCTCTATATGGGCGAATTCCATTATCCGCGGCTCCTCGATAGCGATTCTGCCGTCGAAGTAGGGTTGTGGGAAATGCGCCAGCTTGTACGCGCGTTTTTCCTCTCTCGTCATAATATGCTTGATGTCTTCGTAAACCTGTCTATATCCCGATTCAAGAATGCCCAAATATACCCGTTCCGATTCTCGGTACAGGCGATCCAGATAATATGTCCGATTCAGAAATCCCTCCGCTATCCATGCGAGAGTTTTATATTTATCAATGATATGTTTTGCAAACAATGCCTGAAAGCATCCAAGATAATCGTAGTATGCCGGAACGCTCTCGGCGTCGGGAGCAAGCTCATCAAATTTTTTCAGCGTTTCCTCCGCTTTCTCTATGCTGTCAATCCTTATGGGGATGATTCCACGTTTTTCCTCAAACCAACACATCATTTCCGAGAGTATTTTGTTAAATTCCAACTCATTAAAATTTTCCGCCAACGCCTTTTCCACATCTTCCTCCGGCCCCGACAGGTCAATGCCGCTCACACCATCTGCTATTAACCTGTATGCCTTCTCTCCAATAGGGGTTGTTTCCTCCGTTCGTTCCTTTTCCTTCAGATAGCAGTCAACAAATATCCGTCTTAGCGCGCTGAAGGTGACTCTGCGCATTTCCTTCGGATTCTCACTTTTTGCTTTTTCCACAAGCGCAAGCATCTCGGCCCTTTTTGCTTCATCAACTTCATCAGATGTCTCAAATATCTCCCTAGCGGTGTCCAGCAATTCGGATTTAAGGCGCTCGATGTGCCTTTTTGCCTCTTCAAGATTTCCAAGAACGATATCTCTGAATGTTCGATATCCCTGATCCCACATGCTTGTTACGAATATGTCGTTTTTGAATAATGCGTAATCCATAAGTTCATCTATTCCAAAATCGCTTTTACCGAGCCTCTCAAGCAGATCCATAGCGTCCGGGTCTGCTTTTTCGACCAGTTTCAACAAATCCTCAAAAGGGTCTTCGTTATCCATCGTTCGAATATCAAATTTCTTATCTCTCCGGAATATTCCCGGCTGGCTGTGCTTGAATACATCAATCATCGAAAGCGTAAAGGAATAGAAATACCTTCGTTCTTTCGGGCCTTTCCGGGCCATATTTTCTAAGCGGAATAACAGATTTTTGGAGAAATAGTGTTTTTCATCCACTTTGTGCGGAGTCAGAAGCCGGAATTTGAATGTCTGCGGGACGCCGTTTTCATCTTCAACGGTTGTTTCATAGTTAAAAACCTGAAGCTCTATGGATTTATAAGGAGAACCTTTCCGTTTTGGTTCCACCACGATTGTGCCGTCCGGCTCTCTGTCCATTCTTTTATGTCTCCTATAATCATTATACATATCCGCCATATTCTACTTGATGGGTGTGACAGAATCGTCGGAAATTATTTTGAAACTTCCGAAAAACAAGCTTCCTTCTTTCCGTATATTAATGGAAGGCAACGGATTTATTCGTTTTCATTAAGACCTGACATTATCGATATCGCCCCGATTCCTTTGGGCACACTCAATCAAACTTACGAAAATTATACTCTGGACCTCTTCACATCATTGCAAGGGAGCAACGCAGCGTGGAAAAACAGCATTCTAATTTCATCCGAGAAGCTTTGGAAAGTTTTTTCAGCGCCAAATTCGTGATATCCGCAGTCGAAAAACAAACTGAAGAAAAAGAGAGGATCGAGAACGAAAATAAGCAGAAAACCGCTTAATTTTACTTTCATTAAGAGGTAGCATGTCAGGCCCTGAGAGGAGGCGTTTTTATGAAAAAGGATGAACATGCAAAATCGCGGGAACTGAAACCCTGCGCCATTTACGTGCGCGTCAGCACGCAGATGCAGGCGGAGACCGGACTGTCCATTGAGTCGCAAATTGAGTCTTTGAAGCAGGAAGCCGAACGGCGCGGAAAGCCTGTCTTCGACGTTTACTACGACGCGGCATCCGGCGGCAGTCAGGCGAACAGGCCGGAGTTCCAGCGGATGCTCAAGGATTCCCAGCGCAAGCCGCCACCATTCGATATGATTCTGACGTGGTCCATATCGCGTTTCGGGCGCAACACGATGGAATCCTACATCGCAACGGAGAAATTGCGGGAGCGCGGTGTTTCTATTTTCTACTATAAGGAGCCGTTCAACGACCAAGACCCCGTCGGCAACATGGTCATACAGATTCTGCGCGCTGTGGCCGAGTTCTCGCGTCTTGAGTATGTGAAGGATGTAGAGCGCAGCAAAACGCATCTAGCGAAAAACGGCTATTCCACAGGCGGGCCGCCGCCTTTCGGACTCCGGCGGCTGGATATGATCGAAAACGGCAAGCGCCATGTTCGCTGGGCGCCGGACCCGGCGACGGCTCCCATCGCGCGGGAAATATTCCAGATGTACGCCGACGGACATGGCTACAAGGCAATTTGTAAATGGCTGAATAACCAAGGAGTTTCCACCATTCGAGGCAACAAATGGCAGGCGGCTTCTTTTTCCCGCATGCTTCGCAACGAGATTTACATCGGAAATGTGGTTTACAACAAGGAGGTAAAGCGGCGCGTATGCGGCAGCGGCGGGTCGCTGGAACAAAGACCGCAGGATGAATGGATACGTTGCGATGGCGTTATAGAAGCGATTGTCCCGCGCGAACTTTTCGACCGGGTGCAACTGAAACTTCTCGGAAACAACGTCTCCGATTCCATGACGAAGAATTCACAGTACCTCCTGAGCGGACTTCTGAAATGCGGTATCTGCGGCAACGCATATCTTGGACGGACTCCGAAAAAGAAGTGCGGCGACAAGGTGTACACATACTCTCAGTATGTCTGTTCCGGCAAGGAAAGGTTTAATGACAAACGCGACAATGTGAACCTGAAGCGCGATTGGTTTGACGGTTTGGTCGTGAACAGGTTGCTCGGACGGATTCTTACGGAAGCGAACATCAAAGAGCGTATTCATAACGAAGCGGCAGAGATTGAGCAAGCAGTCGCCGAAAGGAATGAGCGCCTCGAAGAGCTGAAGAAGAAAAAGAAAAACATAGAGATCGCGCTTCAGAAATACTATGAGGCATTCGAGAGCGGGTCACTGACGCCGGAGGAACTGAAAGCGCGGCTGAAACGGCACAAGGGCCGGGTCGAGGAAATCGATCTGGAGATTAGGAACATCCAGAACGAAATCGCTATCTGCCGGATGCGGAAAGACAGCGGTATTGAGACGCTTCTGAACGTTGATTTCAATAGGCTCAAGAGTATGTACGATGCGTTGCCGTTTGAGCGGCAGAAGGAATTCCTGAAAACATTTATTGAAAAGGTTGTCATCGACCCGGAATGGTTTGAAATCCACTACGTCCTGCCGTCCGGCTTGGGCGTAGAACATCTGCTGTTCGAGGGGGACGGCGGTGACGATGGCGGAAAACGCAGAAAGGCTGGAGGAAGCGATATTCGCGCGGGAGGCAATGCAACTGGTCGCATCCTTGATGGAGGCTGGGATGGCGCAAGCGGAAACAGAAACGGCAATGGCGTCAGTCGCAACCTCGGCGCGGCAAATGGCAAAAAAACCGCTCTGTTGCCCGCATTTTCAGAATCTTACAAAATTCTTACCTGTGAGAGCGGCGAGTCGGATAAAAACCCCGGTCAAAATTCTGTATCTGATTTTTTCGGACATGACGACAGCGCGCCCCGGTTAAGCGCATACAGAAAATCAAGGAAAAACAGCGGCGAGGCGGCGACAACGCCCAAAAACGCGAAATCCAAAAATCCGCAAGAAACCAAGCCGATTTCTGCAATAGCTGATCAGCAATCAGCATCACATCTTTCAAGCTATGGGAAAAACGGAGAGGGAGGGATTCGAACCCCCGATGACGTTGCCGCCACTCCGGTTTTCAAGACCGGCGCTATCAACCGCTCAGCCACCTCTCCAAACTGCTTCAAAAAGGATAATTCGTATCTTCTTTTTAGTCAATCGACTGCTATGGCTACACAAGTCGGTGAAGAGAGCAAGAAGCGCTTCAATTGCTGAAAAGGATTCCCGCTACGCGCGGGACTCACATAGGAGAAGCATATTCCACTCTCAGTAAGAATTCCTATTTCCCTTTGAAATCGGGGTTCCTTTTCTGGATGCGCGCCATGACGCCTTCCTTGACGTCTGCGGTGTTTAGCAGGGTGGATTGGGCGATGCCTTCGAGTTCCATGAATGTCATTTTGTCCAGATGCGAGCCTCTGTCGATGACGCGTTTTGCCATGCCGACGGCGAGGGGGGCGCAGTTCTTAAGCTGTTCGGCCCAGTCTAGGGCGGCGTCGAGCGCGGCTCCTTCCGCAGTCACTTCGTTGACGAGTCCTATTTCGTATGCGCGCCGGGCGTCGATTTTGCGCGCAAGCATTATCATCTCTTTGGCTCGCGATGCCCCGATTGTTCTTGTCAGCCGTGTTGTTCCGCCGACATCCGGTATCAGGCCCAACTCGACTTCCTGTATCGAGATTGCGGAGTCTTCAGACGCTATCCTGAAATCCGCAGCGAGAGCCAGCTCTGTGCCCATCCCGAAGCAATACCCGTGTATTGCGGCGATGACGGGTTTTTCCATTGCTTCGAGCCTGTTGAAAATGCCCTGAAACCCGGCGAGGAAAAATCTGAATTCCGGGGGCGTGTGGTTTCCTATGCCTGCGAGGACGTTGAAGTCGATTCCGGAGCAGAAGCATTTTCCTTCGCCGTGGATGACGACGGCGCGGGCTTCTCTGTCGTATGCGGCTGATATGACAGCTTGTTCGAGCTGGTTCATCATATCGTTGGTCATGGCGTTTCTTTTGTCGGGGCGGTTGAGGGTGATGACGAATGCCGCTCCTTCGCGTTTTGTTTTGATCAGGGTTTCAGACATTGTGTTTTCTCCTTTTGGCATGCGCCGATGAAGGCGCGCTTTTCGGCGGCCTCGTTCATTTGTCGATGTTGATAAGTTCGTAATCTCTGGAACCGGCTCCGAGTTTGACGGCGTGGTCGAGTTGATGCCGCCAGTCAACTTTGTGGAGCGCGCGGAATTTGTCGTCCGAAGAATAATTGTCGCCAAGAGCGGACGCTGCGATGCCGGGGGCGGAGTTCACAAGGTCGACAGCCGCCTGATCCACCGCCACCGGGTCTTTGGAGGCCACGATTCCGATGTCCGGCACAATGGGGATATCGTTGAAATCGAAGCAGTCGCAGTCCGGGCTGACTTTGATGATTGCGTTGAAGAATACGCATTTCCCGGCTTTGTTTTTGAGTGCGGCTGTCGCGTATTCCGCCATTTTCTCCATCATCAGTTTCAGGTCGGATTTCCAAGAGACGGCGATTGCTTCAAATCTGCAGGTGACGGTGCATTCGGCGCATCCGATGCAAAGAGCGCGGTCGATGACCGCTTTGTGGTCTTCGTTGAAAGATATGGCGTCGGTGGGGCATTTCTTCATGCAAGAGCCGCAGCCGACGCATTTTTTGAGGCTGATTTTCGGTTTGACGTCCGAGTGCTGGTTTTGTTTGCCGGACGCCGCCGAGCAACCCATGCCGATGTTTTTAATCGTGCCGCCGAACCCAGTTCCGCCGTGGCCTTTGAAGTGCGCCAGCGAGATGAGGGCTTGCGCGCGATAGATGCCCGACGCGATTTTGCATTCCTTGAAATGGCAGCCGTCGATATCGACTTTCACGTAGTCGTCGCCGAAAAGGCCGTCTGCGATAATCGCCGGCGCGCCGATGGTGGACGGCGAAAACCCGTTCGAGTAAGCGGTCATCAAGTTATCGGGAGCGTTTCTGCGGGAGCCTGCGTAAAGGGTGGTGGTGTCCGTAATGAAAGGGACGCCGCCCGCGTCGCGGACTTTATCCGCGATTGCGGCGGTTATGGGAGGGGGAAGGTAAGCGAGATTGCCGCGCTCGCCCCAGTGGATTTTGATGGCGACCAAATCTTTTTTCGTCACCACGTCCGCCGCGCCCACCGCGTCGAAAAGAGCCGTAAGTTTATCCCGCATATTATTTCCGGAACGCGCTCTGGCGTCAGTGAAGTAAACTTTGCTTGACATAGTCGTCTCTCCCCGTCGGAGCGTCTCCGCCCGATTGTTCATCATAGAAAAAAAATCAGGGAAAATAAAGAGCGCGGCGTTAATCAGCGCCGGGTGGAGTCGGCGAGGAAACGGCGCGCTTTCGTAGCGGCGACAGTTCCGTAGCGATGTTCAGACAGTTTTTTGTCCCGGATGATTTTCGAGATGTGAGCGGATGATCGAGTCGATGCTCTCCGCGCGTCGGCTCCATGTGTGTTTTTGAGCTTCAGCGCGGCGGGATGCGGCGTCTGATATTCCTTCTCCCGCCAGAGCTTTTTTGATAATAGAATAAAAACCTTCGGCGTCTTCAGCGATGTCGATGAATTCTCTCAATCCCATTATACCTTTGACTGGGGTTGAGACAATGGGCCGTCCTGCCGCGAGGTATTCGTAAACTTTTATCGGATCGAGGCTGTGCGTGAAGGGGGTAAGCAGGTGCGGTATCGCGCAGACATCGAAGTTGGAAATGAATGCTGGAAGGATTTCCATTGATTGAGCGGGTATAAAATGGATGTTGTTAAAAGATTCGAGGGTCGAGATATCCGCGCGTGGCAGAAGGCAAGGGCCAATGAAGACAAGAGAAAATTCGCCTGAAGCCAGCCGAGCGATTTTTTTTATGAGGGAGACATCGACCCTATCGGGATGAACGGTTCCGGCGTAACCCACGATAGGCCGTTTAATGGAATTCAGCGGAGGCGGAGGCGGGGGCGGAGGGTCCTCGTAAAGATCGATTCTGGCTCCGTTAGGCATCAGGCGGACATCCTGTCGGAGGTGTCGTTTCGAGTCCCGCAAAGATTCAGAAACAGCGAAAACGATGTCCGCCCGGCGCAGCATGAGAGCGTCGTCTCTGACTATTCGGTCGCGGTGCGAGGGCGTTATGCCTGCGGTTGTCCAATCGTCAGTGATGTCATACACGGAGACGGAATGAGCGACGGACGAGAGGAGCGAAACGCCATATTCCGGAGTTATCCATAAGACGGGGCGGATGAAGCCTATTTTTTTTATCGCCGAAGTCACTTGCCTGTTGAAAGCGGACGCGTTGGCGAGAGGCGCGTAAGGGACAGACTCAGGAAGAGGTCTGAGAGGAGTGAAGGAAAAAATGTTTTTCTCCACTTCAACGGGGGGCTTAAGGATGTCGCCGAACCGGCTCAAAGAATCCGGCCTTCCGGAAATCAAGCGAGGTAGAGAAACAGGAGGCTCAACGAACAGTATACGTCTGTCGCGCGCCCATTCGAGGGAAAGGAAATGGCGTCTTCGCTTCATGGTTCCCCATACGTCGCGGGCAACCACAACCATGTCCGGCATTTTAAAGTCAGATTTGTATGTCATCATCAACCAGCAAGGCAGCGCGCTACAGCGCAAGAATTCATGATAATGATACACTCTGACCCGGCGCAGGGCAATCAGAACACTGTCGTTCCGCGCGCAAAGGCGGATTTTTCTCGCCTGTCGGCGCAAACGGCGCAGAAAAACACTTTTAACATTCACCTGTTGATTGCTAATTTGAATTTTGTTATGATGCTATATAATTCCGGTCTATATTATATATCGGAAGAGGCATGTTATTGCGCGGAAGGGCGTCGCGCACGCGGAGACTGAAGCATGGGCGATGACAAATATCCCGGCGACGAACTGCTGGATATCAGCCGAGCCGCGGAATATCTGTCGAAAAGCGACAAGACGGTTCGCAGGTATATCAAGGCGGGAAGGATACGCGCGCGAAAGGTCAGGAATGTATGGTACTGTCCGCGCGCGGAGTTGGATAAAATACTGGCTTCCGAGGCGGAAGACGCGAACGAAAGCGGGAAGTCCGCTGTCGCTGAAGCAGGGCTTCTTGAAGAGATAAAGACAACGCTGGAGACTATCCGGCGCGAGAAGACCCCGGGGGTGGACTCTGCAGCGGTTCCATCCAAACAAACCGAGCAAAAAGAAGCGGTTTTCGCTGAAATCCGTGAGACGCTGGCGACGATCAAGCGCCAGAACGAGGAAATCGGGAAACGGTTGTACCTTCTTTCGCGGGAGAGGGAACAAGGAATCGTCAGGCCGGATCTTTTGGAGAAGGAACAGGAGATAGAAGAACTCAAGTCCGAGGTCAGGAAGCTCAACGACGAGACATCCCGCCTCAGGGCGGAACTCTCCGACACAAAAGCGGCTGGACCTAAAGACACTCAGGCGTTAAAAAGCAAACAGGAAGAACTGGAATCCATGCGCGCGGTTATTGCGTCAAACGAAAGAGGCTTGGCGCTTTTGAGGGAAGACGTGGAGCGCGGCGTCGCGGCGGTAAAGGAAAGAGACGCGCAGATAGCGGAGATGAGAGAACGGCTCAGAAGCATGGAGAGCGAACTTGCGGCGAGAACCGCGAAAAAAACAGGGCTTTGGCCCGTTGCGGACTAAGTCGAGGAGCGCCGGATATCGGCGTCGGACAACCTGAATGAAAAAACAATTTTCGCTAAGAGAAATCTCGCTGGAACTCGGCATCCCCAAGAGCACTGTCGTCAAGTACAAGGACTTGTACCCGGATTTTTTCACATTGTCAGGCGACGGCAAGAGAAAGAAGCTTGATTCGGGCGCATTGGAAGTATTAAAAGCTATACGGGAACTGAGAGAAGAAAGCAAGCTGGACTGGCCCGAAATAAATCAAACGCTGATAGAAAGATTCGGAGCGCCGAAACCCAAGCAGCCCGAAGCGTCCGCCGAGCCGCAGAAAGCCCTTGTTCCCCAAACTGCGGCGAGCGTGGAAAAGATAGAAAGACTTGAGCACATGGTCGCCATTCTGGGCGGCCAGATGATAAAGATGAACGAGCGGCTTGAGATGTTTATGAAGCGCAGCGAAAAGGCCGAAGCGGAAGCCGCAGTAATGGCGAAATCGGTGGCGAGGGCGGAAAGGAAAATCGATCTGGCTCTCGGCGAAATGTTGAAAAACGATTCCGGCAATAAAAAGTTCGTCGTCGATCTTGCGGAAACTTTCAGGGCGGAGTTCGGACGGTTGAACGCGACTATGTCCACGCTCAGACACGAAATGGGAGAAATCAAAAAAAACGGGCTGGACAGCATGGACGCGTTTGCCGGAGCGCTTGAAGAGTTCAGAAGCAAAATGGAAAAGACGCAATCGGATAACGGGGCGTTCCAGACCAAGTATCAGGTGGCGCTTCGCGAGATCGAAGTGCTGAGGACGAAATTAAGGCAGATGAGCGCGGAGAGGACAGAACAGCCTGCGGAGTCTCCGCGTCAGGGGACAGGATGGCGGACATGGCTGAAGCGCGGCTGAGCGGGGGCGGTTTAAGCGCCTTCGCGCCGGGTTTTCCAATAGCAGCGGATGAATAAAAAAGAATCGGCTCCGGGCGCGCCGAAACTCGCGCCATCAGAAAAATCGACAGCAAGAAAAACGTTCCGTGTGGGCGTGATGGGCGGAACTTTCAATCCAATTCATTACGGACATCTTCTGGCGGCTGAACAGGCTAGATGCAAATTCAAGCTGGACCGCGTCATTTTTGTTCCCACCGGGGACCCTCCCCACAAAGACAGCAACGTCGTGGCTCCGAGCGAGCATAGGTATCTGATGACTGTGCTTGCCACTTCCACGAATCCGTATTTCAGAGTTTCTAGAGTAGAGATTGACAGGAAAGGGCCGTCGTACTCCATAGACACGATAAACCATTTTCTTGAGAAATATGCGGGCCTGAATCCTTCGATATACTTCATATCTGGATTGGATGCGGTCATGGAAATCATGACGTGGAGCCGCGCTCCGGAGATATTGGAAAAGTGCGTGGTAATCGCCGCGACAAGACCCGGATATGACACTGAACGCGCGAGGGAATGTCTCGGAGAGAGAGTTTTTAGGAAAATCAAGATACTGAAAGCGTCCGCGCTGGCGATTTCATCGACGGACATAAGAGAAAGAACCGCAGCCGGACAGCCCATCAAATATCTGCTGCCGGAATCGGTGGAGCAGTACATATTAAATCACGGCATCTACGGCGAAGCGGCCAAGCGAGGCTAAATAACATCCATGCCAGACAGAACACGAATAGCAAAGCAGTCTTTCAAGAGCGTTAAACGCAGACCTTGGTATGTCATCGCGCTATGGTTCCTGATATCTTTCTGCCTCCTCACCACAGGGGTGGTTTTGTATATCTGGAAAGTGAATCCCAGCATTGTCACGTCTGTGATATGGGGGCAGGGCGGAGGAAGGCTCGACGGGCTGACCGAATTCAATATTCTGGTGGCCGGACTGGACGAGTACGGCGGAGCGAAACGCACCGACACCATCATGATAATGAATATATCTCTGACCGATAAATATGCCAATGTGGTGTCGATACCGAGGGACACGCGGGTAAACATTCCCGGAGTGTCGCGGATGGACAAAATAAACAGCGCTTATCAGCGTGGAGGAGCCGAGCTGCTTGTAAGAACGCTAGAGAACTTCCTCGGCGCCCAGATAGACTTCTATTGCGTTTTTCAAATAAAAGCCGCCGCCGCTATGATCGACGCTATGGGCGGCGTTGATATAGATGTGGAAAAAAGCCTGCGTTACACTGACCGCGCTCAAGGACTGTATATCAATGTTCCCAAAGGAAGACAGCATCTCGACGGCAAGACGGCCACCGAATACGCGCGCTTCAGGCACGACGCGCATGGGGACTTGGGCCGAATAGAGAGACAGCAGAAACTTATAGACGCGCTCTCTAAGAAAGCGGCCTCATACGAGATAATAAAACATCTTCCAAGACTCGCCATGGAGCTCATGAAGAACGACCTGATAGTGACGAATTTGTCTTTCAATGATGGAGTAATTTTATCCAGAATATATGATGATCAGATGCGCCGCAACACCATGTTCTTCACCATGCCCGGAACTCCCGAAACTATCGGCGGAATCAGCTATGTGACACCGCATGAAAAGGAATTGCCGTATCTTGCCGGCGGGCTGTTGAAAGGCGGTTTTCATCCCCGCAACAGGCTTGTCAGGATAAGCGTGGAAAACGGTTGCGGCTCGCCGATGATAGCCCAGATTTACAGAACCCGGCTTGAATATTACGGTTTTAACGTTATAAAAACAGATAACGCAAGGAACTTCGACCACGATAGAACGCTTGTCGTCGTCAAACATAAAACGCCTTTCACAAATTCGGTGGCGAGACTGCTGGGCGCCGAAGTGGTGAACGATTACGATCAGGATTCGCTGGCTGATCTCGAAGTGATTCTCGGCAGAGATAAACTTGACCAATAAGGAGAAATCATTGATAGCTGGAAAAAGACTCGCTAGAAAACTGGCCGCTCTCGCGTTCGACAGGATGGGATTCGACATCGAACTGATCGACGTGCGGCGAGTGTGTGACTATACGAATTACTTTTTGTTCGTGTCGGGAAAGAACAGGGTTCATCTTGACGCTCTGAAAGAACGACTGCTCGAAGGCGCGAAAGAAGCAGGCGCGAGAGCGCACGGGATGGACGGCGCGGCTGCTTCCGGTTGGATTATCATGGATTTCGGCGATCTCATCGTGCATATCTTCACTACGGACGCGAAGAAATATTATGACTTGATGAGCATCTGGGGAGACGGCAAGCCTGTGGAGATGGACCCCGCCGCGCCTGTCGCAAAACCTAAGCCTTCCTCAAAAAAGAGGAAATGACCCTGCAAATACGCAAACAAGCAGTTAAAGGCGCAGGGAACTAAATCCCTATCGCCGAAAAATATTTTATATGGAGAAAAAAATATGAAGTTCGAAACGCTTAGAGACGCCGGGCTTCTTGGCGCAATGTCCGCCGAGGGAAGGGAGCTTGTTCTCCCTCAAGGTATTTTTTACTGGAGCGGCAGAGCCAAAAAGGAAGCGGAGATCAACGCGACCATAGGCTCCGCGCAGGGGAAATCGTCAGAGTTCCTCGAAGGCGGCGGAGACGATGTCCGCACTTTCTATCTTCCTTCCGTGGTGAAGCATTTAAAGGCTCTGGACCCGGAAAAAATAGCGCCGTACGCCCCGATATGCGGGCTGCCCAGATATCGCGCGGCATGGCGCGAGTGGATAATTAGAAAGTTGTCGCCGTTCTATAAGTTCGACTCTGATTTGATCGGACAGCCGATAGTGTCTCCCGGAGTCACGTCCGGCCTTGCGTATGTCGCGCGCCTCTTCGCCTCGCCCGGAGACACAATCGTTTGCCACGACAGGAGATGGGAGAACTACGATCTTGTTCTATCCGACATGCTCGGCCTGAAAATTCGCGCCGCCCGGCTTTTCAACGAGGCAGGCGCTGGGCTGGATGTGGATTCTTTCGTAGACGCGGTTCGGGAAACCGCGAAGACTCAGGATGTCGTCGCGATTTTGAATTTTCCGAACAACCCGACCGGCTATATGCCGACTGTCGATGAGGGGCTGGCGCTGCGAAAGGCTCTGTTGAAAGTAGCGGACGCTTCCGGAAGAAAGCTGATTCTCGTGTTCGACGACGCGTACGATGGTTTCGTGTATGAAAAGAACGCGGCGCAGATATCTCTTTTCGGTCATTTCATCGGCGCTCACCCCAATATTTTGCCGGTGAAATGCGACGGAGCGTCAAAGGAGTTCCTGCTTTACGGGGCGAGAGTCGGCTCTGTGACGTTTGCTTATCATCCTTCATGGGGAGAGCCGGCAAAGCTCTCCGCGGAGTTCGACAACAAGGTCGGCGCGCTTATTCGCGGAACGATTTCAAACTCGAATCTGGCCTTTCAACATGCCGTTGCGGCCGCTATTGAGTCGGGCGTCGAATGCGATTCCGAAAGGGCGCGCGTTATATCCGTCCTTGCAGAGCGGTATTCAATGATAAAACGCGCGATGGCGTCCAATCTGCCCCAATCCGCAGTCGCCGATCCTTTCAACTCCGGTTTTTTCTGCTTCATCAACTTGAAAACCCCTGCGGAGGATTTCGCTGATAAACTGCTGAAAAATCGAAAACTCGGCGTTATTCCGCTTTCGGATTCATCGACAGGCTTCAACGGCATAAGAGTCGCTTTCTGCAGCGTCGAGGCCAAGGATATTCCTGAAACAATCGATAGAATCGTGGCCGAATTGGACAAATAATAACAATGTTTCCACTCATCATTATTAATAATTAATGTTTGATTTCAGAAATGTGCGTTATAATTTAATCGTGGGAGCTTGCTCTTTTGATGAAATAGCGGACAGGTTGCGCGAGGTCGAGGCTGACTTTGTGAATCCTTTCCTTGCCGCACTTCATCAGACTTTACAGTCGATGGGGCATACTTCAGCGCGCAAGGGGTGTTTAAGCCTTGTAAAATCAGACAAAATCAACGGCGACGCTCTTGTCTATCTAAGAGTGGATGGAGCAATAAAAGGCCTTGTTGTTCTGCAGCTTCCCGAGATTGTGGCAAAAAAACTGATCTCAATTTTCCTGTTCGGTCTGCCGGTTTTTGAATTAGACGAAATGGCAAAGAATTGTCTAAGGGAGTTTTCACTCCGGATTTCCGAACTGGCGAGAGGTCAACTGGTCAAAAAGGGTTATCTGGCCAATGTTTTCTCCCAGATAAGCGTGCAGAAACCGATCGAATTCTCTAGAGACAGGCAGTTTTTAGTCGTCCCTCTGGAAACCGATCATGGCGAGTTTAAAGTTTACTTCAATGTTATTAAGACAGACCCCTCGAAAATCGCGCAGGTAAATTGAGCGAGCGCGTTTTTTTTCAGAAACAGTTGATTCTTAAGGCATATCCAGCGTGTTTTTAATTGAAAAAGTTATCTATTGAGGGCAATTATTTTAGCCCGAACTCTAATGATGGATTCGGTTTTATCTTTATTTTAAAAAAACTCAAAAAAAATACTCCCTCTGACGAGGGAGTTTTCCAAGGAGGTTATGAGAAGGTCCATTCCCTTCGTTTATATTATACCACGCCACCGGCGTTTCAAACATAAAAACAAGCCCATCCGCATGTGATCTGAATCACCGAAACGTAGACTCAAGAGGGATAAGCAATTATTATACATATCATGATAAACTGCTTTGGAGCGGCATACATGGAAAAAACCAGAGGATTTATTTGCAAGGCGTTGCTTGTTTTGTTAACGGCATTCGTATTATTGGCGGCGTCGGGCATGTTAGCGACAGCCTCCGAAAACGCAAACGTTCTGTATGTTCTCGCGCATCAGGATGACGAACTTGGATGCGCGGGCAAAATCATGTCCGACATCCGGGATGGGAAAAATGTGAATGTCGTCTGGATAACGGACGGAGCTTTGCATGTTCCCGCCGAGACAAGGGAGAAGGAGTCGCGGGAAGCTATGAGACTGCTTGGAGTGAAACAGGAGAATCTCATTTTCTTGGGTTATCCGGACGCTTCGAGCTACAAACATGTGAAGGAAGCTTTTGAAGACGCTTTAAAAGTCGCAAGGACATTGTCTCCCGTCGAAATCACATCAATCGCTTATGAGGGAGGCCACATCGATCACGATTTAACCTCGCTAATTGCTTCTTTAATCGTTAAAGAAGTCGGAGGCAACCCGCCTCATTATGAGTTTCCTCTGTATAACACGCTCAGAGGCAGTTACAGATACGCAAAGTTTCTTCCTCGCGACGACACCGAAACCATGACAGTGCGCCTCGACAAAAAAATGGCGCAGGCAAAAACTTCGATGCTGGACGCGTACGAAAGCCAAGCCTCCATCGTGTCGCCGCTTAGGACGATAATGACCGGAAAGATGTTGAAGGAAGAGCCTTACCGCGCGGCTCCAGAATATGACTACCTCAAACCGCCGACAGAAGGCAGGCTCGGATATGAGTATTCAACTTCAATGCCCCGAACTTTCAGCGATTGGCTTGAATATGTGGAACCGTTCTTGGTCGAGTTGAAAAAAGCCGAAAGCAACTAGTTCAATCGCCGGTTGGAATAGCCCGGAGGCTCTGTCATCGAGAATTCTAAAAACAAAACCCGAAAAAAAAGAAACGTCATCGCGGTGTCGGCCATTATCTTCGCGTTATTTTTCTCTGTTTACTCTCTGACGCTGAGAGGAATTCCGACAGGCGGGGATGCGTGGGGGATGTACCTTGTAACGGCCAGCTTAGCGGAAGACGGCGACGTGTTTCTGGCCCCAAGCGACAGAGTGGTTTTAAGAAAGGGACCGGGGGATAGCTGGGTTTCTAAATACGGAATCGGGCAGTCTCTCGCGCAGCTGCCAGCTTATTTGTTTGCGGACGCAGTTTTTTCAGACGTAAAAACAGTCGAACCGGCCCTGATGAAATACTTCATCGTTTCGTTCACGAACGCGGCGATATCCGCAGGCGTTTGCGTGTTCGTGTTTCTTCTTTGTTCGGCATTGGGATACGGGCGCGGAGTGTCTTTGTATGTGGTTGCGCTTGCGGGTTTCGGCACAATGCTGTGGCCGCAATCGAAAACGCTTTTCAGCGAGCCGTTGCAGGCGCTCTGTTTGACCGGCGGATTCTTCTTTGCGGTGGGATGGCGCGCGCGAGGCGGGACGGCGCGGGCGGCGGCGGCGGGATTTCTGCTCGGACTGTTAATCGCGACCAAGCCGATAATGGGTGTTGCCGCAGCCCCCGTGATTCTTTATTTCGCGGACGGGTTAAGAGTCAAAAAAGACTTTTTAAAATCTGCTCCGGCAGTTTTTGCTTTTTTCGGGCTTCTAGCCGTATGGGTTGTTTGGGTCTTGTATTACAACCATATCCGTTTCGGATATGTGTTCGATTTCGGATATCTCGGAGGCACGGACAGGGATGGAGCGCATGGATTCAACACGCCTCTTCTTGTCGGGCTTCACGGGCTGCTGCTCAGTTCCGGCAAAGGATTGGTTTTTTACGCCCCCGTCGCGGCTCTGGCAATACTAGGATACAGGCCGATGGCGAAACGTTTCGGAGCGGAGGCGGCGACTATCGCGGCTCTCTCGATTGCGACGGCTATAGCGTGCGCTAAATGGAATGCGTGGCACGGCGATTATTCATGGGGACCGAGGTTTATGGGGCCGGTGGTTCCGTTGCTGGCCGCCATGTTCGGAGCGGCGTTGGCTGCCGAAAGACTAAATCACTCATCTTTAATAAAGGCCGCCGCCGCAACGGTTTTCGTCGTTTCATTGTTCGTGAATATTCTCGGAGTATTCGTCAATGAAAATGAGTTTATATTGATGACCAAGCGGCATCCGGCGTTCGGGCTTCCTTACATTGAAGCGGGAGTTGAGTTGAGAGACGACTTGCTGAACGTTCACTACATCCCCGAATACTCTCCTCTAGCCGGACATTGGTGGATATTGAAAAACATGGTTGCTCGGCGCGGAATGACGGACGAAGAGTTGAGCGATAGGATGAGGGATGATTTCCCGTGGAGAAACTTGTCGCCGTCGATGAAGCCGGCAAACTCCGCTAGAGCGGCGCAGCCTGACGCGTGGTGGCATTACCTGCCGACTTTCTTTCCGCGAAGCGCCGCATGGGTCTCGCCTCTCGCTTGGATATTTGCGGCTTTCTCTTTTGCTTTCGTGTTATCTTTTCCTGCAGTTGTTTTAAGAACATGAGTCTCTTTTGTGTTTGTTCAATTATTCCGCATTATTTGCTTAGTCTTTTGCTGTAGGGGGCCTTTTATGCAATACCATATCAAACAAATCGGCATCATTCGGACAGGATTTCAAAACCCATCAGACGCGCCGATACAGGGTGTCTTTAAACCTGATTCAAAAGGTCAGGTGGAGGTGTATGAAGAATATGCGTCAGGATTGGATGGCATTGAAGGATTCAGCCATTTAATACTGTTGTATTGGTTTCATAGGGCAAAAGAATTTTCGTTAAGCGCCGCGCCGTTTCTTGACCCTGAGAACCCTATGGGGATTTTTTCTATACGAAAACCCGGCAGGCCGAACCCGATAGGTCTATCTGTCGTCAAATTGGAATCAAGACAAGGCGGCATATTGAATGTTTCGCAAGTAGATATGCTTGACGGCTCGCCGTTGTTGGACATCAAGCCGCTCGTTCCCGAATTCGATTTCAGAGAAGACGTGAAGATAGGTTGGTTGAACGGCAAACTAAGATAAAAAAGGGCGGCTTTTGAAAAAAAATGCCGGAGATCGGGGTCGAACCGACACGGGAGCAAGCTCCCACGGGATTTTAAGTCCCGGGCGTCTACCAATTCCGCCACTCCGGCTTGTTATAAACTGTTTGGTTCTCCTGACGGCGCAATCATTTCTTTCAAAGGGCTGCGCACTGCGCCTATCGTCCTCTATTTGATTCTAATTCACAATCTTTTCATGTCAATAATTCTATGTCTTAAAGGTGATTCGATATGAAAAAAATTCAATATTTATCGTGTTCCACAATTATTGGATATAATAGGGCGCGCGGATATAAGATGTTGTGCGACTGAACAAGGAGGCGGCATCATGAAAACAGCAAGGTTGACCGGATTTATTTTGATATGTGTTTGTTTTGTGTATTCAGCGCTGGCGGGAGTGGCTCTTGGCGAGACATGCGCCGAAGGCGCAAAGGCATGTTCCGAGGACGCATATTCAGCTAAGAGGTGCGAAGGCGGAGAGTGGAAGGTAATTGAATGCATGAAAGAGGAAGGGAAACTGTGCGAAGCCGGCGCATGTGTGGAGCCGTGGAGGTATGGCGCGCCAGTGTGGCCGAAGGCGGAGGATGAGCCGAGGGCGACCGTCGAGTCGCTTGCTGAAAAAGCGAATCGTTTGGAGGAGCAGGCGGTCCGGCTGAATATTCATCCTGAATTGAAGTGGATGAATGGAGTGCAGTTGCCCTGCGCTAAAGTAGAATGCGCGCCGGGACAGACCCCGCCGTGCTTGGACTGCTCGAAGGCCGACCCTCCGGAGGAGACTGCCACGTGGAGGGATGTCGAGCGTTGGCATTCTGGGGAGAACGACGGGCTGTGGAGCGGGCTGTATCTTGGCGCTCAGGCGTTCAAGTATGCGGTGACAAAAGACGAAGCGACTCTTCAAAACATCAAGCTTCTTCTGGACGGAGAAGTGACGAGGATGAAGATAACGGGAGTCCCCGGACTGTTCACGAGGATGTTCGTGCCGCCGGGCATCCCCGGTTTGGAGTCTCCTGAAATGAGCCGGTATGTGTCGGACCCGGACAAGAAGACCAACAACTGGGTTCGCATCGGAGACGAAGGCTGCGTGTGGACGGTCAGCCCCGAAACGATGCAGTGGGTGAAATCGGATCATTGCGGGCTGGAGGAGTTCGCGGGATGGAGTTGGCTGGACAACGCAAGCAAGGATGAATATTCAGGGCATATATTCATTTTATCCGCGCTGTCCAAGCTTGTTGACGATGAGGAAGTTCAGGCCAAGGTGGCCGATCTGGCGTCCAAGGTCGGCATGCACATGATAAAGAACGGAATGGAGTTCATGGACTGGGATGGAAAGAACTGCCAGTTCGGCCGCATCCGCGCGGGAGTGTTGGACGATTTTGCGGGATTTAACGCCGCGCTCGCGCTCGCTTTCATGAAGGTTTTTCACACTGCCACGAACGATGAAAGGTTTGACAAGTGGTACAACGACTGCCTTTTGCAGAGGAGCGGCAAATGGACTTGTATCAAGGGCAAGAACGAGCCTGTGCGCGACTACAGCAAATATCTACCCAAGAACGGACTCTACAGAGGCCCGGAGGGTTGTTACAACAACTATGACAGCGTCTCCATGCACATGCTGGCGATGTTCAGTTTGATATGGCACGAGAAGGACCCCGAGTTGCGGGAAATATATCAGAAGAGTTTCGATGTGGACGTGATGAGGCCGGAGGGACAGCCCCGCGCGATAATCAAACAGAACAACCCGTGGTTCAATTTCATGTGGGCCGCAATGAAAAAAGTCGGACCCGGCTCGGACGGCCACGACTACGGCGCGGTGGACAACGCGATAAGGATGATGAAGCAGTTCCCCGCAAGCAAGACGCAGCGGGAAGTGATTTGCCCGCCTGACAAATGCATTCATTATTGCGAGGACAAATCCGGAAGGCCGACGGGCAACTACGCCCGCCCGATGGCTGAGCGGTGCATGACCCAGTCCTTTATCTGGTGGGGCGATCCATATTCGCTTAGAAACTGTGAAGACAATCCGCGTTTGGTGAGGCCCCCTCAGGATTATCTGCTTCCGTACTGGATGGGGAGATACTTCGGTTTTATCGATGAAAAAATGTGACGCTGATGTCGGCGAATTAGCGTATTTTCTTTATTCTATGAGATGAACTGCGGCGTCTATGGACGGGAATGTTCGTTCCCCGACAGACGCTATAAGGAAATCTTAAGCAATTCGTTTTTTATAATTGTATTGCTGGTATTAGAATAATTATGGAACATTTCTCCGGCGAACAGCCGCTCAACTTCACGCCCATAGAAACCGAGAAGTATTATCGGTTGCGCGAAATCATGGACAAGTATTTCGCGGTCGATAACGTCGCATTAAAAGGAGACGCGATTAAGTTCGCGTTCTCAGCGATGACAGGCGCGAGGAGGGCGGCAGCGTATGAGTTTGCGGCGACGGGTTTCAAGCTGTCTTTAGTAATGGGAAAGGACGGGCGCGGGATAGGCTCTCTGGAAGTCTTCAAGGGGCCTACGGCGGAGACGCGCCGCAAAGAAAATATCAAGGCGGTATTGCTGTTCGCGGCTACTCTGGTTTCGACAACTTTTGCGGGCTGGGTTTTTTCGACGTCCATGTATGAAGCAGGACACACCCGCGGGATATGGGTGGGAGCCTTCAGCTTTTCTCTTTCCTTGTTGTTGATATTGGGCGCGCATGAATCGGGCCATTACTTCGCTTCTTTAAGATACGGCATAGACGCGTCGCCGCCGTATTTTATTCCGTTTCCGTCAATAATCGGAACGATGGGAGCGGTAATCAGAATCAGGTCTCCTATCCCCGACAAAGACGCGGCGGTAAGGTTAGGCATCAGCGGGCCTTTGGCCGGTTTTATTGTCGCCGTGCCATTTTTCATCGCCGGCGTCCTTCTGTCCAGACCTGTCTCCGCCCCAGAGGCACAAGGCGACATGATTATGTTCGGCAATTCGATTTTCACCTCGGTCATCGGCGGACTTCTTATTAAAGTTCCCGAAGGGCAGCATTTGTTTTTTCATCCTATGGCTATAGCAGCTTGGGTGGGCATATTCGTCACTGGGCTGAATCTTATACCAGTCGGGCAGTTCGACGGCGGCCATCTGGCTCGCGCATTGCTCGGAGACACGCGGTTCAGATACCTATGCTGGATTCTCATAGTGGGCATGGCGGTCATGGGGCGTTTCTGGCACGGCTGGTATGTCTGGTCTTTGATAGGATACTTGATAACAGTTCGAGGTATTCCCCCTACAATGAACGAAGGCAAACCGGTCTCTCCATCCTCGAAGCTATGGGCGGCCGTAGGACTGATTCTTTTTGTTCTCTGCTTCATGCCGGTTCCGATAAAGTTCACCTGAGAAGTCTCGCTCAAAACAATAATAATTCTAAACCATTGTTGACACATTGCTAAAATTCGCGTATTATGCGCGTGTTATGAATGTGGCAAACATAACACTAACGATATGGCAAAGTTGAGCGTTTAGAACGGCTATGCGAGACGAGATTCGCCCGAATATGATATACAGGCGTTTCCAAAGCGTCTTTCTTTTAAATGCCTCTCCTTGGAAAACGGGAAGACATCAAAGTCTTCCCGTCATTTTTATATCTCGCCGGTCCCAGGTTTGATATAGATGTTATAACAATAATAAACAATGGAGGTTGTGACAATTATGAAAAAGGTGACAATAGCGTTCGTTGCTGTAGTCGCGGCTGTTTTAATCGGCACAAATGCTTTCACTCAAAGCGCAAACGAAGCGATAGACCTCGGAGAAATAACGGTCACGGCGACGAAAGTCGCTCAGAGCATCGAAAGCGCGCCAGTGAGCGTGGTGATTATTAGTAAAGAACAACTGGAAGCGTTGCCGTTGCAGAACATTGACGATTTGCTTGGGATGCTCGCCGGAATCGATGTCTCGGTTTCAAGCGGCATGTTCGAGCACAAAGGCGGAGTTTCGATGCGAGGGATGAGCAGCGACATGGCAAGGACATTGGTTCTGTTAGATGGAATGCAACTCAACAATTCCGACTCAGGAGATGCCAATTTCAGGTCTATAGACCCCGGCAACATCGAGAGGATTGAGATCGCCAGAGGCCCGGCGTCAGCTCTTTACGGCGCTCACGCGATGGGCGGTGTCATCAACATAATCACGAAAACCCCCGAAAGAGAATTCGGCGGCACACTTTCGCTCTCAGGTGGAACATTTGAGACGTTGAAGCAGAAGCTTACACTTACAGGCGGTATTCAGAAGGTAGATTTGTTGTTTTCGACGTCGAATATGTTCACACAGGGATTCAACGGCGATCTGCCAGAAAACCGCGAGGCATACGGTTCGGACAACACGCAAATAACGGAAAGACACTTTTTTGCAAAAGCGAGAAGCCAGTTAGGCGAATCAGGGTCGGCGATAGAATACTCAATCGGTATATATGATGATTTTAGAGGTCTCGGCTCTGCGTTGGACCCGTCGATTTACGCCGAAGCGCATCCGGACGGCCAATACAGAGAATACGATGGAACCCGGCATCAGATTTCATACAGCAAGCCGAACTCCTCGGGAACATTCAAGACGGATTTGTTTTATAACAGAGAAGATTACAAGTGGCTTCGAGAAACCACAGGAACAAGCGGCGGATTTCCGGCTTTGAGAAACCGTTATCTGGTAGATTCCAAACGCGAGGATAGAGGCATAGACGCTCATAATACATGGAATATTGCCGCTCATAATGTTACGGCTGGCGTTGGTTACTCGATTGCCTCAATTGAAGCCGCGGACGATTATGATTATTACAATTACGCTCCTTCCACATTGTCCGTTACCAATATGGGAAATATGAAGACCGCCGCTTTATATGCTCGCGACACTGTCGCTTTGACGGAAAAAACGGACATGAATTTCGGGCTGAGGTTCGACAGAGCTGAAGTGACCGGCGTCGAATACAAAGACCAGACCGGATTCATGGGGACGGCGTCGCCCGATGACAAGTCATGGACTCATGTCAGCCCGTCCGTGGGGGTAGTTCACTTCACAAGCGAAAAGACGAAATTGCGCGTGAGCTATGGAAACGCGTTCCACGCGCCGATTCTGGACTCGCTCACGAGGAGGGGAATCTTCAGGGGAAGGATATACGAGCTTAATCCCGAACTGGAACCTGAAGAGATTCACAGCTTTGAAGTCGGAATAGACCACTACGGCGCCAAATTCGGAAAGGCTCTGAATTTTTACTACAACATAGGCAAAGATTTCATATACAGCGTTGATTCCGGCGCGACTATGGGCGGCAGGCCGGTCTATGATTGGGTAAACCTCGGCGAAGCGAAAATATACGGGGTTGAATATGAAATGTCTTATATGACTACGGCTTTCACGAAAGTCTATTTCAATACGACTATGAATCACGCAAAAGTAGGATACTTTGCGACTGAGGATCCGGACCTCATCGCCATTCAGGGCAAATACTTCACGAACGCTCCGAAAATCAAATCGAACATCGGATTCATTATGAACCATCCGATGGACAGAAGTTTTTCGTTCAACTTGAGATATGTCGGCAACAGCTATTCGAGCGAAGACAACACTTCGATCAACAAAGCATATTTCTGGGCGGACGCTCAAGCTTCTAAGCATATTCGAGAAGATATGAAATTGACTTTGGAAGCGAACAACCTTTTCAACAAGGTTCATATCAATTCAGCAACCAGAACGGTCGGCATAAATTGGGAACTGAAAGCTGATTACGAGTTTTAACAGGCCGCAGCCGATGTACATGAACGAGCAACTTATTTAGCAGGCAAAAGGAGTTTTCATGAAAACGAATATTTTGTCGGCAGTATCAATAGCATTCATTCTTGCGGCGCTGGCGCTCTCGCCTCGGACAGCATGCTGCGGAGATTTGGGATTCGGAGCAGGTTTCGCGGAGCGGGCGGCCGTTTCAATCGGGTACGAACCGGGAGATTCCGCGCTATGCGCCACCAATGCCGGATATGCCGGGTGGAAAGGCTCCGACACTATAAAGGAAATTAAACCTTTTGCCGGCAAGTTCGGTTGTTCTCTAGGCGACGGAAATCTGTACAATGTTCATTCCTCGATGGGGGAGTCGCCATGGTTCGTCGTGACGGTGAAAAGCAAGGATGGAAGTCTTCGGTCCGTATGCGGAAGCGTCGGCGATGACGGCTCGATAGATGTTTCGAAGCCGGTCGATGTGACACTATCCAAGAACCTTGATTATTCGGCGGTCAAAGAAGCGTGCGGAAACATGTCGTATTCAGCAGTCGGGTATTCCAACACATGGAGCGCGGGAGCTCCGTGGCATCTTACTCAAGGAGCGCTGTTTCACAACCATTTTTGTCCGGGCGTAACCAGCGGTTATATCATCGCCAAGTGGCTGCTCAAAAACGCGCCTCTCGAAGCAGGAGAAAATTATAACATAATAGGTTTGCCGCACTGGTGCAAAGAGGACAGCCTTATGTCGGCCTTGGATGTGACGCCCGGAAAAGGCGGGTATTTCGCCATGCGTTGGACTGATGAACAGAAAAAGGCTTTGCCGGAAGACGTCGCTAGAGACATCGCGGGTTTTTTCATCAAGGTAAAAAGAGAAAACAGGGCTTTTAAGTCGGCGAAAGTCCTTGTTCTCGGTTTTGACTTTCATAAAGACGAATTCTTTGAATGGGCGGGCGAGAACAAACACCCTGAATTGTCTAATCTCCAACTGGCGTTGTGGGCATTCGAGCGGCTCGACCGATTGGATTATTTTGTAAGACTTATCAAGGAAATTGAGATTGCGGATGAAAAGGAATACGAGCGTCTCTTGGCTCCCGGTGGAGCCCCGTTCAAATTAGTCGGGTTGTATAAATAGCCCAGTTGTTATAATATTTATATATGTAACATTATCGGAGGCGCTAATGGCGGATCAAAACGCGAAGGCTTATGAGCATGTTGTGGAATTTCACGGGCACTCATGCATAGGCTCGGCATTGGGATATCGAGTGGCTCTGAAGGCTATGGAATGGTTGAAAGCCAATAGGTCCGAAGACGAGGAGATAGTGTGCGTTGTCGAGAACGACTCATGCGCGGTGGACGCAATACAGGCGATAACAGGATGCACTTTCGGAAAAGGCAATTTGAAATTCAGAGATATCGGCAAACGCGGATATACATTCTATAATCGTAACACAGGCGCCGGCGTGAGAATACTGGAAAACTATCGTCCAAAGGAAGTCCCCGGACAGGCCGACCTGAGAAAAGCAGTTTTCGGAGGAACCGCCACGAAGAGTCAGATAGAATCTTTCCGTGAAATGAGCAAATCAGCGATAGACGACATATTGAAAGCGCCGGATGAAGCAATTCTGGAAATGAAGCCTGTCAGCGCGCCGCCGCCGAACAAGGCGATGCTTTATGAAACTCTCACATGCGCGTCATGCGGCGAGAAAGTGATGGAGCCGAGAACGGTTAAGGCGGACGGCGGGGCATATTGCGCCGATTGCGCGGATGGAAAAGTCCAACATTGACTCAGAAAAAAAACATGCTTGGCAAGTGGTCGAGTTTTCAGCTTGTGTTCATAGCGTTGATGGTTGCGGCCGATGTCGGCATGGGATTTGTCGTGAAGCCTTTGCTCGGCGTTACGGGAATCGATCAGATAATCCGACTTGATTTGATACTTCCTACAGCGTTCATGATATTGACGCGGTTGATGATAGACCGGTTCGGCACGATATTGATATATGAGCTTATCTGGGGAGTAGTCGCGACGCTGGCGATGCCTACATCTTTCGGAGGGCTGCCCGGGCCGGTCAAACTGATCCCCGCCCTAGTAAACGGATTACTGCTCGATTCGCTTCTTGAATTGTTCAAAAACCGGCCGGCGGTAAGAGTCGCGTTCGCTTCCGTAGCAGGAGGCGCGGCGGCCACTGCCGCTTTTATGCTGGTGAGGGTCGCTTTCGGGTTCCCGTGGTCAAAGGTTGTGAAAATACTTTTAGGTTTGCAGATGGCCACGAATATGATTGTGTATGCGGCCGGCGCTCTGTTGGGTTTGAAAATCTGGCAATCCATCAAAGACACTTATCTAGCAAAGACTATTTCCGGGAATTCGTCGTGATACAGGTTGAGAACCTATATTTCACTCATGCGTTCAGCGACCAGCCCACGCTGAAAGGCTTGAACCTGAAAGTGGAAAAAGGAAGCGTTACGGCTCTGACAGGTGAATCCGGTTGCGGAAAAACCACATTGATGATGGCTCTGCTTGGGCTTGCTCCGGAATTCATTAAAGGAAAAATCACCGGGGAAATTTCTATCGCAGGCGAGAGGAACCCTGCGAGATTCAGGCGGCACATTGAACCTGTTTTTCAGAACCCGGACACGCAGCTTTTCTCTTTGCGGGTCATCGATGAAGTAGTGTCGCAGTTGGAAAAAACAGGGATGTCTAAAACCGCCGCGACAAAAGAGGCGGCGCGCGTTTTGGATCAGTTCGGCATTGGAAACCTCGCGGCGAGAAAAACGGACACGCTTTCATGGGGAGAGAAACAGAAGCTTGCGCTGGCATGCGCAGTAGCCCCGAAGCCTGAAATATTATTGCTCGACGAACCTCTGTCAGGTCTTGATCCAGTCAGCAGGGAAGTCTATCTCGGCGAAATAAAAAGGATAAACCGCGAACTCGGAGCGACCGTGGTGATTGTGGAGCACGACATCAAAATGATGATGGAATTCGCGGACAAGCTTTATGCGCTTAATGACGGGCGGCTCGAAGATATCGCAGAAAAATCCGACGAATCGGATATGGAAAGAATTGAGCAATATCTTCCCGTCGAAGCATCAGGCGCTGTGGTGGAATTTAAGAAAGCCGGCCATTCATACTCAAAGCGGACAAAGGCGATGGCCCCTATGGATGTCAAGTTAAGACGCGGCGAGAGACTGGCTGTTCTTGGTCCGAACGGAGCAGGCAAGAGCACCATGGCGAAGTGCGTATGCGCTTTGATGAAACCTTCTGAAGGCGAGGTTTTTCTTTTCGAAAAAAACGCGAAGCGCGTTCCCAGAAAAGAAATTGCCAGAAGAACAGGATATACCTTTCAGAACCCGGACCGACAGCTATTTTCCTCCACCGTAAGGGACGAGTGCTTGTTCGCGTCAAAGAATTTCGGCATCTACGGGCCTGATGCGGAATCGAGGTTGTCCGAGATATCGGAAGCGCTCGGGATATCGCGATTGATGGACAGGATGCCGTTGACATTAAGCCAAGGCGAGAAGAAGAGGGTGGCTCTTGCGAGCGCGTTCGCCCACGCTCCGGAAGTCGTCGCTTTGGACGAACCTGTTGCCGGGCTTGACCGGCTCAGCGCCCGTAGGGTGGCGAGTTTTCTGAAAGAAACCTGCGGGAAAGAAACTGCGTTGTTGTTTATCACTCACGATATCGGACTTGTGCGCGCGCTCGCGACCAGAGTGGTTTTTCTAAGAAGCGGACGAAAAGTGTTCGACGGCGATGTCCGGGAGTTTTTTTCGAGCGACTGGAGGGAAATGTACGTTGAGGAATCTTGCTGAAAAGGCCCCGGCAGGCCCCAAAATGCTTTTCTTGCTCCTGTGTCTGATTGCGGCGTTGTACTTTAACGATACGGTCGTTCTAGCGATCCTCAACTTATCTATGGTTTTCACATGCTTGGTTTTATCCGAATCCTTCAGCGGCATAATGACTATTGTCAGGCGAATAGCCTTCGGATTTCCATTTATAGTATTAATTTTTGTATTATCCGAATATGGCGTTTCCAAAGATTGGGCTACCGCAGCCTCGGACGGCTTTGCCGGTTCCATTCTTTTTATCCTGAAGATTTACTTCGTGGTGTTGGCGAATCTTTTCTTTGTTTACACGACTGAGCCGAGAGAAATCGCTTCAGCATTGAGAAGAATGCGCGTTCCTCAGGAACTGTGCCTCATGATGCTGATAATCTTGAGGTTTTTCCCGGTGATGTTCGAAGAAGCGATGTCCGTGTATCAGGCGCAGAGGGCGAGAGGCTTTGAATTCCGTCGAATGCTGAACTTGTCGAACTGGCTGCCTTTAGCAGTCCCGCTTGTGATATCTGTAATGAGAAAATCCCATGACCTTGCAATATCGATGGAGTTGAAAGGCATGTTCGCTGGCGGCTCCATAAGCAAAGAGTTGGATTTAGTCGATGTTCCATGTAATAGGCGGACGACCGATAAAGAAAGAACATCGCTTTCCACGACAAAATGAAAACCCTCCGTTGCCGGAGGGTTTGTTTTCAGTGTCGGACAGGCTATCAAATTGAATCGAACAGAGTTCCCTTGAGTATGTGAGTCACGATTTCCTCGGAAGAAAGCTCCAAAGTGTTCAAGTCGAGTTTTTCTTTAATCTGCTTGGTTTTCTCGGCGTCGGCCTTCTCAAGTTCGGAGTAAGACGCTTTCAGCTTGGCCATCAGTCTTGATTTTGAGGATATCTCGACCGCATCCGATTGCGCGGCGGCCTTTTTGGGGCCGGCGTTTTTGTACGCCTTGGCAGAGTTGACGGCGCTGGTTTTCGCGGCATCCGCTTTGCCGCTCATTGATGTTGGAACAAATGGCATTTCCATATTTTTCGCCCCTGTCTATTTTCTCCTCGCTACTATTATCGTCTATTGTCGGCAAACCTTAACAATTTATTAAAAATAATGGCGACTAGGTTATTCCTGCGCGACCAGCCGCTTTTTCGTTAAAACCAAGATAATTATCACATTTATAAGGAATTTTTGCAATAAATGGATTATATTTTATTGATAATCATACAAGAGATGACCGGGAAGTCGTTTCTTGTGTCAGCGCAAAAGACTGGAGAATGGCGCTATTGGCATCTGACGAGAGCACAGTAATCAGGAGCCTCACAACCCCACAAACCGGAAAACCCCGGTTGGTTTTTCCATTCGAAATCAATAAAAGGCTTATTCTAATAGGAAAAATATTCCAAAACGAGGGAGAAAACATATATCTTGTCGGCGGAGCGGTCAGGGATATTGTTCTAGGAGCCGAGACTGCCGATTTGGATTTTGTCACTTCTGCGGACGCTGCCGGCATTAAAAGGATTATGAGGAAAGCTTCGCGAAGCATTTATGACGTGTCGCGGGCGAAAGGGCACGGCACTCAGGGGGTCATCTTCTCAGATGGAATGGAGGTGGAGATAACTCCGTTTCGGATTGTCGGATGCGCTGATAATGATGGTTCGGCAAGGAACGAAAAACCGGCATTAGAAGAAGACCTTGTCTCAAGGGACTTCACCGTGAACGCGGTCGCGGCGGATTTGTCGCCTGATGGATTCGGGCTGCTAATTGATCCTTCCTCAGGCTTGGAAGACCTGAGCAAAGGAGTTCTCAGAACGCCTAGAGACCCGGTTGAAACCATCAATGACGATCCCCTCAGAGTTCTCAGAGCTATTAGGTTTTCGGTCGGTTACGATTTGAGACCTGACGAGAATCTTCTTTCCGCGATCAAATACACGGTTAGAGATACTGATTTGTTGAGCGGCATAGCCCCGGAACGTGTTAAAATGGAAATTGAAAAGCTGTTGATGTTGCCGCAGCCGTCCAGAGGCGTAAGAATAATGTTCGAATGGGGTCTGGTAGAGCGTTGGATTCCGGAATTGGCCGCTTTGATGGAGCTTGAACCGGAGCCGGAAACCCATCATAAGGATTTGGTCGGACACACAATGGAGGTTTTGGACAGGGCCGCAGAGTTCGGCCCTAAAACGCCGAGGTTCAGGATGGCCGCGCTGCTTCACGATGTGGGAAAACCGGCTGTGAGGACTTTGACGGACGGGGCGTACTCGTTCCTCAACCACGACCGCGCGGGAGGCGAGTTTGCCGCTGAAATCTGCCGAAGGCTAAGATTCAGCAACGAAGACATTGATTATATTTCTTCTCTGGTGTCTAAACACCATAGGTTGAGCGCATACGACGACGCTTGGACCGACTCGGCGGTAAGGCGGGCCGTAAATGATTTGGGCGAATATTTTGAAGATATCGCCGCGCTTACGAAGTCGGACATCACAACCGGCGACGCCGAATTGAAGGCTGCAAGACAAGACAGGGTGGACCATTTTATGACGCGCGCGGCGCAATTGGACGCGGAACGTTATTTGAATCCCAAGCCTCCGATTGACGGCGGAGATATAATGAAGATATTGGGAATAGGGCCGGGGCGGCGCGTAGGAGAGATTGTCAGCATGCTCAAGGAAAAAATTATCGACGGCGAACTTGATCCTGAAGACGCCGAAGGAGCAGTTGCGTTGGTTCGAAGATTCGCGAAAGGCGACATGATATCATGATACCGGTTCACGGAGACGACAATCCGGCGATAAAATTGGCTTTAAGATGGATTGGAGCGGCGTTTGCGCTTTTTATTGTCGGCTCGTTATGCCTTAGATGGTCTTTCATCGAAGAAAGCCGCAGATTTGAAGAGATACAGTTTGAAAAATTAACATCCGCAGCTTGGGACGCGACTTCTTACGCTAACGATTATCTGGCTTGGATAGCAAGGTCCGCAAAACATGCCGCTAAAGGAGTTGAACCTATAGAAGACATACTAAAAAGATTGTCCGCAGACGGCGTGGCATCAATAGCGGTATATATCGAGGGCCGGATAGAATCTTCTGCCGGAGCTTTTTTTGAAAAGGGCGGGGTGGACGATCTAGAGATGTTTTTTGTCTCCTCATCCGGGGCGGTTTCTGAATCCGGAGTCCTCGTGTCAAACGTGTTCATAAGAGACGTTGCAGGCAGCGAATCAGGCGTTTGGCTTTTGGTGTACGTTCCCGGCGGGCCGTCAGGCAATCCCAAGGTTTTTAATGAAAACAGGCGCGCTGTCGTCGTCGCCGTCAACCCGTCGGCGCTCAGCGAGAGAATACAGCAATCTTCTCGAAATATATCGGGAAGAAACATCACAATCGTGGATTCGTCGGGAAGGATACTTGCTCATCCTGAGCCTGAATACATAGGAGCAGGAATAAAGGAAGCGATGGCTCTGGACCGACATGATCAATTGAATGTCATGGCGGCGGATATGATAGAAGGCAATTGCGGCAAAGGAAAGTTCGCCTTAGCGGGCGACGAAGAGTCGTCTATCGAGGAGAAATGGCTTGGCGCTTATGTCTCCGACAGATTCGGGGGCAGGCAGTGGGCGGCTCTTGTTTCCGAACGGGAAAAGGATATAAGCTTCAAATCTTATCTCTCAAAAAAGCACCTTGTCTTGGCCCTTTTCTGGGGCGCTGTGATAGCCGTGTTGACGGCGGCGGGCCTCAGGGCCAGATACAGGGAGATCGAGCATGAAAACAGGGAGCGCAGGCTGGGCGATGTTGCGGCCGTCAACAACATGTTGCTGACTGTAAACAGCGAGCTTAACGAAGAACGCAGAAAACAAGAGGAAATAATCGCGGATAGCGAGGACGAGAAGAAAAACAAGAACGAACTTCTGGACAAGCTTGAAAACGCCCTTGAACAAATATTTTCTTCGCACAAGAAAGGCTCGAAAGAACATCGTGAAAAAATGAGAGAGTTGCGTTCATTAACGCGCGCTCTCCGACAAGACGACGAATCTCAAAGTTGAACAATGACTGCGGGATATTCAAAGTGGAGAGATGTAATCTGGAAAAAGGAGGCGGATAATGCCTGAGAACACCGACACTGGGAACGAGAGCGGCGATGCCGCTTCTGAAAATAAGACATTTTCCCTTCCCGATCCCGGAGCGTCGGTAAGACTCGAGCCTGAGACAATAATGAACATAAACAAGCTGGCGGACATTTTTGAAAGAATGAATCTGGCCGACTACTTGACCAATATGACTAAGCCTAAAAGAATCATTGCCCTAAGCTTTGCTATCGGCATTGCTCGTGGGCTTGGTTTAGTCATAGGCATGACGATGATTTTCGGTTTTTTAGTGTTGTTGCTGGGAAAAATGATTGATTTACCGTTGATTGGCAGATACATAGCTGAGATAGTTGATATCGTAAACGAATATGCCGGAACTTCAAGCGGAAGTAAACATTAACGAAAAATGCGGTTCGATTTGGAAATATGATTTTTGAGAATCGTTTTATATATTACCCGACGCGGGATTTCTGGGCTGAACCTGACGAGTTCGGGCTTGATTTCGAGAACGTCCGGTTTGAAGCGTCTGACGGCGTCAGGCTTCACGGATGGTTCATTCCTAAAGAGAAAGCGCAATCAGCCCTTCTTTTTTTTCACGGAAACGCCGGCAACATCTCAGACAGGCTGGACAATATCATCAAACTCCATCATCAGGTCGGGGCAGAAATTTTTATTTTTGATTACAGAGGGTATGGAAGTAGCAATGGCAAACCTGACGAGGCCGGCCTTTGTCGAGATGGCGCGGCCGCTCTCAACTGGCTCATCGAGCGTTGCAGACCAAAAAAGATTAAGACGATACTTTTCGGCAGGTCTTTAGGAGGGGCTGTGGCGATCGACGCGGCTTCAAAAATGGAATGCGACGCTTTGATTGTCGAATCAACTTTCACAAGCATTTCGGATGTGGCCGCGGCTTTGATCCCCATCGCGCCTAGATCTCTTATCAAAACAAAATTCGATTCTCTGAATAAAATCGAAGCCGTTTCTGTTCCGAAATTATTTATTCACGGAGACTCTGATTCTCTAATTCCTGTCAGTCATTGCAGGAGGCTTTTTGAAAAGGCTTCCGAACCCAAGCGAATATACATCGTCCACGGAGCCGACCATAACGACGCATATATCGAAGGCGGAGAAAGGTATTTTAAGGAACTCAAGGATTTTATCGCCGGAATTGAACGCTCGTAATATCGACCGGAATTCTTCATTTGCGCCGGCGCTGTCCACGAATCCGGGTCGGCCCGCTTTGTTATTCGCAGATGTAAATGTATTCTTTTCTTGAAATGTTTTTAGAATAAACCATTTCTTTTTGCATAACTGTCACTTTGTTTTTTAATCCGGCAAGAATTCTATAAATTTCGTCCGTTGCGACAGGCGCGTCGCTGCTTGCGCATATAAACCATAGTTTGATATGTTTAGCGCGTTCGAGGAAATTTGAAACCAAATCCGCATACTTTGAAGTGTCGATCAACGCTGTTCCGAGCGTTTCATTCTCGGCGGCTGACAGTTCCGACATCATTTGTTTTTCATGACAGAAACGGTTGAATAGTTCAGAAAATCTTTCAGCTTCGGTCAGTTTGGAAATGCTCTCTCTGGGCAGATATAGGCATAGCGCGTCCGCGTTCGATTCCATTACATATCGTTCCGGGTTGCCTTCATAAGCTAAGCATAGCCTGCCGTTTGAAAAAACCATGTCGTTGAGCGCGGCCACATAGAACCTGAACACCTGATTCCAATCTTCTTCGCCGGATTGCGCCACAGATTGTTCGCCCAATGAAAAAACCTGAGCGATTACTTTCGACACGGCGGTGTATGCGAGAGATTTTTTATACTCATGATCCATGCGTTCTATGTTTGCGCGACACCGGTCGAGCCATGCGCCGAACGAATGAGGAAGGCCGTAAGCGGGGGCTATTCCTTCCATCAGTTGAGTCGTGTCTGCTGAAGGCCCGATTACCGCCTCCGCCTCAAACTGGTCCAATGTAGTCGAGTCATTCTCTATGAGAGCTCTCGCTTGCCTTGCGAACGAAGTGAAAACGGCCGTGGCGGTCACTTCACAGCCTTGCTCTTTGAAAAGGCGGGCGGCAGCGCCTGAGCCGCAGAACGGGCAGATGACCGAATCAAATTGAATATCTTTTGTCGCGCTCCAGAGCCACCCTGTAAGACGCGCTGTTGGCAGACCGTTATAAGTGGATGTTTTCAGCATTCCGTCTCCGCCGACATTATCCTGATGAATGTTTCCACAACAGCAGGATCGAATTGAATACCCGCCATTAGTTTTAATTCGGCAAGCGCTTCAGTCTTTTCAAGAGCCTGCCTATACGGGCGCTCGCTGAGCATTGCTCCGAAAGAATCGACGACAGCGAGGATTCGAGATGGCAGTGGAATAGCCTCTCCCGCGATTCTATCCGGATAGCCGGATCCGTCCCACCATTCATGTCTCCAGCGCGCCCATTGCGCCGCCCAACCTAGATTCGGCATCATCTCAATTATCTTTTCGCTCTCAATCGGGTGGGCTTGGACTTCGAGATATTCCTGACGGGTCAGCCTTCCGGGTTTCTTCAAAATCGTTTCGCGAGTTTTTATTTGTCCTATGTCATGAAGCAACGCGGCGTACTCTAACTGCTCGACTTCCTCTTGCTCCATGCCGGAAGCTGCTCCGAGGGCTCGCGCATATCCCGCCATCCTTACCGGATAGGATTCGTCGAACAGATCATGGCATCCGATTACCGTAGAAACCGCTGTAAGCGTCTGCCAGAGTTCTTTGCCTTGATTTCCTGTCATGCGACACCCTTGTCATGCGAAAACATCACATTTAACCTTTTGTTTTCCCAAAAAAACATTCAATGTACGCGTATTTTATAAACATATTTTGAAATAGACAAGCTTTATACAAATACTTTCAGTACCCGAATTGCGGACTGTTAAGATATCTATTGTGAGTATTGTGTGTTAATATATATTGGCTAACAAGCGGTTTATGCCGCTATTTATGTGAAGGACATGACCATTAGATGGATCTGAGAGGAATAGCTCTTGTAGTATTGTTGGTCTTCATCAGCGGACTGATAGCTTATATCGGCGACTACGTAGGCAGGAAAGTCGGCAAAAAAAGAATCAGTCTGTTTAATCTTCGTCCGAAGTATACCTCCATTATAGTGACCATCATCACCGGGGCTGTGATTGTTTCCGTCACTTTGATACTGCTGTTCGCATTTTCTCAATACGCCCGCACTTCTTTTTTCGGGCTAAAAAGAATTGTGGACGAACTTGAAACTCGCAAAGTCCAGCTTCAGGAATCGACTGCTTTGTTTGAAAAAAAACAAAAAGAGTTGGAGCGTTCGACTTTCGAGTATAAAAGACAGGAAGAGGAGCTTAGAGCGGAAATTGAACGAAATAGGGAAGACTACAAAGAAAACGTTGAGAGATTGGATGAAATACTCGGCAACATCAATATCAAATCCATTGAGTTGAACGAGCTTCAGGAATCTCACGACATGATGTCCGTTGATTTCGCCAAACTCAAAAAGGAAACGGCGGAACTGACGGAGCGCAAAAATGAGCTTGAAGGAGAGATTAAAATTTCGATAGACAGAATCAGCCAGTTAAGCGTGGAAACTCTGTACGGAGACATCGTTTACCACAGGGACCAGTTGCTGGCGCGAGTCGTGATATCAAAAAGCATAAAAGAATCGGATCTTAAAACACAATTGATGGCGATGATAAACTCTCTGTTGGCGGAAGCGGTTGAGCGCGGCGTTATCGTGGACAAAGACACAGGCCTGATTTTTAATGAGCAGTTCAAAGGTTTAATGGACGTGATGAAGGCTTCTAAAGACGATGTCATTATTGACGCGCTGGCGGCCAATAATGTATTTAAAGGCCAGCAGATGTATATAAAAATGAGGCCGACTGTAAACAGGCGGATTTTTTCAACTGGAGAGATTATCGTAGAACAACGCGTCAGCGGCGAGATGACTCGCATCGAGGCTGAGCAGTTTGTTTCTTCCGCGTTGCAAAGAGTCTCGGCGGAAGCTTTGAAAAGAGGAATGTTGCCTGACGCAGAAACAAAAAGAATCGGCGCGGTTCCGGCCAAGGACTATTTGGATATCATTGAAAGGCTGATGCGAAACAGAGACAATGACGCTTTGCTAAGGGCGGTTGCCGCAAAGGATGTGAGAGCGTCCGACAGACTCGATATCGCATTCACGTTATACTGAATTGGACGTCAGATTATTTAAAGCGCTTGTTTTTCTGGCCATTGAGGCGATCCTCTGGATTGCTGTTTTTATTTTCGGAAGATTTGCGCCCCCCTCTGAGTTGTCCGGCATGTTCGTTTTTATGCTGAAGCTTATGATAGTTTCAGCGCCTGTGTTTTTCATTCTGCCAGAGGATAACTGGATTTGGCTGGTGGAAGAGAGTCCGAGAGGAAAAAAGATCGCCCTTAGAAACAAAGCCTCAAAACATCTACATCTTTCGATGTTGTATATTTTCGGATTGACGTATTTTCCATTTATGCTTTCTCTCTCTTTAATGGTTTACTTCTATCCTCATCCATATATGTTGCCGTTGACTTGGCCGATTATCGCCGCTTCTTTCTTATATGGCGTGTATTCCGCATGGAAAAACAGCATTAATGTGCGCAAGCACGAATCTTTGTTCGCTGTCGCTTGGGACCTTCGAGCCTTTTGTTTCGAGATATTCGTCGGAATAAAAGCAATGCGCGGGCTGAAATTCTACTACTCGGGAATAGGACTTCTTGCCGGATTGTTGATATTCGCAACCGCGGCGTCGGCTCCGTTTATTAACAATAGATTCGTTTCCCCGTTGACTCACAGCGTCGACATGGAGAAAAGAATTGTAATGACAACGATGTTCCACATTATGATATCGCTGGGAGTGTGGTCGACAACCATGTATCTGGTGTTTCAAGCGTTCTTCTCAAGAAGAATGGAAGATTGGGCAAGGGAACCTCGGCCAAGACCGGAAATGATAGAATAAATCGCCCGGAATCGAGAGACCGTAATCCGGAGCGGGAAAGCGGAGGCCGTTTATGACAGCCGCAAAGAAGATGAAAGAACTGCTTCAAAGACAGGGTTTAGAGCTTGAAAGAATGGGCGGCGAGCTAGGTCAGCCTTTCGACAAAGCTTTATCTGTTCTGAAATCATGCAAAGGCTCGATCGTGATTTTCGGTTTCGGAAAATCAGGCGCTGTCGGCGCCAAATTGGCTTCAACCCTCAGAGCGGCCGGCCGCAGGGCTTTTCTTCTCGATCCCATAGCCGCTTTCTATGGCGAAGCCGCTTCGATATCTCATGAAGACGTGGCAATAGCTATTTCCAGCAGCGGCGAATCGGACGAAATCATAAGGGTTCTCCCTTGGCTCAAAAAGAAGAAAGCAAAAATCATAGCTCTAACTCCGAGCGGCAGAAGCAGCCTTGCCCGCGCCGCCGATATCCTCCTGAAAACTTCCCTGCCTCTGGACGCAACGGACAATTTCGCTTCCTACTCGACTTGTGTGAGCGCTTTGGCTCTGGGGGACCTGCTTGCTATGGCTTTGCTTTATGAGCAGGACATCGAAAGCGGCAGAACTTCACGCTCGCAAGCCGCAGGCGGCGAGGCGATTTACACAGTGGAAGACCTTCTGGCCACCAGACCCGGAAATCCCGTCGCCGCAGGCGACATGATTTTCCGAGACGCGTTGCTTGAGATTACCTCAAAAGGTTTGGGCGCCATCAGCATTGTCGGCGCAGACGGCGCTTTGACCGGCATCGTCACGGATGGGGATGTCAGGCGACTCCTTCAGAAGTCTCAAGGCTCTCTCGCCAATCTGTTCCTCACAAGCGTCAAATCCGTCATGACGAAATCTCCCAAACACGTCCGGCGGGAAAGCACGATGTTTGAGGCTTTGAAAATCATGGAAGACAATTCGATTACCGTTTTGCCGGTCGTCGGCGCAAAGTTGGAACCTGTCGGAATGATACACCTTCATGATCTTGTCCAACTCGGTCTTCTGAAAATGAACCCGTCAGTCGCCGCGCCGAAAGCGTCGCCCGAACAGAAAAAAGCCGCCGCAAATACCGCCGGCAAAAAGAAGAAAAAAACTGCCGCGCGTAAATAGCGGCTCGGTTTGTGTCGCAGGTCGTCATCCTATGAAAAAGAATGTCGCGGCAAATGTGATTTACGCGAGCGCAACGGTTGCTTTATGTCTCATTATTTCTATTTTCGGCGGTTTAACATCCAGAAACAAAAGAAATGACAGGCTCGCCGCGATGAATATTAAAGGATTGAGCATAGCCCTGAATATCTACGCCGAGAAACACGGAGGCGTTTTTCCCCAGAGCGGCGAAGTAGCTGGCGGTTCAGTCCCGGATTCTCTTATCGGCCCCGGAATGCTGAAAAAATATCCTCCGAATCCTTTTTCGTCAAATGGCCTGCCGATTAAAACAGCAGGCAGTGATTCAATGAGTCCCGGCGACTTTTTTTATGAGAGAAACGAAGATAAGGGTTTTGAGTATCGTCTTATCGGTTTCGGAGCGGACGGAGTAGTGTTCGAGGAAAGTTATATAGATTGACGCGATGAGCGCTTGGATATGCACCCCGATAAAATAAAAAAGCCTGTTTATATGCTCGCGTTGCTTGTCGCGGTTGTGTCGATATATTTCGGCTCAATCGATAACCCGTTCGTTTATGACGACCGCGTGATTATCGCAGAGAACGTCAATCTGAACGATATCGGCAATCTGAAAAAACTTTTCAATCACGACTACTTTAATATCAGCGGCGAACGGAGTTACAGACCGGTTGCCACCGCGCTTTTTTTTATTCAAACTCTTGTCGGCGGAAAGAACCCGCCCGCGTTTCATATTACAAGCATACTGTTGCACGCCGCCAACGCCATTCTTCTGTTTTTAATATTGTCATCGTTCGCAAACGCGAGAGCCACAGCCTTCCTCGCCTCTTTAATATTCGCGTTGCACCCGATACAAAGCGAAGCTGTTAACGCCGCTTCATTCGTCGAAGACCCTTTGGCCGCGTTTTTTCTATTGGCGGCTTTATTTGCTCATATCGGAGCAAAGCGTGAATCGGGAGGTTTTTCTATTCCTCGACTTGCGCTTGCTTCGCTTTTCTATTTGTTTGCGATGTTTTCTAAAGAGAACGCGGCGGTGTTTCCGGCTGTCGTTCTCGTATACGAATGGGTGTCGCGCAGAAAAAGCGGCTTCAATGAAATTTGGCAAAGTCGAACGGCTTATTTTTGCTACATAACAGTATTCGTAATATTCGCCCTGATAAGATTTGTTCTAATGGCCAATAGCGAATCGGGCGCTTTGCCAGTGTATCCCGCCGGCAGTTTCGTTGAAAGCGCGCCTCTGATTTTATCCGCCTTTTTGAAATACTTGCAGATGTTCTTTTTTTCGTCCGGGTTCAGTTTGGTTCATTGCGTCTCTAATCCTGATACCTTGATGACTATCAAACCGATACTTGCGATGCTGTTTTACGCTCTGATTTTTATCGCCGGGTTGGCATTCGTGAAGTCCGAAAAATATCTGAGCTTTGGCGCTTTCTTCTTTCTGATAAACATGATTCCCATTTCAAATATCGCGCCTATCGGGGAAGTTATAGCTGAAAGATATTTTTACATGCCCTCAATGGGATTGTCTATTATGCTTGCAGGGGCTTTTATGAATTCCGGACTGAAACTGGAATCCGCAAAGCCAAAAATAATGATGTTGAGCTTCCTTATAGGGCTGTGCGTGGCATTTTTCTTCGGAGCGAAAACAATTGAAAGAAACCGCGATTGGCGCGACGAGTTGTATCTATGGAAAAGCGCCGTTGATGTATGCCCGGACAGTTCCAAAGCGCGAACCGGTTACGGACGAAGGCTCGTCGAGATAGGGGCGACCCCTTCGAATTTGAAAGAGGCGATAACGAATCTGGAAGCCGCAGTCAGGCTGGACCCTCGACATTATGAGGCGTATTTAGCGCTTGGAACGGCTTATTGGCGCGCTGGCCGCCATGACGAGGCTTTGAAAACTTATTATTCAGCCTATGCTTTTCATCCCACTAACGATGTTCGTTACAACATTGCTTTGCTATTGAACAGTCTCGGCAGACCCGCGCAGGCAAAACCGATGATAGAAGAAATCCTCATCACGCAGCCGGACTGGAACGCCGCCGTTTATCTTATGGGCAACACGTTGTTGTACTTAGGAGACATTGAGGGCGCGCGTCGAAGGTACGAACATGTTTTGGAAAGCGAGCCTTCGCACGCAAACGCTTTAGGGATGTCAGGCGTAACATATTTGCAGGCCGGAGATTTCGATACAGCGATTTCGTTCTTCAGGAAAGTTTTGCAGATAGACCCTAACAATCAAGCGGCGTCTGCAAATCTCGAACACGCTATCCGAATGAAAGACGCATTGAAAAAAAATAGGCGACAATAGATGTTTTACAAAATTATTGCGCAAAGGCGGTAAACTGCTTTGAAGAAACAAGAAGAAGTTTATTTGTACCATTATACCGAACCGTTGGAACAAGGGGCGGGAGAAGCGGTTAATGCGGCCAGACTCGGTATGGTCGAGTTGTCGAAAAACAATGTCGACGAAGCCGAAAAATTTATTGTATCGTCGATATCCGCAGGACTTGAGGATGACGCTTTGGCGTCGGCGAAGTTGCTGCTCGGATTCGTTCATTTTCAAAAAGGAAGGATTGATGCCTCTGCCGATTGCTTTTTCGAGGCAGTCGAAATATTCAAGTTGACAGGCAACCGGCAGGGCGAATATGTCAGTTTGTTTAATTTGGGAGTCATAAGACGGTTCGAAAGCGATTATGAATCCGCTTCAGCTTCTTATCTTTCCGCATTGGAAATCGCTGACGATATCGATGATTTTGAAGCTCTCGACGCTTGTCTTGATGCTCTTGGCGATACGGCCGCCGATAAAGGGGATTTTGAAGAGGCTTTGAGATGCAGAGAACAAGCCGTCGAAGCGAACCTAGAAGCGGGAATGATGGATCGCGCCGCGCTTAACACCGCAGTGGTCGGCAATATTCTCCGCTTTCTTGGCCGGAACAAGGAAGCGATCGAGAAATATGACGGAGCTAGGTCTTTTTTCGAGGACGCAAATAATGACGCCGGAGTCGCCGCTTGTCTTGACTCGCTGTCATCCTCATATCTAGCGGAAGGCATGGCGGAAGAAGCTCTGATGTGCTGCGACAATGCGGTCCGTTTGTTTACCACGCTGAATGACGAAAGAGGAGAAGCCGACGCGATGTTTTCGCGCGGCATGGCTCTATGCGCGAATCAAAGAGTTCTTGAGGGAATAGAATCCATACAGTCGGCGATGGAAAAATATTCCTCTTTTCCCGACGCGACATCAGTGGGAAACTGCTTATGCGAAATCGCCAACATTTATTCATCGACCAATAACCATGAAAATGCGATTGAATATTTCAGGAAAAGTGTGGAAGTCTATGAAGACTCAGGCGATGACGCTCTTAAAAACGACGCTTTCTTCGGATTGGGAAGCTCCCAAATGGCTATCGGAGATGTTGAGAGCGCAATAGCATTATTCGAAAAATGCGCGCGATTCCACAGAGAAAACGACGATGATAGGTCTCTTGCGGATATCCTGCAACATCTGGCATCGGCATTGTACGCGAGCGGCGACTCCGAAGGCGCGATTTCCAGCTTCAAAGAAGCCATGGATATTTATGCTCGAATAGGAGATGAAGAGGGAGCCGGGATGGCGCGCAGAAATATCGAATTCATTAGAAACCGCAAATAACGACCCCGAAATATCAGTCTTGCTTTTGCGAACGCGGCGTGTATGCAATATAATTTACATGATGTGTTTCGCGCAATATATTCTCAACGAAAAGAGGCGTCGTCATGGCAAAGAAAACAAGAGCTTCCGAGATTCAGAATGAGGTTCGCGAAGCGGCGAACAGCATGTCTGCTGAAAGTCTAACATCTCATGGGAAATCGCCGATAATCGGCGACCCCGCTTCTAACGCGGCTCAACTAGTCGAATGGGGATGGCCTCGGCTGGCTGCCGATCATTTTTTGTTCCCGGACCTCAATGGTCGGTTGACAGAAACAGTGTCAAACGCTTTTCGAAGCCTCAGCTACAGGTTCGCCTTGTCAGCTTTGAAGGCGAGCGACTCAAAGGAAGCGCGAACTAAAAAAATCCAGTTCAGAATAAACGCGTATGAGTTCGCTCTTGAACTGGCTCTGAATTTCTTTGGGCTGGAAAGCGGCTGGCTCGATGAATGGGAAACGGAACTGAGCGTTTCGAACATCGAAGAAGTTCTGTTGAAGTGGGAGTCGATGGAAATTGAAGAAAACGGAGTTCCCGTTATAGCTTTTGCGGCAGTGGACAAGATTCTCAAAGGGATGGAACTTGTGCAGGGAGGCGCAAGCATGACATCCCTTACAGGCAAAAGGATTCGCGGCGCCGTCGCCGGCGACGGCCCGGTCACTCTCGACTTCCTTGACGCCGCCGCCGATGAAATATTTAACAATATTTATTTCAAAATGTCAGCCGAAGGCGTTTGCAAATTCGGGAACGACTACGCTCTCGGATTAAGATGGCTTCGACATCTGGGTTTCGAACAGGTTTCAACCAATCCAGTTCTGGCAGCCAAAGCGTATGACGACGATCCGGCATTAACTGAGAAATTCATATCAGCCGCCGCCGGCCATCCTATGCGAGAGATATGGCGGGCGAATCCTTCCAAGCATTCGGACGAGATAGCTCTTTTTGCCACTTTGCTAGCTCTTTGGGACAACCTTCATGTTTTCAGGCCTGTCTTTCACAATCTTCGCGATGAATCCGGCGGCGGCGTCGTAAGCTTTCAGTTGAACCCGAATATCGCGCATAAAGCTGATGAAAGCATAGCCGACGCCCTCAACGCTCTGAAACTCGCCGAAGAGAACCTGCGCGTTTATGATTCCTATCTGCTCGCCGGATATGAATCTCCCGCGGAAAAAGGGCGCGCAAATCTTGTGATAAAAGTGGCGGCCTGCCATCCTGCCGCCAGAAATATTGCGCGCTCCATCAACTCGTTCGGACTCGGCTCGAACGTCACCGTGGTTTACACTGTGGCGCAGCAGGTCACGATGATTCTTGAGGAAATCGCCGGAATGGCTTCGGCCATGAACATGGGCATTCTTCCGACCCAACTCTACATGACCAATATGGGAGGAAGATTTGAAAGCCACTTGAGGGAAGTCAAACTCGAGTCTCTTTTCGCTTCGCTGAAAAAGAAAATCGGCGC
Organism: bacterium; assembly: GCA_029564595.1. Taxonomy (GTDB): domain Bacteria; phylum UBP15; class UBA6099; order UBA6099; family UBA6099; genus UBA6099. The sequence continues at coordinate 56,493 of JAKQPS010000005.1, read as the reverse complement.
GGAGAAAGCTTTGAAAAAAGTTCTGGCGCTGGCGAAAGCGAATGGTTCAGAGAAAGCCGCTAAATCAGCTTCCAATTATGAGGCGGCGGTCGTCGCCGCGACTCGTTTCGGCGCGCAGAAAACCATCGACGCAAATGTCGCCGCTGCCCTCAAGGACATCGTTTCCAAGACTGAGCTTGAGCAGATTGAAAGCGATATAGAGAAATCCGGAACTCTCGTCGCCCGCAGAGTTTGGCATATTTTCTTTTCAGAGCGCAACTACGAAAAATGGTCGGAATACATCTGCGACACATACGATCTCGGCATGGATCAGGCGCGCTTCATTATGGACAGGATAAACTATCTGCCCGCCTCGAAGAGAAAACCCGAAGACACATACTGGACTCTAGCCGCAAACAATATGGTTCACACCGAATTCGGCAACCATCAGGAAAATGTCAGAAAAATGTCTCTTCAAAACGATTTCAAACTTAACGACTATGTCGAATCCATAAGAGACGATTTCGGCGCCGACGTTGTCGACAGGTTAAGCCGCATTCCTGATTTTGTCGCCGGGTATGAGCTGAATGCTGAACTAAAAAAGATTCTGGGCTTGGCGGGCATCCAAGGCGATTTCGGAGTGAAGGGGCATACCCCGGCGCAATGGCCGGAATTCGGCTCGGTCAAAAAGACTCTCGCCGAATTCAAAGCCGCATACGACGCTTTCAGCGCGAGAATGCTCAAAGAGTTCGAAAAGGCTTAACCCGGATTTACTGCGCAGAGCAGAAAATATTGCGTTTGCTGTAAGGAGCGGAACGCGCTTTACGCGCCGTCATTCCTTATTCTTTTCTGCCGTCATTCCCGCGAAAGCGGGAACCCATTTTCCACACAAGCGCTGTTTCTTGCGTCTCTCAAGATAATCAAACCCTATTGTCGTTCTGTTCGGATAGTCTGTGGAAGACAGTCTTGACCACGTATGAAGGCTGTCTGCTCAGCATTATGAAATTGCGGATAGTGAACTCTCCTATCGCAACCAGCATTACAAGCGTCACGAGAAAACAGAAGACAAGAACGTTAAGAATTAGCCCGGTGGTGACTACCTTAAGAATGTTGAACGGGAACAGATACACCGTCGCCAACCTTATCAGAAACGCCACCGCAACAGCAAAACACGCCACGCCCATAATCTGAAATGGTATTTCCGAAAAGCGCACAAAATTGTCGATATTGTATGAATAGAGTTTCCAGAAAGTCCATCCTGATTTGCCGTATTTCCTCGGATGATGGTTTACCGGGACCTCCGACACAAGCGCGGCTTTGGATATCACACAGGAAATCTGAATCGGGTTGCATGGTCCGAAGTCGAAAGCTTTAACGAGTTTGGAATTGATAAGCTTGAATGTGCAACCGAAATCGCGCAAGTTGTGTTTTGCCACTTTTCTCATGATTATGTTGGCGATTTTAGATGGAATGATTCGTCGAATATGATCTTTTCTGTTTTCCCGGTATCCGGCGACAATGTCGTTGCCTTTGTCATATTCCGCTAAAAGAAGAGGCAAATCTTCCGGAGAAAGCTGAAGATCGCTGTCCATAAGCAAAACGATATCGCCTCTAGCGTATTCCAGCCCGGAGGTGATTGCGGCGGCTTGGCCGGAATTGCGGAAAAGGTCGATAACGGCCGCGACTGAGCCGTCCGCATCGTAAATCTCTTTTAGAATCCTGAACGTGCCGTCGCTGCTTCCATCGTTAACGAAAATTATTTCATACGATCGTCCGGTGGATTTTAACGTCGATGATAGCCTTGAATAAAACTCGTTTATGCTTGATTCCTCGAAGTAGCAAGTGATGACAGCGCTTATCTCCGGGCGCGGGCTAGTTGAAGGAATATGAAATATTTCTTTGTTGTCGGGTTCTGTTTTTTTCAACGGTTCCATCATCCGGTCACAATTATCCGTCGTTTGTTGCTATTTAAATTACACTAAATATACTATTTATAATGCGTAAAAAATCAACATGAGCGCCGCGATGGGCGATACACGAATGATAAACAGTTTCAGAAAAATCGGCGATGATGTGACAATATGGCCGCTCGCAAAAATCACATCTCAGGAAAATATCTCCATTGGCAATTCAGTGATAATCGATGATTTCGTGTTCATCATGGGAGGAAAAAACATCGAAATAGGGAATTTTGTTCATATCGCTTCTTTTTCATCCATAGCCGGCGGAGGCGAGTTTATTATGAATGATTTTGCCGGTTTTTCGTCCGGAGTGAGAGTTTTTACCGGCGATGAAGATTACTCCAAGGGCGAAAGCTTATGCAATCCTGCGGTGGATTATCCTTTCAGGAAACCGACTAGGTCTTTTGTTAGGATCGGAAAACACGTTATAGTCGGGGCGAACTCGGTTATAATGCCCGGAGTGGAAATCGGCGACGGAGTGGCGATTGGAGCCAATTCGCTCGTCAAAAAAGATTGCGAGCCGTGGACCATATACGCGGGAACTCCAGCGAGAATAATCGGACGCAGACCCAAAGACAGAATCCTTCAACTTGAAAACGAATACCGCCAAATCTGTTTCGATGTTAATGGCAATTACATTCCTAAAAGTTTAAGAAAGGATCAAAAGGAATTCACAACCTGAATTCCACATTGGCGAGAAAAGCGAATGAAACGTTTTCCAAGTCCAGTATATATATCTAGACCCGCGCTCCCAGATATTTCTGATATGACGCGGAAGATACAGGATATTTGGGACTCCAAATGGGTCACGAACGTTGGAGATCAGCATAAGCTTTTAGAGAATAGGCTTGTCGAATATCTTAAAGTTCCATATTTATCTTTATTCAACAATGGAACGATAGCGCTCATAACCGCATGTCGCGCGCTCAGGCTCACAGGCGAAGTGATAACGACTCCTTTCACCTTTCCCGCCACGCCCCACGTGCTCACGTGGAATAATGTGAAACCCATATTCTGCGATATCGACCCGGTCACGCTTAATATCGACGCGGCAAAAATCGAGTCTATGATAACCCCCAACACGACGGCGATCTTGGGGGTGCATGTTTTCGGAACGCCATGCGATGTCCTTGAAATTCAGCGCATAGCGGACAGATACGGGCTTAGGGTGGTGTATGACGCCGCGCACGCTTTCGGAGTGGAGATTGACGGCGTCGGGATTGGCGAATACGGCGATATCTCAATGTTCAGCTTTCACGGCACGAAGCTTTTTCACACAGCCGAAGGCGGCGCTCTTTCGTGCAAAGACCCGAACATGAAGCAGAGGATAGATTACCTTAAAAACTTCGGTATAAAAAATGAAGAAGAAGTTGTTATGCCGGGCATAAACGGAAAAATGAACGAGATTCAAGCCGCGCTCGGTCTTCTCGTTCTTGATATTGTCGAGAGCGAGATGTCAAAGAGAAAGGTTCTTACGGAAGTGTATAAGAGCGCGCTTGACGGAGTGGAAGGACTTCGCGTCAACGCGGACGCCTCGGGAGCGAAAAAGAATCATCAATACTTCACCGTCAGAATCAACGAAGAGTCGTTCGGCTGTTCCCGCGACGAGGCGCACGCTCATCTGAGGGAACATAATGTTTTTCCAAGAAAATATTTCTATCCTTTATGCAGCAATTACCAGTGTTACAAATATCTGCCGTCATCATCTCCGGCTAATCTGCCGGTCGCGGAGGCCGCCTCCAAAGAAATACTCTGCCTGCCGCTCTACGGCGAGTTGACAGAGACCGACATAAAGGATATTTGCGAAATACTCTTGGACGCTCGAAAAAAACACAAATAATAATTTGCTGGTTCGGATGCCGCATATCTTTATCGAATGAACTGATTTTTTCTCCAAACCTCATAAGGCCCTATCGTTTTCTCAAGCGTATAATTCTGATGGACATAAGAAAACAAAGGATCTATCGCGGGGTCAGTAGAGTAGGGGAGCAATTCCGGATTTTTTTCGCCGCCTAGATAGTTCGGAAAGTTCAAAACCCTGACGGCATATTCAGGCTCTCTTCTTTCTTTTATCATTATCTTGATTGTTTTGTCGTACATTTCCACTGGAATGTCTTCGGCGATATAGCTTGTGTTAAGTGGCGAAATTGTGTCTGTGATATAGTTGAGCATGGAAAATCTTTTGAACGCCAGAAGCCTGTCGCCTTTGCCGACGCGGCCGTCCAGATAATCAAGCAACTCTTCAAGATATTCCACCCTCTTCTCTGATGAATATATACAGGACAGTTTTCCGTAGGCGAACTTGGTTCTAAGGTTAAATACGGAGCCTTCTGTCGGCGCGCTCCTGAAGGTTTTTCCCGTGACGACGATTGAAATCAGCAAAAGCGAAGCGACGATGAACGACGAGGCTTTCTTGAAAGAACCGGCGTCTGCGCGCTCATCTAGCGCATTGGATATGGCAGTATGAGCGATTATTGCCGCGGATATTATAAAGAAAGGAAATATCAGCGTGGGAGTCCAAAGATTGACATTGTTTGAAGCAATCCCGGAAACGGCGAACCATGAGCATCCCCAAGCCACAAGCATGAAAACAGCTTGCTCTTTTCTACGGCCGTTCGCCATCAGTTTGGCTCTGCTAAACAGATAAATAATCGATACCGAAACCACGAAGGCGATGATAGCCGAAGGGAGACTTGCCAGAGCGAAAACAAGCGGAGGAAAGATTATTGAAGCAAGAATGAGGAAGGACCTTTTTGAAGCGATTGCGGTTTTGAACAAATACGTTCCGATAAGAAACAGCAGCATTATGGGCAGCGTTTTTGACACAACTGCCGATATATTAAAGAGCCTTTCTCCCATAGAAAGCGTTTCGCCGTAGGCATCGTTCAACAGCATTGAAAATGCGCTGAAGAAGTGAACGAGCAAGCCATTGTTTTGCAATAACACATACGTCGCCGCGCAGGAAGCCGCGACGCCTGCGATAAAAAAAGCGACGGTTTGAGCGTTAAGCATAAATTCCGATTTTCTCGACAAAGAAAATGCAACTAAAAAAATCGGAATGACGGTTAATGCGAACGATGGAAAATATGATATCCCGGCGAGGAAGAAAACGAAGCCAGATATCAATCCGCACAGCGCCCTCGACAATGGTTTATTAGAGAACAAACTCAAAAAAAAGAAAGCCGCGCTCAAGAGAGTGAAATCTAGGAACAGCGAGTTGTAACTTGGGCTCCAGAAAGACCTCACGTCGGCGAAAATTGAAGCGGTAAAACAAGATATGAGAATGGAAGCCGGCAGAAGCTTTCTGAGCGAGAAACAAAAGAGGCCTAACGCGATAGAGTGAAACGCGAAGTTAATATGTCTGATAACAAGAACGGAGCCGCCGTCGGGGAGCAGCCGCATTATCTGCCAGATAATGATGTCGAACCATCTCGGAGCGGAGAGCCATTCATCCTTAAATGGCATATCCCCGTGAAGGTATCTGTATGGAGCGGAAAACCAATATCCTTCATCGCTGAAAGATACGCCGAAACGGAGTCTTATGAACCCGGCTGCTATGAAAAGAATAGCGATTACGGGCATCGCTCGGGAAAGCGTCGTATACGCTTTTGAGTTCAATTATTGGTTTCCTTCTCTTTTTGATGATAAATGGCCTCGTCTGAGCGAGGCGGACAAGAAACGTATCCGGCATCATCGAACAGAACGAAGATATCGCGGTCTTTCAGAACGAGAGGCTCCCGCTCGCGTTTTCTTCTGGCGGAAATCACATCTGGCAGAGAAGATAGGGCCATAAAAAAGCCTGATAAGACTCCCCTGCGACCTGCCAAAGTTGCGATAACCAAAAAAAACGGCAATGCTAAAACATGTCGAATTAACAGGGTGGGATCCGAGATGTTTTTCCATGTGAACAAAAAACGGTTTCTTCTCATAATTGAGAGAACTCTCGGTCTGTATATTTTTCCGATGGTTCCCTGATGGTCATGATAAACGACGCTTTTAGGCTCGAAAACGATTTTCCAGCCTCTTTTCCATGCCCTGTATCCGAGATCCACATCTTCCCAATAAAAAGGGCTGTAAAGAGAGTCGAAACAACCCATGTCGAAAAACATTGATTTTCTATATGCGGAGTGACCGCCTGACGCAAAAAGGGTAATGGACGAAGACGCGGCGGGGGCGTCAAAACGAGCGGCCCTGTCCACATCCGGCATTCCCCACTTCCATTTGATTCCGGATCGGGAGGAAACAATATTTTCTCCGGACCCGTCGTATGCCATGCTTGCGACGGCAAATATATTAGGATCATTGAAATGAGAAACTAGATGAGAAAGAAAATCCGCATCCGTTCTAATGTCGGTATTGAGGAAATAAATTATTTCTCCATTAGCTTCAGAGGCTCCGGCGCGACATGCTCCGGCAAAGCCGCAGTTGCGCTCAAGTCGGCAGATCCTGAGGTTTGCGCAATTTACGGAATTCAGCCATTCGACGCTCCCGTCAGAACTCGCGTCGTCCACGACAATCACTTCAGCGGAACCGAAGCCGCCAGCAGCCGCAAGGACGGACAGAAGATTCTTCTCCAACAGATGTTTCCCGTTATAGTTGGGAATAACGATGGAAACTTGAGGGTTCATAAGGCATACCCGTCATAAAAGAATATCGGTTCACGAAAAAAAGCCCACTACGAGAGAAGTCCCATTTATTCTTTTAATATTTTTGAATCTAGCGTCGTTATTGAAAAGATCGTTCAGAGCGCGAGTGGCTCCGTTGTCCCTGCCGTAATCATGCCATGCGATAACGCCTTTTCCAGAGCGCAACATTTTAATGGCCCTATCAGTGTCGCTCATCAAATAATCGTATGTATGCGCTCCATCGACAAAAACAAAATCGATATTGTTGAAATAGTTTGAGAAATCGAAGACGGCTGAATCGCCGTACAGTTGAGTTATTATGTGTTCGTATTCCGTGCCGACAAACCGCGCCCCTGACGTTTTCTTATTTATGTATGGTCTGTCTGCTCTTGATATGGTTCCCTGCGCGTTGCCCATGTTTTCGCGAGGCAGGTCGAGCGTGAAAACTTCTCCGTCGGACGGGGCGTTTGCGGCCAAATTCAGAGTAGTGCGCCCATCGAATGTTCCGATTTCGAATATAGCCTGAGACGCGTTTGCGATCGACAGTTTGACGAGAGCCATCAACTCGAACAAGGTCACATTTCCGTCGACGGATTCGGATTCGAGAATTCGGAAACTTATATCGTCGCGCGCAATAGAACTCAAACTTGCGGACGGAATTGAAAGATCGGGCGCTCCCGGCCTGAAACCGAAATAATCGCTGATCCGCCTGATGAAAGCTCTGTGTTTGGGAGCGAATATCCCAATTGTGAACATATATAAACATGCTACTGCGGAATAAACGAAGATTAGGAAGAACAACAACAAAGATCTCATTCTATTTCTCCGCGACTAATTAAGATGTTGTCATCACAACGCGCACGAAACGGCAAAATTATAAAACTGCGATATGCGGCAAAGTCATGTTTGCGCTCCATTCGAATCATAAACATATTCTATACGTAGTCAGGAGAATGTGAAACCCTTAAGAACGCCACTGACGAGGGAGGATGATTTTTACGGCATTTCTCATATCCTTGACACCGCCAAAGCGGTTCCGGCTATTTGACAGAGCCGGAATAATTGATCGAGCAAGCGGATGAAGCCGTAGAATGCGGCAGAAAGTTAGACGAAATACGACTGGCGGGATGCAACGCGTGTCGGGTATAATACCCCGCAAGGGCCGACAGCCCTAAGGAGGCCGGAATGCAGGGATTGACAAAGCACCTGACAGTTTTAGACTGGTCGATTATTGCCATCTATTTCGTATTTGTGTTCGGTTTGGCGATATATCACAGCCGGCGCTCCAATAAAGGGATGGATGATTATTTTGTGTCCGGTCGCAAAGCTTCGTGGTGGCTGCTAGGGACTTCCATGGTGGCGACGACGTTCGCGGCGGACACGCCGCTTGCGGTCAGCGGCATGGTGGTCAGGAACGGAATCGCATGGAACTGGTATTGGTGGGGATTGGCGATGGCCACTCTGATGGGCGTGTTTTTCTTTTCGCGCCTGTGGCGGCGGAGCGGAGTTCTGACGGACAATGAGCTTATCGAGTTGAGGTACGAGGGTGGAAGCGCCGCTTTTTTAAGGGGTTTCAGAGGCATTTATTTCGCAATCATCTACAACTGTATTGTCATAGGCTGGGTAAACCTTGCGATGGTGAAGATTCTGGGTTTGACGTTGGAATTCGACAAGAATCAGGCTCTTTGGATTTGCATGTCCTTTGCTTTGGTCTACACGCTTTTATCGGGCCTTACGGGAGTTATGGCGACTGACCTAATGCAATTCGCCATAGCGATGTTCGGCGCGATTTATCTGGCGACTGTGGCGATAATCGACATAGGAGGACTTGGCGCGATACACGACGGTTTGATAACCACGTACGGCGCGAACAAAGCTGCCGAGATATCGTCGTTGTTCCCGGCGTACTCTTCTCAATATTCGGTGGGAATGTTCTGGCCGGTTATGATATTCATTTTCTTCCAATGGTGGACCGCCTCGAACTCTGACAGCGGCGGATATCTGGCGCAGAGAATGTTGTCGGCGAAAGACGAGAAACATTCGTTCCTCGGCATGTTGTGGTTCAATATCGCGCATTACTGTCTGAGGCCGTGGCCATGGATTATGGTGGGGCTTTGCGCGGCAATTCTGTTTCCCTACATTCCGGACGCGGCTGGGGTGTATCCCGACCCGGAGCTTGGATATGTGAAGGTGATGTTGAAATATCTTCCTGTCGGGATGCTCGGACTGGTGCTGGCTTCATTTTTCGCGGCGTACATGAGCACGATAGACACCCACTTGAACTGGGGCGCGTCTTATATGGTGAATGATATTTATAAAAGATTCATAAAGAAGGAAGCGTCGGATCGTCATTATATTGTGGCGTCTTGGGTGGCGACTGTTCTTATCGCCGTGTGCGGAGCAGGGGTTACGATGATGATGGACTCGATCGCTGACGCATGGTATGTGGTGTCGGCGATATACGGAGGATTGGCGATAGTATATATCCTTCGATGGTTCTGGTGGAGGATAAACGCATGGAGCGAAATAGGAGCGATGACGGCGGCTTTGTCCATGACGTATGTCGTCAGAGGGATTTTTAAAGTTCCATACCCTCTTGCTCTGATTTATATTGTGCCTGTGGCATTGACGGTCGCATTTGCGGCGACATTCTTAACGAAGCCGGTTTCAAAAGAGAAGCTGACCGCGTTCTACAGGAAAGTAAGGCCGGGAGGCCCCGGATGGCGGTTGATAAGCAAGGATATCCCCGGAGCCGACAAGGACCCAGGCCCTGCTCAATCCGTGTTTGCTTACGTGGTGTCCATTGCGGCAGTTTATTGCGCATTGTTCGGAATCGGGAAACTGCTTCTTGGTCCGGCCTCAAGAGGATTAATACTAATCGGAATAGCTATTGTGTTGGGCGGGGTTTTGTGGAAATACATCTCGTCTCAAAACTGGCAAGGTTATGGGAGCGAGTGAGCGAACAGGACAGGATTCCGCCGGCATTAGCGAATAATGCGGGTTTAACTTGATAGAGAAACCCTAAGCTATAGGTTTAAGAATCCAATGCGCCCGGAGAGATTCGAACTCCCAACCCTCAGATTCGAAGTCTGATGCTCTATCCGTTGAGCTACGGGCGCGGATATGATGCCTTTTCGATTCGTCCGATAGGCCAAAGATATTTTCACTGCTTTGCTTAAAATTGGCAACCGCGCGAGGCAAAGAAACGATTGTTGCGATTGGCGTCTTTCCGGAATCGGCTATCGAAGCCGCCATGCCTCAACATGCCTTGCAACCTGTTGCGCTCCTGAAATTCTTATAATTTTGCCGCTTTGAATTTTCTGATAATCTGAGTCATAAGAGCGGTGTCCTTGCGCCCTTCTTCAAGCGAGGTGAGAGGCGATTTCTTTTTGCGGACGCAATCTGCGAAGCGCGAGGGGAAAGAGGAAGAGTTGAGCGCAGCGCCTAGAGGCGTCGAGTGTCTGCGCAAATTGATGCTGGCGCAGGGATGAGAAAAGCTTTCCGCATAATTCCCGAACGATTTTCAGGCAGGGGCGGATTGAAGGTAGTGAAACCCTTGTCCCTATTTATATATTGCCTGATGGTGATATAATTTATGCGCCGGTTTTTTTGGCATAAACTTATTGGGGGGGAAATGTCATGGACAGCGCGCAGGTAAGGATTGCTTTGGTAGGAGCGGGCGGGATGTCGTTCGGGCCTATCATGACATATGACGTGATAAGGTCGGAGAAACTCAAAGGTTCGACGCTTGTGCTCGTGGACACGGACGAGAAAAAACTGGATGTCGCATGGGCGATAGCCAGCCGGATAAACGAGGCGTGCGGCAATCCGATAATCATCGAGAGAGAGCAGGACACCGAAAGGGGCGTCGCGGGAGCGGAGTATATCATGACGTCCGTCGAGGTCGGACGATGGGAGCGATGGAAGGAAGATCTGGAGATTCCCAAGAAGCACGGCTCGACTCAAGTGATGGGGGAAAACGGCGGTCCCGGCGGCGTGTTCCATTCGCTGAGGTCGATAAAACTCATTCTTGAAATCTGCCGCCAAATCGAAAGAACGGCTCCGGACGCTTTTCTTCTGAACCTGACGAATCCGATGAGCAGGGTGACGCTGGCGATAAGCAGAGCGACGAAACTGCGCGCGGTCGGCATGTGCCATGAGTTCGGCGGAGGATTAGCGCGGCTCGTTTCCATGTTGCTGCTTCCTCCGGCCAAGATTCGAGCGAACGCTTCTGGCATTAACCATTTCACGTGGTTCTACGAAATTGAGAACGCCGAAACGGGAGAAGACCTGTATCCGAAGTTGAGGACGCACGCCAAGCTGCTGCCGTTTCTGCATCAGCCGCTTGTGCGCAGGTGTTTCAGGGAGTTCGGGTTGTATCCGACCAGTTCGGACAGCCATATAGGGGAATATCTGCCGTTCGTGTCCGAGGAAGCCGGGCCGATGTACAACCCGCACAAGTTTTATCACTTCGACTGGAAGGCGAGGGGATGGCTCAGCGAGCAGTACGCGAACGGGCTTTTCTGGCTGCCCGTAAAGATGCTTCCGATGTCTCCTGAAGAACAGGTTCCGATTATTCAGGCAATGGCCACCGGAGACACGACCGCTCGTTTCAACGCCGTCAATGTGCCGAATAAAGGATATGTTCCCAATCTGCCCGAAGGCTGCATAGTCGAGGTTCCGTCGAGATGCGACAGCAGGAATCTGCTGCCTGAAACTGTTCCTCCGATCCATGAGCCTTTAGCGGAAATTATGAGGCTTCAAGTCGGCCTTCAGGACAAAATCGTGGATTCAGCTATTAATGGAGACCCGGAACTTGCGTTTGAGGCGCTGGTCGCCGACCCGTTGTCTCCTCCGGACGAGAAGAGTTGCAGGCGAATGTTCGACGAGATGGCGAGCCTGCAGAGGGAGCAGTTGCCGTTCTGAGCGGGAGAGGGAATTTCAGCGGTATTTTCGGATTGCGGTCCTGCGACTAGCTAGAGCGTCGTTGCGGCGGCGCGCCCGGTATCGACAAATCAGGATTGCTCGTTAATATATTGGATAACTTTGTGAAAGACGGTATCTCGAAATGAAAACGATCGTGATAGACGGGGTCGAGCTTTCGCTTTCGCACCCTGATGAGATAAAGATTGACTGGGTCGGCGGGGAAGACCTGTTGAGGCAGTTGAGCGCGGCGTGGCTAAAAATCGACGAGAATGATTTGCCGATGAGCCCTCGTCTCATAGGCAAACCCGGAGTGGGCAAGACGTCGCTGGCGTACGCGGCCGCGAAGATGAAGATGAACAGGGACGTGTACATATTCCAGTGCACGATGGACACCCGGCCGGAAGACCTGATTATCACCCCCGTGATATCGTCGGAGGGAAAGATAAAATATCACGCTTCGAGCCTTGTGACGGCTATGGTAAAAGGGCAGGCGTGCGTGCTTGACGAAGGCAACAGGATGAGCGAAAAGAGCTGGGCTTCCCTCGCTCCTCTGCTTGACAACCGCAGGTATGTTGAAAGCGTCGTCGCAGGCATAAAGATTCATGCCCACCCGGATTTCATCTTGTGCGTGACGATGAACGACGATTCCAGCGCGTACGAAATACCTGAGTATATCCATTCAAGGCTGCAACCTTCGATTGAGATGTTTTTTCCCGAACGAGAGGAAGAGCTTGAGATATTAAGAAGGAACTGCGCGCCGGCGGAAGACAACGTGCTCGAGACGGTGGTTGATTTTCTGCAGCGGGCGCACATGTTCGGCGAGCCTTACACCGTTAGGGACGGAATCAACATACTAAGGTTCGCGGTGAAGCTGGCGGAGGCGGAACAAAGCTCTCAGTCCGACCGGCTGGCGTTCTCGATAAACAGCGTTCTCGGACAGGACGCGTTGCGTTATCTAAATCCTTCTCTTGAAGACGAGCTTCCCGACCGGGAATTATTCATCGAGGGAGAGTTTCCCATCGACAACTTGGATTTTGACGAGAACTGAGCGAAGGGCCGTTTATCCGAGGCTCAATGATGTTCGACGAAATCGACGACAACGTCTTCCGGCATGGCAATATACTTTGCGCGCCTGTCGTTCATTCAAGGTATTACTTCGCGTTGCGCGCGCAGCGTCTTATAGAGGAATTTAAACCCGAAATAATCGCGGTGGAGTTCCCGCAGGCGTTGAAGCGTCTGATTATTCAAGGAGTGAAGAGGCTCCCGAACTTGACTGTGGCGTGCGCTTCGCAGGACGGAGAGGACTATTCCTACATCCCAATAGATCCTTGCGACGCCATCGTCCATTCAGTCAGGATCGGACTGGAAAGACGTATCCCGGTTCATTTCATCGATCTTAACAGATTCGACCTTGCGGGGCCTGAACTGAGGCATACGCCGGATGACTGGGCGCTGCCGAGAATCGGGGCCGCCGCTTATTACGAGAAAACGATGGAGCGCGTGCCGTTAAGCGAGATAGGCTCGCTCGACTACATGCGGGAGCAGCACATGGCGGCGAGCCTGCGCCGTCTCAACTGTTTTGAACGGCGGGTTCTCTTCGTCTGCGGGATGATTCATTGGGAGCGGATAAGAGAAATGCTCGAGTCCGGCGGAGGGTTTGAATATTTTGATCTCGAAGAGCCTGACGCGCTTTCCTTCCTTGCGAATCTTCATCCTGAATCGGCGAAGGAGGTTCTGGAAGAGATACCGGCGGTGGCTGGAAGATTCGAATCAGCGCGAATTATCGGAGAAATGGACAGAAACGAGGAAGTCGCCAAGCTCATCGAGCAGGCTGAAGACGAAGCGGGAAGGATATCGACTTCCGCAAAAACAGCTCTGCACAGGTATTTGAGAAAGCTTTGCGCGACGTCGCTTCAATTCACGCCTGATTTGGTGGACCTTCTGACCGCCGCTAAATGCGTGTGCGGAGACGAGTTTGCGCATGCGCTGATGGAGATCGCGACGAGATATCCGCATTGCGAGCCTGACCCGTCGCTGCCCGATATATACATTGTCAGAAGGTTTGAACAAAGCGACGAGGGAATGATTGGCAGAAAAACGGTAAAACTGAACAGGCGCAGAAATACGACATGGAAACGCAACATGAAACGGGTGACTCTGAGAAGACGACCGCCTGAGCTTTACGAAGGGGAATGGCGGGATGTTTGGGACCTTTCGTCGATGCACGTGTCGCATACCCCGGAAGACATAAGGCTTGAAGATTACAACTCCTTTATCCGCGACAGGGCTATTATGTCTATGACCGAAGACAGAACGCGGGTAGTAGAATTTACGACAAGCATCCTTGACGGCATAGACATGAGGGAGACGCTGCGCAACGCGGCGACAGGCAAGATATACGTAAAAGAAACGCCGTCCGCGCGAGGCAGCGTCGGGCCTGTCACGGTGATTTTCGATCAGGATAATCTTGACAAATATCCGTGGCGCGCCGTTTGGCACAGCGAATTCTCTTACGAATCGGACCTGCTGATGATGACGACTCCGCCCGGAGAAACGCTGGTCGGGCCGGGGATATCGCAATGCCGTTTCGGCGGTTTTACAAGCGTCTATCCTCCGCGAGGCATGGCGAACTACTGGGCTGTGTATGACGCGCTCCGGGAAAAAGGTTTTGCGCGCAACGAGGCCGACCTGCTTCTGTACGCCGCTATTATGAACTCCCAAGAAAGGTTCGTCGCTTATGTGGCGAAGTATCCGCCATCATCCATTCTGAAAAACATCGCTCAATCGAAAGGCGTCCACATAGTTTTTATTCCCATATCGACATTGAACCCGGAAAGCGTGTCCAAGCTCCAGCGTTTTCACGTTCTGGGGGACAAGCGTATACGAAGAATCGCTGAAAAATATATTTTCTAGTGTCGAGGCAAAGAGATAGCGAGCGCATCAAAAGAAAAGGAGGCGGAGATGAGCGGAGAGAGCGAGATTAAATGTGAGAATTGTCCGTTCAGGCGGAAGGCGGAGAAGAATCCGAAGTCGCTGATGGCAAGGCTCTGGAAATGGCATACCGGCTGGTGTCCGGGATGGAAAGCATACCAGAAGCATCTTGCGGAGAACAAAACGGCACAAGCCTGATTGTCATGCGCGCAGCATGGATTTGACAAGTTGGATTTTTGTGGGTTGATTATTGTTCATTGACACAAGGACTTTGATGCTGATATATTCCGGTAGACAAAAGTTCATTCAAAAAAGGAGCGGACTGCATGATACTGACCAACCTTGAAAACGTGCCCGGCAAAAAAACGGTTGAGCACTTCGGACTGGTGAGCGGCAGCACTGTGAGGGCGAAACACATAGGCAAGGATATCGCCGCCGGATTGAAGAACATAGTAGGAGGCGAACTCCGGGGATACACGGAGTTGTTGCAAGAGGCAAGGCACGAGTCGGTCGGAAGGATGATGAAAGAGGCTGAGCGGATGGGGGCTAACGCGGTTGTTAATATCAGGTTTGCCACATCGTCCGTCACGCAGGGCGCTTCCGAGTTGTTCATCTACGGAACCGCCGTCAGAGTGGAGTGAGCCATGGAATCTCTGATAAACCTTGGCGTATTCGTTTTTTTGCTGGCGCTAGGATATCTGGCCGGACATGCGGCTGAGAAGAAGCATTACGCTTCGATAATCGCGAGGGAAAAGGAAACGCTCAATCTGCCGGCTGTCACAATAAGGCATGTGGAAGACGAAGAAATGGTGGAAAGCGCATGGCTGGTGTCGGGCAGCGTTTGCGTCGGACTGGACTATTTTAAGATGGTTCTGGCGAATCTCAGGAAAATATTCGGCGGTCGGGTCGGAGCCTATGAAACGCTGGTGGACAGGGCAAGACGGGAAGCAACGTTGAGAATGAAGAAGCAGGCGGCCGGGGCGGACATTGTCCTGAATACAAGGTATGAGACGTCTTCCATCGGACAGAACGCCGGAGGGAAGAACGCTGTCGGCGCGGTCGAGGTTCTTGCCTACGGAACCGCCGTCATTTACAAAAAATAACAGGATTGAAATACACGCCGAAACATTTTGAAGAGAATGTGAACGTGGAGAAGACATCGCCGCTCCGCGAGTTTTTTCTGCTTCTATTCGGCGTGATAGGCGCGTTGGTAGTCTTATATATGGCGCTCGGCATGGCCGCCGGGTTTGTCGCGGCAAGGCTGCCCGTATCGACCGAGGAGCGCCTCTTCGGCTTCTTTGATGAAAAATTCTTGATATCCGAAAAAAAGCCTAACGCTTCTCAAATAGAATTGCAAAAACTGCTCGACAGGCTTACGTCGCTTATACCGCAGAAGAGATATGAGGAATACAACGCGATATTGATATGCGGCGACGAGGTGAACGCGGCGGCATTGCCGGGCGGCAACATCATTGTTTATGAAGGGCTTCTTAAGCAGGCTGAATCTGAGAACGAAATAGCTTTGGTCCTAGCGCACGAGCTGGGCCATTTTTCCAACCGGGATCATCTCAGAGGGCTGGGGAGGATTCTGGCGCTGTTTGCTCTCTCTGCGATAGTCACGGGGTCGAGCAGTTCCGTCACCGAGTATCTGGGGTCGATGACTGCTGGCGCGGAGATGCGGTTTTCGCAGAAACAGGAATATGCCGCCGACGATTACGGTTTCGAGCTTGTTTCAAAACTATATGGAGGCTCCGCGGGGACGTCGGATTTCTTCGAAAGAGCGTCGTCGAAAGATTCGAAAAACCCTCTGGTTTTATTTTTCAGAACTCATCCCGCTTCAAAAAAGAGGGCGGACAGGATAAAAAAACGGATAACCGATGAAAAAACACCCCAGATAGAAAAGACGCCAGCGCCGGCTGCGCTCAAAAATCCGGATTGTAAATAAGGGCAATATCTTAAATTTAGAATTCAGATAAAAACCGAAAACATCTGGCAAATACAAATCGATGAATAATTTGCTATGTCGCCACATTGAGGGAATTATTTATTAGAGCGAGGGGCGTCGGCGTTTTTGAACAGCAGCATGATTATCATCGATACGAGCACGCAACCGGCAAGAATTGTGAATGAGAGAGAAAAACCGGAGAAAGCCGCGTTGTGGGTGTCGATGATATTTCCCATGACGCGCGGAGAAAAGGCGCTTATGCCGATGCCTGATGCCATGAAGATGCCGAGCACTCCGCCCCTGATGCGGCTTGGAGTGCGGTCTGCGATGAGGGCGTCGATAATCGGAACTGTGGCCGAGTATGTGAATCCGTAAAGAAGAATCGCCGGGAACAAGAATTTCTCGCCGGAGTAAGGGATGGCGACAAGGAAAATGGCTGTAAGAAAAAGAAAGCCCGCCATGAGATGTTTTCTTCCGAACCTGTCTGAAAGCCATCCGCCGAGCGGTTGAGATATGAAACCGAGAGCGGATATTAGGCCGCCCGCGAGGCCGGACCTCACTGTGTTGAATCCGTATATCATCTCCGTAAAAACCGGCACGAGGAAATACACTCCCCAGCCTGCGAACTCCCTGAAAGTGAAGACGGCGGCGGCAATTATCAGAACGACCGCAAGCGCCGGGTTCCACAAACTTGACGCGCGGGAGCCGTCTTTGAATTCTTCGCGGGGCGGCTCGGCGGCAAACTTTATGAAAGCGGCTCCGAGAACCACGGCCAGCGCGGCGAAGAAAATGAACGTAGGTCTCCAGCCGAAAGCCATATTGAGGCGACCGCCGATTATCGGCCCGAATGTCAGGCCGATTGTGGCGCCTATGCCGCTTATGCCAAGCGCGCTCCCTTTTCTGTCGGCGTACAACTCGCTCAGATATGCGGCTCCGACAGGATGATATGTCGCGCCACCCAGCCCGGCGGCGGCCATCGCGATAAGAAAATGCGTGTATTCTGTTGAAACGCCCGCCATCGCTATTGCCAATCCATTGAGAATGAGTCCGGCTCCGAGCATGGTTCTTCGCGACATGCGGTCGGATAGAAAACCTAGCGGAATCTGCGCAAAACCGTAGAATGCAAGGTAGAGGGTGAATCCGAGCGCGATGGGCGCGACATTATTATACCCGAACGATTTCATCAGCGTGATGGCGAGAGGGGTGAGCATGTTGAACAGCGCGTGGTTCACCGCATGAACACACGCGACCAGAATCAGAGAAGATGTTTTCTTTTTTCCGTTCAATCAAATCTCCGTCACAAACGGCGGCCGCTGGCGAAAGCCAGCGCCGAACCGGCATCAAAGTAAAGTACGTCCGGCGTATGGATTTGTCAATGCGGGGATAGTTAGCGCCGAGCGGAGAAAATCTATATAATCTTTATGTCATAAGTTTGTCGCATTAATCTGCTGGAGGTGTTTATGGAACAGATTTTCAATTATAAGGAACTCCTTAATGGATTCATTAAATCATTTATTACACAGGCTCCGAAGATATTTCTGATAGCGGTTTTAAGTTTTGCCGCTGTTCACTTTTCGAAACTTTTTACTTCGCGCATGGAAAAAGCCATCAAGGAAGACGATGAGTTGATTCTGGCCGAACGCAGGCAGCGAGCGCGGACGGTCGGCGGAATAATGCATAATACGATAAAGATTGTCGTCGCAGTCGCCGCGGGAATGATGATTCTTCAGGAGCTTGGCATAAAAATCGCTCCGATACTCGCGAGCGTGGGCTTCATCGGGCTTGCCTTCGGCTTCGGCGCGCAGAGTCTTGTTAAGGATATCGTCACAGGTTTTTTCCTTATAGTCGAAGGACAATATTCTGTCGGCGATGTGATTAAGATAGGGGACACGGGAGGGTTGGTCGAGGGCATAAATCTCCGTGTGACGACTCTCAGGGACATTCAAGGAGTAGTCCACTACATCCCTAACGGGCAGATAAATATGGTGAGCAACATGACTAAGGGGTGGTCCTGCGCTCTCGTACATGTGGGTGTGGCTTACAAAGAAAACGTGGACAGGGTCATGGAGACGATAAGGCAGGTTTGCGACGAGATTAAGGCCGATGAAAAATTCGCTCCTCTGCTGCTTGAGGATTTTGAAATACCGGGCGTGGAATCGCTGGACGACTCGGCCGTCACTATCAGGGTTATGGTGAAAACGGTTCCGCTCAAACAATGGGACGTGATGCGGGAGATGCGAAGGAGATTCAAAAACAGGTTTGACGAAGCGGGAATTGAAATACCCTTCCCGCAGAGGGCCGTCTGGCTGAGAAAAGAAGAGTAAATATATACGGCGGGAAAGCTCTTAATTACATTACAAAGGAGCGGAGAATATGGAAACGACGGAAGCGATTGCAAAATGGAGAAGCATAAGAAGATACAAGCCGGAACCTGTGCCGGAGGGCGCGCTTAGAAAAGTGCTTGACGCCGGGCGCAAGGCTCCGTCGTGGGAGAATGTTCAACCGTGGCATTTCATCGCGGTGGTCGATGAAGCCCTGAAGCAGAAACTGGTCAAACTGTCGCGCGGGCAGAAGTTCGTCGCCTCCGCTCCTGTTGTCATCGCGGTGTGCGGAGATGTCGGAGCTTGGGACAAGCCTCGAAACAGGGAGGCGCTACTGGAGCTTATAGAGGCGGGAGCGATGAAAGCCACGGCGGAAGTCGTGGACAATCTTCTTCTGAAAGACCCGGTTTTCTGCGTGGCGGAACACGGGCCGTCGATTATCCTTGCGAGAACGATGGAACAACTTGGAATCGCATACGGGTTCATGTGCGTCGAGGCGGTAAATCAGGGGCTTGGCTGTTGCATTGTGGGCGCTTTCGGCAATGAGATGACCGGCTCCCTCCGGGAACTGTATGACGAAGTGCGCGCAGACTTGGCTCTCCCCGAAAGAGTGTATCTTCTAGCGCTGCTGACGCTTGGCGTTCCAGACGAACAGCCTCCTGCAAGGCCTCGCAAGACTTTCGACAGCGTAGTTTCCAAGAATAAATATGGCAATCCGTTTTAAGATGGAACACGCTCAAAACACGAATATTTTCGCGCAAACGCTTGCGCGAAAGGCGGCTGTTGTTTGCATATCGGCTGTGTGCTTATTTCTTGCGAGTTTTTCGCCTGCGTTTTGCTCACATACTGTCGATTATGAAAATGTAGAAAGCATAGAACTAGTGTCTGTGTTTCCGCCGTTCGGAACGGATGTACATCATGTTCAAGGGCTTTTCATGACTGACGAGCATGTTTTTTTCACCAGCGTGGATAAGTATTCGGCAAAAGGCTGGCTGCACAAGTATGACCGGCGGACTATGAAGTTGGCGGCAAGCAGGAATTTGGCGAAGGGACTCTACGTTCATCCGAGCGGATTCGATTACGGCGGCGGCGCATTCTGGATCGCGATGGCGGTTTACAAGAGAGAAACAGCGTCGAAAATATTCGAAGTTGATCCAGAAACGCTGAAGGCCAGAATCAGGTTCGAGGTCGAGGATCACATCGGACTGATCGCGAGAGCTGAGGATGTCATCATCGGCGCGAACTGGAACGCGGAATTGTTTTATTTCTGGGACGAGGACGGAAGTCTGCTGGAAAAGAGGGAAAGCCCGACAGGGATAGGATATCAGGATTGCAAAGCCGACAGCGGATTTCTAGCGTGCGCGAGCGGAAACAAACTTGACATCATAGATTTGAAAGAATGGCGGTTGGTAAAAAGAATAGAAATCGGCGACTCGCAGGCCGGGAACGCGATGGGGCGCGAGGGCGTGGCATTGCATGGAGGGCGCGTTTATTTTCTGCCGGACGACGGCATGGACGCCCGGGTTTACGAATTTAGATTCATTCCGCCAGTCGAGCAGGACGCGCCCGACTGATGTGAAGACGGGTTGTATAGAACAGTTATTTCTCGAAAAGAACCTGATCAAGATAATCGCATACTGGTTTTCTGTACCCGGAGCGCATCTCGGATTCGACATCAAGATACATGTAGTTTAGTTTCGCCGGGTCGAAAAGCTCCCACTGCGGAAGGCCCTGAAGGTTGGGATCTCCGGTGTGCGCGAAACGCGACCAGTAAGCGAGTATTCGTTTTGACGTCGCGGTGTTGTCCTTTGATTTGAATTTGATGCCCATAAACTCAAAATTGTGGAAGACGAAAGCGAGTTCCGAACCGTGGAACGCGCCCCAGTCTTTGAGCGGCCCGACCTCGTCGGGGGCTTTCCCGAAAAGATACAAATAGACTTTCGGCTGCTTTTTAATCATTTGTTTTGACAGCGCGCGAGCCGGGCAGGTGAATGCCACGTCTCTCAGCATGCCACTGTACGCCAGTTTGGGCGTCGGATACTCGGACGCCGGGAATATGTTCAAAATGCCGTCGAAGTCGACCTTGATGTCAAAAATGTCGGCGAGAGCTTTAGAATCGGAAACAACCGTCTCGTTGTATTGTTCGACTGTGTCCAACTTCTTGCTTGCGGTGAAGAATGAGCCTTCATCCGTGTTCGAGCCGATTATTACCGGAATGTTCGAAGCAAAGTCGCCGCGTTTGAACATCTCGGCCGGGGTGTCCGGAATAAACACGCCGTCAATAACGGGAGCATAAACATACTTGCCGGAAGTTTCATAGCTCGACAGGAGGGAAAGAGTGCCCGGTGCGCCGAGCATCAGAGCTTCCGCAGAGATTGAGCGCAGACACTGGGGGGCCGCCGCCGCGTCGGGACAGCCGAGTTTAGCGGCCGCTTCGAGTCCGGTTTCCTCCATTTTTTTAGCAGGGCTGGAGAAATAATGCACCGGACCGCTTTCGATGATGGCTTTTTGAAACAGCCCCTGAGCTTTGGGCGATATCATGATAAGCCCTACGCTGATGCCGCCTGCGGATTCGCCGAATATAGTTATGTTGTCTGGGTCGCCGCCGAAAGCCTTAATATTGTCGCGCGTCCATTCGAGCGCCGCCACCATGTCGTATAATCCGTAATTGCCCACTCCTCCGTCATCTCTGCGGAGCGAGGGATGCGCGAAAAATCCGAAATTGCCGAGCCTATAATTGATGGTCACCACTACGACATCGCCTCTCGACGACAGTGTCGTGCCGTCGTAGATGGGCCACGCTCCGGAGCCGTTGAGGAATCCTCCTCCGTGGATGAAGAACATCACCGGTTTCAGCTTGGAATCCGAAGCCTTTGCTTGAGACCACACATTAAGATACAAGCAGTCTTCGCTGCCGGATATTTTGTCCGAAGGGAAGAGACTCAGCGGATGCTGAACGCAATCGTTGCCGTAATTGAAAGCTTCAAGAGTTCCTTCCCACGGCTCGGCTTTAACCGGAAGCGCGAACCTGAGGTCGCCTACAGGCGGGGCCGCATAGGGAATGCCTTTAAAAGAGCAAACGCCTGAGTCGAGTTTTCCGCTCACAAGCCCATTGTCTGTTTTGATGTTCGAGCAGTCCTGAGCGAAAGCCCCGGAATAAGCTCCGAACAACAATGCCGTTGCGACTGACGCCGCTGTTCTGACAATTCGTTTGAAAGATGTTTTCATTAGCGTCCTCCAGATGATGCTTTTACCGCCGTGTTGCGTTGCGGTATGACACGTCTATAATGGCGGTCGGGAGCAATTTTACTACGCTTTTATCTAAAAAAACAATAAAAACAGGATTTCCTTTTAATCGGCTCAGATCCGGCGTCAGGTTAGCAGGGCGATGACTATGACGCCTGCGGTCATTGCGAGCGCTGTGGACACCGCGCCGAATTTCAGATATTCAAAGAAGCCAAGGTTATAAGATTTTTTAGATTGCTCGGCCACGATGATGTTGGCGACTGAGCCTAACAGAGTCAGGTTGCCGGCGACTGTTGTCGTGTATGCAAGCAAGGCCCATGCGCGATCCGGCGATCCGAATCCTTCGATATGGGAGCCGGTCAGAAGAACCATAGGCACATTCGAGACCAGATTTGAGCCGACGGTCATGAATGCTGCGAACATAGCCATTCCCGATGGCGTGTCCGTGCGGAGAGCGTACGAAAACGCGTCCCATGATTTCTCTACGACTCCGGTGGATGCGAGGCCTTCCACCACTACGAACAACGCGGCGAAAAAAAGAAGCAGGGTCCAGTCCACTCCGCCGAGAGCTTCCGTCGGTTCTTTGCGCTCCCGGAGCATTATCAGAACCGCGCCTGCCAGAGCTGTGTAACCCATGTGTGTTCCCGACAGAAAACAGGCCGCAACCGCAACGAAAACCAGAACTGAAAACGGAGGCCGTTTCAGCTCGATGGTGGACTCGAATCCGGCGTCCTCTGTGAAATCACGAGGAAGGCGGCGGGCGAAATAAACCTTCAGAAGAGCAATGTTTACCATCATGCCGGCCAGAGCCGCCGGGCCTGAAACCGCCATGAAGCGGGCAAACCCGTAATCGCTCATGCTTCCGATTATCATGTTTTGAGGGTTTCCGACCAGAGTCGCGGCGCTGCCGATATTAGCTGAAGTAGCCAGCGCTATGAGATAAGGTCCCATAGGGAGCTTATGCCGCGAGCATATCGACACGACAATCGGCGTCATCATCAGGCACACCGTGTCGTTCACAAGGAAAGCGGAAAGAGAGGCGGAGAGCGCGGCTATCGCGTATAGGAGACCTTCGGGCGAGCGGCAGACTCGCAATACTGCGCCGAAAATCGATGAAAACACGCCTGATTTGCCAAGATACCCGGAAAGAAGCATCATAGAAAAGAGTAGAAGAATGGTGTCGGCATCCACCGCGCGGTAGCTTTCTTCAGGAGAAAGCGCTCCGAAAACAACCATAAGAAGAGCGCCGAGAAGGGCTCCCGCGGGACGCCCGATGGGAAGCGCAGCCAGTCTCCTGCCCGCTATGAGAGCGTATGTGAGTATAAAAATCAGGATTGCCGCAATGCTCATTGAGTTGCCGCCGAAACTTAATAGAGCCACATCGCGGTTTTTGCGCCGCGCGCAGAGGGTTGTCCGCAGCGGATATTGTAGTCTTTGCGGGCGCTAAAAAAAAGATGTTTTTTAAGCGCGCCCGCGCGCGCGATTCTGTGTACTTTTCAGAGATATGCGATATAATACTCTGAGCCGCAATCAGGCGGGAGGGGCATAGTGGCGAAAAAAACGGCTGAAAAAACAAAACCGATTTTCAAAAGGATACTGCTGAAGGTTAGCGGCGAAGGCCTCGCCGGAGCGCAGCAGTACGGAATAGACGTGGACAGGCTGCAGGACTACGCCGAAGAGATAAGAAGCGTGAGGGACTTGGGCGTGGAAGTCGCGGTCGTTGTCGGAGGCGGAAATATTTTCCGAGGCGTATCGGTGGCCGCAAAAGGCATGGAGAGAGCGTCCGCCGATTATATGGGGATGCTGGCGACTGTGATAAACGGGCTGGCTCTTCAGAATGCGCTGGAAAATATCGGGCTGGACACACGGGTGATGACCGCCATCGAAATGCGAGCTGTGGCTGAGGCGTACATCAGGCGGAGAGCGGTCAGGCACTTGGAGAAAAAAAGGGTTGTTATTTTCGTGGCTGGCACGGGAAATCCGTTTTTTACCACAGACACGGCCGCCGCGTTGAGAGCCGTAGAGATAGGCGCGGACGCGATCCTGAAGGCGACCCGCGTGGACGGCGTTTACGACAAGGATCCTCTCAAGTGCCCGGACGCCGTTCGTTTCGAAAGGTTGTGCTATATGGACGTCGTAAGCAGACAGCTCAAAGTGATGGATACCACGGCGACCACTCTTTGCCAGAACAACAACATACCAATAGTGGTCTTCGATTTTCTGAAGAAAGGCAACCTTAAGAAGCTTGTGCTCGGAAAAAAGATAGGCACTTATATCGGAGGGGAATGAAATGTTGGACGAAGTTTTCGAAGACCTGCGGGCAAGGATGGAAAAAACTCTCGATACGGCAGTAAAGGATTTTGCCCGTGTGAGGACGGGAAGGGCGACACCGGCTCTTCTGGACGGAATAGCAGCCGACGCTTACGGCGCGAAAATGCCCATAAATCAGTTGGCGACAATTTCCGCCCCTCAGCCAAGACTTCTTAAGCTTCAGCCTTTCGACAAGTCGAATCTCTCTCTTATCGAAAAGGCCATCTCGTCGTCGGAGCTTGGCATAATGCCGAGGAACGACGGTCATAATATTTTCGTTGAAATACCGATGCTCAGCGAGGAGCGCCGGGAGGAACTGGCCAAAGGCGTCCGCAAAAAGGGCGAAGAGATGAAGGTCGCAATCCGCAACCTGAGGCGCGACGGCAACGACGAGATTAAGATGCTGGAAGACGAGAAGGAAATCACTGAGGACGACAGAGACCGGGGCTTGAAGAAAATTCAAGAAATAACAGACGAGTACATAGCAAAGATAGATGACGCAGTGGACAAAAAAGAGAAGGAACTCAGGGAATTTTGATAGATGATACGTTGATCGCGTTGCGGCTGGAAGACGCGCTCGACGCGTTGAAAGCAAAAAACGTCGAGCCGGTTATGGTCGGCAGAGTTGACGCGCCATCGGATTTCAGGGTTAGAGGAGATGACAGCCGACTGTTAACTGAACGCGTCGCTTCGGCGGTCTCTCATAAAGACGGTTCGATTTCTCTCAGAACTGTTTTGACTCCTAGCGAACCGCTAGGTTTTTCAGAAACAGGAACATAAAACAACAACAAAGAGAGAGCCACAACATGAAGAGTTCTAACATATCAGTAAAGATAATCGGCGGTTTGGTGCTAGGCCCTATAGTGTTGTATATGACGGCATGCGGCGATTTACTTCTGCTCATTCTGGCATCGGTGGCCGTAACCGCCGGGTTGGTTGAGTTCTACGGTCTTTTAACAAGAAGCGGAATGCGTCCGATGACAGGATTGGGAATAGGTCTTGGGCTGCTGTTTCTTCTGGCAGCCTATATCAAGCCTGAGATAAGCGTCGCGATGATTCTCTCTCTAGCCATAATCGCCGCTTTCTGCATGCAGCTTGTCAGGGAAATAAGAGGTAGGGACAGATATTCGATATCGGACCTATCCGTAACGATATTCGGCGCGGTTTACATAGGAGCGCTTATGAGTTTTGTGTTCAATCTCAAGGAATTGCACGAGACGTATTATTTGGAGCATACGAAATACGCGCTCCTAGTCGTGCTGCCGCTGGCAGGGGCGTGGGCGAGCGACGCCGGCGCGTTGTTCGCAGGGAAAGCGGTGGGAAGAACGAAGCTTGCGCCTTCAGTGAGTCCCAACAAAACGATAGAGGGAGCGGTGGGCGGTCTGGCAGGCTCTGTTATGTTTACAATGCTTATCTGCTCGGTGTTGGACATAAGCTTTATTCATGCCATCTTCTTGGGGCTGATTATCGGCGCTTTCGGACAGATTGGGGATCTTGCCGAATCGGTGTTCAAGCGCAGGGTAAATGTGAAAGACACGGGCACTATGGTGATCGGGGCAGGCGGATTTATGGATCGCTCCGACAGCATCCTTTTTTCCATTCCTCTGACTTTTTTCTACCTTAAACTTTTTGTGGTCGGGTGAAACTCCTTTGATTGATATGAAAGAAGCCGGCCTGTGTGACGCGAAAAAAATGATTATACTCTGAAAAACGACTTGGAGATGCGCGCCGGATTCCGGGCAGCCGGAATCGGGCGGGAGATATTAAAATGGATTTTTATGAAATCTTTTCATTCATCAAAATTGCGGCTCAGATAATAATCGCTTTCGGGCTTGTGATTCTGTTTCACGAACTAGGCCACTTCATAATGGCAAAAAAACATGGAGTTGAAGTTCCCGAGTTTGCCTTCGGAATGGGTCCGGAACTTTTTGGGTTCGACTTCAGGGGAACCCGTTACAAGCTCTGTCTGTTTCCTATAGGCGGATATATAAAGATGGTGGGCGAGGACGATGACGGCGAAGATGCGGAAGCCGCAGGCGTTCCTCGAACCGCCAATTTCAGACACAAAACGCCATTGCAGAAGATTTCAATAATTTTTGCGGGCCCCTTCATGAACCTCATTCTGGCCGTCTTGCTTTTCGGGTCCGTGTATATGATTTGGGGCATCCCGCGCGAGATGCCCGACACGGGCGGCAACTTGTCGAACAGCGCGGTGGCAGCTTTTGTGGACCCGCGCAAACCCGCTGGAAAAGCCGGAATGAAAAAAGACGATATCATTGTCTCTGTGAACGGCAGCGCCGTGACCGATCCCAGAAACGCCGAGACATTATTGATGAACTCAACAGAAAAACCGGCTAGAGTCATAGCGCGCAGGGAAGGCAAGGAAGTGACTCTGAAAATCGCTCCCAACGTTAAGCTTGAAAAACGCGGAAAAATCGGAGCCGGTCTTGATAATCCGGTGGCGGTTTCACAAGGGGAATACACAAAAGGCCTGCCGGTCGGTTTTGTGACCGAGGGAATGCCGGCGGACAAGGCCGGCATTAAGAAAGGCGATATCATACTCGCGCTTGACGGCGATCCTGTCGAGTCGCGTCAGGGCATGATTAAATATATTGAATCAAAGCTCGGCTCCAATGTGAGGATTGATGTGCTCAGAGACGATGAAAGAGTCGAGTTTAAAATGATTCCCGAAAAACACAGGTGGAATGACTCCGGAGTAATCCTGATGAATCCTTCTCCGAGGTTGGTAGCGGACGTGAAAGAAGGCTCGATAGCGGCGCAAGCCGGATTCAGGAGCGGAGACGTGATTCTGGATTTCGGCGGCGCTCAGTTTATGGGCGACAAATATTCGTTGGCGGCGTCCCAAATGGCTTTCCTAGTTTATCGCGGCGGGGAAGTGATTTCTCTCGCGGCGTCAGGGGCCGCGGGAAATGATATCGGGGTCGTTCTTGAATCGGTGTCGCAAAGAGTCAATCCTGTCTCGGCCGTATGGCTAGGCGCGAAACAGAGCGCGGTGTCTGTCGTGATGATTCTGGACGGCATAGTGGGGTTGATACGCATGAAAGTTTCTGCGGACGATGTGGCGGGGCCGGTCGGGATAATTCAATACGCCGGCGTTTTCGCCCGGCAGGGCTTCAGCGATCTGGTGCATTTCTTCGGCGTTATCAGCGTCTGTCTTGGGGTGATAAACCTGTTTCCGTTCCCGGCTCTCGACGGCTCGCGCATCGTGTTTCATACTTGGGAGGCCATAATCAGAAGGCCTTTGGATTCGAGACGCGAGGGACTGATTCACACTGTCGGGTTTGCGATTTTAATAAGTCTGATTCTTGTTGTGACATATCGGGACATCAGGATTATCATAGGGCTTTGAACGGGGAATTAGGCCGCTCAAAGAAATCGAATATCGCGCAAGCGGGGGAGCAATTCATATATGAAAGTCGCCGCAATAGTTCCGGCATTTAACGAGGAACGAACGATAAGGGGAACTTTGCATGTTCTCCAGCAGGTAGAGGCAATAGACGAGATTATCGTCGTCAATGACGGGTCGAGCGACAGAACGGCTGAAATAGTAGCCGAAGAGCTTGGCGTGGTTTTGATAAATCTGGAAGAAAACCGAGGCAAGGGAGGGGCGGTTCACGCCGGGGTTAACAGGACTCGAGCCGACATCATTCTTCTCCTTGACGCGGATCTGATCGGGCTTAGAAAGTCTCACATCATGGATCTCGTGTCGCCCATTCTAGAAGGCAAGGCGCAGGCCACGATGGGCGTTTTCTCAGAGGGCCGAGCGGTGACCGATCTCGCTCAATTATTTGCGCCGAAACTGTCCGGACAGCGGGCTATCCTCAGGAAAATAATTGAAAAAGTCGACATCGCAGATTCCAGATTCGGGGTAGAGGTGGCAATCAACCAGTATCTCGAAGACAATGGAATCGATATCTATGAAGTCGAGCTTGAGAATTTGACGCATCACACTAAAGAAGAAAAGATGGGACTTTGGCGGGGCGTTGTGGCGCGCGCTCAGATGTACTACGACGTTGTGAAGATTATGCTGGGACGATACAAGTAGTACTCCAGCTTCGATTTTTATCATTTATTCCAAACAACTATCCGCTTCGCCGCGCGTTAAGCGTTTAATTTTGTGGGCATGTAGAAATATAGGCGCATTTCCAGCGTTCCGGGAGCCGCCTTTGAGCGTCGCGCGCGCGCGAAAACTCTTTTCCCGGAATCAAGTCTTGCCGCCACCATAGGAGCCGCGAATCTCGGCACGTATCCGATTTTTCCTATGCCCGGCGCGTGAACTTCGACGGCGTTCGCGTCATATCTGTTGGCGCGGTCTCGTATCAGTCTCAGCCTTTCGCCTTCGCTGATGTTTTTCAGCTTCCACGGCCTTGTCCAGTATCTCGTACCGGCCACGGGCGGCTCTGCCAAAGACACTTTTTCGTAAAGGTAATACCCTGCAGGCAGTCCCGGTTCAATACCCCATTTCGACGGTCCTTCCTGTTCGCGCAACTCAGGCGCGCCTCGAACAAGAAACCCTGATTCAAGAAGGTCGACCAACATCTTTATTTCGTTCTCCGATCTGGTCATGCCGCATCATCCCCTTAAGAACATATCTTTTTTCTCATATAGTAACCATAGGGTGTGACAGGATAGCGCTATGAAAGAATTTGTGACGCTGAAAATCGCGGAAACGCTGAAAATATGAGTTCGGAAAATGGCTAAGGAAAGAATCTGTCAAAACAACGGTCGCGCAGACGGAGTCGTTCTATCTGGGATGCGTTTATCGCAACTAAAAAACTATTTGTTCTCGGTCACTTGAAAATATATGCCGGACTTTTCTGCTTCCTGAACGATTGTGTCTATTGTGATTGGAGTCTTCAGCGGATGTTTGTGCCGCTTAGACCATCTGACGATCTCGTTCCATTGCCTGAAAACAGATGTCATTTCCCTAGGATATTTGCTAGGATTCATTCCAACGAACCTGACCGGGGCTTTTTCTTCAAGCATTTCTTTCCAGCGTTCGAGCATGATGAAGTCAGGGGCTTCTTCCATGGACGGCTCGAAAGACACCAGAATCTCCTCGAGCTTGTGCGGATACTTTTTCAGATACGTCTCGACGAACTGAAACGCCGGATAACAGGGCGTCGGCGACCACACTGGAAGAAGATTAGAATGCATGCAAGGCTGGGGAGCGATGAAGTTGCCGGAGTGAACATAACAACGGGAAGGCAGAGCTCCGTCCCTGCGAGCGCCTCGCAAAAACAACTGAGAAACCAGTTGGTTCACAAGATAAATCTCATCGGAGTAAAGCTGACACACGTTCTTTTTATGTTCGTCCGCGGAGGAGATCACGCTAAGCCGCATTCGAGGGGTCACGCCGAATCGAGATTCAGGTTGAATTTCATCCGGCATATTCATTCTGTAGCAAGCTTCGGTCTGCATGAAACGCGAACGGAATTTATCAAGCCTAGGGCTGCTGAACAGATATTCTTCGCATGGAATTCCGCCGGGTTGTCCGACCTGATGGGATAGATTGTTAGCGAGTTTATATTGCCGCCATCCGATTCGCGATTCCACAATTATCACAGTTCCGTTTGGCGCAAGGTTTTTCGCAATGAAATCGTCATAAGCCTCAGGGATGGTAGTGAAGCGGCAGCGCAGCAGGGATCCGTGTTTGATGCGGAAGCGCTGGTGGACGGGATTGTATTCGTGAACAATGTGAATATCCGGGTCTGTTTTTGCGAAGTGAGCGGCCCATTTTTTTGCTATCTCTATATGTTCGGACATGTTGTCAGGATTGATCGGTTTATGCCTGATTGCAAGCTCGTAATTCAAAGGAAGGAACGGAGCGTCGAGAATCATCGACAAGTAAACCAGCGAGCCAACCGGGGGGCCGACGACAACAAACTGATATTTTCTCCCTCTGTACAGGTTTGCGGCCCATCTTGCGAAAAGCCAGCTTTTAACTGTTTCAGCCTCGTGAGGTTCGGTCATCATGTGGCGCGCAAAACGTTCGTAGAACTGCCATCGCGGGAGTTTTCCGAAGGATTGGGCCAGCGCTCCGCCGAGTTTTATCGGCGCGCCATATTTCAAAGGATGTGTTGGAGAATCGTTAAGGGCCGCCGACGCCAGCATAGGCATCAGATAGGACAGGTCGAGAAAGTCCACTGCGGGCGCGCCGCCGAAAGCTCTCACTTTGACCGCTTTAGCCACCCGAACACCCCCGCGCGTCTTCCAGATTTTTGATAAATTCCTGTTCGGTCGGAATCAGAGCCGCCGCATTTTCAAAAGCCTCTAAAGCTTCCTTGCACATTTTGTTTTGCATGTATGCCGTTCCGATGCTGTTATAGAACAACGCCATGCGCGGGTTGCCTGAGCCGACGGTTCTTTCCGCTTGAGAAAGATATGCGGCGGCGGTTTCGGCGTTTCCAGCCTGCAAGGATTCCTTTGCAAGATTGTCGAAGACGTAGAAAAAATTTCTCTGAGCGTCCTGATTCGACGGTTCAATGGAAATTGCGATTTTAAGAGCTTCGAAAGATTCGGCGTATCTGGTTTGAAGAGCGAAAGCTTCCGCGAGCAAATTGTGATACATTCCGGTTTTAATGTTTTCCGCGCCTGCGATTGAAATGGCTTTTTTTAAAATTTCAATCGAATCCGCTACTTGTCCGACGCGCAAATAGGTGTCTGCCAGATTAACGTGCGCGGCGGTGAACTCGGTATTGATTTCGATAGCTTTGCGGTAATTGATAATAGCGGCTCGAACCAGTCCTAGAGAGTCATAGGCGTGTCCGATGTTGTTAAGAGCCACATAGTTGTCCGGCTCAAGGCGCAAAGCCTGCCGATGATATTCGATAGCTTTGTGGGGAAGGTTTTCGCGGTCGTATATCACGCCGAGCGTGGTGAGAGCGTTAGCAAGTTTAGGATTCAATTGAACCGCGGTTTCGAACTCAATTATTGCCTCTCTGGTCATTCCCATTTCGCGATAGGCTTCGCCAAGGTCCGCGTGGTAGGCTGCTGAGTCGGGGTCCAGCATTATCGCGCGTTTGTAATACTCGATCGATTCATGGATGTTCCCTGCGAGATGAAGATCGACGGCTCTGAGATATATTTTTTTTGCGAATTCCGGATACTCGGCCGGGTCGGACGGAGCGTCGAATGTTCGGTTTCTTTGTTGTTCAGTCGCTCTTACGGGCGCGTTGCGGTCATCGTCAAGAGAAAATGGATCAGTTTCATCGTACATGAAAGGAGGAGTGTCGTCCTGCGAAGGGTCGGCAATATCCGCGAGGACCGTTGAAGCTGCGGCAAAAGAGACGGTCGCCGCGAGCATGACGCTCCAGAATCGCGATTTCATTTTTTATCGTTCTCCAGTTCGAGAATGAGCAGAGTCAAATCGTCCTGTCTTGCCGCGGCTCCGGCGAACTCGCCCAGTTCCTCGACTATGAAATGCGTCAGCCTGTATGTGTTAGAATCAGGATTCATCTTAACCATTTCCACAAGGCGTTCATGCCCGAACATCTGCCCCTCGGCATCTCGGCAGTCGGTGACTCCGTCCGTGTAAAGAATAATCTTGTCTCCGGGCTTAACGTCTATGGTTTTCTGTTCGTAAGAGACATTGTTGAACATTCCGAGGCCGAAGCCTTCCGCTTCGAGGTTGAATATTTCGCCGGTCGAGGGTCTGAAGAGGAGAGGGGGCGTGTGACCCGCGCAGGAATACGAAAGCTTCATGTTGCGCGAATCCAGAATGAGGAAGAAGCAGGTGAGGTAAATCGAATGCTGGCTGCCGAAATGACGATACATTATTTCATTGACGCGGCCGAGAATCACCGAAGGCTCGTCAAGACGGTCTTTAAGCTGGCTGAAAAGAATTGTCGACATCGCCATGACCAACGCGGCAGCTATTCCTTTTCCTGAGACGTCTCCGATAAACGCGCCCAGCCTGTAGTCGTCTAATTTGTAAAAATCGAAGCAGTCCCCGCCGATTTCTCCGACTTGAAAGTTTGCCGCGCTAATCAGCACGCCTTCGATCCGCGGGTAGGTTTGCGGCAGAAGCTCCTGTTGCACCCTGTGAGCGAGCCTCAAATCGTATTCTATGAGTCGTTGTTTTTTATTAAGCTCCTCGTTGCGCAATTCCAACTCGCCGGAAAGATGAATAAGCCCTTCGTTCTGCTCCTCGATCTCGCGCACCATTTTTTCTAGGTTATACACCATCGTGTTGAAACTTCTTCCGAGATAAGAAATCTCGTCGCTGGTTCGAAAATCGACTCTTTCCTGAAAATCTTTCCTCGCAATTCTTTTGGTCAAATCGGCCAGCTTTACTATCGGAGCCGAAACTGATTTGTTAACGAGGAAAAACACGGCTGCTCCCAATACGATGAAAAGAGCCGACATGAAGATGATCAGTCTATTGCGGGTCAACCTGATGATTGGTCCGAGTTTTGCCACTGACTCGGACACCATAGCCTGCCCGGCGATTCCGCCGTTCGCGCGGATCGGCGCGTAATATACAAGTGAAACATCCTCCGAGCTGTCGAGCAGCCGGAAAACTTGTTTCGGGCGCAGGTATACGGCTTTCAGATTTTCACTTGTCCTTAATAATAAAATGCCGGCGTCAGAGTCCGATTTGATTCGCATCTCTTCGTCCAGATCGAGGTTGGAGCC
The DNA here is from genome assembly GCA_029564595.1 of bacterium. Lineage (GTDB taxonomy): Bacteria > UBP15 > UBA6099 > UBA6099 > UBA6099 > UBA6099. The sequence continues at coordinate 23,591 of JAKQPS010000005.1, read as the reverse complement.
TGTCCTCGTCCTTCTCGAATCGAACAGTATCAAACCTTTCATGTCAGAGATGATGATTCTCTCAGGATTTCGCAGCGAGAGGATGTCTATCATTCTGGAGAAATCCGAAGTTGAAGCTTCCTTGATGTCTGAAGATATAAGCTCATCCACTGCGGACGCTACAGAAGCCAAATGGTCGTTTCTCACTCTGAGGTAATGATCCAGCATGGCGTTTTGAGTAAAAAGAGCGCAAGCGGCGGTCGCGGCGGCAATGACCGCCAACAGGACGATAATCGCTTTTGTCGCTATGCCTAGTCTCATGCTTTTCTTGCCTTTTCAGCGTCGCCGGTTTTTTTTATTTCAGCAAGTTGTTCCTCAAGTTGCGCCAGCTTGCTCATTAATCTTTCAATATCGCCGCGTCCCGCAAGACCGGATGTTTCTCTGGCGTCTGCGGCGATCTCTCCGACAATTTCATCGGCTTCGCGCTTTTCGCCTTGCGCTCTTTCGACGATTCTATCGAGCATTCCTTTCGAATCGACGCTTTTCAGCCGCCCTCGCTCAATCAACTCCTCTAAAAGAGCGGCTGTGTTGTCCAAAGCCTCGTCTATAAACCCAATCGCGGCAAACAGCAGGTTTTTAGGTTTCATACGGCAAGGGCCACTCTTTTCTCAGAGAATGTTTTCCAAACCGACCACCAATTTTTTAATGCGCGCCGCGCTTCTTATCGCCAGAATTACTCCCGGCATGAAAGATTCCCTCGATATGGTGTCGTGTCTTATAGTCAGGGTCTGACCGGGCGCTCCGAAAATCACTTCTTGGCTTGCGAGGAATCCGGGGAGACGGACGCTGTGAACTGACACGCCGCCCAGACTGCCTCCTCTTGCTCCATCGAGTTTAATTGTTTTCGTCGGATCGACGCGGACGCCGCTTTTTGCGTACACCTCCGCAACTTTGTTTGCGGTGTCCATTGCGGTTCCTGAAGGAGCGTCAAGCTTTCGGTTGTGGTGCATCTCGATTATTTCGCACTCGCTCATCCGTTCCGCAGCCATTTGAGCGAACTGAGTCATGAGCGCCGCTCCCACAGCGAAGTTGGGAGCGAGCAGAACGCACAACTTCTTTTCAGCGGCAAGCTTTTCGAGTTTCTTGATTGTCGCGGCGTCTATCCCTGTTGTTCCGGACACGAGACGCGTCCCGGATTTCAGAATTGACGCGGCGCGCGCGCCGAACCCTTCAGCAATGGTGAAGTCCACAGCCACATCGGGTTTAGCTGATTTGAGAACGCTTCCGAGGGAATCGGAAACTATTACGCCATTTGGGCCGATGCCGGCAAGCTCCCCGATGTCTTTGCCTGCTCCTGCGACGTCGAACGCGCCTGTCAACTCCAAGTCGTTCTCTGCGGATATTGCGCGGACGCATTCAAGCCCCATTCTTCCGCAGGCCCCTGTCACGATAACTCTGATTTTTTTCATCAATTCATATCCTTGTTCTCGTCAGGCGTTCGCGCGTAGAGCTATGATTTGCAGCTTTCACTTGACGGAGATTTTCGCGCTCCCGCTTTTTGACTTGGATGTCGAATGTTCGCTGCGGCTATCCGGTTTTTTCTCCTTGTGAGCTTTGCGCCAGAAAATAAGTTTGTTTATCGCGGTGATGTAAGCTTTCGCCGCCGCCTCGACGATGTCCACGCTCGCCCCTCTGCCGCTTACGACCGTTCCTTTGGGGCCTGCGATCTGCACTGTCACTTCGCCCAACGCATCGATTCCGCCGGTGACTGATTTTACCGAAAAATCAATCAACTTGATGTCTTCTCCCGTTATCTTCCTGATGCACTGATAGACGGCGTCTATGGGGCCGACGCCTATTGCCGATTCCTCGACGAGTTTTTCTCCCACTCCCATGATTATCATCGCGGTGGCCTTCACCCTGCCTCCGCACATGACATTCACGGACTCGAGGTGGAACTTCTCAGGTATCTGCATCACCTCGTCTTCGATTATCGACCTGATGTCCCAGTCTGAAACTTCCTTCTTCTTGTCGCACAGTTCCTTGAAGCGGAAAAACGCCTTGTTCAAATCATTCCTGTCCAACTCATAGCCAAGCTCTGAAAGCTTGTCGGAGAAGGCGTGTCTTCCGGAATGTTTTCCTAGAACAAGAGAGCTTGAGGAGAGGCCGATGGAATCGGCGTCCATTATCTCGTAAGTGCGCTTGTCTTTGAGAACGCCGTCCTGATGAATGCCCGCCTCGTGCGCGAAAGCGTTTTTGCCGACAATAGCCTTGTTGGGCTGAACGTCTATGCCTGTTACGCGCCTGACAAGTCGGCTTGAGCGGTAAATCTCGGTTGTTTCAACTCCGGTGTGAAGGTTCATCAGGTTTCGCCGGGTGCGCAAAGCCATGACGATCTCTTCCAGAGAAGCGTTGCCCGCGCGCTCGCCAATGCCGTTGATGGTGCATTCCACCTGTCTGGCCCCGCCGACAAGAGCGGCAATCGAATTCGCCGTCGCCAATCCGAGGTCGTTATGGCAGTGGACGCTGAAGATGGCTTTGCCGGAGTTGGGAATCTTTTTTATCAGGTTGCGGATCAGCGGCTCATACTCGTGAGGCATAGTGTAGCCGACGGTGTCGGGTATGTTGATTGTAGTGGCTCCGGCGGCTATCGTTTTCTCGACGATCTCGCACAAGAAATCGAATTCCGACCTTGTCGCGTCCTCGCAAGAGAACTCGACATCGCCCGTTCTTTCCTTGCAGTATTTCACAGCGTCGACCGCAGCTTTGACAACCTGTTTCGGAGTCATCTGCAGTTTTTTGGACATGTGAATTTCAGAAGTGGCGATGAATGTGTGAAGCCTGTTTCGCGAAGCGTTTTTAACCGCTTCCCAAGCCCGGTCGATGTCGGGGAAAGCTGTTCTGCACAGCCCGGCTACGCATGGCCCCTCGACTTGCTGCGAGATGAGTTTTACCGCCTCGAAATCTCCCGGAGAAGCGAAAGGAAATCCCGCTTCGATGACATCCACCTTCAAGCGGGCAAGCTGGTGCGCCACCTGAAGCTTCTCATAAGTCGTCATCGTGGCGCCGGGCGACTGTTCCCCGTCGCGCATCGTGGTGTCGAAGATTACAACCCTGTTTTTGTCTTGTTTCTCAGCCATGGCTATTTCTTCAACCAAGGCATCATCGAGCGCAGTTTCTTGCCGACAACCTCGATCCGGCTGTTCTCGTCGCGTTCTTTGAGCCTGTTGAAATTAGGTCTCCCGTTCTTATTTTCGTCGATCCATTCCTTCGCGAAACTGCCGTCCTGAATGGACACGAGAATTTTTTTCATCGTCTCGCGCGTGCGCGCGTCTATGACCATCGGCCCGCGCGTCATGTCGCCGTACTCCGCGGTGTCGCTGATCGAATAGCGCATCCACTGTATGCCGCCCTCCTGCATAAGGTCGACGATCAGCTTTAGTTCGTGCAGGCACTCGAAGTACGCTATTTCCGGCTGGTAGCCCGCTTCCACCAATGTCTCGAAGCCGGCTTTCACCAGTTCTGTGCATCCGCCGCAAAGCACCGCCTGCTCCCCGAATAGGTCTGTCTCGGTTTCTTCCTTAAAAGTCGTCTCGATAACGCCGGCGCGGGCGCTTCCGATTCCTTTTGCGTACGAAAGAGCCTGCGCCTTGGCCTTTCCTGAAGCGTCCTGAAATACCGCCACCAGAGCCGGAACCCCTTTGCCCTCTTCATACATGCGGCGGACCAAGTGTCCGGGGCCTTTCGGAGCGATCATCGTAACATCCACATCGGCGGGGGGCGTTATCTGTCCGAAATGAATGTTGAATCCATGCGCGAACATCAGCGTGTCGCCTGCTTTCAGATGGGGCGCGATGTCCTTTTGGTAGACAACAGCCTGAACATGGTCGGGGAGCAAGATCATCATAACACTGGAAGCTTCGGCGGCGGCGGCCGTCGGCATAACTTTCAATCCTGCCGCTTCGGCGGCTTTCCACGGTTCGCTGCCCTCAAGCTCCGCAACCACGACATCCAGACCGGACTCTTTAAGGTTCTGCGCGTGCGCGTGCCCTTGGCTGCCGTATCCGATTATGGCGATTTTCTTGCCCTTCAGCAGTCCCAGATCAGCGTCAGCGTCGTAATACATCGTTGTCATAATTATTCCTCCGTCCTTTTTAACGTCTTATTGCATAACCAAATATTCTAGCGAATGAATGTGAATATATCAATTTAGCGCAAAAGACAGTCAATACGTTCAATATAGAGATTGACGTTCTAACTCAATTCGAGTCAGATTTAATATCGCATTCAAATGCAAACCGTATCAAGGCAGCATTGTGTTATATGAATCATTCATGACGCAAAGCAATGCGGAAAGCTGTGAGTATGACGTTATTGGCGGAGCATGGTTTTGAATTTTCGCTGAGGGGATGCTAGTATTATCCAGACCGCAATAGCGGCGCGGGAGCATTGAGATGAGTTCTTCGGGATCGGCAAAAGAGAAAATCATAGTTACGAGCGCTTTGCCATACGCGAACGGGCCGATACATTTCGGCCACATCGCCGGCGCGTATCTGCCCGCAGATATTTTTGTCCGTTATAAAAAGATGAACGGAGCGGACATCATTTACGTGTGCGGGACGGACGACCACGGGGTGGCTATCACGATTTCAGCAGAGGCCGCCGGCCGCTCCCCTGAGGAGCATGTGAAGATAAATCATGATTTGATTGTTTCAATATTCGAGCGCATGAATATCGATTTTACGAATTTTTCCGGCACGTCCCGAAAACTCCACTACCCAATTTCTCAGGAGTTTTTCGCGAGGCTGCTGGAAAACGGAATGATAGACAAGAAAGAAGGAGAGCAGCTTTACTGCCCGAAGCATGAAAAGTATCTGGCTGATAGGTATGTAAGGGGAGAATGTCCGCATTGCGGGTTTCCGGACGCATGGGGAAACGAGTGCGGTAAATGCGGGGTCATGCTTGAGACTCACGAATTAAAGAATCCGAGGTGCAACATCAAGGATTGTGGAACGGCCGCAGAATCGCGGAAGACGACGCATTGGTATCTGAATCTAGGTTCGCGGGCGGAATGGCTGGAGGAGTGGCTCTCCCGGAAAGAAAGCGGCGAGGACGGATTGAAGTGGAAACAGCTTGTCACCACCGAGGTGCGGGGATATCTCAAACGCGGGCTTGAAAGCAGGGCGATAACGCGGGATCTCGACTGGGGAGTGCCGGTTCCGCTCGACGAGGCGGATGGGAAAGTGTTGTACGTGTGGTTCGACGCTCCGATCGGCTACATCTCGTCTACCGTTGAATATTTTCAGAGCATCGGGGAATCGCCCGACCGCTGGCGCGATTACTGGCAGAACCCGGATTGCAAACTCTATCATTTCATAGGAAAAGACAACATCCCGTTTCACGCGATAATTTTCCCCATAATGCTCGAACGCATGCGGCAGGGATATAAGATTCCCGATTTTGTGGCGTCGAACGCGTTCTTGAATCTCGAAGGCAGACAGTTTTCAAAAAGCGCCGGCTGGTATATCGACGTCATTGAATTCATGGAGAAGTACCCGACGGATTCAATTCGATACTATCTCTGCGCCGATATGCCCGAGAACTCCGATTCGGAGTTCCAGTGGGACAGATACATGGCGGCGCACAACAGCGAACTTACCAACATATACGCAAATCTGGTGAATAGAACGCTTAAGTTCGTCGCCTCTAAGATGGACGGCAGGGTTCCGCCGCTTGTCGATTCGAGCGCTTCTGCCGACGCTGAAATTGTCGCAGCCATTGAAGCGGCTCCCGGCGCGGTAGGCGGGTTCATAGATCGTTTCGAGTTCCGCAACGCTCTGGCCGCGATGCTTGATCTGGCTCGCGCCGGGAACAAATATTTCGACGCCAAAGAGCCGTGGAAGGCTCTGACGTCAAACCGGGCGGACGCGGATGCCACGATAAGACTATGTCTGAAGCTGATAAAAACGATGGCTGTAATTTCGTCGCCTTTCGTTCCTGACACCGCGCAGAAAATATGGTCGATGCTGGGGCTGAAAGGCCGGGCGAGAGATGTCCGGTGGGAGGAAGCGTCGAAAGATATTCTTGCCGACGGGGCGACTCTGCCGGAGCCGGAGATACTTTTCACTAGGATTGAGAAAGCGCAGATCGAAGAAGAAAAGAAAAAACTTGAGGCTATAGCCTCAAAGAGCGGCAAAGACCGAAAGAAAAAATCCGCGTCAATTCCGGGCGTGAAGAAGAACATCGTGTTCGATGACTTCGCAAAATTGGACTTGAGAGTGGCAAGAGTAGTAGAGGCCGAAAAGCTGCAAGGCTCGAATAAGATGCTTAAGCTAATAGTGGACATCGGCGTCGAGAAAAGGCAGATTGTGGCGGGCATCGCCAAGTTCTATGAACCGGAACAGCTTGTCGGAAAAGATGTCGTCGTAGTGGCAAATCTAGAGCCGAAACAAATTATGGGACATGAATCGCAGGGAATGGTTCTTGCCGGAGGAGAGTCGGACAGGATAATTGTTCTCAGTCCGGATGGGCCGGCGGCGGCAGGGTCGAGAATCAGTTAAGCCGCGCGCGACCATAAGGCGGCATCGTCCGAGAGGCTCGGAACTTTGCACGAATTTTCCATTACTCAGGAACTTGTGAAGGTTGTTGACGAAGCGCGGGTCGAAGGCGGGGGCAACCCTCGCGTTCTCCGCGTCAAAATCGTCGTGGGCGGATTCACTGCGGTCGTGCCCGATTGCGTCAGGCATTACTTCGATATGCTGGTTGAAGGAACCCGGATGGAGGGGGCTGAGCTTGACTTCGAAGTCGCTCCCGTGACCGCATCCTGCGCCGCATGCGGAAATGTTTTCGATGTTGTTTCCGTTGAATTCTCATGTCCGGCTTGCGGCGGCGGCGAGACGGACATCGTCAGCGGGCGCGAACTTTTTGTGGACAGCATAGAAGTTGCCGATTGACAGTGTTCTTATTTTTCGTTTCAAAGCATTGGAAAGTCTATGGCAAATATGAAAGTATTGCTGGTCAGACCTCCTAGCATTATGAAGCAGGAGCATTCGCATGCTTTGCAGCATCCGATAAATCTATGTCTGTTGGCGGCGGCGGCCAGACAGGACGGATTTGCGCCTGAAATCATCGATTTAGAGTCGGAGCCTCTCTCACATATAGATTTTGCAAGGAGGATATCTTCGTCAAACGCAAAGGTAATCGGGTTTACGGCGATGACTCCAACGGTGGACGCCGCGGCGGAACTCGCAGCAATAGCAAAACAATCGCTTCCGCATGCTATAACGGCGCTGGGTGGCGCGCACGCTTCGATTCTTGCGCGCGAGACCCTCATTAAGTATCCGCAATTCAACGCCGCCGTGAGGGGAGAGGGAGAGATTTCTTTCGTCGAGATATGCCGAGCCGTCGAACAGGGGCGGTTCGCGGATTCGGAGATCGCCGGGACTGTGTTGTCGTCCGGCGGCGATATTCTCGATGGAGGAACGCCCCAGAAACCTGTTGACCTTGAAAATCTTCCGCTGCCCGCCAGAGACCTATTGCGCATGCGGTCGTATCGCGGAGCGCCGACGCCGGGATTGCCCGGCGGGGTTTACAATGCGACGCAACTTTTCACTGCCAGAGGATGCGCTGGAAGGTGCGTGTTCTGCTGCTCTGAACATGTATTCGGTCGCAAGGTGCGGCATAGGCCGACGCACAAAGTTATGGAAGAGGCTCTGGATTGCGTAGAGCGGCACGGCGTCAACCACTTCACGATAGACAACGACACTTTCACGCATGACAGGGAAAAGGCTTTGGAGTTCTGCGAAGGCATAAAAAGATTGGACGTCACATGGGATTGCGACACCAGAGTGGATCGCGTTGACGAGGAACTGTTGCGGATAATGGCGGATTCGGGATGCGTCAAAGTGGCGTTCGGGGTGGAAACTGGAAGTCCGCGCATTCTCGAACTCATCAAGAAGGGAATAACTCTTGAGCAGGCGACTAAGGCGTTCAAGTGGACCCGCAAAGCGGGAATGATGTCCTGCGCGTTCTTCATGGTGGGCAACCACCCGGAGGAAACGGAGTCCGACATTGAGGCGACCCGCTCTTTCATCCGCGTTCTCGATCCTGACCTGATAACGGTAGCCATCGCGTCGCCGTATCCGGGTTCGGAATTGAACCTTATGATGAAAGAGGCCGGGCTGCTTGAAGACAATCTGAAATGGAGCGACTATGGAAGGTCGTTTCAGGGCGACTCAATCACCAGAACAAAAACCGTTTCCGCACAGCGCCTTCAGGAACTGCAAAGCCGCATCCTCAGAGAGTTCTATATGCGGCCTAGCTACATATTGCGAAGGTTGGGAAGATTGAAAAATCCACGAGAGGCCGCTTACTGGTTCAAAGCGGGACTGCAATTCGCAGGATATATCGTCAAACGAAAAAAACACAACGGATAATCCTTAGCCTGATTGATAATCAGCGCCTAAGAATCAGTTGCAGGAAGGGTCCGAGGGACAATCGTCGATGGCGTCGGGAACGTTGTCGCCGTCTGAATCAAGAGGCTCGATTATGTTCAAGATGTCGAAAGAGCGTTGGCGGTGCATGTCCACGGCTTCGACGGTGAGCGCTCGTTCTTTGTGTTTGACTGGGAAGTCCTGAATTAAAAAACTGCCGTCGTCTTCGATAAAGCGGCTTACGTCGACTCCGTTAATTCTTAACGCCACTCCGGGTTCGGTTATCCCGAAAATCTGAATATAACAAAATCTATTGTCGCAAGTTCCGATAGTTGTCGGATCGAAACTTCCGGCAGGCTGGCTGATGGATAAGAGCGGCGGGGTGGTGTCAAGAAAAACAGTTCGCGTTAACGAGGAGATTTTTCCGGTTTTTGATCTTGCCTGAATCGCGAGTTTGTTTTCCCCTTCGTAAAGGGTGTAGTTGCCGTTGAAACTGCCGTCGGCGGCGACGGTGATTTGCTTGTTGTTTACTGTCAAAGTAGAGCCGGGCGAAGCGGTTCCGATGATATAAATCGTGGAGTTGTTTGAATACATCCCGTCTTGCGGCTGGACTATTTTTAATTCGGGTTTTTCACCGACGACAATCCAGTCGAATTTCTTCCATGCCGCTCTGATTTCCGGGTCTACCGCTTCTATTCTGGGCGGTTTATTTTTTTCTGAAACCATTAAAAGCATTTTGTCTTTTTCAACGCAGATTTTTTTCTGCTCGGCTCTCGCGATGCAAGCCTTTCCTTCGGAAACTGCTATCACGATCGCGGATGTTTCGTCCGCAATAACGCTGAACAGCCCGTTTGTCGTTTCAACAATCCCGAATGGAGTCTTCACCATAAAAGTCGCAGGAGCGTCGGCGGAATTCAGAGCAAACGCCAAGTGACCTTGAGATATATCTATGTCGAATGAAGAGGAATCGGATGAGTTTTTTGAACGTTTGCCGATAGAACCCTTGCCGGGGCCTACGAAATGCCACTGAAGCGCGCGACCGGATTGCACCTCGATCATCGCGTTCTCAGGAGCGATTATGCTCATTCCGGCGTGTATTGTTGCCTCTTCGTGCGCAGGAAACCAGTCCGAGTTGTTCGCGCTTAATAGAACTCTTCCCTGCACCGCCTTAATTTTTGGAGCGGGCAAGGGTGGCTGGGAGATCGCCGAAGACGCAATAATCGCTATTGCCGCAATCGCGATTATCGCTGTTGTCCGCGTCATATTCATTCTGTCGTGTCCAACGTGTCCTTAATCGTGAAAACCCTGTCAAGATTTGTGATCCGCAGCAACTCCATAAGCGCGCCGGGGACTGCCAGCAATGTGAGTTTTCTGTTTTGCTTCATAAGAGAAGAGTTGATTGCCACAAGCGAGCCGAGGCCGGAACTGTCGATAAACTGTAACTGTTTGAAATCCAAGGCAAAATCATAATTCTTATGCGCTTCTATCAACTGTTTGACATCCCGGTATAACTCCGTCGATGCTTCTCCGCCTATTCTTCCTGACAGTTTCACAACTAAAGTGTTGCCTATAGTTTCTTTTTCAAGGGTAAAAATAGACATTACAGACATCTCCTTGAATACAAATTATATGCATTTTAAGTAAAAAGGCAAAAATATCTCTCGTTTGTTTCATTCTAACACAGAAGCTGGATTTGACATGGCAAGCGCGCATTTACTATCATTTCGGCGTAAAAAAAATTGGGGTGGCGGTATGTCTATTAACCTTATTGAATTTCCAGAAGATTTTTTGTGGGGAACCGCAGTGTGTTCACATCAGGCGGAAGGCCATAATGTGAATTCGGACTGGTGGGAATGGGAGAAAAAGGGCAAGATAGCAGATGGCACAGTTTCAGGGGCCGCGGCTGACATGCTAAACCGGTATCCGGAAGATTTTAAGTTGATGAGCGATTTGGGTTATAACTCGTTTCGTTTTTCAGTCGAGTGGGCGCGAGTCGAGCCTGAGAGGGGCGTGTTTAGCGAGGACGCTTTGAGGCATTACGAGAAAGTTCTCGACGAACTTCGCGCCAGAGGGCTGAAGGCATGCCTAACGCTCTATCACTGGCCGTTGCCGAAATGGATGGCTAAGCGCGGAGGGTGGACGGCTGAGGACAGCCCGGAATTATTCGGCAGATTCGTTAAAAAAGTCGTCGAAAGAGTATATGGAAAAGTTGATATCTGGTGCACGTTGAACGAACCGATGGTTCCAGTTATCGCGGGCCATCTGTTCGGAGAATTTCCGCCCGAAAGACGGAGTTGGAATGAAGCAAGAACGGTTTTCAAGAATCTCTTAAAGGCGCATGTTGAAGCGAGAAGAAGGATACTCGACGCGTGGCGTCGCTCAGGAGAGAGCGATGAGCCGCTTATCGGAATAGCTCAGGCGGTCGTGGACGCCGCTCCGGTGAATCCCGACAATATTCTGGACAGCGCCATTCATAAATTCATAAGGTTTTTTCACAACGACGCTTTTCCTAAAGCATTAAGCTCCGGCAAGGTTTCGCCGCCTTTCGGCTTCAACGAAAAGATTTCCGGACTCAAGGATTCTTTCAGTTATTCCGGCGTTAACTATTACACGCGCATGCGAATTAATTTCAACCTGAAGAAGATACCTGGCAGTCTGAACGATTTTTTGTATCTGCCGGAAGGCGCTGAGACGACCGCAATGGGATACGAGGTTTACCCGCCGGGATTCTACAATGTCATCAAGGATGCCGCCCGCTATGGCAAGCCGGTTTATATTCTGGAAAACGGCATCGCTGACGCGACGGACGCGCAGAGGCCCGGCTATCTCCTAAGGCATCTCAAACAGGTCAAGCGCGCGATAGACGACGGAGTGGATGTCAGGGGCTATTTCCAATGGTCGTACATAGACAACTTCGAGTGGAAGCTGGGATTCGAAAAGAAGTTCGGCCTAGTGGAAGTGGAGCCGGGGACGCTGAATAGAAAACCCCGGCCCAGCGCTTACATGTACGGGGAAATCGCCCGAACCGGAAAAATCACAAGAGAATTGGCTGAAAAATACGCGCCGAACGTGATAGAAGAGGTTTTTGAATCCTGATGACGATTGGGCTTGTATTCGACAACGGTGTCGGCGGAGCTTTTATCTGTTATAATTACTTCGCGGTTATTTTGGAGAGAGCGCATGATAATCAAGAACGCTATGTCGGTAGTTCCGCAGAAGGTTGAAGGAGTCGAGGGGACGGAAGTCAGATGGGTGATTGATGGAAACGACGGAGCTCCGACTTTCGCGATGCGCATATTCGACATCCAACCCGGCGGATACACTCCCTTGCACACGCACGACTGGGAACATGAGGTTTATGTGTTGGAAGGGGAGTGCGAGGCGACAAGCGCCGAAGGCTCCAAGCGGGCGAAGGCGGGGGACGCCGTGTTCGTGCCGGGAGGAGAACTGCACCAGTTCAGAAATACCGGCGGGACGCTTCTTAGGGTGATGTGTCTAGTGCCTATCGTTCAATCCGGCGGCGCAGCTTGCGGGAAATGATTGACAGTTTTTACCAAAGAAAATAAACGTTTTTCTATGGAGACATATATGGCGGCTGACGCGGATAGAGAAAAAGTTCAAGTCGAGGCTTACGCGGGTTACAAAGCGGGAGAAACGCCTCGCAGAGTTATCATGAACGGAAGGAATTATGAAGTGGGGATGCTCGTTTACAGGAGAAAGATTACTCACTTGGACAACTATGAAGTGGAAGATCATTTTCTTGTGGATTTGAAGGAATACGGGCCGGTTCAGCTTGTTTATAAACCTAGAGTCGGCGAATGGGAAATGAAAAAAACCGAACCGGAGAAGCGGTTCGCGGACATGATATAGTCCCTCTGTTCCGGGCAGACTAAGATGATTTTTGCAGACACTCATTCTCATATTTTTTTCAAGGATTACGACAACGATAGAGACGAAGTTGTGAGCCGGGCGGAAAAGGCCGGAGTCGCGGCCGTTTTCGATGTCGGACTCGACGAACCGACGAATAAGCAGGTAATCGCAAATTCTGAAAAATACCCTATGGTGTTCCCAATCGTGGGGTTTCATCCTCACGAGGCCGCCAAATACGACCATCCCGCGTTCGAGGATTTTCTCGAAGAATACAAAGGAAGATATATAGGCGTCGGAGAGTTCGGCCTCGATTATTTCAGGGACATAGCTCCTAGGAAAAAACAGCGGGACTCCTTTGAAAAGCAACTGGAGCTCTGCGCGGCGCGCGGGTTGCCGTTGATTTTTCATTGCCGCGAGGCAGAGGCCGACATGGCGTCCATGATCCGCGCGCACGCTCCCTTGAAAGGCGTCATGCACTGCTTCTCCGGCGACATCGAATTTCTGAAGCAGACGCTCGATTTTGGTTTGAACATCTCGGTAGGAGGGCCGGCGACGTACAACAACAGCGCGCGCCTTCAGTCGGTTTTAAAAGCGGTTCCCTCCGAAAGACTGCTGCTCGAAACTGACTGTCCGTTTTTAGCGCCTCAGAGGCATCGCGGCAAAAGGAACGAGCCTTCGTATATTCCTCTCATAGCGGAGAAGATAGCTGAAATTCGAGATGAAACCGTGGAGAGCATTGCCGTTTGTTCCACACGAAATACCATAGATTTGTTCGGCGGAGCGGCAGCGGATTTCCTTCAATCGAAAATCGGAGCGGCGGATGCTGAAGCTTCTTCGGGATGACGAGGTCTACAGCGAAGTGATAGAGCGCGGGCTTAGGCGCGCGCGGCATTCGGTGTGGATCGCCACAGCCAACGTAAAGAACCTCATGATGTCGGTCAATGAGAATGAAGTTGAATCCTCAATGGATTTTTTTAAGGAGCTTGCTTCGCGGCGCGTTGCCGTGAGGTTGCTGCATTCAGGCGTGCCGTCAGGCTCTATCCTTCACGAATTGAAGGCCGGCGCTTCTCCTGAATTTTCCCGTTTCTTCGATATGCGCAGATGCGTCCGCACTCATTTCAAATGCGTGTTGGTTGACAGCAAGCTGTTGTATATGGGGAGCGCCAACTTCACCGGCGCGGGTTTGGGCATGAAAGGGCAGACAAGAAGGAATTTCGAGATGGGCATTCTAACGGATGAAGACGGCATAATGGATACTGTTGCGGACAAATACGATCGGATATGGACAGGAGAAATGTGCCGAAAATGCGGTAGAAAACGGCAGTGTCCGGTTCCTCTGGAGTCGCCGTTCGGGCGGAATGATTAGGATGAAGAAGATAGGCGTGATTTCAGACACCCACGTGCCGACGGCTGCTAGAGCGCTCCCTTCGAGCGCGGTCGCCGCTTTTGCCGGCGTGGATATGATTCTGCACGCAGGGGACATTGTGGATATGAGCGTTCTCGAGGAGTTGGAGGTTGTCGCCCCTGTAAAGGCCGTGCGCGGGAATATGGATAGCGGCGAATCCGCAAATCTTCCAGACAAGCGAATCATTGAAATCGGAAATATTAAGATAGGGCTTATCCACGGCTGGGGCGCTCCGGGAGATTTGCCTATTCGGGCGCGGACCCAGTTCGATGAATCAGTCTCGTGCGTGGTTTTCGGTCATTCTCATCAGCCTTTCAACAGTTCCGTGGCGGGCGCGCTCATGTTCAACCCGGGTTCTCCGACAGACCGTCGGTTCGCTCCGTTTTTTTCTGTGGGCATCCTAACGCTGAATGGAAAAAGTATCACAGGCGAAATTATAAGATTGTAATCAGAGGCAACCCTATCCATGAATCGGAACTTGGACAGGTTAGTTTTTTGTCTTTTTCGATTTTAGAGCCGAAGCCTTCTTTTTCACTTCTGTTTTCGCTGTTTTTGCTGTCTTCGCTCCGCCATCCCTGAACACATAAGGAAGAATATCATCCACGAATTCCAGATATTTAATCTCTAAGTATCCGATATCTCGGGAATCCATATCTGAAATATCATTTTTGTTCGACAAAGGAACCAGAACGGTTTTGATGCCTTCTCTTCGCGCGGCCAGAAGCTTCTGTTTAAGTCCGCCGATGGGCAAAACGGCCCCGCGAAGAGAAATCTCTCCGGTCATAGCAACGTCGCGGCGGACAGGTTTTCTTGTGAAAGCCGAAAGAAGCGCGGTGAACATTGCCACTCCCGCTGACGGGCCGTCTTTCGGTATCGCTCCCGCAGGCACATGGATGTGGATGTCTTTTTTATCGACGTTGTCGGGGGCGAATCCGAAGTCGTTCGCTCTGCTGCGCGCGTAGCTTAAAGCGGCTTGTGCGGACTCCTTCATAATATCTCCAAGCTGGCCTGTCAGAGTCAGTTTTCCTTTGCCGTCCATTACGATCGCTTCGATTGTGAGCGTCTCGCCGCCGGAAGGCGTCCATGCCAATCCGTTGACGACTCCTATCTGGTCGCGTTTTCTGCGGGACGATATTTCGGCTCGCGGGGGGCCGAGGTATTTGACCACATCGCTTGCGGCGACTGTGAAAGATTTTATTCTTGACCCTTTAGCGACTCTTGTCGCGATTTTTCTGCATATTTTTCCTATTTCTCTCTCTAGATTCCTGACGCCGGCTTCTCGAGTGTATCCTCCGATTATGCTCTGTACGGCATGCTTGAGGAACCTGACTTTTTTATTGTCCAGCCCCGAAGCTTCGCACTGACGCGGAATAAGATATCTGACGGCTATGTTAAGCTTTTCATCCTCGGTGTAGCCGTGAATGTGTATCACTTCCATCCTGTCGCGCAGCGGGCCGGGAATGGTGTCCAAGATGTTGGCTGTTGTAATGAACATGACTTGAGAAAGATCAAAGGGGACATCAAGGTAGTGATCGGCGAAGGAGTTGTTTTGTTCGGGATCGAGCACTTCGAGTAGCGCTGACGATGGGTCTCCTCTGTAGTCGGAGCCGATTTTGTCTATTTCATCGATCATGAAGACAGGGTTTTTCGAGCCGGCGGTCTTCAAACCGTTGACAATTCGACCGGGGAGGGCCCCCACATAAGTGCGCCGATGGCCTCGAATCTCGGCCTCGTCTCTCACGCCGCCGACTGAAAACCTGACGAAGCTGCGTCCTATGGCGCGCGCTATCGATTGGCCTAGAGAGGTTTTTCCCACTCCCGGAGGCCCCACAAAACAAATTATCGGGCTTCTGGCGTCCGGCTTCAATTTCCGGACCGCGAGAGCCTCTATTATCCGGTCTTTCACCTTTTCCAAACCGTAATGGTCTGCATCAAGGATTTTTCGCGCCCGGTCGAGGTCTATCCTGTCTTTTGTGGATTTGTTCCACGGCAGAGCCAGCATCCAGTCGATATATGTCCGGATGACGTTGGCCTCCGCCGCGTCGGGATGCATTCTTTCAAGACGTTCGAGTTCTTTTAGAGATTGCTTTTCAGCGGTATCGGACATCTTTGCTTCAGAAATCGCTCTGCGAAGCTCGTCGATTTCGGATTTGCGCGGATCATCCTGTCCCAATTCTTTCTGTATCGCTTTGAGCTGTTCTTTCAAAACATACTTTTTTTGATTGTCTTCCATTTCCGACTGCACATTTGTTTTAATCTTGTTCTGGATCTCAAGGATTTCAAGTTCCCGCGTTATCGCTTTAGAGACGAAAGCGAGTCTTTTCTGCGGGTCGAATTCTTCCAGCGCCGACTGAGACTCTTCAGGGCTTAGGTCGAAAGCGGATGAAATTAAGTCGGCGAGTTTGCCCGGTTCGCCCATTTTATTGATCATCAGGACGAATTCTTCAGGCAGAGGTTTTCCCAAGTTCACCGCGCGGCGGACCTGCTCCCTTACGATTCTGATTAAAGCTTCCAGTTCCGGGGAAGGTTCGACAGGAGATTCTTCAATAAGCTCAACGTTCGCTGTGATGAAGCCCGAAGGGTGATCGGTCAGCGAAGACGCTTTTGCTCTAAAAAGTCCCTGCGCAAGGATTTTTATGCCGCCCGACGGAACCCGCATCAGCCTTATTATCGAAGCTACCGCGCCAACCTCAAAGAGGTCTTCTTTTGCGGGCGTTTTATTTGAGGAGCTTGAATTTCTTACGCTTGCGGCAAATATGTAGTGGTCGTTTTCCATCGCGGCGTCCACCGCTTTTTCGTTATTCTCGCCCTGAACGAAATACGGAACGACCATGAACGGATAAATCATGGTTCCGATCAACGGAATCACTGGCATTGTTTCAGGGATTTCTTTAAAATCTTCTCTGGTTGAAGAGTCGTCGCTCATAGTTTTAAGCTCTCTCAGTTTTTTTCTTCGGCAACTTAATGGTGAGAGTCCCGTTGTCGAAAGTCGCGGCGATTTTACTCTTATGCACCGGGGAAACCACAGGGAACGTTCTCACGAAACTCCCGAAAGTCCTTTCAAAACAGTAATAACTCAGGCCGCGCATGCTGGAGACCCGGCTCTTAACCCCCTTTATTGTCAGCTTGCCCTTATCGAAAGATATGGAAATATCTTCAGGTTTGACGCCGGGGACCTCTGCTATTACCACAACTTCGGAATCGGTTTCATAAAAATCAATAGGCGGTATCCAATGAACGCCATGAGGCGCATATTGTGAAAAGTCAGGAAAAAGAGAAGTTGGTGATCCGTTTGAGTTTTTTTGGTCGAAAGGGTCGTCGCCGAACATCTTATTTCCCTCCTAAAACTCTGTCGAGAGTTTTTCTGAAGTTGCTCAGATCGAAAGGTTTAACAAGGTAGCTTGCCGCGCCTGCCTCAAACCCCGCCGAAACTTGTTCGGACTGACCGGCGGCGGTTAACATGACGACAGGTATGTCCTTAGTCGTTTCAAATGACTTGAGCGCGCGGCATACTTCGTATCCTGTCATGCCGGGCATCGCCACGTCTAGCAATATAACGTCAAATATTTTACCGGAGAATAGAGCAGGGAAGGCGTCCGCGCCGGTCGAAGATGTGGAAACCTCGAAGCCGTCATCCTCAAGAATGTCTTTCATCACGTCAATAAAGTCCGGGTCGTCGTCGATAATGAGGACGGCGGCTTTCTGAAGCGGGTCTCGCTGAGACGATTCTGTTAAAACAAGTTTCTTCTCTGGCCCGGTTTTTTCGTCTCCGGTTTGGAAGAACTCGTTTCGCGCGTCTTTTTCTCCCGTGTGGAATGGGATTGCGAAGCAGAATAAACTGCCTTCTCCCTCTTTGCTTTTTTGCAGCCACAGGTGGCCGCCGTGAAGGATAATGATATCCCGCGCTATGGAAAGACCTAGGCCGATACCGCCGAAGCGGCGGTCATTTGAGCCGTCGACCTGATAAAATTTTTCAAACACCTGCTCCTGTTGTTCTTCCGGGATGCCTCTGCCGGTGTCCTTGACGCATATCCGAGCCATTGCCGGAGTGGTTTCGTCCGGCGCGGCCCATATCTCTATGCTTCCGCTCTCAGTAAACTTGACGGCATTTTCCACAAGGTTGTTCAGCGCGCGAACGATCTTGTCGCGGTCGCAGAAAACATCGGGCATGTCCGGATCTGCCGCAACAGAAAAGAGTATTCTTTCAGGATTTATCCTCGGCAGGAATATCGACTGAATCTCATTAAGTATCGATTTAAGAGAGACAGCCTCCAAGTTTAACTCCATCCTTCTTGATTCAATGCGGGACAAATCCAGCAGGTCGTCTATGAGGTCGTTGAGATTTTTGCACCTTCTGCTCATTACCTCTACCGCTTTTGCCTGTTTCTCATTCATTTCCCCCAGTTTTTTGTCTTCAAGCATGGAAGTATACATTTTTATCAGAGTAAGGGGGGTTCTAAGCTCGTGGGACACAGTGGAAAGGAAATCGGATTTTATCTGGTTCGCTCGTTTCAATTCCTCATTTGTTCTTAAAAGGTGTTCTTCTAATATCACCTTATCCGTAAGAAACTCAAAAAGAGCGATTGCTCCCTGAAGGTGATTGTTGTTGTCAAAAAACGGCCTTATGTTGATATTAAAGACTACTTCGCGATTATTGAAAGGGGATTTGAAATACACGCGTTCGTTGGAATAAGGCTCGCCTTTGCCGAGAACGGTTTTTAGAACGCGAGCGCAGTCTTCTCCTTCCCATCCGGGAAAAAGTTCATCAAAGGGTTTGTTCAAGATATTATCAACGCGGAAACCTAAGACTGCTTCAGCAGACTTATTGATCTTAACCATTCGTCCGGCATTGTCTAAAACGACTATGCCGTTGGCGATGTTCTGAACCACCGCGTCATTGAATCGGCTCTGTGATAGAGCTTCGTTTCTCTGTTGTTCGCGTTCTCCGATCAACTTCTGCCAGTTGTCCATCAGGTTGTCTATATTAGCCGCTAGAGACTCGATTTCGTCTCCGGAATGAATACTGAGCTTTTCCGTCTTGTCTCCCGCGTTCAGGCTCTCGATGGCTTTGTCAAGAAGCTTTAGAGGCTTTAATGCCCGTCGTATTAGAATTACAAACAGGCCCATGATGGCAACCATTAAAATAAAAATCACCGCGGCGTATCTTTTCCACAGGTCCATAACGGAATGGCAGAAACGGGACGTCGACAGGAGAAGCTCAACCGAGCCTATGTAGGAATCGTCTTTTATTATCGGAGCGAGGATTCGTAGATTGTAACTTTTTCCGTCGGCTCCGGACATCCATAAATGGAATGGCTCGGAACCGCCTTTCTGCCAAATCTTCAACGCTTTTTCAGCTTGAGGGAAATGGAGCCTAGAGTCTCCAGAATTCTGTCCTGATTCATATAAATATTCAGAGTTTTTATCAACTATAGAGCATTTTGTGATGTATCCGTTCGCTTGAAGCGAATAATGAATACAAGGATTGGATTTATTGATATCGAATTTCCCGTTTTCATAATTGTCGCTCATCATTGCGGCGGTCATTAAGGCGTCTTGAATGCCCTGTTCCTGAATCATCACAAACATCGTATTCTTAAAGGTGTCTATTCTTATATAACCCATTATTGCCGATGATACGAGCACAACAAATAGAAGCGTTGAAGAGATTTTAAAAGCGATAGATTTTTTCATTTATCAGCGCTCGCCACGTGTGCTCACATAAAATTGGCAAAATCAACTTAGTCTATATTCTTAAATTGTCTTGCTGACCATCATCATATAAAGATATCATTTAATATCAATGATTATAAATATATTCTAGTTATTTGTAATGAGCGCCGATAAATTTTCATGAAAAATCTTCGAGGGAAGAAAGAAAATGAATATATTCCTTTAATAAAAAAGATATTTCTAAACTGGCGGCCTGTCCACCTTTATTTTAGCGTATAAGCCCGGTTGTGCGGAGGAGTGGAACCATGCCTCGCCGCAATTTATGACAATGTTTTCATATAAATCCGAAAAACGCTCAAGTTTAATCTTTCGTTGACGATAAAGTAATTGAGAATCGCGCAAGCGGTTCAAAGGGCATGGATGCCCGAATATTTGATCATGGAGGAAACCACGATGTCGGTAGTAAACACAAACATTTCCGGACTTATTGGTTTGAACAACTTGAGGTTGACTAATCTCGGGTTGCAGACGTCGCTGGAAAGGTTGTCTTCAGGCCTGAGAATCAACCACGCCGCAGACGACCCTAGCGGGCTTGCCATTGCCAAGGGGATGGAAGCGCAGATAGGCGGCATTCGCACCGCGGTGCAGAACGCCGAAGACGGAATCAACCTGATCCGCACGGCTGACGGCTCATTGAGCGAAACGCAGGATATCCTCCTGAGAATGAGGGATCTTGCGGTGCGAGCGGCGAATGAAGCCACTTTGACCTCAGCCGACATGACTAGGCTCGACAACGAGTTCCAGAGCTTGAAGGACGAGTTGGACAGGAAGTCGGAAGCTGTGACATTCAACACAAAGACTTTGTTTAACGGAACATTCAGCGCGGGACTCGTCCTTCAGATCGGCCCTGACAACATGGCTGGCGGGGTGATGCAGCTTTCAGTGTTTATCCCCACGTTGTCCGCGAGCCAGATAATGCTCACCGTAGGGATTGAGACGACTTCTGTGGGCGCAGCGCAGGATGCGATAGACGCTGTGCAGAGCGCGCTGAATATTATATCTGATCTTCGCGCGAATCTGGGAATACAAGAGAGGCGTCTGGGGCACATCATAGACGATCTGAAAGCCGCCGACATAAATATTTCCGCCGCAAAAAGCCGGATATACGACGCAGACATGGCGGTGGAGATCAGCGAGTTCACCCGCCTTCAGATTCTCCAGCAGAGCGGAACCGCAATCTTGGCTCAGGCCAACGCTCAGCCTCAGAGTGTGTTGCAGCTTCTGAAATAGCTCATAAGCGCGGAATCGGCTGCACAGGGACAAATCGGCAGCCGGAGACATAATAGCATAGATTAATAGAACAAAGCTTGGGGAAAAGGGATGTGGCTATGAGTCCTTGAGATAATCAACAAACATCCGTGGCGGTGGCGACCTAGCGGATTGCTTCGATTAGTTAACCGGGAGGAGTTGCGCGAGTTTGATTCTTCTCGGTTTTTTTATGGCCGAGATATTAGAGAAAAGAGTTTTACGGGAGAAAAAAACGCGTCGGAGGAAATAGCAGCGAAGATTTAAGGACAAAACAGATTGGAAAAATGGTCTATTTGAGGCCTGCGAAACATTCGGCTCAGAGGGGCGAAGCGAGATGGAACATCTTGGTTATCCTTCGATGTCAGGGCGTTATATACATATTTCGCATGCCGTGAATGGTCGCAACCAAATAAAGAATTTATGGAATGAGTATATAAATATAACGGGGGGTGATAGATAAGCAAGTTCAGGAGGGATTGGAGAGGAATGCATCCGCTCCAGCCGAATATGGAAGTTCGGTTTTTCGGCTCAAACTTACCCTTACAGGGACGGAGGTAAGGCTCTATGACAGTAATCAACACCAATATCAGTTCATTAATCGGGATGAACAATCTCAGACTTACAAATCTGGGATTACAAACATCGCTTGCGAGACTGTCATCCGGATTGAGAATCAACTGGGCGGCGGACGATCCGAGCGGATTGGCCATCGCCAAGGGGATGGAAGCCCAGATTGGCGGGATCAGGACCGCGGTGCAGAACGCGGAAGACGGAATCAACCTGATACGCACGGCGGACGGTTCGCTCGCCGCGACACACGAGATACTTCTAAGGATGCGGGACTTGGCCGTCCGCGCAGCCAATGAAGCAACTCTGACTTCGGCGGATCTGACTAGGCTCGACGACGAGTTTCAGAGCTTGGTCGCAGAAATAGACAGGAAAGCCGACGCGGTCACTTTCAACACGAAGAACCTTTTCAACGGCGATTACGCCGCAGGACAGGTGCTTCAGATCGGCGCGGACAACGCCGGCACTTACCAGTTGACTGTGACCATTCAGACGCTTTCATCCGTTGCGGGACTTGGACTCGCCGACAATTTGACGAATTTGGCAAACGCCCAAGCTGCTATCACTGCTGTTCAGTCCGCAATCGACATAGTATCCGACGTTCGATCGAATCTGGGCATACAGGAGCGCAGGCTCAACTACATCATCGACGACCTTAAGGCCGCCGACATCAACATTTCAGCCGCAAAGAGCAGGATTATGGACGCCGACATGGCGGTGGAGATCAGCGAGTTCACCCGCCTTCAGATTCTCCAGCAGAGCGGAACGGCGATCCTCGCTCAGGCCAACGCCCAGCCGCAGAGCATTCTGCAGCTGTTGAGTTAGCCCAGCCGTTAGGTTTTAACGGCGCGGTGGTTCTTCGCTTCCCGAACCGGGGGGCGATAGGAGGAAGAATGACTGATTTGCCGGAACGACCGGCAATCGGAAACAGAAGCGGAAAGACCGAACGCTGAAAAGCCCGTTGGAACAGGGCGGTTTCCGGAGAAGCTGCCGGAAGGAAGGCAACGGTCATTACGGCTGACGAAACCCGAGCCGTCGCGCGGCGCGCGACGAGGGAACCCGATAGGGCCGGCTTGGGGGCAAGGCCCGGGTATGGAGACCCGGATACATCACTTCCAAATGGATGGAGGACTGAAAAATGACGGTAATCAACACCAACATAAGTTCATTGATAGGAATGAACAATCTCAGACTTACGAATCTGGGATTGCAGACATCGCTCGCGAGACTGTCGTCCGGACTGAGAATCAACTGGGCGGCGGACGATCCGAGCGGGCTTGCCATCGCCAAGGGGATGGAAGCGCAGATAGGCGGAATCAGGACCGCGGTGCAGAATGCGGAAGACGGGATCAACCTGATCCGCACGGCGGACGGCTCTCTGGCCGCCACGCACGACATCCTGATGAGGATGCGCGACCTCGCGGTCCGCGCTTCCAACGAAGCCACGCTGACCTCGGCGGACCTGCAGCGCTTGAACGACGAATTCAGCAGTCTTGCGGACGAAATAAACCGCAAATCGGAAGCGGTCACATTCAACACGAAAGCATTGTTCAACGGAGACTTCAGCGGCCTCGTTTTACAAGTAGGCGCGGACAACGATGCGAACTACAGGCTTTCAATTGTCATCACAGCTCTCGCCGACACGGATCTCGGAATTGATCAGGGCGCAGTGACATTGTCAACGGCAGTAGACGCGCAAGGCGCGATCTCAGCCGTGCAGGACGCCATCAATGTGATTTCTGACGTTCGCTCGAGTTTGGGCATACAGGAGCGCAGGCTCAACTACATCATCGACGACCTAAAAGCCGCCGACATCAACATTTCGGCCGCGAAGAGCAGAATATTGGACGCCGACATGGCGGTGGAGATCAGCGAGTTCACCCGCCTTCAGATTCTCCAACAGAGCGGAACGGCGATTCTTGCTCAGGCCAACGCCCAGCCGCAGAGCATTCTGCAGCTATTGAAGTAGTCAGCCGTGCGGGATTACTGCGCGGTGGTTTTCGCTTCCCGCGAAGGGGAGCGATAGGAGGAAGAATGACTGATTTGCCGGAACGACCGGCAATCGGAAACAGAAGCGGAAAGACCGAACGCTGAAAAGCCTGTTGGAACAGGGTGGTTTCCGGAGCAATAGCCGGAAGGAAGGCAACGGTCATTACGGCTGACGAAACCCGAGCCGTCGCGCGGCGCGCGACGAGGGAACCCGATAGGGCCGGCTAGGGGGCAAGGCCCGGGTATGGAGACCCGGTAACATCACTTCCAAATGGATGGAGGACTGAAAAATGACTGTAGTGAACACCAACATAAGTTCATTGATAGGAATGAACAATCTCAGGCTCACGAATCTGGGATTGCAGACA
>JAKQPS010000190.1 GCA_029564595.1 bacterium | reverse complement strand
AACGCTGACAAGAGCCGGGAATTAATTCCCGGCTCCGGGATGGTTCACATCGCTGGGAAAAGCGGCGATGAATCGCCGCACTCCAAAGTCCCGCTCGCCGCGATAAATATCTGAGTTTCAGGGGGACTCAGGAATGATTTTTCGAAGGTTTTCGGATATTTTCTCCGCTTTGCGGCGTTGCCCGCCGTTAAAAGGCGCGTTCGGGTTGATTGGGCGCGCGGCGGATGTTAGTATCTTTTAGAGCGGCGGGTTAAATCTTCCGTCGGCGGAGCGATATGGCTTCTGTAGAATTCAGGGATGTGACGAAAAGGTTCGGAGCCGTCGCGGCGGTGGACGGAATTTCGCTGACGGTCGAGCGAGGGGAATTGTTTTTTCTGCTCGGCCCGTCCGGCTGCGGAAAGACGACCGCGCTGAGGATGCTGGCGGGATTCGTCGAGCCTGACGAGGGGACAATCCTGTTTGACGGCAGGGATGTGAGCCGCCTGCCCGCGCACCGCCGCAACGTGGGGATGGTGTTTCAGACGTACGCGCTCTTTCCGCACATGACGGTGGAGCGCAACGTGGAGTACGGCCTGAGGTTCAGGAAGACGGCTGCGGCGGAGAGGGCGGCCCGCGTGGCGGAGGCTTTGGAGAGAACCCGGTTGTCCGGACTGGGGCCGAGATATCCTTCCGAGCTTTCAGGCGGGCAGCAGCAGAGGGTGGCGCTCGCGCGCGCTCTGGCCATCCAGCCGGAGGTGCTCCTGCTCGACGAGCCTCTTAGCAATCTCGACACCAAGCTGCGGGTCGAAGTGCGCGAGGAAATCAAAAGGATACATCAGGAGTTCAAGATAACTGCGGTGTACGTTACGCACGATCAGGACGAGGCGCTGTCGCTGGCGGACCGGATGGCGATAATGAGGAACGGCCGGATCGAGCAGGCGGGAACTCCGGCTGAGATATACGCGAAGCCCCGCAACGAGTTCGTGGCCGGGTTTGTCGGGGAGACAAATCTGCTGGACGGGACGGCGGAGCCGCGCGGGGGCGCGTTCGGATACGCGACGGCGGCAGGCTGGGTTCCGGCTCAGTGCGAGGCCTCTCGTGCGATTGCGAGGATATCTCTGCGACCCGAATGCGTCCGGCTCGGCGCGCCCGAAGGCGCGCCCGCTCGCGGCGTCGTCCGCAGGGTGTCTTTCTTCGGCGGCTCAGTGCGCGTCGAGGTCGAACTTGAGAACGGCGCGACTCTCTCTTCAGTGTCTCTCGGAGCGGACGCAAGATTGACATGGCGCGAGGGAGACGCGGCGGGCGTATACGCGGAGGCGGACAATGCGGTCGTCCTCGAATGAGCGTCCCGGCCCCGGCGCGTTCGCCGCAGTCGCGGCGATTGCCGCCTTCTTCGCCCTCTTTCTGTTTTATCCTCTCGTGTACGTCTTCAACAAATCGTTCATTGTGAACGGACGCCCCACCCTCGAATTTTTCGAACTGCTCTTCAAAAGCCCCGCGCTCCGCGAGAGCATCGGCAACAGCCTTATGATAGCGGCTGCGGTGACCTTGCTCAGCGCCGCTCTGGGACTAGCCTTCGCATGGCTTCTCTCCCGCACGGACCTGCCCGCAAAGGGGCTTTGGAGCAACCTGCTTCTCTTCCCGCTCATCCTTCCGCCGTTCGTCGGCGCAATCGGCATACGGTACGTGTTCGGCAGGTTCGGCATGATCAACATATTGTTGATGAAGGCGGGAATCATCAGCGAGATGAATCCTATCGACTGGCTGGGGTCGCCGTTCTGGGGAGTGGTAATCCTAGAAACGCTGCACCTGTTTCCGATAATGCTGTTGAACATCTCCGGTTCGTTCGCGTTGATGGACCCGTCGCTGGAGGACGCGGCGAGGAGCCTCGGAGCGAGAGGCGCGGCGCTGTTCCGGACGGTGACCGCCCCGCTGCTGATGCCGGGATTTTTCGCCGGCGCTTCGATCGTTTTCATCTGGGCGATGACTGACCTCGGCACGCCTCTTCTGTTCGAGTACCGCGCGGTGGCTCCGGTGCAGATATTCAACGCGGTGCAGGCCACGCAGGAAAACGCGCTGGGGTACGCGCTTGTGGTGGCGGTGCTGCTGATAACGGCGGCGTTTTTCATGTTGTCCAAGTTCGTGTTTGCGCGCCGCCGGTTGGACATGCCGGCGTTCGGGCGCTCGGCGGGCCGACTCGTCCGCCTCGGCCTTCCGGGCAAGGTCGCCGTCTGCGCTGCCCTCGCCGTCTTCGTTTTAATAGCCCTCATCCCGCATGTGAGCGTCGTCTTGGTCTCGTTCTCCGAGAAATGGTTCATGTCCGCGCTGCCGCAGGAATGGACGCTGGACTACTACGGCAAGGTGTTCACGCACCCGATGTCGTACAATTCGGTGAAGAACAGTCTGGCTTTGAGCGGGCTGGCGGTGATAGTAACGATGGCGGCGGGCGGGACTATCGCGTACCTGCTGGCGCGCAAGAAGTTCAAGGGGCAAGGAATACTCGACGCGTGCGCCATGTTGCCTCTGGCCGTGCCGGGCGTCGTGCTGGCGTTCGGATACGTGCAGGGCTTCTTCGGCACGTCGCTGGATCCGAGAGTAAATCCGGTTCCCCTGCTCGTGATCGGGTACGCGGTGCGGCGGCTGCCTCTGGTGGTAAGGGCGCTGTACGCGGGATTCCAGCAGACGGGCGCGGCCCTTGAGGAGGCCTCCGCAAGCCTCGGCGCAGGCCCCGCTCCCACCCTCCGATTCATCACGCTTCCCCTAATCCGCGCGAACATGCTCGGAGCCGCCATTCTGGCTTTCGCTTTCAGCATGCTCGAAGTCAGCGACAGCCTGATTCTTGCTATGGAAGAAAAATTCTTCCCGATGACCAAGGCGATATACATGCTGATGGCGCGGCTGGGAGACGGAGGGATGATAGCGAGCGCGATGGGCGTTCTGGGCGCGTTGCTGCTTGCGGCCGCTCTCGCCGCCGCGCAAAAACTGCTCGGCAAGAAGATGGGAGACCTGTTCCGCGCCTGACGCCCGGCGCGCGGAGGCTCCCCCTTCCCCGGCGCAGCCTCCCCGGTTTTCAGCCGCGATTTCCCGAAAAATATCAGCAAGAGACTGTCAGAAACAAACAATATGAAAAGCATAAACGCGGACGGCGGACTCAGGAAGAAATACGACGCGCAACGCGCCAGAGCTTTCGCCATCCTGTGGATAACATACGGCGGCTACTACTTTTGCCGCAACTGCTACTTCGTGGCGAAACCGGCGGTGGGCGAAGGACTTGGGCTTGCCAACTCGCAACTAGGCGCGATTGATTTGGCGTTCATGACGATGTACGCGGCGGGGCAATTCGTGAACGGCGCGCTCGGCGACAGGATGAGCGTGAAACTGCTCGTCGGGGCCGGGATGCTCGCGTCCGTCGCAATGACCGCCGCCTTCGGGCTGTCGTCCGCGCTTCCGCTCCTGCTGCTTTTCTGGGGAATCAACGGGCTGGCGCAATCCACCGGCTGGACGTCCTGCGTGAAGTCGATGGACAACTGGTTTTCAAGCCGGGAGCGCGGGACGGTGATGGGTTTCTGGAGCACGAACTTTCAGGCGGTCGGATTCGTCGCGCGGGTCGTCGCCGCCGCCGCTCTCGGATGGTACGGCTGGCGATACTCATTTTTCATTCCGGCGGCGATGATGTTCGGCGTGGCGCTGACGTTCATCGCGTTCCATATCGAGTCTCCCGCCAAAGCCGGGCTTCCCCCTGCGGAAGAGTTCTACGGCCCGGGGCGCGCGGCGACAGGCACGGCGGCGCGCCCGGCGAGCGCAAACTCGGAAACCGCCCGCCTGCTGAGGTCGCCCGCGCTCTGGAGGATGGGCGTCTCTTACTTCTGCGTCACGTTCGTAAGGTACGCGCTGATGTGCTGGCTGGCAATGTACCTGTATGAAAAAATGGGGTTCAGCGTGACGGCGAGCGGGTTCCAGTCCGCCGCTCCGGAGCTGGCCGGGCTGTTCGGCACGGTTGCCGCCGGATATGTGTCTGACAGGTATTTCAAATCGAAACGCGGGGCGGTTGCCACCATGATGCTGCTCTGCCTGATATTCGTCCTCGGCGCTCAGAACAGCATAGCGGCGATGGGGCCGGTGTGGAATTTGGCGGGGCTGTGCGCCATCTATTTCCTGATTCAGGGGCCGACGTCGATAATGGTCGGCACGGCGGCGATGGACATAGGGCGCGGCGGCGGAACAGCCACAGCGGTCGGCATCATAAACGGGCTTGGCGCTCTCGGCGCGGCTGTCCAAGGCCCCGTCATCGGCTTCCTGTCGGACAAATACGGATGGGGATTCTTGTTCCAACTGCTGATGCTAATGTCGATAGTGCCGTGCGTCCTCATGGCCACAGTCTGGATTGAGGAGCGGCGGCGCTGACGCGCCTGTTGCGCCGGGATATAGGCGCTTACCGCGAATCGAGCGCCCCGGCGTCTATCTTCCTAACCATATCCATCGTCAATTGCAATGAGACAGACAGCGATTCCGGCCTCACATGCTCTATGGTGTCATAGCGGGTGTGATAGTTCGGAACGAGCCTGCTGACGTCCTGACAGACGATGGTGGTGGAAGAAATGCCGGCAAGCGAGAACGGGGTGGCGTCCGACGCTCCTAGCGGGATGAGCGTGGTCTTGATCGGTAAGCCCCGGCTCGCGGCGGCTTCCTGCGCGAGCTTCACAAGCGCGGGGTCGTGCTTCGCCCCAGTGCAGACCTCCCGGGTCATCACGGCTAAAAACTTCTCGTCATATATTCCGTCGAGGAAAATCCCGTATGTCGGGATTTCCTTTAGTTTGGCTTTGTTGTCCGCCACATAACGTTTCGAGCCTCTAAGTCCGGCCTCTTCAGATGACATGCCGATAAGCACGACTTCTGTGTTCTTCAACGGGTCGCCCGCAGACTTTTCATCCTTGAGCATCTTTCCCAGAGCCGACGCCACAGCGACGCCCGCCATATCGTCCATCGCCCCCGGAACCGGCTTGTAAGTGTGAAACACGAAGAAAAGAGCCACCACCGGAGCCAGCCCCAGCGCGACGTAGCCGACTATGTTGTAAACCTGCGCCGAAGGGTCTCCCGCGTACACCGCAACCGTCTTCGCGATGCTTCCGAAGAATAGCGTAAGCACGCCGACGATTCCTACTATCATCACCGGGATCGCCGCGTTTTTCAGAACCAGCCAGATGTTGAACTCGTACGCCGAATCCATATGCCCGCAGACTATCACCCGCCGCTTCACTTTTCCCTTGGGCTTTATCGTTCCGATTATGCTCTCGCCGTCCGCTTTCGGGAAAAGAAAGTCCACGAATTCCTTATAGCGGACGAACTCGAACAGGAGCAGCGCGGTTCCTAGCGCGGACAGAGCCAGCGCCAACTGAGGATAGAACCAATACGCCGCCACTCCACCCATGTACAGCAGCACGGCAAACGGCATGAAACCCAGAAACGCGTAAGGGCTGCACCTGAATTTATGCTTCTCCACCTTGTCGCACACCGGCTTCCATTCCTTGACGAGCATGTCGCCAAGCATCCTCTCCTGAGGCCCGCAAGGCGGCCTCGGCCCTATTTCATCCACAACCTTCCTGATCATGTCGTGCATGTAGCTTTTATATTTGTCGGCAAGCATCGGCGTCAGCGCCCTTCCCCGCCCCGGACTCGGTCGCCCGGAACTCGATGTAGTCCCAAACATTATTCAGCCGAACGCCGGGTTTTTCAACCCGACGCCCGAAACGCCGAAAACCGCGACGGCGACGGCGCGATATCATCTCGATCCGTCACGGTCGGCAAATAAAGTTTTTTTTTGCCGATGCTGCTTAACAACAGTGTTCAGCGATGCAGACTAAAATGAGACACAAGAATTAGAACAAAAAAGGCGGAATAGTCGCCGGGCGCATGGGGGGATGTATCAATGGCGATAGGAGCGGCGTTGAGAAAACTGAGGGAAAACCAAGGACTGTCCATAAGAGATGTGGTGGCCGCCTCAGGCGGGGTTCTGGACAAAACCACCCTGTCCCGCATAGAGCGTGACGAGCGGGGATTGTCTCTCAAAGCGGCCTACCTTTTTTCTCAGATTTACAACATCGGCATGGACGAACTGTGCGAGATGGCGGTGAACAGGAAAGCCAAGCCGTCCCGCCCGCCGTTCGATGCCTCAGCCACAGAAAGAAAACTTATCGAAACGTACAGGGAACTGAACAGAAAAAGACAACGCGCGCTGGACGAAGTCGCCAAAGGGCTTCGGATGCTCGGCGACGCGAAATCGGGGGAAGAAAGCAGACGCAAGCTGCTTGAAGAGCTTGATCGCGCGCGCGGTCAGGAAACTATCTGACCGATGTTCCGAGCAATCACTCGAATTTTCCCTTCTCGGAGGATATCTCTCATGACCGAAGAACTTCTATCCAGCATAATTAGACATCTGAACCAGTTGGAAGACGAAAACAAACTGAAGCCGGAGCAGATAAAAGCTATCGCCGCGTTCGTCGCCGAAATCACCGCGCCGGGAATGGAACGCAAGGTCGAGAAACTCAGCGCGGGCGACTTCTACCGGCTTCAGGAGAAAACCATAAAGATACTTCACGACATCACCGCCTTGGATATCGGGTCCAACGGCTACTGCGTTTGACGGCAGCGTCGGTTTTTTTAGCGCCCGGACGCGCCCCAGCGCTCGTTTTGGGGTATAATATGTTTAAGTCCGAAGGGCGTGATTGCCGTGAAAAAAATAATGATCGTGGACGACAAACCGCAGATACGGGACCTGCTCAAGCTTGAGCTTGAGGACGACGGTCATCAGGTCATCGTATGCCAAGGCGGGCGCGAGGCTCTCGACATCCTCGAAGAAATGTCATTCGGCGTCAATATCGTTCTGCTCGACATCAAAATGCCGGAGATGGACGGACTCGCCGTCCTCAGCGCCATCAAACAGAAAAAGAAAGACCTCCCAGTCATCCTCCT
Source organism: bacterium (assembly GCA_029564595.1). GTDB lineage: Bacteria > UBP15 > UBA6099 > UBA6099 > UBA6099 > UBA6099. The sequence goes on along the minus strand of JAKQPS010000190.1, from coordinate 20,656 downwards.
CACCGCCTATCACACATTTAAACAGGACTTCCAATCTTGGGCCGCAGAAGAATACGTCGTAAAAAAATCAGACTTCACAGAGCTGAAACAGAAAATTGCCAAATACCTCTGATCTCTCTTAAAACCTTCTCTTCAAAACGTTTCAACCTGAATATGATTGCCTGAGAGCATTAACATCGCGATGCGGGCTATTCCCAAATGGCCTTCTGCGCCCTTTCTTTCGGGCGGCCAACGGGGCGCCTCTACGGCTTCTCAATCGCTATCGCCAAAACAAATTAGAAGGGGTTTGGAAAGAGGTTTGGGGAACAACCCTTTTCAAAGGGTTTTCCCAACCGCCGCACGCTGCTACGCCGCTTTTTCTATTTTCTTTCCTAATATTTTTTCTCATGTGCGCAGCGGAGCACAAGCGCGAACAGGCCCGCTTCGCCGCGCTCATTGAACCATTTCAAAAGGGATTTTTAGTGGAAAGCTTATCAAAAGTCTTCGCCCAACAACACTAACGCTCCGTTTATATTGATTTTTCGGGGAATTGAACTGAAAATGTGAGTTGGCGGCGGCGAGGCGCGGACGATGGGGAAAAATAAAAAACCGCGGGAGAGTTTCCCGCGGTTAGTGCCGAAGAGGGGACTTGAACCCCTACGTCCGCAATTGGACACTAGAACCTGAATCTAGCGCGTCTGCCAATTCCGCCACTTCGGCGAGCGGGCGCGCCGCGCGCGCCGCACGTTAAAAAGGTTAGTTTCTTTTCGAGAAAAGTCAATTGCCGCAATGAGATTATTTAAAACTGTCGACCGTTACCTGATGTCAGAATTCTTCACATTCTTCACCTTCGGCGTGTCTCTAATTATCCTTTTTCTGATGGTAAACACGGTGCTTTTCGAGATGATGGACTTCGTTATCGAGAAGCAGGTTCCCTTTAAGATATTCATAAGGATACTTTTCTATCAGTTGCCCGCGTTCGCGGTTCTGGCGTTTCCGATGGCGACGCTTTTCGCGACGCTGCTGGGGATGAGCCGCATGTCCAAGGACAGCGAGATAGATGTGATGAGGACAAGCGGGATAAGCGTCTTCAGGCTGATGGCCCCGCTTCTGCTGATGGGAGCGATTGTGAGCGGCGGGGGGTTCCTGATGCTTCAAAAGCTCGTGCCGTGGTCGAACAACCACAGCATATCGCTTTGGCGGGAGTTCCTCGTCAGCGATGTGTCGGGCAAGCCGATGGAGAACGTTTTCTTCAAGGGCAAGGGGAACAAGCACTTCATAATCAACAAGATAGACCCGGCGGCGGGAACGCTGGAAGGGGTGACAGTGTACGAGACGGGCGACGGACCGCATCCGAGGGCGATAACCGCCCCGGTCGGCAAATGGACGAAGAAGGACATGAAGCTGTTCGACGGCTCGATACACAACTACGACTCCGCCGGACACTTGGAGTATCAGATAGATTTCGAAGAGCTTTCATTGAACATCGAGAGGGAGATGGACGAGATATTCGGGGAGCAGAGATCGCCGCAGGAGATGAGCATAACGGAACTGAAGGAAAAAATAGCGTTGTATAAGGAAAGCGGGATAGACGCGAGGCAGTTCGAGACGGACCTGCATTTCAAGACGGCGGTTCCGGCGGCGAGTTTCATCCTAGTTCTGGTGGGCGCTCCGTTGAGCATCAGGGCGGGAAGAAGCGGGATGATGGCGGGTGTGGCGACGACGGCGGCGCTGGTACTGCTGTACTGGGTGGGAACGATTGTGAGCACGATGCTGGGCAAGAAGGGCGTGCTGCCCCCAGTGGTCGCCGCGTGGTCTCTAAACTTTATTTTCCTCGCGGTGGGAATCATCCTAGTGTCCCGCATAAGAAAATGACATCCGGAATCCGACATAAAAAACGCGTGGCGGGGATAGGCTGCCTGAAGGCGGCGGCGACGGCGCTCTTTTTTGTGTTTGCGCTCGCCCTGCCTTCCGCCGCTCAGGAAGCGCCGCAGGACGGCGACGAGCTTATCGTCATCGAATCCGCCGACTACATGCGCCGCGAGCAGGAAACTCAGATAACCGTCCTGAAAGGCGACGTCAAGTTCAAGTACGGCGACATTTCCGTAAGCTGCGGCGAAGCCACGCTGGACGAGAAGCGAAAGACCGTCTTCGCCCGCCACAGCGTAAAGATGACAGGCCCGCAGGGCGACTACGTGGGCGACTCCCTGTTCTACAACTACGACAACGAATGGTTTGAGATAGTGAACGGCAGCGGCTCGACCACCGCCGAAGGCGTTTCCGGGCGGCTGTTTTTTTCCGCCGATTTCATCAAGGGCGAACCGGAAAGGATAAAGCTGAACAAAGCGCGCATGACCACGTGCGAGCCGGACTGCAAGACGGAGTACCACCTGAGAGCGAAGGAAGTGACTATCCGCCCGAACATCAAAATCGTCGCCCGCGACGTGTACGTGTTTTTCGGCGGAACGCGCTCGGTTTATTATCCTCTCTATGTGATCAGCCTTAAACAGGACCGGCGGCACACGCCGGAAATGGGATACAACAAAACGGACGGGTTCTACCTCAATCACGACTACGCGTATCTGACTAAGGACAACATAGACGGCTGGGCGCTGATCTACCTCGCTACTAAGAAAGGGGCGAAGTACGGAGCCGAGCACATGTACACCTCCAAGCGGTTGGGCGGCGAGGGAAGAAACTGGTTCCTCACCAACAGAGAGAATGACACCGGGAACTCGACCAACATAGCGAACGTGACGCAGAAGTTGAACTTCAACGACCGTATGTCGGGGGACTTCTCTTTCAACCGCACAAGCTCGTTCATCATCGACAGGCCGGGATCGCGGCGAAACACAAACCGGACTTCGTTCAACCTGACCCGAAGCGTGCGCGAAATCAAGGAAGGGCCGTCGGGAACGATCAAGGGGGCGGAGCGCAGGCGAATGACGCTCGGCGTGACGACGACCACCACCCAAACTCTCACCGGCGAATCCGTCACGGGCAACTACAACTTCGGCCACACGCTGAACCTTTCGCAGAAACTCAACACTAGTTACACATACCGGCTGGCGACCACAGGCGGCACTAACAGAACGGAGAGCAGCAACGCGGACTTCAGATCGACCACCACATACACCGGCGACCTCTACAGGCTGACTGTGGCGACGCAGAAATCTTTCGACCTGTCTGAGCAACAGAGCGCCACGAAGTCGCTGAACACGCTCTGGCCGAAAGCGACGTTGGCGTTGCAACCGAAGCTTTACTCAAGGTTTATTCCATTGAAGTATGTTCCGATAACCGCGATAACTCTCAACCATGAGAGGATACGGCAGGGGACAAGGAGCGACAGCGAGGCGCTGCGGCACGCTTCCGCTTCAATAACAGCCGCAAAGACTCTGTTGCGGACAAACAGGTTCGAGTTCAAGACTTCGCAGAGATACGACCAGAGCTTCTACAGCACGACGGACGCCAACTACCTGATGACGCACTCGTCCGACATGTCGTACTACCTGCAAAAGTCAGGGCCGAACACCTCCGCGCTGAAGTTCAATTTCTCCACCAACAAAGACTCCGGCGGATGGCCGAACCGCAACGTTGTGAACAGGGAAAGCTCAAGGTTGCGCGGCGAATTCGCTTTCAACAGGCCCAAAACGACTCTGACGATGAACACGCAGTACGACTACCGCGCGGCTCAAGGCTCGCGCTATTCGCCCATGACCATTCTGGTGAACAGGTCGGCGACCCAAAACACGCGCTTCACGCTCCGGAGTTCGCGGAACCTAAACACGCACAGATGGGGTTACTCGGACATCAGCATGGAGTTGAGGAGAAAGAACACGTTGCTGAACGTCGGCTCGACGTGGGACACGGAGAAGGGCGACATGCGGGCGGCCACGCTGTCGGCGGCGGCGACCCGCCGCAACGGCTGGAAGGTCGCCGTCCAATCAAGCTGGTCCAGAAACATGACGGACAGCATTATCAAGGACGTCGTCGTCACAAAAGAAAGATGCTGCACTATAATTGAAATGAAGTACAACACGACGCGCGAGGAATTCCAATTGCAGTATATAATCCGCGCGTTCCCGCAGAAAAGACTCGGATTCACGCAGAGCGAGCGGGGATTCGACCTTGACGACTCGTTCTGGACGACGCAGTCGCAGACGCGGCAGTTGGGAACGAACTGAAGACAGAGGACGGGATGAAAAACTTGAAATGGGCAAAAACATCGGGAATGCGCGCGGCTTTTGTTTCAATCCTGCTCGCCGCAGCCGCGATTTCCGGGTGTTCAAAATACGCCCCCACCCCGCTTTCCTCGATTCCGAAATACCGCGTAATAGAGATCAACCTGAAGACGGCGTCGCCGGTTTCATCGGACTATTTTTATTATATCGCGCTGGACATCGGCCCGACGCTATCGGAGGAAGGCCCGCGCGAAATTTTATCCGGACCCGACCGCGCGAAAAACTGGGAATACTACATCAGGTTGTACGACGGCGTCTTCACCGAGAAAATTATCTTCGTCCCCGAAGACATTGACGAAGAGCCGGATGTGTTCAACCACAATTCGCCCCGCTTCGAACTCGCCGAAGCTTCCGGCAATTCAATAAAAGTCATCCTAAGAACCGCAGGGCTTATCCCCGACGCCGAAAATATCAAATTCAATTTCGTCACGGGATATTATCCGATACGCGACAATGATTCGCCCGCGCTCGACTTCCTGACCCAACCGTTGATAACGTTTCAAACGCGGCTTAACAACTACACCGACAACGAACTCAACGCGTTCATAAGCACGCATCAAAACGAGCAACATCCGTCAGCGGACATAGACGAGTGGTCAATCGAAGTGTACGAGAAATAGCCCGGAGCGGCTGGCTCAGCCCCGCGTATCCGAATCGCAACAAAGCGCCCCGCGTCAGCCCTTGTCCAGAGGGACTTTTACCTCGATGTCCGACACCGGATACGAGGAGCAAGGGTGAAAGACGTCGAATTTTTTCGCGGCAAGCCTGCGTCTGTCCGTCTCCGGGATGACGAACACTTTCCCGTTCATTAGGATGGACGCGCAGAAGCCGCATTCGCCGGACCTGCATTCGGAAGGCGGCGCTATGCCGGCGCGTTCGAGCGCGACAAGCGCGGATTCGCTTGCTTTCGCCGGAATAACCGTCGTCTCGCTCCCGCAGTGAACCGTCATCGAGAAAGATTTTCCAGCCGCGTCCGCCGGATAATCCGGATGAGCCGAAACATCGGCGGTCTCTCCGAAAACCTCCCGGCGTATCCGTCTCTTAGGCAGGTCGAACTGCTTCAACTCGGTTTCGAGGAAGCTGTACATGGCTTGAGGGCCGCAGATAAAAAAGGATTTGCCCGCCGGGTCTCCGGCGAGTTTGCGGATTGAGTCGGCAGTGAGGAACCCGGTCGGCCCGCACCAAGCGGCGTCCGGCTCGCAGCACACGAAATGGACGCTTATCCTGTCCGGGGCCTGAGCCGCGAAAGATTCAAGGTCGTTTTTGAACATAATTTCGTCCGGCCTGTTCACGCCGTACAGCAGAGTGAATTTAACGTCGGCTCCGGTTTCGACGATGTCCTTTAACATCGAACGGAAGGGGGTGATTCCGCTGCCGCCGGCGAGGCCGACGATATGCCGCGCGTCTCGCAGAGGCTCGACGCAGAAGAATCCCGCCGGGCCGGAGGCTTCGATTCTCGTCCCCACGCGCCATTCTTTCCACGCGTGTTCGGAAAGGAACCCGCCGTCCTTCTTGCGTATGGTTATCTCGTAAAATCCGCCGTCGGCTGCGTCCGCCGGCGATGAGGAAATCGAGTACGGGCGCGCGACGCGGACGCCTGAGATGTCGATTTTAAGGCTGAGGTATTGGCCCGCCCTGAAAACGGCGGGCGCGGCAGTCCCTGATTCCTTGTCGGGAACGAGCCTGAACACACGCGCGCCCGCGGCTTCTTGGCGAACATCGGCTATAACGAGCCGTTGAATATCGGGGTGCAGCGCGCGGGCCAGAGCGGCCATCGCGTCCCCGGTCTGCGGCTCCGCGGACGCCTGTTTCATCCTTTTTTTGCGTTCCGGCAACAACTCCAGCAGCGCGGCCATGTCCTTGAGTCCGTCGAATTTTATCAGTTCGCTCATCGCGTCATCCTCCCAGTCCGGCGAGAGTTTTCAGGCCGGCGGACCGCCCGGATATCAGCGAGCTGCTGAACCCGTGCCCCATTGTCGCGAATCCTCCCGCGACCTCCAGCCCCTTGATGTATGATTCGTCCTTTTCGGACAGTATGCGCGGGATTATCGAGTCCCACGGGTCAAGCTCGTACCCGTAAATCCCGCCGTTGAAGGAGCGGGCGTACCGCGCGAACGTCGCCGGAGTCGCCACCTCTATCTCCTCCACCCGCGAGCGGATGTCCGTCCCGAGCGCGTCGTCGAACTGCGTTATCATCGCGTCCGCGATCCGGTTCTTAAGCGCGGCGTATTCCTTCGGCTTGACCGAGTCCCACACGCCGGGCTTGTAGAGCGTGGTCATCGAGATTATCGTCGTGCCCGGAGGCGAGCAGTCGGGGATGGCGTTGTTCAGACAGATGGTCGCCTGCATGTCGACAAGGTCGAGCTTTTCCATCGACCCGTACACCGCGTCCGTGTCCATCGTCTTGGAAATGAAATAGCCGTAGTCGTTCACGCCCAACTCAACCGGGGAAACGTCGAGTCCGAGGTATACGACGAACCCGGCCCCGCCCAGCTTGCGGGAGTTGACGTTGCGCAACGCTGCTGCGGGAGACTCGGAGGCCGGGCTGACCAGCGAGCCGTAAAGCTGCGTCGGAGAAGTGTTGGCTATCACCGCCGACGTTTTGATGGTCTCGCCGGATGCCGTGACAACGCCCTTCACCCTGCCCCGCTCCACCAGAACGCGATCCACGCGAGTGTTGTACTCCACCCTTCCGCCAAGCTCTCTGACGCGCGCCTCTATCGCGTAAGACATTTCCTGAGATCGCAGCCTCGGTATCCACGCCCCGTAGTCGATGTAGTCGATAAGCATCGCCGCCCAGATGGTGAAGTTCATCCGGCTCATCGGGATGCCCAAGTAGCACCAGTACGGATACAGCAAATCGACGGCTTTGGGCGGTATTCCCATTTTGAGGGTCACTTCGTCGACGGTCTTCGGCAGAGTGCGGAGGAACGTCACGACGTTGGACGTGTTGCGGCGCGCGTCGTCGAAAGGATCGGCGGACTCCGCGACGAATTTTTTCAGGTCTTTTATTATGCGTTTCGGGCTGGGATTGGAAGCAGTTTTGGCCAGCAAGCCGAGCGCGCCGCTCACCTCGCGGCACAGCGCGAAATAGCGCGTCAGCGGCTCCCGACTGCCGGGGACTTTCTCTTCTATCGCGTCGATAAAAGGGGCCTCGCCGAACGGCAACCGGGCGTCCATCCCGCTGTCCGTCAGGATAACCCTGTAGGCTTCAGGGATGGGGACCCAGTCAATATCGACTCCTCCCTCGTCTTCGAGGAATCGCCGCACGCCGCCTTTGTTGTTCTCCGGGCCGATGCTGGACAACTCGTGAAGGGCCGCCTCGAACTCGAACCTGCCCCTGACGAAACTGGTGGCGAACCCGCCGGGAGCGTTGTGTTGTTCGAGCACGAGGGGTTTCGCCCCTCTCACCGCCAACGCCAGCGCCGCCGCCAGCCCGCCGTTTCCGGCTCCTATGATCACAACGTCGCACGCGCCGCCCAATTTGGCTTTCTTTCCTTCCGCCATGTCGCCGTCACCTCCGGATTTCTCTTCTTACATCGCTATGATATCCGCGCCCGCTCCAAAAAGTCAAAGCCGCCGCGCCTATTCGACTCCGTTGCGCGCCAATGTCTCTTTCAAATCCGCCGCGTAAACGCCTGTGGTTGTGCCCACATACAATATCTTTCCGGCCTCGTCGTACGAAACCGCCCTCGCCCCAGCCCCAACTTTCAGTTTCGCCAATTCCTTATTCTCATCCACATCATAAACCGACAAGTCGCCCTGAAAGTGCGCGAGCGTGAATAGAAGACCCGCTTTCCGGTCGCACTCTATCTCCCGAACACCGAACCCGGTCGGAATCCACCCCTTCCTTTCAAGCGTAAGCGCGTCCAGCGCGTCCACCCTCCTGTGAAGCGGCCTCGCCACAAACAGAAGGCCCCTCTCCGGCATCGCGCACATGCCCACGTTCATGAACCCATTGAATGCCGTCTTGACATTGCTGAGCTTTCTTCCGCCAACACGATGAACAAACGGCGAAAAAAACCAGTTGCTCGCATAGAACGCCGCCGGCCCCTCGCTTCTCTCTATCGCATATATCCAACCCGTGCCGATCGGAAGCATCACATGCTTTCGTATGCCGCTGTTAAAGTCGTACACAACTATATTGTTGATTATTTCCTGCGCTATCGCCGCCGTGTCCGGCCCGGTCTTCTCGACATCGACCGTGTGAGACTCGAATATCTTTTCGTCGAACATCTCGGCAAGGTTGAGCGAGAGGGTTTTTAGGCCGTACACGCTTCCGATGAGAACCCTGTCGTGTTCGGGGAAAACTGCTATTCTGCGCGGCTCCGGAATGTCGTGCGTTGAAACTACTTCCGCGCTAGTGGCTGCGTCGATGTAGCGCGCGTTCGGTTTGTCCCTCGACGTCACATACAGGCGGGACAGATCGCCGTCATATTTCACGTCGTACACCCTGCCTGCATCGCTTATCTTGCGAAGCCCGCCGCCTGCCGCGTCTCCGGCATTGATAATTTCAAGCGCGAACGCCGCGCAGACCAGAGCGCAGATCGGCAGCGAACACGCCGCCAAAGTCCTGAACGCGGATGTCGCGCCGGTTTTCGCCGAATCGCGCCGCCGCGCCGCGCGCCACGCGATGAAACCCGCGCACCCGGCAAAAAGCGCCGCAGACGATATCCCTGCGTCGAACCGCGAGAGCGCCGCGTAAAGGGCCGCTCCGGCAGCGACCGTACCGGCGACTTTTAATATTCGCGCGCGCCTCGACACGCCGCCTGCGGCTGCCGCAAACGCTCCGATCGCAAGATGCGCCGCGAGGAAACTCAATGCGCCGAGCCGCGTCTTCTCGGGTTCAATGAGAAATCCTGTGAAAACCGCTCCTAGAATAAGAAGCCATGCGTAGAATCGCGCAATCGCAACTGCGGCGCGGCCGACCGCCGACAGCGCGACTCCCGGCTTTTTCTTCAGTATTTTCCCTGCCAATGCGGATACAGCCGCGATTATCGCCGTTACTGCCGCCGCCGGAATACCTGCCCACAACAACGCCAGAAGCGACAACGCCGAAAGGGTGTATATCAATATAAACAGCGCCGGAGCCGCGTGCTCTTCCCCGAAATTGAACCTTCCGGGCGCGAGTTGCGCCACTATCGCCACAGCCAAAACCACTTTGGCCGCGATGTGGATTCTGTTTCTGGAAATGCCGATTCTAGCCGCGCGTTTCACAATTTTCATCATCTCCGCCCGCTCCCGCCCGCGTTTTGCCATATCGCAATATCGACGCGCGCATATCCCCTCTCGGACGCGAACGTCAGATAGTTCCTCTCCCTATCGTATTCCATCCTTTTTATTTTCCGTCCGACGTTCACTGAGCCGGCAATCCTCCGTTTCGCCCAATCGATTCTGTAAATATCCCCCGTCAGATAGTTCGAGACATAAAGGAACCCGTCCGAGCCTGCGGCAATATCTCTTGCGCCGACTGGCGTCTTCATCCGCGCTCTGTCTTCAAACGTCGCGGGGTCCAACTCGATTATCTCCCCGCCATTCAAGCTCGTGTACGGAGACGCGATGAACAACGACTCCGATTCAGGGTGAAAGAGTATGCTCACCGGATATGCCGACATGTCGCGCGTTCGCAACAATCTTTCGCTCCGGATATCGTAAGCTCCGATATAAATCCCGTTGAACATGTAAATGAAATACACTATGCCGTCCGGAGAGATTGCGGTCTCCACTATCGAGCCGCCGTATCCCTCGCGCATAGGCTCCAGCTTCTTCGCCTCCAGCCCGTCGAGCGAGTACACTATCGCCCTGTTGTGTGTGGTCTCGCCAAATCCAGCGAACAGAGAGCGCGATTCCTCGTCGGCTTCGAGCCAGTACGGGCCTCCGAACCGTCCGTAGCGATACTCCTTTTTCTGCGTCATTGACTCCCCGTCGAAAACCAGCATCGCCCTGTCCTGCGGACAAGCGAAGAAAAGCCGGTCCGTCGCCGCGTCTTCGTGGAACGAGAAGAAACCGCAGCCAATCGGGACTATTTCCCTGGAATCGAAATCGTAAGAGAATGAAATTTCATTGCTCGCGCCGATGTAAACCCTGCCGCCGGACTCTGCCGCCGAGCGGTATCTCTCGCGAATCTGCCAGACGCGTTTGCCGCCAAGCGACTCCTTTATCTTTTTCGCGGGTATGAGCTGCGCGCTTTCGTCGCAGAAGTTGACGTAGTATTGAACAAAAGAAGGTTCCGGGCCGGCGGCGCACTTGTCCGCCATCGAGAATATCGACGCCGCCACTGCGAACGCCGCGCACGACGGAACCACCGCCACTTGCGCCGCGATGCTCAATATCGGCCTCCCGGTCTTCGCCGCCCAGAAAACGGACGCGATTACAACCATAGCGAGCGCGGGAAAAAACCACTTGAACATCATCCACGCCACATAAAACATCGGCTGCCACAACGCCAACGTGTGCGCGCATATAGCGTAGAAAATCGCGAACAGGACAACCGCTCCCGCTCCTTTGCGGCTGGAAAAAGCGTCCACAATCGAGCAGATTAGGAAGACGGCTATGTAGAAAATCCCTATGAATATCGCCAACGGTTTGGAAAGGACCGACAGGCCGGGCAGAGGCGAAGGAAAATGCGAATACAGCACGACGGGCGCGAGCAGAACTCCCCTCCCCGCCGCCAGAACGATGAACCGCCCTGTCTTGAAAAACACGCTGTTCTTTTCGGATTGCGAGGCGCTTTTCATGTCCGCCGACTTGAAGACGAACACCGCGAACCTGACCGCGAGCAAGGAGACCTTTCGAAGCGAGGCGGAGAGTCTCAGGATGCGGCCCCGCGCCGCCCCGGCTCTCCCGGCAAGCGCCCCTAGCGCGCCCGCCGCAAAATAGAGCGCCGCCGCCAGCGCCGCTAGGTATATTATCCCCACAATTATTTTTGTCATCAGACGGCTTCCTGTCGCTGACTGAAATGATACCGCCGCCCAAATCTTTTTTCAATCACGACGGCCGTCTGAGGCGATCAAGGCCGCGTTTGCGGAACCGCGCGCGCCCGCCTCCGTGTTGACCCCGGCGCTTCCCCTGATATAATGATTTTCATGGAGCTTCGCTGAAATGGGAACTAAACCCGCCGTCTCCGCTTCAAGGTGGAAAACCCTGTCCGTCCTCTCGGCGCTCTTTGTATGTTTCAACATTCTTCTACATTCCATAGAGCCGATTTCAGACGGCGACTCCTTCGAGTACGCGGGCGTCGCGCGCAATATCCTTCGCGGCGAAGGCCTTCGAGAAGACTTGCTGCGCTCTTACGCCATCCCCGACCAGCCTCTTCCCCACCCGGCCTCGCAAAGGGCCAACCTATATGTGTTCTTCGTCGCGCCCTTCCAAGCCGTCTTCGGGGATTCCCACTGGGCTTTCCTCGCCCCGTCGCTGATCGGCCTCTTTATCTTTCCTCTAGCCGTCTATTGGGCGGGCAGGCGGCTCTTCGGCGAAGACCCTGCTTGGCATTCCGCCCTTCTCTCCCTCTTCCTGCCTTCCTTCCTCCGCCTCTACTACCTCGCCGACCCCGGCCTGCCGGAAGTCTGGCAGATGATATTCTATCTGCTGTTCGCCGTATTTCTGTATGAAGAAAGATACGCCGCCGCCGGGCTGCTCATGGGCCTAGCATACCAGTTCCGCCCGAACAGCGTCGCGCTCATCCCCGCCGCGCTTCTATGGATGGCCATCCGCAGGAGAGACCGCCTGTTTTCGACCGCCTCGCTCAAGATGTTCGCCCTCGCCTTCCTGATAGTCCTTCCCTTTCTTGTCCGAAACTGGATGGTGTTCGGCTCTCCAACATACAACGAACAGATAGTCGGCGCGGCAAAGGTTTACGACGGGACGCTTCGCGAGCATTTCGAGGACGCGCGCATGTTCGCGGTGGTGTTCAACTACGAAGCGTATCGCGGCGGCGGGCCGGATCCGTCCGGCTCCTTCGCCTCCAACTTCGCCGCCGTTCTGCTCGCCAACGCAAAAATGGCGCTCTTCGGCAAACAGTCCGACATCCTTTACATCCCCGGCATTTTTCAGACCTTAGGTCTTCTGACCCTCCCCTTTATCGTTCTCGGCGTCCGAGCTTCCAGAGGGTCGCCAGCGACTTCTCTGGCCCTCGCCGTCATCCTGTTTCAGACAGCCATGCACGTCGTCATGATTACCTATTCGGACAGATACGTCATGTGCGTCGCGCCTTTCGCTTTCATGCTCTGCGGCGCGGGATTCGCCGAGTTCAAGCGCATGTTCGCCTCCCGCCCATTGCTTTCTTCCCAAAAGCTCCCCGCCGCGATAATCGCCTTCCTCATACTCTCGGAATCGGCGGGGCTTCTGGTTTTCGGAGCCGCCCGCATGGCGGGCGACTCCCGCAAAAGCATTTACGCCGAACTCAACGCGACCTGCGAACACATCCGCAAGACGACCGCCCCCGGCGACGTCGTGATGACATACCCTTTCTTCTCGACCCACTACCTCTGCGACCGGCCCACTGTCCCTTTGCCGTACGGCAATATCAGCTCCGTCGCCGAAGTCGCCGCAAAATATAATGTCAAGAACATCGTCTTCGCCTCGGCTTGGCGCGTTGACCGCTTCCCGGAGTTGCCGTTCACGAACACGGTCGCCTCCGGAATGCGGCTGACCCTTTATTCCGTCGATAGAGACAAGCTCGGCGAATATATTAAAGACCCCGACGCGAATTACATCGAGAGCCTTAACCCTGTGGCAGGTTTCCTTTCAGGGCGTTTCAATTTTGAGTTCGCGCCCCCGCTTTACAAAGTCCTGCCCGCCCTCGCTCGCGGCGTCGTTCCGGGTCTGGCGGCGTACCTCGCCATTTTCCTTCTCTTCACGCTCGCCTTTCTGTCGCCGAAAAGCTTCGCGCGCTCGGCGTCCCTGTTCGTTCTGTCCGCCGCCATCATCGCGGCGCAAGTCTTCCGCATGAGCGCGATATTCGCCCCTATACTCGCCCCGGCCCCCCCCTTGAGCATGGTCCAAGCCGCTCTCGCCGCCGAGACCGCGCCTCCGCAAAAACAAACCCTAATCGTCATCTCGGAAAACCCGATAGCCGCAGCCGCAGCGCAATCCGCGTTGTCAAAAAGATTCCCCGTTTCAAGCGTCGCATCCGCCCCGCCGGATTCGCTCCCGGAAAACTCCGCCCTATTCATAGTCGTCCCGCCAGCCGCTTCTTGGCTGTCCGATAAATCTTCTTTCAAAACAAATATGCAGGCTCAGCGTCAGACCAATGACAAACGCGACAAAGCGGCCGCCGCCCGCCGCGCCCTCGGCGAAACCGCAATCCCCGTCGCCGGCGGCGTGCTTTCTTTCTGACCGCTGGCATTCGGCGTTTCAGTTTTCTTACGGAAGAAAATTGTTGAAGTTTTTAGTGCGGTATTGCGGGGCGGTCGTGTTCATGTAGAACAGGATTCCCGATATCAGGCTTATTCTAAAGAATTTCTTTTCGCGCAGCATCCTCGGAATGAGAAGGAAGAAAAGAACGACCGGCGGAATTTTCACGCGCAACAGCTTCCTGACCAGTTTTTCGAGAGCCGGAGACGCCGCCGCGATGTCGAACAGCGCGTACAGCGTTTCGAACTCCCTGTCTCTCTTCGTGTGTATCTCGGGCGTCATCACCCGCATGCCCGTCTTCTCGTAATTGACGTTCAGCAAACCGTCCTTGATCGCCTCCTCCACCATCTGCGTGCGGGGAATCGGCGACAGGAAAGTCACGCGGATATTGTCCGCCTTTATGTCTCTGTTCAGGCGGACGGTTTCAAACGCGTTCTCAATCGTCTCATACGGGAGAGCGATCATGTTGAACGCGGTCAGAATCAGGCCATGTTTTTTCACTAGGGCGGCGGCGTCCACTATCTGGCTGTCAAGATAATGCTTGTTGAGCTTGTCGATGCGCAGCCGCTCGTTTCCCGTCTCCACCCCGATGGCGATCCCCGCGCAGTTCGCCCTCTTCATCTCCGCCACCATCTCGTCGTCGATGTCGTGCACCGTCGTGTTGCAGGTGAACGGAATCTCGCGGAACCTCTTGGCGTATTCCCTGCTGAACTCCATCACCCATGGCTTGTCGTGCGTGAATATGTCGTCGGAGAAATGGATGCTCCGCATCGGAGCCAGCCTCTTCATCTCCTCGATCTCTTCCATTATCCTCGACACGGACTTCCTTCGCAGGTAGCGGCCCTTGCCAGTGAAGAATCCCCTGAACTTCGCATTGTAACAGAAACTGCACGCGTTGGGACATCCCCTCCCGCTTGTGAACCTTTTGACGCTGATTATCTTCATAAACCGATACTTGAAGTACAGCCCCCTGTCGGGCAGAGGAAGCTCTTCTAAATCCTGAATGAGCGGCCTCATCTCATTGATCACAACCTCGCCGTCCTTCTTCACCGTCAGGTTCGGCGTGTCATAATAGTCCTCTCCCCGCTCCAGCTTGTCGGCGAGATCAAGTATGGGAAACTCCGATTCGCCCCTTGCCACTATGTCCACTTGAGGGTCGTTGATGATTTCCGGAAAAAGCATCGGGTACGTGCCGCAGAAAACTATCGGGGCGTCCGTCGCTTCTTTCGCCTCCGCCGCTATGGACAGGGCCACCCGCTCCCCCCAGATGTCCATCGGAACCACTATCAGCCCCGCCCCGCTTTCGGCCACCTTGCGCGCGAAACGCCTCTCGTTCTTCTTGAAGAACAGTTCCGTTTCGTGCCCCCGGCTCTTGAGCAGGCCGGACACGTCCGTCACCGCCAGAGACTCGTTGATCCCGTTGTCCTGCAGAAAAACAACCTTCATAGGACTCCCCAATTAAAGATCGCCGCGAACGCAACCTCGTGAAACCCGCTACAATTCTAACTCCAACTCCGTCCACTCCGCAAATCACGCTCGCGCCGCGCCGACTTCTTGCTTTTTTTTCACTCATATAATAATGTTTGGAAATGCCGACGCCGCTGAGCCTCAACGAAATCAAGGACAGAGCCATAGCTTTCTCCCGCGAGTGGGAGGGCGAGCGCGCGGAAAAAGCAGAAGCGCAAACATTCTGGAATGAATTTTTCAATATCTTCGGCGTGTCGCGCCGCAGAGTGGCGTCTTTCGAGGAGCCTGTCAGGCGAGCGCGCCTGAGGTTCGAACAGAGCGGAGCGCGCGGCGGCTTCATAGACCTTCTATGGCGCGGAACCTTGATAGCCGAGCATAAATCCCTCGGTCGCGACCTCGATTCCGCTTACGCTCAAGCCCTCGGTTACTTCGAAGGCCTTCCTGAACGCGATCTTCCGAGATTCGTGGTCGTCTCCGACTTCGCTAGATTCAGGCTCTACGACTTGGAAAACGGTGAAACCAACGAATTCAGCCTGAAAGACCTTTACAAGCATATCGGACTGTTCGGCTTTATTTCGGGCTACACCACGCAAAAAGTGACTGCGCAGGACCCGGTCAACATCAAAGCCGCGGAGCGAATGGGAAAGCTTCACGACCGTTTTCGCGCCTCCGGCTATCAGGGCCGCACGCTTGAAATCCTCCTCGTCCGCCTTTTGTTCTGCCTGTTCGCCGAAGACACCACCCTCTTCGACCAGAAAGGCGCGTTCAAGGACTTCCTGATGAACCGCACCCGCGAGGACGGCTCTGACCTCGGCCCACAACTCTCGCTTCTCTTCCAGACTTTGAACACTCCGTCGGATCAAAGACAGAAGAGTCTGGACGAAACGATTGCCGCTTTCCCATACGTGAACGGAAAGCTGTTCGAGGAGAGCCTGATAATAGCAAACTGCGACCGCGGGATGCGCGAGCTTCTTCTCGACTGTTGCGCGCTTGACTGGGGCCGAATATCGCCAGCCATCTTCGGGGCGCTTTTCCAATGCGTCATGGACGAGGAAGGCTCCGTGCGGCGGCGGAATCTGGGCGCGCACTACACAAGCGAGGAAAACATCCTTAAGTTGATCCGACCTCTTTTCCTCGACGACCTGTGGCGCGAGTTCCGCTCCGCCAAGCGCAGCGTAAACAAACTATTCGAACTTCACAAAAAAATCGCCCGCCTAAAATTCTTCGACCCGGCCTGCGGCTGCGGAAACTTCCTTGTTATCGCGTACAGGGAACTGCGCCTTCTGGAACTGGAAATTCTGCGGGCGTCGCGAAACTCGGCCCAGCGCCTCCTCGACATCTTTCAACTCGTCCAAGTGAACGTCAACCAGTTCTACGGCATTGAGATAGAGGAGTTCCCGGCGCAGGTCGCGCAAGTCGCTCTCTGGCTCACCGACCATCAGATGAACATGAAAATCTCAGAGGAGTTCGGTCAGTATTTCCGAAGGCTGCCCCTGACCTGCTCGCCGACAATATGTTGCGGCAACGCTCTCCGCATGGACTGGAACGACGTGATTAACTCCGACTACGTCGACTATATCATGGGCAATCCGCCTTTCGTGGGTTCAAAATACCAGAACAACGACCAACGCGAAGATATGGCCGGCGTTTTTTCAGGCGTCAAAAACTCCGGCGCTCTGGATTATGTGTCCGCATGGTATATGAAAGCCGCGCTGTACGTGAAGGGCGACGAAAGTCTTAACGGCTTGTTGGGGTTTGCTCCCGGCTCGTCCGCGACTCCGGCGTCCCGCGTCAAAATCGCTTTCGTTTCCACTAATTCCATAACGCAGGGAGAACAGGTAGGCTCTCTCTGGCCCCCCCTTCTCAACCTCGGCGTCAAGATTCATTTCGCTCACCGGACTTTCAGGTGGAGCAACGAAGCGCGAGGAAACGCCGCCGTCCACTGCGTCATAATCGGCTTCGCCCTTCACGACTCAGACAACAAAATCATTTTCGACTACGAGAACTCGAACGGCGGCCCCCGCCCCTTTGCGGCCTCCAACATCAATCCCTACCTCGTGGACGCTCACGACCTCGTCATCTCTCGGCGAGACTCCCCTCTCTGCAATGTCCCCTCAATCGGCATCGGAAACAAACCTATTGACGGCGGATACTACTTGTTCACGCCGGAAGAAAGGAAAGATTTCCTTAAAAGAGAACCGGCTGCCAGAAAATGGTTCCGCAAATGGGTCGGTTCGGACGAGTTCATAAATAGATACGAACGCTGGTGTCTTTGGCTGGGCGAATGCCCTCCGGAAGAACTGAGAAAAATGCCGGAAGTCATGAAGAGAGTCAATGCAGTGCGCAAATTCAGGCTGGCCAGCAAAAGCCAGCAAACCCGGCAACTGGCAGAGATGCCAACACATTTTCATGTCGAAAATATTCCAAAATCAACGTATTTATTGATTCCGGAAGTATCTTCCGAGCGGCGGATTTATATTCCAATGGGCTTCATGCGGCCATCGGTTCTGGCAAGCAATCTGGTAAAAGTCGTTCCGAACGCCACCCTCTATCATTTCGGCATACTCACTTCCGCAATGCACATGGCTTGGGTTCGGCAAGTCTGCGGCAGACTTAAAAGCGATTACAGATACTCAAAGGATATCGTCTACAATAACTATCCATGGCCCCGCAAAGTTGATAATAAGCTAAAGCTGAAAATCGAATCAGCGGCGAAGGGCGTGCTGGACGCGCGCGCCGCTTATCCCGACGCGTCTCTGGCCGACCTCTACGATCCGCTTTCAATGCCCGCCGGACTTCTTCGCGCTCACAAAGCTCTCGACCGCGCCGTGGACGCCGCTTACATCGCCGCTCAAAACAGCGACCGCCAGAAGCGTTGTTTCTCTTCCGATATCAAGCGCGTGGCCTTCCTCTTCGAGCTTTACCACAACTGCACCAGCCTGCTGCCTCTGCCGGAAAAACAAAAACCGAAAAGAAAAAAACCGGGAATCGCATACTGACGGCTCTTCCCGCCTAAAAAACGCGCGGCGGCCGCGACCCGAATCCGGCGCGCGGATTCGGACGCGGGCGACTTTATATTGTTTTGCCGCGACCGCTTCTATTTCGAATCCGATTCGGGCTTTGCAGGCGTCGTTTTGCCAGTGTCAGAAATGCCGAATAAGACTCCGAGCATGGTCTTTTGAATAAACTCGCTCTTGGGGCCGTCCTTGCCGACAGTGTACTTGATAAATGGCGTCCACTTCCGTTTAGTCCCTCCCGCGCTATCCGCGATGTCCTCCGCGATCATCACTTTCAAATCGACCAGACGGGTCCAACGCGGCGCTTCGCCCGCGCCAAAGTTTCGATCCAATCTGCCGTCGAACGAAAGAAGAGAGTCGTTGGTCAGATAAATATCCCAACGCAGAGCGCCGGAGACGCGTCCGTACGCCTCCGGCTCGTCGCCTGCCTTGCGCTTCACGGGATTGACTGACTCGAAACTGAGTTGCGTGTATGGATGCGGCTGGAAGTTCATTCGGTTGCCGGTACGGATTGCGACGCGGGGAACTCCCGCCAACCTCAAACCGCAGTTGAAATCCGTGTCATCCCCGTCCGATGTAGTCTCAGGCCGCGCGTACACCGAGAATGAGCGGTCCGCGAGCAAGTTCCCCTCGCCCCAGCTTGATCTCTCCGCCACCCACGCGCCCTCTAACTTCAGGGCGTCGAAATAGTCGGCTTCGTTCGTGGCGAATTTGCCGGACATCTTTGCGGACCAATATTTCATCTTGAAACTCAGCCCGTCTTTCGTGTATTCAGGCTTCATTCCCGCCGGAGTCGTCGTGAAATCGAACTTAATGTAAAAACCTTCTTTGTCTGACTTGTCCGAACTCGCGGACGGCGCCACTTCGAGATTCTTCACATCTATCTTCGGCCCCGCCCTGAAAAGTTTTTCAAGCAGCTTTCCCTTGTCTTCCAATATGAATTCTATCTTTTCTGAAATCGGTTGGCCGGAACACACGAATGTTCCGGGCGGAGTGGTCAGCTTGATTTCTGCGGATAGCCGCTTCGCCGCTTCCACCTTTCGGGCATCGTATGAGCATTGAACCCGGATTCGCCAATAGAAAAATAGAAAAGGCATCTAGATGTTCCAGAAAGACCGATAGAATTTGAGTTGTTCAGAAACAAGAACTATCGGAACGGAGGAACAAAAAGATGCCCAGTAAAAAGTATGTCAAAAGCGAAGGCGGAGTCAACCTTCGGGTGAGATTTACCGACAAGCCGATCACCGGGTGGGGCGGGCTTGTGGTGATGAGCAAATGGTTTGCGAAGATCGGCGTTGCGAAAGTGGCCGAAGAGATTTTTGGAGCGTTTGAGCCGGGTTCCAACCGGGGCTACAAGCCGTGGGAACTGATCGTGTCGTTCATGGCGGCAATCTACATGGGCGCAAACCGTGTGGCGCACGTGGATCTGTTGCGGCACGACGCGCCTGTGCGGGCGATGTTCGCCTTGGCGCGCGTCCCCAGCGCGTCGAGCCTGCTGCGGTTTTTCCGCAAATTTAACCTCAAGCATGTAAGCGTGCTGATGCCGGAGTGGAACCGGCGGATGATGGAGCGGGCAAGGGATCGCTTCAGCGCGGGCGGCGAAACGCTGGACTTGGACAGCAGCGTGTTCGAGCGTTACGGCGGACAGGAAGGCTCCAAGAAGGGCTACAACCCGCGCAAGCCGGGGCGTCCGAGCCATCATCCGATCTTCGCCGTGGCGGCAGGCGCAAAATGGGTGTTGCACTTGTGGCTTCGCGGCGGAGACACGGTGAGCGCCAGCCGCGCCGTGGATTTCATACGAGAAACCCTGAACAACAAACCGCGGTGGCTGAACATCGCCGATGTGCGGGCCGACAGCGGATTCTTCAGCGGCAAAGTGTTCGATTTCCTTGAGCGCGCGCGCATTCCCTACACGATTGTGGCAAGAGCCAACGCGGTGGTCAGAGAAGCCGTTCTGGGCATAACGGACTGGGCGGAGATAGCGGCGGGAATAGAGATCGGAGAGACCGATTACCGCGCGGCCGACTGGAAGAAAGCCCGTCGTGTTGTGGCCGTGCGCCAGAAGCTTGAAGAGCGCCCGAAGGCGCAGGGACGGCTGTTCCCGGAATGTCACGCATATCGCCACCAGATGCTCGTGACCACAAGACAGGACGGCGCTGTTGAGGTGTGGCGACATTACAACAAGCGGGCCGACGTAGAAAACAGGATCAAGGAATGGAAAGACGATTTCTTCATGCGCGGGTTCGCCATGAATAAATTCCACGCCACCGAAGCCACCCTCTGGATGGTCGCAATGGCCTTCAACATCACCGAATGGTTCCGCTCCACCGTCATGGACAAGGCGGCGTCCGCCTCCAGACTCATGACCATGCGCATCAAGAACTTCATCTGCGGCGGCTGGCTCGGCTTCGAGAGCGGACATCTCGTCCTTCGCATCAACGCCCGCTCCAAGCTGAAGGAGTGGATAGAGAATTCCCTGTTGTTTCTAGATTCTTTTTCACTTCCTATTGCCGCGCATTAGAAATCTACGAGGTGAATACCATGCCAAAACATACGGCTGATTCTTCCTGATTCTAGGGTTCTATTGACGAATCCGGG